>NZ_JAFUSK010000079.1 GCF_017471675.1 Pseudobutyrivibrio sp.
GCCATTGCTTGCAATGTTTTATCTAACAAATCGTTAAGCTCTCAGCCAAGCTATCTATAGTCCGCACTTACTTCCATATAAGACCGCTTACCAGTTATATAATCATCCTTAGCAGTTGCAGCATCCTTTCCATGAAAAACTTTGCATAGCCCACACATATCCGAGTCAGCTATACATGGAAAGGTCTTTTTTATATATTCCCTACGCTCTTCTATTGTAGATGTTGAAATATCTGGTGCCATACTTCTACCTACTTTATCTGTCTGTCCTGACGATACACGGACATGTAATCAGCATTAATCTCAGAAATCTCGCGTCTTCCATCAATATAATCTTGGTATATATCCCAAGGACTACCACCACCTAACCAGCATGAGGAACAATTCTCACAACCACCACCACAATCAAGAGATGATTTGATTATTTCCTCTCGCTCTTCTTTGGTTGTATCTTTGATTAGAATAGACTTCATATAACAGCCTCCTACTATCATCCACCCTTTTCTAAAGCATACTATGTTGGTAGGTAATTGGCAAGTGCCTATAATTCCTCAAGATTCATTAGCACTTTTGCGCCTTTTAATTCCATGTTCTTTAGCTCTTTATAGTAGAACTTGTCACTATGAGCCTCTATTGCATCCATCAGTAAATTGATTTTTATGCCTCTCTCCAAAGCGTCCATTACTGTTCTAGAAACACAGCATCTGCCATCAACACCAACAACGTAGATTGAATCAATGTTAGCTTTCGTAAGAAATGGCTCAAAATCAGGATTGGAAAATGCACTTGGAAATTGCTTTTTGAAAATTATATCTGATGAAACCTCTAGCTCATCAGCTAATTCAAAATTGTTATCCCTGCCGCTACGCCCTGTATTTCTTACATAAACTACAGGAATCTCTTTGGACATAGCTTCTCTAATTCTAGCATTTACTCTGTTAACCAAGTCAGGCTTATAATTTTTTAAATATCTTTGCTGCATATCAATTACAAGTAAGATTTGCATACAGACTCCTAATCAAAATCCAGCCTTTCCATACATCTGGCTGATATCCTAAGGTTTCTTCTAACCTTGTTTACATCCAATTATAATCTCCACCAGTGACAGCTAATGAAAGAAGTGCGTCCATACGCTCAACCTCTTCCTTGCCTCTGACCACTTGCAGTAGCTTTGCAGTTTCTTTGACCACTGGCATTTCTTCATCTGGTCCGATTTCCATATCAGGCGCTTCGCCACAGTATGGGCATACCAAACTTGGACCTACCTGAATAGATAAAAATCTATTAGCACATTCTGAGCATTCATAAAATCCCGCTAATTCTGTGCCATCTTCCACATAGTACATCTAACTAACCTCTCAATCTGTTTTGTAATTCCATTTTAATCGATTCTACTTGCCTTATAGCATCATCACATTGCCTTTTTCCATCACCATATCCTCTTTTCCTAAAATCACCTATATTATAACAGAGAAAAAGATAGTTTTGCATTTTATTGGACAAATGACTATAATTGCCTCATATGAAGAATTGTAATAATAAAATAAGCCCTAAACCGAAGAATTCACCTAGGAATTCTTTGATTAAGGGCTTTTTTGTTACTTCATTTTGTGATATCCGTATTATTGTAATTTTATAATATTAGAGATTTAATATCGTCTTCTACATTTGTGATTCCTGCAATACCAAAATTCTGCACAAGAACGTTTGCAACATTAGGTGAAAGAAATGCTGGAAGTGTTGGACCTAAGTGTATATTTTTTACTCCGAGATATAATAAAGCAAGCAATACAATTACAGCCTTCTGCTCATACCATGCAATGTTGTAGACAATTGGGAGTTCATTTACATCATCCAGTCCAAATACTTCCTTGAGTTTAAGAGCTATAAGGGCAAGTGAATATGAATCATTACACTGTCCTGCATCCAAAACTCTTGGTATACCATTGATATCTCCAAGGTTTAGTTTATTGTATTTATATTTTGCACAGCCTGCTGTAAGAATCACTGTATCTTTTGGAAGTGCCTTAGCAAATTCTGTGTAATACTCGCGAGATTTTGCCCTTCCATCGCAACCAGCCATAACAACAAACTTTTTGATTGCTCCATTTTTAACTGCCTCTACCACCGAATCAGCAAGCTCAAATACCTGCTCATGAGCAAATCCGCCTGTAATTGTACCTGTTTCAATTTCTGTAGGAGCCTGACATTTCTTAGCTAGTTCAATGATTTCAGAAAAATCCTTTGTCTTACCATAAGGTGCATCAATATGCTTGCATCCAGGATATCCTGCCGCACCTGTTGTAAACATCCTGTCCTTGTAAGAATCTGCTGGTGGCACAATACAATTTGTTGTCATAAGAATTGGTCCATTGAAGCTAGCAAATTCTTCCTTCTGCTTCCACCACGCATTACCATAATTTCCTGCAAAGTTATCGTATTTCTTAAAGAATGGATAATAATGGGCTGGTAACATTTCAGAATGAGTGTATACATCTACACCAGTTCCTTTAGTCTGCTCTAAAAGCATCTCCAAGTCCTTCAGATCATGTCCTGAAATAAGAATACCTGGGTTATTTCTAACACCTATATCTACTGTTGTAATTTCAGGATTGCCATAAGCCGATGTGTTAGCTTCATCAAGAAGCGCCATGCCATCAACTCCGTATTTTCCTGTCTCAAGAGTTAGTGCAACTAAATCATCTACAGAAAGGCTATCGTCTAATGTTGCTGCCAATGCTTTTTGAAGGAATGCATCAATTTCTTTGTTATCCTTTAAAAGTGCATTTGCATGCTTCGAATAAGCTGCAAGCCCCTTGAGTCCGTATGTAATTAACTCTCTTAAAGAACGAATATCTTCATTCGCTGTTGAAAGAATTCCAACTGTCGTTGCCTTGTCATCGTACTGTGCTCTTTCCCCATTCCAGATAGCCGCATCTGGAAGATTGCTCTTGTCCGTAAGTTTTTCTATTAACTCTTCCTTTGCATTAATAGTTTCTTCAATCTTATGCGCTATTGAATCATAATCAAAATTTGCATTTGTAATAGTTGTAAAAAGATTTACCGAAATCATATGATTAATATCTTCTGATACTTCCTTACCCTCAGTTCTGAGCTTTGTTGTTACAAATGAAATTCCTTTGGTAACATATACTAATAAATCCTGAAGATTCGCAACCTCTGGCTTTTTTCCACAGACACCTGACATTGTACAACCAGTGCAACCTGCTGTCTCCTGACACTGATAACAAAACATCTTATTTTCCATCGTTTACCTCCATTTTCTAACCAGATTTCTTTGATGCTCATAATATACAACTAGAATGGAAGTAAGTTTGTTGCATTTGCAACAGATTGATTTTATAATAAGCTTATGAAAGAAATAGATTACAACGAAATTCCTCTATTTGAGGGAATTCATCCAGACAATTTGAATAAACTATTGATATGTATCAACTCCTTTAAAAAAGATTTTGATAAAGGGGAAACCATCATTATGGAAAAGGACAAAGTCCCTTATATCGGAATTGTTCTTTTTGGAAATGTGCACCTTCTGAAAGAAGATATATGGGGAAACTCTTCACTTCTATCCTATGTTGGACCTGGAGAATTATTTGGAGAAAACTTTGCCGTCAGCGTTGAACAGGAATCTTCTGTTACTTTTGTTGCTGTAGAAAAAACAAGAGTATTATTTCTTGCTGCTTCAAAGATTATCCATACCTGTGAAAACGCCTGTAGCTTCCATGCCAGAATTGCAGAAAACATGTTTCATCTGTTAGGTAAAAAAAGTATTTCCTATATGAATAAACTGGAAATCATGTCGAAAGAATCTATTCGCGGAAAGCTTATGGCGTACATTTCAACCCTTGCTCAACAGCAAAAATCAAAATATATAAAAGCTCCCCTGTCACGAACACAGCTAGCTGATTATCTTTCAATCAACCGCAGTGCCATGACAAGAGAGCTTGGTAAAATGCGTGACGAAGGAATTATTGATTTCGATAGAAATACCTTTGTCATCAAATAATTTTATTTTTCAAAATGCTTTTTGGCCTCATCCATTTTTTGAACGCATTCCATTGTGCCGATATATTGTCCATTGTCATCTCTAACAGCAATGTACTCTACAAGCACTGGGATGCCTTCTTTTTCCATCCAAACCGACACCTTATCCCTCGCGCCAGATTTAAAGTCCCCAATTATAGATCGGACCATCATCTCAATCTTTGGTGGATGACAACTATACACATCACGTCCTATAGCCATGCCAGCTCGCTTAAATAGCTTGGGTCCTTCATTAAAGAAACAATTAATATCATTTTCATCTACAAATGATATTTCTACAGGAAGCGTATTAAGAATCGCTCTGAGCTGGGTAGGTGTGAAATGTCCACCTGGTAGATTAATCATACCTTCTTTCGCATTGCTATCAGGTTTTTCTTTAGTCAACACCGCCTCTGCTTCAGGCCATTCAATAAAATCCACAAGGCACGGAGCATAATCTTTTGAGTCCTGATATATTTTATACCACTCTTCTTCTGTGAAAAATCTAGTGCAAATAGGGAAGAGAATATTCTGTTCTTTATAAATCATTTCCTCCATACGAGCAATTGCATGTTCTAATCTGCCAAGATATTCGGTGTTTCTGAAATCAGATCCTGCTATGAATTTCAGCTCATCTCTTATCTCATCATCAACAGACCACATAACATCGGAAGGACCAGAAATTTCATATTTGACTTTCATATGTGGATAAACCAAATCGCCTTTTTTCGCATAGTGGATGGCCACTTTTCTAAGACTATCTATGATTTCATTTATCTTACTATTATTAACATCCGATGGATCACTCTTAATGTCTTCAATCAATCCCTTTGTTTTATGAATCACTTCCGTGAGAGCTTCATTTTCCTTAGTAAAAAGATGTAGCGGATGGCCTACTATTGCAGCCTGTTTTTTTGCAGCGTCTCTTTTTTCTATTGTAATGTCGGATGTTACTCTTGCAGCTGATGCTTCAACTTCTATTTCTGCATTAGCGATTTTCTCTTCCATGGCTAACCTCCAATTCAATCTATCAGTTTCCATGTACAATATATCAATTGTTTTTATTTAAAGTTGTTGCAATTGCAACAAATCAAGCAAAGTACTCAAGCATCTCCGTTTGATTTAATCTTTCGTATGATACCCCATCATATGCCCTTAATTCCTTTAATCTACTCATTTTTACCCCCTCTTACATCACATCTTTTAATATACCAAAGGTCTCCCTGACCATGTTGTTTGGAAGATACTGATATTCTGTGAAAGCAGCAATGCCTGTTACGTCAGCATCAGTGTAGCGCTTTGCAATCATTACCCCTCTGAACACATGAAAATTATTGGTTACAATTCCAATTTTCATATCAGCTGTTACTTCTACAAGATTTAAAGCATTACTGATATTTTGGTTCGTATCAAGGGATTCGCTTTCAACTATAATTCTATCCTCTGCTATACCCTGTTCTAGAAGATATGTCTTTCCACCTTCTCCTTCTGATACAGATTCATTAGCTCCCTGACCGCCAGTTACAATAACCTTAGAATCTGGATTATCATTTAGATATTCAATTGCTGAATCCAGTCTAGCCTTATAAACAACGCTTGGCCCCCAATCTCTCATTTGAGCACCTAGGACAATTATGTAATCTGCTCCAGGCTCTCCTTTTGAAAAGAACTGCGTTAATATACATCCTTGGCATATGATAAAGATGGCAAGTCCCAAAGCAACAAGGGCTCTGAATACATATCTAACGGCTTTTGGTACTTTAAGCCATAGGCTTTTCTTTTCCATGAGATATAAGAATCCAAAGAATATTGCTGCAAATATCCATATGATAAATGAAAATGTTCCGCTTCCAACCATATACACAGCAACTGAGTACGATAATGAAAGAATAGCTAGTGTTGCATATACAAGTCTTAGTTTACGCATTACTTATCCCCCTACTAAATCTAAAATCGGAGTGACGCGATTCGAACGCGCGGCCTCTACATCCCGAATGTAGCGCTCTACCATCTGAGCCACACCCCGTAAAGTAAATGGCTGCAAAGATTACTCCTTGCAGCCTTATATATTTTAGCGGGTAAGCTTAGCTTGAACCCGCAGTGTCGAGTTTAGGCCTCCACAATGTGGAGGAGGTTTGAGGAATTGATCATCGGCAATGTCCTCCTTTCCTATTCTCGATTCAATTATATCTTTTTGTTACTACTGTATGCAATTCTTATTGCTATTAAAATAATCAATAATTTGCTCACATAGCCTAGATAATCAACCCCGCCAATTGCTAACTGCGATAATACATTTATTAAAGAATGAGTCATCACACATAGCCATAGATTCTTTGTTTTTGCATAAAGTGCTGAAAGAATAAAGCTGTTTGTTAATAACCCAACAAGAAAAGGCACTACACATACATCAGCAATTGTTCCTTCTATATAAAAGTATAAGAAATGCCATATGCTCCATGACACAAAAGTTATTAGCGTTGCATAAATGTAATTAAGCCTCTCTTGTAATGCTGGCTGATAGAAATATCTCCACCCAATCTCTTCAAATCCACCAAATGCTATATGTTTTACAAACATCATTAATGGAATATACCAAGTATTAATTATAAATTCACCGCCTAATATCACTGGTAGAAAATCTATAAAGATGAACAATAGAACCAACAGATAATCCTTATAGCTTTGCTTGAATTTGAAAAAGTCAGCCACGATTGTTTTAAAAGATATTTTTCTATATTTTACAGAAACTATTATTCCCCATAAAGCTGATGATATTCCACCTATAGCAATAGCTATCATGCCTAGTGGCGAAGTATAGTCCACCGTAAATCCGATATTCCTAAGTAGGTATACAACTAGACATACAAATGCAATCTGACCTAATGCTCCTGAGATATATAGGGATATAGCTTTAGTTCTTTTCATAAGTCGCCCCTCGTAAGTTATAATTCAGCTACAATCTCTGATACAGCAACTAGAGTAGCTTCACCACTAATTGTGATGCGACCAGTATCCTCTAACTTGCAATATACATAGCCACCACGCTTTGAAGCCTGGTAAGCTTTGATTTCCTTCTTATTCAATACTTCAGACCAGTAAGCTGCTATCTGACAGTGAGCTGAACCACATACTGGGTCTTCTGCAACAAGAAGTTTAGGGAAGAACGTTCTTGAGACACAATCTACATCTTTTCCTCTTGCTGTAGCATCCTGTCCTCTGCCTGGAAGCTTTGAGAGCTTCATCTGATCAGGATTCATATTTCTTATCTGATCTTCTGATTCAAAAATGCAGAGAAGATCTGGACCAAGAAGTGCCTTTATAGGACGAACGCCGTATGCTTCTTCCATTTCATCTGTTACAGGAATTTCAGGCTGTTCATATGTAGGAAAATTCATTTCAAAGAGATTACCATTTCTCTTTACTGTAAGCTTTCCGCTTAAGGTGTTAAACTCGACTACATCTGCATCCTTGTCAAAAAAATTAAGGATTACAAATGAAGATGCAAGGGTTGCATGTCCACAAAGTTCTACCTCTGAACCTGGTGTAAACCAACGCAAGTGATATCCCTGTTCTTCCTTAACAATAAACGCTGTTTCAGACAGATTGTTTTCCATTGCCAGCTTCATCATAGATTCTTCTGATGGCCAGCTATCCATAACACATACTGCAGCTGGATTACCCGCAAATGGTGTGTTTGTAAATGCATCTACAATATACTGTTTCATCATTTTCTCCTTTATACTTCTTAAACTTATCAAACAATCCCATTATTATTCCCTCGTAATTAATCAAAAGCAGTCTCCATAATTATAAGTATTTGGTATAAGAATTGAAACAGTTCTTTAATTTAGCTTTTATATTAATACCTTCCATAACGCTCTCTACCGAAATCACGCTGAAAGGTATTAACAAGCAACAGAGTCAAATAAACCTAACTTCTCGCAGGCCTTGTAAATTCCATCTTTATGCAAAAATATAATAGCACATGTATTAACGCAGTTTAATGTTCGTTGCTGTCTATTTCCCAAACTTCTGTGTTATAATTATGTTTAATTAAACATTATATCCTATGAAGGAGTTTTCTATGAAACAGATAAATGAAAATAATGGAATAAGCCGCCGTGAATCTATCTACGAATTATTAAAAGAACATACCACCGTAAATGTAAAGGATTTATCAAAAAAATTTGGTGTGTCTGA
>NZ_JAFUSK010000080.1 GCF_017471675.1 Pseudobutyrivibrio sp.
GAACTGCAATAAAAAACTTACGGTAGATGCAAGTCTGCCTTATTTGCGTGCTCAGAAACAAAGGAAATGGCAGGAAAAGCAAATGTTTTCCTGCCATTTGTTTTAGGCGATTACGCCTGTCATCTTAACTTAATGACATTGAGCATTTGCTCGACCCTCTTAAAATTAATTTTATTCGTCTGCTGGCTTAATACCAACTGATGGCCAAATTTCCTTGCCATCTGCATTGCGGATAACAATACCTGGATGATAATTTCTTGTGCATACTGGAACTGCGCCCTTGTTAGGTCCCTTCTGTCCAGCAGTGAAATCATATACGCTGTATACATTTGTGTCATGCCAGATAGCATAGTTAAGTGTAGGCATTGCTCTTGTGTAGCCTGACTCTGCCATATGATTAGCATAATACATGTAGTAAGCTACAACATCATCACCAAATTTCTCTGCTAAATCAGGATTGAGTGATGCGTATGCATCAATGTTAAATGCCTCTGATGGCTGTCTCTGCTCCCAGATACCAAATGTAACAAAGTGTGTGAATAACTTCATTTCGTCCTCACCTAACTCTGCAACAACATCTGGATACATTTTTGCATAAATCTTTGCATTAAATGCCTTGTAGATTGTTGTAATTTCTTCTGTTGTAAGGTCTCTCTTATGAGCCTGTCCCGCTGCTGACATTGCATTTGCATTTACAGTGAATACAGATACTGATAGCACTAATGCAAGTGCAAGTGATAAAAATTTTGTAACTCTTTTCATATCATTCACCTTTCTTTAATTATAGATTATATAGTTATTTAATAATTATATCGGCTTTATCCTAAGTTGAGTTTAATCTATAAATCACGGCATTTCAATGATTTAAATTAGAATTCAAAAACTTTTCATAATTTAGACTATACCTGCTCCAAGTATTGCCTGCATCCTAATTGTACCCACTACTTTACCATCTTTCATAACTGGTAGACATGCAATATTCTTATCCTTCATGATGGAAAGTGCTTCGTACGCCAGCTTGCCACTTTCGATGGTTTTAGGACTGGCTGTCATTGCTTCCTTGGCAGACATTTCGTACACTTTTGCTTCGTTTCTAAGCATCCTACGAAGGTCACCTTCTGTAATGACCCCCTTTAGGTTACCTTCATCATCTACTAAGGATACCAGACCTAGACCCTTGTTACTAAGCTCTATAATAGCTTCCTTTAGGGAAACATCTACAGAAATAACTGCATTCTTTTCGCCCTCATCCATAAGGTCATTAACACGATAAATAAGCTTCTTACCGAGTGCTCCAGCTGGATGGAACTTTCCAAAATCAGCATCCTTAAATCCATATACACCACTGGCTACAACTGCAAGTGCATCACCATAACATAGTGCTACTGTAGTGCTAGATGTAGGTGCAAGACCTAGATAACAAGCCTCTTCGAAATCAGGCAGCACCTGAACTATATCTGATGCTTCTGCAAGAGTGGAATCACCATTACCTGTGATGCCAATAAGCTTTGCGCCGATAAGTTTGATAGTAGGAAGAATCTTTACAATTTCGTCGCTCTCTCCACTAAATGAAATAGCGATAACCACATCATCCTTGGCTACCATGCCAAGGTCACCGTGCATTGCTTCTGCTGGGTGAAGGAAGAAAGATGGTGTACCCAAGCTTGAGAATGTGGCTGCTAGCTTTTCTCCTATATGACCTGGTTTGCCCATGCCGGTGATGATGACCTTGCCAGTGCAGCTGATGACTGCACGTAAGATGGCCTCAAAGTCACCGTCTAGGGAGTCGCGGGTTTTTTCTAAGGCTGAGATTTCGATGTCGAAAACGCGTTTTGCTTCATTTATTATATCCATATTGTTCCTCTTTTTTACCCTCATCAGTCACCTGCGGTGACAGCTTCCCCCAGAGGGGGAAGCCTTAGTGGGATTTATATTCTTGATAGAGTTTTTCGATGTATTCTTCGTTGTAGTATTCGGCTTCGCTGTGGTCTACGCGAGAGAGGATTACATCTATGTCACGCATTGTAAGGTCCCCCTTGTTCATGAGAAACTCTGGGTAGGTACGATGTAAATCGTAGTAGGCGCTCATAGCATATGGAAGCTTGAAGCCCCAGCCGTATTTCTTATGAAGTGGCTCGATGTATTCACTGATTGCATCGTAGATGGCAGGCAAGTTGTATCCCTGGTCGAACTTGTAGTTCATGTATTCTGCAATCTGCTCTATCTTTAGGTTTCCTGGGTCACGTCCCATACCAATAAGTGAGCCATCTATTACGTATTTACGTTCTGGATATCTCTTTTCAATAGCGCGCTGCGCCATAGCAAAAGCAAGTCCAAGATTCTCATGCAGATGTATTCCAATCTGAATATCCTTATCAAGATGTTCATTAACAAGAATAAATCTCTTTTCAAAATCCTCAAGACGCATATTTCCAAAAGTATCTACAATAGAGAATACAGTTGGATGTACCTCATTTACACGCTTGATTACGTTGATATATTCTTCATCCGTATATACGGTACAGTTAACTGGGTTCATAGAAACCTGGTAGCCCTTCTTAAGAAGCTCTCTTGCTGTATCGCAAGCCCAGTCAAGTAAGTGTCTCTTGAAGATAACACGTACATACTTAATAGTGCCATCGCACTCTTCAATATGATCTAAAAGATTTGGTTTTTCTACCATTACAGAAATAGTTGAATCCCCTAAATTCTTTGGAAGGATACGCTTAACATCCTCCATAGAATAGAATCTTGTGTAATCTGTTGAAAGTGGTGTATCCCACATAAATCCCACTTCAATAATATCTACCTTCGCCTCAACTAATTTTTCGATTGTACCTGTGATAGTCTTTTCACCATAATTACCCCCAGTGATGTGGCCACCATCTCTAAGTGTACAGTCTAATAAACGGTATTGGTTGTTCATTTTAATTACCTTTCTTTAACTGATTCATATAGATAGCGTTTGCAATCTCGAAATCCTCAGCATAATCAATATCTACTGCTTCTATTTCCTCAACCTCGCACATATAAGGATTCTCAGATGTACGAGAATGATTTCTCATAAATGACTCTCTATTGAATACAAATGTTGATGTTGTCTCAATATAGAATGGCTCCATATCCTGTGTACGTGGTGGGTTATACAAATCAAAGTTAAGTGGCTTGCCACCCTTCCAGAAGAATGTCTGCATCTTCTTTGCAGTAAATGCAGATTCGTACTCACCGCTCTTTACATGGTCTACACAATCCTTGATATGCTCTACTGTAACAAGTGGTGTTGTTACGTGTTCAAGCAAATATACATCAGCCTCGATAGTCTTTACAAACTCCTCATAAATAAGGCGACCCTTTGTTGTCTTCTCATCCAAAAACTTAGGACGCTGTAGGAACTGTACCCCCTCAGGAAGATATGGGATGATTGCTTCATCTGAGCAATATACATAAATCTCATCTACTGTCTTATCTTCCTTAAGCTGTACAAGCTTCTTTAAAACCACATTAATAAGTGGAGTTCCATCGCCAAACTGCTTAATATTTTTGCCTGGCAATCTCTCATTATTCAACTTAATAGGAACAAAAGCTACTGTCTTCATATAAACTCCTAATCCGCTGGTTAACCAAATTTATCTCCCGCTGGTTACGCCAACAAGCATTAGTATTTCTTCGCTCATCAACATGATTCGCTACAGAAATCTAATAGCTTGTTAACTACCAGCTATTTAAACTTTTGACTACCAGCTCATTTAAATTTTATAAAAACTGATTTATAAACGATGTTATGTTACGCATGGCGTCTGGTTCAAACATGCCGTCTGGGTCTACATGACCGGCACCCCCCGAGCGGATAAGTTCTATTACCTGCTCAGCTGTGTCCACAAGGGGTACATGCTTTTCCTTTATAAAATACTCCATATTGACTGCTGTGTCACCAAAATTTAATAAAATAGTGTCACATCCAAATCCTATGCCTTCCCAAACTGATGCTGTTCTAGCACTGACAACTATAGCACTTTCTGCCAAATATCTAAAGATATGCTCACCATTGTTTGCAATAACTTCTAGCTTATCTGTGTTTGTCCAAGGATATTTTTCCTTGTAGCTGGCAAATTCAAATGGATGTAACTTATAGATTACTCTATATTCATCTCCAATTTGCTCTGCCACCTTAGCTGCTACCTTACTTATTTCTTCCCCTTCATTCAATGTGGAGATAAAGCAAATTGTCTTTTCCTGCCTTGGATATAAGCTCTTGTAATGGTCACGCTGCTTTTCAAAAAATGGAAATCCCACTGTAAGCATCTTAATATTATCTGGAAGATGCACAATAGGAAGCTGAGTCTTGCTATATATCAATTCATAATCTGGAAGCTCATTTAGATGATCCTTTGGGTTATACTGCATAGGCGTATGAGTAGGAAATGCAAACCCGTGGCTATATTCTGCCACTGGAATGTTTCTTTCATGAGCCAGCATGCTCATAGCATAGCTTTCCATAGCATAGTAACAGATTTCGATAATAAGCTTTGGCTTAGCCTTATCCAAAATCTTGCCGCAGAACTTTTTAGTGATGTCGATGTAGTACATTCTATCCACCACTTCTGGAATCATAGCTGCAGCGACATCTGTACCAAATTCTATTTTGATAGCTTCAAAGATAGGTGATAATGCTTCAGTAACCTGAGCTGTTCTGCGCCGTCTTGTTTTGGTATTAAACTTTTTAGAAAGCTTTACTGCCAAGTTAGTCTTGAACGCCACTCTATCTGTGAAATACACATTATCCATGCCATTAGGTTGCATATGGCCGTGGTTCTCAGGGTGTTCTAATATAACACTGTTGTACTGCTTAGCAACTTCATCGCAGTAGATATCTTCATAGATACCTGTGTCTATGTTTTTGGTTCTACGTCCGTTTCCTACGAAAAGTACATCTACATTTTTGTATGTGAATGGCTTTAGGGCGTTTAACGCCATTGTGAGAAGTTCCTTTTTTGTGAAAGGGGCTTCCCCATTACCGCTGCCGCCTTTAGTGCCGTAGTATTGCTTTTTTATAGCATTGTGGATTTCATAACGATAGAGGGTCCACACGTGCATGCCCTCTACTGTTATCTGGTTACATTTATGTTCCTGTTCGAAAGAAAGGAAGTTTTGGATTGTTGGTTCTTTCATTATATCCTCATATTAATCTGGCATAAATATTCATACCCTCATCAGTCAGCTGCGCTGACAGCTTCCCCCTACTAAGGGGGAAGCCTATTTATAGGTTTTCTCGCTGATTATATAGCGTGGACGTTGTTTGGTTTCCATGTAGGTTTTGCCGACGTATTCGCCGATTACACCAAGGGATATAAGCTGAATTCCACCAAGGAAACAAACAGCTACCATAATGCTAGACCAGCCGCCAAGGGTGTTGCCAAGGATGTGCTGGACGATAGAATATATCAAAAGTATAAGGCTGATAAATGCCACAAAAACGCCAAAGCCTGTAATCATACGAATAGGCTTGATGCTAAGTGATGTAATACCATCAAAAGCAAGAGATAGCATCTTGGAAAGTGGGTAGTGGCTCTCACCTGCGATACGCTCATTACGCTCGTAATATACGCTAGTGCTTTTAAAACCTACTAGAGGGAACATACCTCTAAGAAAGATGTTAACCTCTTTGTAATTGGCAAATTCGTTAAGCACACGGCTTGAAACCAATCTGTAATCTGCATGGTTATATACAACCTCTGCTCCCATGCTGTTGAGAAGCTTGTAGAAGCTTTCTGCTGTGAATCTCTTAAAGAATGTATCTGTATCACGCTTGCTGCGAACACCGTATACAATCTCACAGCCATCTGCGTAGGCGTCTACCATTTCGTTCATGGCATTGATATCATCCTGACCGTCACAATCGATGGAGATTGTGATATCACAGAGTTCTTTTGCTTCCATAAGGCCAGCTAGAACGGCGTTTTGATGGCCACGGTTGCGGCTTTGAGTGATGCCTACGTAGTGCTCGTCTTGAGTGGCGAGGGATTTGATAATTTCCCAAGTTTTATCCTTTGAACCATCGTTTACGAACATAACGCGGGATTTATCGTCGATTTTATCAAGTTTTACTAATTCGTTAATTTTGTCTAGGAAGAGAGGGGCTGTGATGGGAAGGACCTCTTCTTCGTTGTAGCAGGGGATAACTATGTATAAAATTGGTTTCATTTTTAGTCTCCTTAATGTTGTTATTATCATACCCTCATCAGTCACCTAGCGGTGACAGCTTCTCCCTACTAAGGGAGAAGCCTATTTGTTTAGTATCTCCTCAATTTTGGTGTTGTCGCCCCAGACGGCTTTGCTGTCGTATGGGCGGTCTGGGAAGGTGCCGTAGGCAAGGCTGATGGAATAGCCGTTGTCTTCAATGAATTTCTCAACACGGTCTGCAAGCTTCGTTGGCTTGCCTGTGCAGCATTCGATGATACCAAGTACTTCATCCTGCATGCTGGCTTTGGCAACCTGTTCGCAGAATAAATCGTAATCTGTAAAATCGAACTGATTCTGACCTGTTGTAAATGGGAATGTAGTATCTCCGGCCTCAGCAGCTGCTGTAAGCTTAGAGAATATACTACAGCCCTTATGGGCATTACCTACGATGTAGTAGCCTCTAAGCCATTGAAGCTTTACACCTGTTTCTTTACATAACAGTGTTGTAGCCTGGCGCAAGGCATTCTTAGCTATACCGTATAGTGACTGTGGTGCACACGGTGTATCTGCCTTGATGCAGCCTTCCATAAAGCCTACCTCATGCATAGTTCCCATTACGCAAAGCTTTCTGATACCTGCCTTGCACATTTTTTCAAGAAACTCGTAATGATGTGGTAAATCCTTCATGTGGTTTTCTGAGGCGTGACGGAAGCCGTCTCGCCATGCCAGATGGATAACTACATCTGGTTTTTCAAAATAACCGTATGGATCTTCCAAGGTGAAGATGTCGGCATCTATTCTTTTTGCGCGCTCGTCTACGTCATCGGTGTGGAAATCAGTGGCGATGACTTCAGCGCCTAGGTCTAGCATTGTTTTGACTACGCCTTGGCCGATGTAGCCGTTGGCGCCTGTAATTAGGTATTTCATTATTTAATCTCCTTTGCCCCTCATCAGTCAGCTGCGCTGACAGCTTCCCCCAGAGGGGGAAGCCTCATTTGAAGAGGTTGTCTAGCCATGCGTGGATGCTGTATTTCTTGCGTATTGATTCGTTTTCTGCGTATGGTTTATCTAGCC
>NZ_JAFUSK010000081.1 GCF_017471675.1 Pseudobutyrivibrio sp.
CTGTTGCCACGATGCCACCCACAAATGTGCATAAAGAAAGAGCTGTCGGAGAACCCTTAATCCCCGAAAGCCCTTGATTTCAAGCCATTTTACCGTTCTGACAACAGCATTTCTTTGTATCAATTCTTGGGTTTACATTTCTAGCATTTCCTCGGTAAACCCTGAAGATTTATCTTGCAAAATTACATAATCATATCCACCATTAATAATCAAATCTTTGTATGTATTAGCTGCTACTGTAGCATGGTCTGACAATGAAGCGGACATCTGTGCTTTTACATCTATTTTCGCATTAATCCCTGCGTACTCAAAAAGTGCTTTAACTTTTGAAGCCACATTATTGTAACGTGTAAGGCTGTTGCCAATCATAAGGATTTTAACATCATAAGGGCCTTCATCAACCTCAGTATTACCTACCGAAGTATCTAGCTGCAAAAGTTCATTACTTTCTACAATATAGCTATCATCATACTGTATATCTTCTATTTCTTCATTCTGTTCTCTTTCATCACCATAATACAGGTTTGGATTTACAACAGTATTTCTCATGGCATAATCTTCTGAGTCTACTGAGTAATAAAAAGTAACAGCTGAATCTTTGTCAACAGTAAATGTTCCTGATAATATACCAGATTGCCCATCAATAGAATCATTCCAACTATAGTTGCCCGCTTTCACAAATACAGTAACCATATAGCTGTCTTTGCTAGTTTGCAGCATTTCAAAGGAATGAGTTTCTGAGCCTCTTGTTAAAACCAAATCTACATCTGTTAATCCAATTGGCTTAACATAATCCTTTTGATCTTCACCATCCTCAGCTTTAACTTTAAATACAGTATTTTCGTCATTGATAGAATTAAAAGTTGTTTGCTTTACCGAATCTGCCCAAATAAAGAACTCATCTTTTCCTTCTCCACTTGGAAAAGTTACATACATATTTCCGCCATTATCGCCAATTTCACCATTATTCCATGCACCATCAAAATTTATTTTATATGCATATTTTGAATCAGCGGCAGGTATCGTATATACGAATTCTCTACTGAAGATTCCGCCACCTTCATAGTTTAGTCTTGAATATGTGTTTCCATAGCTTTGGTCCCAACTACCAAACTGCTTAAATTCCTCCACTTTCTTCGCATTAAAAAAGTTTCCCGTCCAATTAGCAACCTTCTTAACTAATTGAACAAGATTTCCATTATCATCTGTTACTTCATCAAGGCTTGTAACAACTTTATCATCTTTTGAATAGTATCTAATTAGTACAACACTCTTATTATCTTCATTATCCAGTGATTCATCCTTTATCACCTCATCATTAGCGATAATTTGATAGTTATCAACACCAGCAGGCACTTTAATTGTAGTTTCATACATTCCATCTTCATATAACCTCATGCCTTTTTTGGTATCTCCGATTTGTACTTGTAGATAGTCCCCATAGGATACTGCCGCCTGGGAATCGAAAGCCAGCGCAGGGACAAACACGCTTAATATAGCAGCAATTAGAAATGCTATTACATTCCCCCTAATAAATTTTTTCATAAATTCTCCTTCCTTGCTATAATATTTAGGTATAACCTATTAAATATCCTATGCCATGTAATAGTTGTTCGAAATAATAAGATTGTATATAATCATATATACTATAGGGTATAAGGAGAATGGGTTTAACTATGGAATTATTACAATTGAGATACTTTAGAACTGCCGCAAAATATGAGAATTTTTCAAAAGCTGCCACTTATCACATGATTCCTCAATCTGCAATTAGTAAAACTATAAAGAAGCTGGAAACTGAACTAAACTGTCAATTGTTTGATAGAAATGGAAAAAATATATCCCTTAATCGCAATGGACAAATCTTTCTTAAAAGTGTTGATAAAGCATTAAATTCTTTAGATGATGGAATCTCAAAGATTAAAACTGAAGATTCTTTGATTATATCAATCCAGATTATGAGTGGCATACGTATAGCAAATGAGCTAATAAACTATGTAAAAAGAAATATTCCAAATATTAAAATCGTACTGTATCAAGGGGAAAGTAAAAAGGGTATATCTAGCGACTTCAATATAATGCAGTCACCTATAAATACACAAGTCTATGACTATCTGACAATAGCAAATGAAGAAATTATGGTTGCTATACATAAAAATAATAAGCTAAGTAGGCGCGCTTCTTTAAAGCTTTCAGATTTAACTAAGGAAAAGTTTATCGCCTATGATAATAACAATCCTTTACGAAGATTCATTGATGATTTTTGCAAACAGAAAAACTTCGCACCAAATATTATCTTCGAAGCTAATTCTGTATCTTCATTTAGATCAATGGTTGAGGCAAATATGGGCATAGCTTTTGTACCTTCAGCATCATGGAAATCTGTGGAGGATAAAGAAGTAAAGCTGATTCCTATTGAAGGCAGACCAAGCAGAGAATTAGTGCTTGCTTGGGACAAAAATAAAGATATGAACTGCAATTATGAGCAATTCATATCTCTAGCAAAAAACTGGATGAGTTATGTCTAAACTCTATAACCACCAGAAAATTATTCATGCTTAGAACATTCTCCCTAAAGCATGCCTTACGAGCAACTAACTTGTTGCATCACTACACTTTCAGAATTTATTATTGTGCCCTCTGGATAAGTTGAATCGTTTGTAGTTTTTCTGTAACCTGGAAAACACTTACAAATTGAATCAAAATCCATTTCATTTTTTAATAATAACTGTAATGCCTTTAAATCTTGTACTTTCATATCTCTTTTTACTACCTCCCCATGTTTTCATTCTATTGGATGAAAACATTACTATGGGAAGATAATATCACACAAACTATCACACTACTGTCACAATAGTAGCAAAAAAGCCTATGGTTTTGAAAGACTGGCATTTTTCTTTAAAATCATACACTATAATTCCAATAGATACCGTAGCTCTCCTTGTACTGATTGTAGTGAGTAGTGAAAATCAGTTTTTTATTAGTACCTGTTAATTCAAATTCCATTTGGTCATCCTGCTTTATCAGATGCTTGCTGATATTTTTCATAAACTCATCAACAGATGACTCAGATGTAATTACAATATCATCTGAATCAACACTCTTTTCTGCAGCTACCACCACATCAATGCCGTGTGGCTTTATTTTCATGTGCTTATCACCAAGTCTTGCAGAAAGCACATAAGGGCCATAACAAAATGCGTATGTATCCTTGCTATCAGCCAAGCTATGGCAAGATATACCCATAGGCCATGTGATTGTTATATCACCACCGGCAAGAATAAGCTCCTTTGAAATAATGTAGAATCCATTCTCCTCCTTAGGCTCAATGATAGAGCTTCCTACCATAACCCGTGGATTACCCTGTAGCCAGTGTGGTATTCTAAGATACAAATCTACATTAGTATCCTTATTTACCACATCTACTCTAATTTTTACCTTGTCCGATTTAGTAAAATCGCACTCCTGGGTCAATGTATATCCATCGCCTTTGTAAATAGATGCTACATACATTGCCACAACCAGTTTATCATCACCCTTGAAATATATTCCATCTTGAAGCTTAGTAAAGTTTTCATAGCCTGTTCCTGTGCAGCACCAGAAATTTCCATCTAAGGTATTGAATACCTTATGAAATCCTGTGCCCATAGGCTGAAAATAAGTGGTAAAGCCTGTGGCGTGATTTTGAGAAGCCATTATTGCATTGATAAGAGTCTGTGCACTGTAATCAAGGTACTTCTTGTCCCCTGTAACAGCAAAAAGTCTTCTAGCCATCTTAATCATATTGTAAGTATTGCAGGTTTCGTTATTTGTGTGTGTTCTTTCAGCATTAAGAATATTGTCCCTACCAAAGTGCTCGTTTTCGCTATTTCCACCAGTGATATAGGTATGCTTGCTAATGACCATATCAAAGAAGTCTTTAGCGTAATCAAGATATTCACTTGCAGTATCATCTACCTCATATCTAGCCAATGCTCCTATAAACTTAGGTATTGTTGTATTGGCATGAGTATCATTTAACAGGTCTTTTTCATTAGTTGAAACCTTCTTAAACAACTTAACCTCATCAAAGGCATGGGCAGCATTCTTAAATCTTTCGTAGTCTTTGTAGCCCAAATCATTACCAGCATCAACCAGCTTTTTATTCATCTCATATAGCTCATACAGGCAGTCATTCATGCCACCATATTCGATGGATAAAACTGTTTCGTGTACCTCATCACTCCAGCTTTCACATCTATTTGCAATCCAGCTTCCCAGCCTATTTGCCACCTTTAGAGCCTTTTCATTTGAAGCATATAGATATGTAGCATTCAGTCCACTAAGTATTTTATGCATTGTATACCAAGGTACCCATGCCTGCTTAAAAGGATCTGACTTTCCCTCTTCAACATAATCAAACTGCAATGCAGGATTATCTAAATAATCCTGAGTTGGAAGCGTAGCTCCAAAAATATAGCCTTCGTATGCTGTGCCTGTAGTTTTATTCTGACATTCATCTAACGCATCGATTATGTAATCAAGTCGTTCTTTTACAGCCTTCTTTTCCTTTGAGTCTAATCTAGGATTAATCTGAGCCTGAGCCAAAGCCTTTATGTAATGTCCCAAAGTATGTCCACCTATAAGACCGTTCTCCCAGCCTCCTCCATATCTTTCATTGCCTTTCATAAACGAATTGCGGGAAGATTGGTTCATACCAACTATAGCTCCAGCTGTCTCTCTAAATCCGGCTACAAGCCTGTCTGGATTTAGCGCCAGCATGTTTTTAACTTCCAAATGTAAAGCCTCATCATAGTACTTGTCGCTAACCTCGCAGGAAGCTAAACTTATAGGTCTCAAATTGTTGTTCATTGTTATGTATCCTTTTCTTATTATTTTTACGTACCATATGTACGTTATGTTAAGAAAAGTGTACCATCATACATTTTTTATCTAAATGCAAGAATAACTATATTAAGTGTAAAAATTGCAGATGTTTAATTTATGAGGAAAAAGTGGTATTATTCACTATAATTAAGTTTTAAAGTGTCATTTTTGTATAATTATGTGTATATAATGCACATTAGGTGTCATTTTGTGCTATTAAGCCGCGGGGGTTATATGTTTTAATGAACAGAAAAAAAGTTGAAAAACTTATGGTTTTTCCAGACAATCAAATATTTAATTATTTAAGAAGTGGAAAATTTGAAGCTCTATCTAACGAGTGGAAACATGAAAGCATGCCCTTATTATTCGATTATGAATTCATCATCGTTACTGAAGGCACCCTTTATTTAAAATATATGAATGAAGATTTTAAGGTGGAGAAGGGAGAATATTTATTCCTTCCACCTAGCGATTCTAAAAGAGTTGGTATCAAAAAATCTTATTGTTGCTTTTATTGGATTCATTTTACAGTGGATACTAATAATTTCCCTGCACAGATTTTAACTGGAGAAGCTCCTTCCTATAACAGAGCAAAATGCTTTTTGCTTCCTCAAACTGCAGCTGTTCCAAGGCAAGAAAGATTGATTATACAAATGAAAAGATTGCAGGATTTAGATCGTGACAACTATCCTGCAATCACTTTAAACGCTTGCTTAACCGCTATCATTACTGAGCTATACGGTCAAATAAATGCGGAGCTCCCTAAGGAAGAGGATTCACTAAATAATAAGCAAATATATTCTGATATAGTAGATTATGTTAAACGTAACATATCTAATAATTTTACCATCAATGATATTGCTGAATATTTTGGCTACAGTCCTAAATATCTATCTAGAGTATTTAGTGAGATGTTAGGACTATCCTTAAAACAATTCATTATTTCTAAAAAGATGGAAACAGCAGCCTACTATTTAACAGACAGCGACCGTAGTATTACAGAAATTGCAGCATCTGTTGGTTTCTCAGATGTCCACAATTTCTCCCGTTCTTTTAAAAAGGCAACTGGTTTTACTCCAAGCCAATACAGGAATGCTTACGCTAAAAGACTCCTGTATCATGTATAGCTTACCCTAGATACGCCATAATCGTTTCTTTTATCCTCTGCTCTGGCTTACTTATTTGCTGCATAGAATTCTTCTTATTAAGAGTATCAATTATAGCTGCAATATATCTATTCATATTAATGCTATAATAATACTCTTTCTCAAGAAGCTCCGGCTTTTGATATACCAGATTAGTGGTAAATATCCTATCAAACAGCCCTTCTTCATAAGCCCTATCCATTTTATCAAAGCCTGATGTAAACAATCCAAATGTTGAAAAAATGAATACTCTTTTTGCTCCGCGCTCCTTTATCTGCTTACAAACGTCTATGATGCTTCCTCCAGACGCAATCATATCATCTACAACAATTGCATCCATTCCATCAAGGGCACTACCACAAAAATCATGGGCCACAATAGGATTAATTCCATCTATAATTGTGGAATAATTTCTCCTCTTATAAAACATCCCTAGATTAACACCGAATAAAGATGCATAGAATACCGCCCTTTCTGTAGCGCCTTCATCTGGCGCAATAATCATCAAATGTTCCCCATCTATTTTTATATCTTCATACTCTGTTAAAAAACCCTGTACAAACTGAAGGGCCGGCGAAATATTTTCGATGCCTCTAAGAGGTAGCACATTTTGCATTCTAGAATCATGAGCATCAAATGTAACGATATCATCTACTCCCATAAACTCAAGTTCCCTAAGCATCATGGCACAATCCAACGATTCTCTAATCATCCTTCTATGCTGTCTGCCTTCATACAAAAACGGCATAATGACAGTAATTCTATTCGGCTTACCATTACATGCCATTATAATTCTTTTCAAATCCTGATAATGATCATCAGGAGACATTCTATTAAGCTCCCCATCCATTTTGTATTTAAGAGAGTTGTTACAAACATCAACAAGAATATAGATGTCCTTATCCCTTACAGATTCCTCAATGACACCCTTCGCTTCGCCACTTGTAAATCTTGGACACTTAGATGGAATAATATAATTATCACATCCTCGCCATTTACACAGGATTTCATTGATTTTCTGTGTTTGGTTTGTAAAAGACTCCAGCGTAATAAGGCCAAGTTTATCTTCCATAGTGCACCTTCCTATTCGTACTGAACTTCAGGACATGATTTATTATATCCCACATGTGTGATTTATTTGTTACCTAGTAATATAACGTTATCCTTTACATGTTTTGATGCTTCCTGGAAGCGTTCAATAAGCGCCAGGCGCCACTGGGTATATTTAGGGACATACTAAAGTTTTATTGTATATATAGTTAATAAACAACCACATGCCACGGAGGTGTCGATATGAAGGGATATATTGTTGATTCAGGTTATATGGGATATGTAGATGGAAGATATGAATTGTTTGCTACAGAGGATGATTATTTGGATTACATAGCTGCATAGGTCTCGTTACGCTCCCCACAAAGGAGTTACATTGCAAAAATACAAAATACATTTATGGAGATATAGCTTATGGAACTTTCAAATAAAATTATAGCAGTAGATTTTGACAATACATTATGCTTTAGCAGTTGGCCTGGCTTAGGAGAGCCTAATGTTCCCCTGATTCATTACCTCAAGCAGGAGCAATCCCTAGGCAGTAAGATTATTCTGTGGACATGCAGGGCTGGGAAGGAATTAGCTGATGCCACGGCTTGGTGCAAAACCCAAGGGCTTACCTTCGATGCAGTCAATGATAATCTGCCAGAGATTATAGAACTATATGGCCATAACAGCCGTAAGATAACCTGTGATGTATATATAGATGATAGGAATCTTAAGATTGAGGACTGTGTATAGGATATAGATGCACATATATATGTAATGGCAGGTGTTGTGAATGATGTACACAAGCACCTGCCATCTTTTAATTATTTACGCTTAACATTTTATTCATATCTTAATGCATCTATAGGATTTAGCTTTGCTGCCTTGTTGGCTGGGTAATATCCGAAGAATATTCCGATAGCCATTGAAAAGGCAACTGCCACCACTATTGCAGAAATTGATACTGATGCAGAATAGCCCATATATGTGGCTGCCACTGAACCAAGTACCACACCTAGCACTATTCCTATTAATCCACCCATGATACAGATTACAACAGATTCTGTAATAAACTGTAGTCTTATAGAGCCATTTGTTGCCCCCAGTGCCTTTCTGGTGCCAATCTCTTTGGTTCTTTCGGTGATAGATACAAGCATAATATTCATAACACCGATTCCACCAACCACCAATGAAATACCTGCAATAATAGCAAGGGCCAATTCAATAGTAGAAATCATGGTTGTCATAGATTCAATCATACTGGCCATGCTAGTAACAGTTACTTCGTAATCTTCATTATTAGAATAGAACATTGTGTTGAAATAGCTTTCTACTGTATCTGCAAAGCTTTCAGAATCTGTATCTATTGTAGTAACAAGAGTAATACTAGAATAACCCTCATTCATAGTATGAAGCTGATTTCTTGCTGTATCATAAGGAATATACATATCTGTAGTTGTATCCTCTGTAGAATCGCTAAACCAGGTGCTGGAATCATACTCGTATACACCGACTATATAGTAGGTATAATATTTTCCATCTATGCTAACCTCTATAGCAGAACCCAAAGCAGAGGAAGTATCCCCGCTAAACATATTATTGACAAAATAATCTGAAACAATACAAACCTTCTGAGCATTTTCGTAATCCTGTTCAATAAAATTTCTACCAGCCAGTAAATCCAAATTAGTATAATCCATGTAATCCTGGTTATATCCAACTATATTTACGTAAGCATACAAATCTCCATCTACGGCAGTGCCCGAACCAACTGTGGAAGACAATAATGTATATTTGATATTATCTGCATATTCATCCAAAAAGGTATCTAGCATATCATCTGTAATATAATCATCCGTATCCATGGAACGTCTATTTCCAGCACCGAAATGTAAGCCAGATGTAGTGCTCTCCTCGGAGGTGCTTTTAGCAGAAACTCCCACTGTCAGGTTATTAGCTCCCATCTCCTGCATCTGAGTATTCACCATAACAGTGATAGAATTTCCTACCGTCATGATTGCAATAACAGATGCAATACCAATGATTATTCCAAGCATTGTCAGCAGTGAACGCATTATATTGGACTTAAGGCCAGCCAATGCAAGAAGGATATTTTCTGTAATTAACATGATAATTCCTCCTTTATTTCAGCCCATCTGCCATCGGCTTCACCCTTTATATCACCATCTCTAAGGGTAATGATGCGCTCAGTTTCCTGGGATAATTCTGGTGAATGGGTAATTAGCACAATGGTCTTTCCCTGCTCTTCATGCAGCCTGTGAAAGATATCCATAATCAGTCGTCCCGTTGCAGAATCCAGCGCTCCTGTTGGTTCATCAGCAAGTATTATGGCAGGGTCATTAGCCATAGCTCTTGCGATAGCAACACGTTGTTTCTGACCACCGGATAGCTCGTCAGGATTATGCATCATTCTATTCGCCATACCCACTTGCTCCAAGAGCATTTTGGCACGTTCACTTCTTTCACTTCTACCTATGCCTGCATACATCATCGGCAACTCAACATTCTTTATTGCATTAGTTCTTGCAATTAGATTATAGGTTTGAAATACAAAACCTATCTTTTTATTTCTCAGTATAGATAGCTCGTGATCCTTGGCCTTTTCTATATCCACACCATCTAAGGTATACTCACCGCTGGTAGGCCTATCCAAGGCTCCTATTATATTCATCAGCGTAGACTTTCCTGAACCAGATTGTCCAACAATAGACACGAATTCCCCCTCATGAACGGTGAAATTCACACCATGCAACACTTCGAATTCATTAGGAGTGCCTATGAAAAAGCTTTTATGAATATCACGTAAATCTAACATAATATCTCCTGCTGCCATAAACACCTCCTAGAATCCGCCGCCTGGACCACCTTGGCCACCGCCACCTGGGCCACCACCCATGCCGCCTTGGCCTCCTTGACCGCCGCCCATATTCATCATCCTATCCTCAGATTTTCCATCTGTTCCATTTGATTTAGAAGATGTGCTGGCTGCAGTTGCCTTTACAAGCATTCCTTCGTATAATTCATCACTAATAATCTGCACATAATAGTCACTTTCCAAGCCCTTTGTAACTGTAATCTTTGTCTCATTGCCTTCATCATCCACTGCTGTAACATAACTATTTCCGTCTGCATCTGTCTCTACACAATCATATGCAACGGCAAATGCATCAGATACAGATTCAAGAATAACCGACGCCTTAGCTGTCATACCTACCCTTAATCTATCATCAGTACCATCAAGTGTAATCTTCACTTCATAGCTTGCAGACGAGCTACTAGATGAGCTACTAGATGAGCCGCCTGCACCGCTTGCACTATTTGATGAGGAGCTAGATGTAGATGTTGTGGAATCCGAAGTAACCGCTACATATGTAAGGGTTCCTGTAAATTCCTCATCATCTGTAGAATCAAATTTAACCACAGCCGCAAGTCCCTCTGACAATGATGCAATATCATACTCATCCACTGTAGCCTGTACTACAAATGATTCTGTATTAGATATCGTAAATACGGTATTTCCCTGAGTATAATTGTTTCCCTCAGATACATTGATTGCTGTAATATACCCTGAGAAAGGGGCAACCACCTTAGTACCTGACTGGCTCTCTGTTACCGAATCATACTCTTCACTTTTTGTATATGTATTATCATACTCCTGTTGCAGAGTAGCCAATTCGTAATTATACTGAGCCTCTTCTATCTTATCCTGGTACTCCTCTATCTCATCTTGCTTAGCCTCGTAGCTATCTATATCAAATCCATACAAGGACTTAACTATCGCCGACTGTTCTTCGTATCTTGCCTTTGCATCAGCATCATTCGGATACTTTTTATAATTGTTATAAGCATCAACAATATCATCATAATAAATCTTATATTTATCCAGCCACTCCTGAATCTCTGTAATCTCCTTCTGATACTCTTCTATATCATCAAGATAATCCTGTAGCTCCTTTGCATTTTTCTTTTCAGTAATATTGTACTTAGCATTCAGCTCTGCAAGCTTAGTAGCATAATCGTCTGCATCAAACTCAACAACTACCTCACCTGCTTCCACGTAATCACCTACATTGTAATTTACTGCTGAAACCTGTGTACCAGAAGCCACCGTAGATGTAACACTCTGCGACTGACCAGCCGCCAGTGTACCCGTTACACTAACCGACGATTGCAAATCCATCACCTCCACCGCAGTAGTAAGCGTCTTTGCTTCTTCCTCCGTTGGCTTAGTCTTACTTAAATAATTCTTACCAAATATAGCACCAGCCACTATGAGCACAACTAAAATCACACACAGTAGCACATGCCCCTTTATAAATCTACCAATCCTGGCAAAAAAATATCTAACTCTCCCTAGCCTGTTTTTTCCCTTGGGCATTTTCTTCAACCTCCTGCTTGTATTTTTACCTCTCGTTTAGAATTTACGTACATAATATATACACAACTTTTATCCAAGTAAACAAAATACACATAGGATTCAGAATTATTCAGAAACCCGTCACAAAAATCCTAGGAGATTATTCACAGGCACTGGCCTGACGCTAATCTTTCACAACTTATCAATAATTCCTACATTTTTTATTGCTATAATGCGATTATGGAAGGGTTTCTATGTTAGGAGTGATCGATATGGAAATGGTAAAACGTAAATGCCCTGGTTGCGGCAAGATATTTTTTATATCAACAGTAGATATGGATAAGAGATTTCAGAATGGCTATGTGCCGATTTTTTGTAATATCAAGTGTCAGCTTAGATTTTCTGAGCAACGTTAATATTGTGAAAGAATAAATGCCTAGCTGTAATAGCTAGGCATTTATGGTCTTATCTATGATTTCAAGCAGCTTTTCTTTGATAGCGGGCTTTAGCATGTAACCAGCCGGTTTTAGGGTAAGCACAGCTTCAATGTGTGCTCTGTCGCTGACGCCTGTTAGAAAGATTACCGGGATGTCCTTAAACTCGTCGTCGGCTCTAATCATCTCTAGAGTCTGCTTGCCATCGCACACCGGCATTTCGTAATCAAGTAGAATTAAATCTGGCGGATTCTTTCCCATGGCAGTAAGGGCCTTCATTCCAGATGTAGCTACTGTCACGTCATAATTATCCTGAATCATTTCCTTGATAGTGCGAAGGGTAGCAGCATTATCATCTACAATCATAACAAGCTTTCTTGTTCTAACTTCCTTTACTTCGTAACTACCGTCTGCCCTAACAGTTAGTAATGCCCCTATTTTTGCACATACATTTTCCATTATCTTGGTGTTATCCACAGGCCTAATCAAATTATCAAATTGTTGCTCATTATAAAACTGTAGAAATGTACGTTTTTCTGCTTCCGTTCCTATAGTTAGCACTGGGACTTGCCCATGGTCTGCCTGAAGCATATTAAAAATCTTGTTATGCTCTTCATAAGCTCCTACCAGGCTAATAAGAATCAAATCTGGCGTAACTACCTTTAACATATCAGACACGGCCTCATAATGAAGAGGACAAATCTGTACATGAAAATGACTACCCAAAAGCTGCTCAATCCCTTTAACGGCATCATTAATTTTCCCCACCAGTAAAATCTTTTTCATACCTTGCTCCTATTAATTCAGTAATTCCATCATAGAATTTATAGTTTCATCAGCTCCATCGCTATCCAAATCTGCCACCTGCCCCTTAAGAGTTTCCAGCAAATCCGCCATAGCATCAGGAATAACTAGTCCCGAAAGCTTGTTAACACTTTCATCAGCAGTGTCTATATCCATATCTTCCATGGCAACCTTGATGGTGTTCAGTAAGGCCTGCAAAGCTCCTGTATCCACCTGCTCTTTTGGCTCAGCTAAGGTATCACCTAATCCAAATACCACCTTTAGTTTATCATAATATGAAAGCCATTCTGTGATAAAAATGTCATGCATTCCATTTATTATATCTAGCTTTTCATCCTTTGCAGCAAACTCAAGGATTTTTGCCATACCAGCAAGTGGAATAATTCCAATTGATGCTGCGGAGCTTTTCATTCCATGTACCTGAATTCGGTAGTTATCAAGCTCTGTTTCCAAGTTATCATAATATTCCTGTAGCTTACTTGCATGTATTTTAATAATTTTATAAAACTCACTAAAGGCAGATTCTATCAATTCCATGCTTGATAGATGCAGCCATGCAATTTCCCAATCCACACCATCTACTGCAGGTAGATTTTCCAGTTCGGCTTTAGCATTATCACTATCTGATCCTTCAATATCCTCTGGTGCCTCTTGCATTAAGCCTTCATCCAGGTGAGTTCTAATCATTTCTTCTAGCTTGTCCGATACAATAGGCTTTGACAGGAATCCATCAAAACCTTCCTCCAGATAAGCCTCCTTGGCACCGGCAACAGCATTTGCTGTAAGTATAATAATCGGCGTATCCTTGCAAGGTGAATCTATGAGCTCTTTTATTCTATGAAAAGCCTCTATTCCATCCATTCCAGGCATCATGTGGTCCATAAATATGATATCAAAGTATTCCTTTGCAGCCAGTTCTATGGCTTCCGGACCACTTTCCGCTTCAACAACTTTTATCTGTGTTGGTTTTAAAAGAGCGGAAAATACATTTCTGTTCATTACATTATCATCTACAACAAGCAGCTTCGCATCAGGGGCAATAAAAGCTCTTGTGTATATGTACTGACTCTCAAGGTCTTTGATTCTATTTTTAAAATCACCTAAAGGTGTGGCATCAACAATCTTTTGCCTAATATCAAAATAGAATTTTGAGCCTTGATTATATACACTGTCCACCTCCAGCTTTGTATCCATCATACTAAGAAGCTGCAAGGTAATGCTCATTCCAAGTCCTGTTCCTTCAATGTTCCTGTTTCTACCTTCTTCTATTCGCTGGAACGCTTCGAAGAGCTTTGACATATCTTCTTCTTTAATGCCAATACCTGTATCCTCCACCTCAAAGTGAATAATTTCATCAGTTCCATCTGTTCTACCAGAAACTCTAAGCCATACATTTCCACTCTCAGTATACTTAACAGCGTTAGTTAGAATATTTGTCACAACCTGCTTTATTCTAACATCATCACCATATACCTTAGCAGGCAAATTACTATCTACATCCACTTCAAATATTAGATTCTTTGCCTTTGCCCTAAATGATATTAGATTCGCCAGGTCGTTAATCAGGCTCGAAAGATCATATTCTACTGGAATTATTTCCATCTTACCTGATTCTATCTTTGACATATCCAAAATATCATTGATGATAGAAAGCAATGATTGACCTGCAGTGTGAATATCCATAGCATATTCTCTAATAGATTTCTCTCGGCTTTCCCTAAGAATCATTTCATCCATGCCAAGCACCGCATTGATTGGTGTCCTGATTTCATGGGACATGTTAGCAAGGAAATTTCCTTTGGCTTCACTGGCAGCAATGGCTTCTGCCTTAGCCGCCTCAGCTATCTTCACCTGTTTTTCAAGCTTGTGCGCGTTCTCCTCTACACTTTGCTTAAAATTATTACTAACAATGTTAATATGTTGGTAGGTGATAAACAAAAATGATAAAGTAATTGCGCCGTCAATCAAATATCTCCTTACTAAACTATGATCATCTATAGAACCAATCATGATAAGAACAACAGCAGTTCCAAAGAATGTAAGGCTTATTAAATCATATATTATTAGATTGTATCCCCTGCTCATATTTTTCCATTTAAGCAACATTGCCGCTATGCTTATTAATTGAAACAAATACAAACATACAGTGATAGGCTCTACTAAAAGAAGCGCTGCCTCAGAAGCGCTGGCTTCTAATGAAAGAATCACAAAGGTAATTATAATCGTCGTCCAAACATTAAATGTAGTAAATCTAGGGAAGTGTATATTAAAACCAATATAATAAAATATCGCAAGTAGTAATGGCATTGCAACAATAGTCATTACTGCAATCTTATTGAAGAAATACATATTTGCCATGAAAAGTTTACACAAATCTGTTCGTAATATTATAAATGCCACGGCATCAAGCCCCATGATAGCAACTATAACTAGTCCTCGCATTCTTTCCTTTGATATGTATCTGGTAACATCCAAAAAGATATCTACCACGCACAGCATCAAAATAAGAAGGGCGCAGGAAATAGGAATCATGCTTTCCCTTAAAACATTAATTACAGCAACATCTCTTTTAGATATAGATGGCGCATGAATATTGATACCTGCTTTTGTATCCACTTCGTAAAGCACTATACTAAGCTCATCCCCATCTACCAAATTAGAAGGTAAATCAACTGTCACTAAATCTACAGCTGTCTTTTCCGCCTTATCATCATCCCCAAAGGCATCCATCCCCTTCTCTTGCTCCGAGGCCTTAAATTGCTTCCGGTTAATGCCATCCGATGACAATCCAGCTTCATATAAAGGCTTATCTGCTATAAATATCCTAAGTGCAGAATTATCTGCGTAAAAATTTAATGCTAAAGATGCATAATCTTCCAACATATCATGTCGAAGGATTACTTTATCTCCCAGCTTACTATCAAATGAATATGGCAGCTTAACATCCATGGCTTGTCTACCATTCTCATATTCTACAGTCCAGCCTTTGCTTAAATCATATATTTCTCCGACCGCAATACTGGCTTCTTCAGCATCAAACAGCGGTACTACAGATACTGTCATAAGCACTCCCATAACAATACATATTACCCCAATTAATGCTATACGAATCTTTTTTACCATATATTTATTCCTCGTCATACTTAGCCATTATATCCAATATATGTAATATTAAACCAAATATGTTTGAATTTTGTGTTCTTTGTCTTGGAATGATAGATATTAATCAGATTTTTATCTTTAAATTAGAATATTCATTTAATTTTCTGTGATTTTTTTCGGAAATTCCGCACAACTTTATTTCGATGTTATATTATTTATATAACTGAAAATAGGTTTATTGCAATTTTTTTATATAGATTGTCTTACAAGGAGAAATCAGTATGAGTAAATTTATCGTTGCAGGAATCACTCAGTTAGAAACAATAGTTAAGGTAAAGGAGATTCCTATTAAGTACGAACCTTACACTGGAGAGAGAGATACTATCTACGTCGCCGCTGGTGGTGATGCTTTTAACGAATCTCTTGCTCTTAAGTGGCTTGGCAATGATGTGGAATTTATGACCGTGGTTGGTGAAAATGAAGATCTTAATATCTTCAATCCAAGCAATAGAGAGGTTACACTATCCACTGAATATGTTCTTCCTATTATAAAGGAAACTCCTATGGAAGTACTTTTGTATGATACCAGAAGAAAAGCACAGCGTTTTGAAGACCTAAAGGATATCCGAAATGCCTCTTATGATATGATGCTTGTAGACCCACTAGTACCAGGTTGCGATATGATGGTGCTTTCAAATGTTAACTTCTGCCGCCCATTTATATCAAGAGCAAAGGATAACAACAAGAAATTGGCTGTGAAAATACATAGCTACAAACGAGACAAAGAAATCTATAATGAAGACTTTTTAAAAAATGCAGATATTATCTATTTCAATGATAATACAATAGAAGATGACCCATACGATTTTGTTAAAGAGATGGCTGGAAAATATGACCCTGAGATAATTGTACTGGGTCAAGGTGAAAACGGCGTACTTATATATGATAAATATAAGGATTTCTCTGCTCATTATAATGCAGTTAATTCTAAGCAGATTGTAAACACAGCAGGCGCTGGAAATGCCCTATTTGCTTGTTTCTTACATTATTTCCTTAAGACAGGAGATTCTAAGATATCAATCCATAAAGCTCTGCTTTTTGCATCCAACTATATTGGCTATATGGGAACCTCCAATGGCTTCATGACAGAAGAAGAGCTGGAACATTGGGATAACCTTATTTGGAATCCACGTAACGCAATGTAAAGGATTATGCTATAAAGCCCTCTGCAAAAAAGCAGAGGGCTTTATTTTTTATTATCTTGTAGTTGTTGATTATTCTTCCATAGCATAGCTGATTTCATCAAGCTCAGCATGGAAAAATTCACACCAGCCATACTGATTCATGTAATCACCCATGTATTTATATTGAGAGGCTTCCTTCTTCTCCAGCCAATCAAACAAATCGCACTCAATTCTATCCTTGGCAATAGCCATGCTTCCACGCTGCTTTAAAATAATACCATCAAGCTTAAGCTTAGTGAAAGTATTCTGTAAATCCTGTCGCAGGTTAGATAGATATGATTGCTTCTTTGCAGGGTCTCCGTCATCCTCCCAAAGGCTTGCAATTATTTCGCCATTTGTTGTCTGAGCTCCTCTATTATTAATGAGTATTGCGACAATTTCTTTCGTTCGTGAATATTTAAACTCAACAGGCTTACCGTCAACAAATAGTTCGAAATTGCCAAAGGTCTGAGCAAATACTCGCTTATGGTCATTATACCTTTCAGCATAGCGAAGCTCCGCTAACTCCTCCTGAACCTTACCAGTAGTGACAGGCCGTAGCATATAGCCGCTTGCATGTATCTGCATGGCATCAAATCCATAGTTCTTAGACTCACTGATAAAAATAATATTCATAAAAGGATTAAGCTCTTTAAAATAATTGCCAAGCTCTATTCCGTTTAAATCAGGCATTTCTATATCAATAAATGAGATATCTATCTCTTCTGTTCTTGCCTTGGCTAGGGCATTAAGTGGATCATCAAAGGTGATTATCTCTGCCTCTGGCAGTAGCTCCTTCGTAATCTTTTCTGTCTGTGCAAGACATTTCTTATCATCATCTACAAGCATTACTCTCATCAGATATCACCTCCGCCAAGACTAACAGTTTGTGTTTTCTGATTTAAGCGTTGCTCTCTTGTCATATTGAGAGGTGAAGCCTCACCTACAACTAATGTTTTCCCCTCATTTACCGCCATTTCATGAAGCATTCCACAATTCAAATCTGTTATAACCAGTGCGGCAAATCTATCAAAATTATCCTCATCTATTACAGGGAAATGGTGCTTCATTCTGTACCAATGTTCGCTGTCATAGCCAACACTGCCTATATATAATCTGTCTGCGGTGTCAGCAACATCATCAACATTTGCATAAGGTGCGTTCTCCATCGGAGTATCTTCGCAAAATAACATTGCGTACACCCTAAGAATTTTATCCCTCAGTGTTTCCTCATGGCCATCCTTTGCAATCTTTCCTGTAAGCTCCTCCATTGATTTGTAATAGTAATCCTGGGCACCATCGTTTTCTTCAAAATCAATTAGTGCATCGTATAGTTTCCTGTTAATCATTACCCCTCTCCTTTTTTTCACTTCCATTATATGTAAATCCCAGCATAGTAATATCGTCAAACTGCGCAGCCCTAAGGGCAAACTTATCAATTGATGTCTTAACGTTATCAATTAATTTTTCAGGTGTAGCTGTAGGCTCTTCGTTCAATGCATCAATTAACCTGTCCATGCCATACATGTTGTCAAATACATCTGTCGCCTCAGTAACTCCATCAGTATAAACAAATATACTATCCCCTGGATTCAATTGAAATTCATGTTCTGTATAAGTTAATCCTGGCATAACCGCTAAGGCAGAAGAATGCTTGTAAATAACATACTCAAACTTACCATCTCCACGCCTTACAGCAGGATGCTCATGCCCTGCATTTGCTGCCACTCCTTTACCAGTGGAAACATCTATGATAGCGAACCACACAGTAACAAACATGTCAGAATCGTTTCCTTCACACAACTGATTGTTTACATCTGCAAAAATTTTTGCTGGTGAAAACTCTCCCCCCATTAAGGTTCTGTTTTTGATAAGAGTTTTTGCAATTACCATAAATAGCGCTGCTGGCACCCCTTTGCCTGCCACATCTGCCATAACAAGACCAATATGATTGTCATCAATTAAGAAGAAATCGTAAAAATCTCCTCCAACCTCTTTAGCTGGTGTCATGGATGCAAAAATATCAAACTCATGCCTATCAGGAAATGGCGGGAATTGCCTTGGAAGCATATCGGCCTGAATACGGGTTGCAACATTCAGTTCTGCACCTATTCTCTCTCTTTCCGCTGTTATATCCTGAATATTGTTAATATAAGCCACAATATCCCGCTCCATATTTGAAACAGATACTGCCAAATCCATAAGCTCATCATTAGATTTTACTTCTTCTAGAAGATTATCCTCCACTGATGTATATTCAGCAAAATGATTTAGATTATCCCTTATAAAAATCAATGGATTAATAATATATTTACGCAACGTTTTCCATGTTATTACGCAATAGATAGACATCAGCAAAAGAGCTATTACACTCATATTAATGATAAACTTGCCAAGCGTACTATATATTATACCCATATTTGTATCTACAAATAACAGGGCAACCACATTCCCGTCACTATCACGTATAGGAAGGCAGCTGGAAGTCAGGAAACCATACTGGGAATGTCTTACAAGATAGCTCTTTGGCCTGACTCCCTTTGTATATGACTCCCATATTTCATCAAAAGGAGCCGCAATAGGGTCAACAAAGCCTATAGTGCTTCCTGAATCATATATGTACTTAATTGTGTGATCTTCATATGGAACTCCAATATAGATATAAGCAGCATCAGAACATGCTTGGATATATTTTAGATAATCTACCATCTCATAGTAGTAATCATCCGCTTTCCAGGACTTAGAATATTCAGCGATTTTATCGTGATCTATGTGTTCTATAATAATATTTGCTACAACGTAGCCTCGTTCGTTATATACCCTTTGAATAACCCTATCAAAGAGAAATGAACCACTTAAACACATAAAAACACTCATGAATAACGTAAATACGATAATACCAACTAGCGTTTTTTTACTTATGTCCCATCTTCTTCTGTTTTCACTTTCCATTTTAATCAATTACTCCACTCCCTGTTGCATTTCGCCAAATCTATCTCTTTTTTATCTTAACAGTGACTACAAAATTTATCAATGCGTAAAACTTGAAAACATGGTCTTTTTATATATATAATACACAAATTTATATTTTCAAAAAATGAGACATGTCTAAAATGACATGCCTCAAAAAAGAAGAGTAAAAATGAAAATGTTTAGTTAGCAAACTCCAATGAATTTATCATATCTGAAAAAACTCCTGCAACCTGATTATCCATTGCTTCATCTCCTCCGTTATGTCCATCTAATTCAAAAATAAGTGCGCCATCCATGTAATCTCTGGCAATTGCTGTTACGTATGCGCCTGAGCCACCCTCTTCTGGTCCTACTGAAACCCAATAGCCTTTTATATCCTCTGTGCCAGGGAATGTACCTTCTGAATAAGTAGCTTTTTCACCCCATTGTTCACCAAGCTCTTTTACTGCACCCTCAGCATCATTGTCTACTGTATATGTAGCTGTAATCATATTAGTTCCTGCGCAGTCTCCAGTGTATACAAATGTAGTAACAGGGCCGCCTTGATTTACAGTTATGCAAGAAGCATCATACTTAATGCTCCATCCATTAGCATCAGTATATACGCTAGGGTCACCAAATATTCCGTTAACATAATTTACAGCATTGAATGTATCTACATCTACTCCTGTAAGATGCTCGAATACCAATTCTTCACCGTCGCTAAAATGTCCTTTTATAAGGTAATCTTCAAAATATGTTACTGTCAGTGTATCAACAACTGGATCTATGCTTCCAATATGAAACTCGATTGTATCTTCACCTGCTTCATATTCAAAATAATTAGCTGTTCCATTAGCACCATCTTCAATGCTACCTGAGCCATCACCAAAAAATACATAGAACTGTGTTAAATCTGGATCATCCTTTTCTGCTTCTGGATAAGTTACATAAACACCCTTAGTAAAAACAGTTTTTGCGTCAATTGCATTGCTTGTTGGTGTTGCATCGTCAGCAATGCTTGCTGTCTCCTTGCCACATCCGCTAAATGTTCCAATTACAAGTGCTGTTGCGAAAGTTGTTGCCAATACCTTTTTCATGATTCCCATTTTCATTTTTTTCTCCTTTGCTAAAAAGCTGTTATTTATTATCTGAAAACAGGATAGCAGATTGATTGTCACACTAATGTCACACCGATAAAAAAATTTTATTTCATTAGTTTAACAAGCTCAAATCCTAGCATTGTAATATCATCAAACTGGTCAGCACTTCCTTTAAAGGCATTAACATTTTCAAAAACAGCCTTAACAGTACCTTCGATAGACATTCCTTCTGTAGTATTTAATACATCTATCATTTTGTCTGTACCATATTGTTCTTCCTGTTCGTTTATAGCCTCTGGTACTCCATCCGTATATACAAACAATCTATCGCCTGGTTTAAGTGTAATCTCGTAAGGAGATGGCTTTAACCCTGGCATAGCAGCAAGAACTATACTGTGCTTGTCTTTTATCAGCTCATATTCTCCATCTGCATGCTTAATTGCCGGGTATTCATGCCCGGCATTTGCACACTGCATTACTCCTGTTTTAAGATCCAGTATTCCAATCCATACAGTGACAAACATTTCTGCATCGTTTCCTTCACATAGAGCTTCATTTGTCTTAATTAGTATCTCTGATGGAGTTCCGCCTGCTTCTGCAAAGCTTCGTATTGCCGTTTTACTTCTCATCATAAATAAAGCTGCTGGAATACCCTTTCCCGAAACATCAGCAATTACAAGAGCAATTTTATCGCTATCTATAAAAAAGAAGTCATAAAAATCACCGCCTACCTCCTTGGCAGGCTTCATTGATGCATATATTTCAATTTCATCTCTACCTGGAAAATCAAATACCTGTGGCAAAGATGAAGCCTGTATAGTTCTGGCAAATATCAATTCCTGTTCAATGCGTTGTTCTGCCGCTTTAATATATCCCTTCAATGTAAGTACCGTCTGATTAATATCATCCGATAAAGATGCGAATTCAGATGAGCTTCTAACAACAACTACTTCATTTAGATTTCCTTTTGTTATCTTGTTAAGTGAATCATTTATTAATTGAATATTGCTAACAACAATCTGATTTACCAAATAAGCAATCAGCACGTAAATAACAGTAAATAGCAGGATATCTGCAAGCGCCAGCTCATAGGCTTGAGCATCACGATTCCAGTAGACCTCGCTTCTTTGCATAGTTACTACCAGTATTTTGTTTTTATCAATTCTGTCTGCGTATATTTTAGAATCGATTCCCCAGAATTTACCGTTAACTACTGAATCAAAATTAGAGCATATATAATTATATTCTTCCACAGAAAGAGGCATACCTATATTTTTACCCCTTAACACAACTCTCTCATCATTTATTATTCCAAATATAACATTACTATCTGCGTTTAAATTAACCTCATTTAATTGGTAATTAACTCTTATTGTATTGAAATTATTTTTTAGAGCAGACTTACAATTTTGATTTGCTGTTTGTGTCTGCAATATGCAGGAAAAGACAAAGCTACCAAGTATCACAATTGATGTAATTATAAACAACCATTTTTGAAATTTTTGAGATAATGGTTCCTGTTCCGCCTCAATCTTTTTAAACGGACTAATCCACTCTTTTGATAATAATTGTAAAACTATAGATGATAAGCACATTCCAATGCCGGTGAACACTATCATAGGCACTGCGCATGTACTAACAACCAGAAATGCCATTCGCATATCATTTCTATGAGTAATAAAAACAACATACATATGGAACACTTCCATTACAGCCCCCAGGAAGAATGCGTAAAATGGAGATGGCTTCTTGCCTTTAAACATTCTTGTTTTCATATACATGGCAACAAAACCTGCCAGGCATGTGGAAACACTACAAGCGATTCTTGTATATGAACTTACTCCAAAATAAGTTCCTGCAATATATCTTTCAATTCCTCCTATCAGTCCTGCAATTACACCTGATGAAGGAGCAAAAAACAATCCTGCAGCAAGAGGACCTATGTCACGGACATTAATAATCATGTCCTCATAGGATACTCCAAAATGGGTAGATAGCACCGAGCTAATGCCAAAGACTATACCTATAACTATTTTTTTGAATTTATCTATTTCTTTATTATTTGTCCACTTCCAAACAACTACTGTAAGAATCACATACAGTAATGTAAGAACGGACATTTTTATAATCATGGTTACCATTCTGCCCCATTCTCCTTATAATCAATGACTGTTATATAAATACTATCAGCATTTTGTTAAAATTGTCCGATATTATCCATTCTTTCACAAAGGTTTCACATTTTTTTACCTGGTAAATGCTAACATTAAAATCGAAGTTATATAAATCAAGGAGGAAGCTTTATGCTAAAACAAAGAGTTATGAAACACACATGGTTAAAAGATTTTCGAGCACTAGTTGTAGTTGCTTTATGCGCATTAATGCTAGCATCTTCAAGTAATGCCACACTAATCGCAGAAGCAAAAGGCAGTCCTGCTTTATCATACTGGGCTGATACAGCTCCTGCAAAGACACAGCTACAAAGCTACATGGCACAAATTACAGATAAGAACAGTCAGTATTACATACCTGTCTCAGACAGAATAGCTGTCTTTGACTTAGACGGAACATTATGTTGTGAAACTGACCCTGTATATTTTGACCATGAGCTATTAGTTTACAGAGTATTTGGCGATCCTACATATAAAGATAAAGCCAGTGATTTTGAAAAGGCTGTTGCTGCTAAAGTCTTAGATTTTGCTAAAACAGGTACTTATCCAGAGGAGCTTAGCAACGAACATGGTCAGGCTGTTGCATCTGCATTTGCAGGAATGACAGTTGATGAATTTCTCAACTATGTAAAAGCCTTTGGAAATACACCAATGAATGGCTACAATGGTATGAAAAAGGGTGATGCATTCTATCAGCCAATGGTACAGATTATTAACTATTTACAGCAAAATGATTTTACAGTCTATATAGTTTCTGGAACAGATAGATTAATATTAAGAGGCCTTGTTGATGGCAAATTACCTGTTCCACCAAGACAAATAATCGGTTCTGACGAAGCTATTGTTGCCAAGAATCAAAATGGTGAAGAGGGCCTAACCTATCAATTCAAGGATAATGATTCCCTGGTTTTAGGAGGCAATTTTATAATTAAGAATCTTAAAATGAATAAAGTAGCTGTTATCTCCCAGGAAATAGGCCAACAGCCTGTTCTTTCCTTCGGTAATAGCTCTGGCGATTACAGTATGGCAAAATATGTTACCACAAATAATAAATATAAGAGCCTTGCATTCATGCTATGCTGCGATGATACTGTAAGAGAGAATGGTAAGGCCTCTGCCGCTGAAAAAATGTACAAAAAATGTGCCGAAAGTGGCTGGATTCCAGTTTCAATGAAGAACGATTGGACAACAATCTACGGTCCTGGTGTTTCTAAAAAATAATTATCATCAATAGTTTTATTGCTTGCTAAAATACTTTTATAGGAGGCTTTGACATGAGTAATATTTTTGACGATAAAAGTATTTATAATCGAAATAAAATATACGAAATCCCACCAGACACTATGATTCTAAGGGAAGGAGAAATCAACTTAGATATGTACAAGATTGTGTCTGGACATGTGGAAATGTACACAGGTTATGGCACTCCCAATGAAGTATTAATCGGTCTGCTAGGTCCTGGTACATGTTTCGGAGAATTTGGAATACTGACAGGTCAGCCCGCCATCTACACTATAATTACATATTCTAAAACTAAGATTCTTCGTGTTACTGAGGGCTTAATGGGTGATTTTATCCAGGAAAATAAGGATGATATTCTTCAGATTATGCGAAACATGGCCACCAATATGACCAGAATGCAGCATCAAATCAATCAGCTAAGCCGTGAGCTTGAAGAAGTAACTGAAAATAGGACTGAAACAGACACATCCGACAATAAGGATGATAGTGTGATAGAAATTTTAAGAAGTGATAATCTTCAAAAGGACAACCTTCGTAATTATGCTTTAAATACTCCCGAAAAACAAATGCGTGAAAAAGGGATGCATTTCATAGGAAAAAGAAAAAACAATAACTAACAAATGCCAGCTCATTTTACTTTGAGCTGGCTTATTTTTTGTGTAAGTGTAGCTACTGGTTACTCCACACCCTTCAATGCCTCTACCATATTTATCTCATTTATCTTAGCCGTAACAACAATATTTATCAAAACAGAAACTAGAAATGTTCCTATAATGGCTACAATAAATGGTAATAAAGACAAATCCATAATCAAATCTGAGTCGTCCAACAAAAATTCGTCTAACAAGGCTGTCAAAGATAAATATCCCAGCGGAACACCAATGATGGCTCCAAGCCCAGTCACAGTTAAGTTTTGCTGCATCAAAATAAATCTAATGTTCATGGACTGAAAACCTAACACTTTCATCGTTGCTATTTCTCTTACCTTTTCTATGTAGGATAACACTCCCAAATTGTACAAAACCACTGTTCCAAGTACAATTGCTATAACAGAAACGATAATGGAAATCGTATAACCTATTTCCTGCGCTGATTCTGCACTTTGTATAAGCATATCCCTATCATTGACAGCAACTATTCCATCCTTATCCTTAAGATTAGCTGGTACAGTCATGTTCGTATATACGATATTAGGACGAAATTCTCCTAGTGCGTTTTCCCATGCCGTCCTACTCATAATTAGGCCCTGATCAGTTGCCTGACGGCAAAAAGCTACTATCTTTGCGCTGTATTCTCTGTCCTCTCCTGGCATCTTCCATCTTAATGTATCCCCCACTTCCACATTATAGGTATCCTTCAATCTGCTGGTTACTACAACACCATTTTCGGGAAGCTGAAAATACTCAAGATTCATATCCTGAAACCTATAAATGTTTCCCTCATCCGCTACAATAAGAGGTCTAACATTCTCGGTTGTATCTGAATAAACTGTTACTGTTGTTGATTGAATCATCTGCCCTGCATATTCAAGAGCATAGTCCTCCACTATTCCATATTCAGTATCATCAGCAAACAGAATCTTATAATTAGTATTTATCAAATCTTCAAACATCCATAAGCTTTGTCCTGATAACAACTCGTAAAAACCAACAGCCGTAAATAACAACATGGATGTAACCGCTATACCCATAATGCTCATGGCAGTTCTTAATTTATTATTTACAACATCTCTAACATTCCAGCGAATTGCAAAGCCTAAGCGATTCCAAATCCTACTTTTTTCCAGGTAACCTTTAGAATTATTCTTAGGTGGCTCCGGCTTTAGTATCTCCGCAGCACGCTCTAACAAGGTCTTTCTGGTACATACAAAAGTTGTGATAGCTCCAATTATCACTGCAATAAATGGCATTACAAGACTCTTTGTAGTCAAATGGGGAGTGGTGTAAGGATGCTGATAATAATAAACATCCACATCTATCAAATATGCCCCCAGTGTATACTTACCAACAATTGTGCCACATATAGCACCAAAGAATATTATAATGGTTGAATAAGAAAGATAATGAATCATTATTTTTCTATCTGAAAATCCTAAGGCCTTCATTGTTCCTATTTGGATTCTTTGATTATTTGTAAGTCTCGTCATTGTTGTAACAATTCCAAGCACCGCTATAAGAAGAAAAAGCGTAGTGAATGCTGTACTTAAAGCATCACTTGATTCTGTGCTTCCGGCAAACTCATCATATATGTCACCTTCTGTTTTTGTTTTCACTATAACTTTTCTATTATCCAGCTTGTCGATTATTTTTTGCTTCATAGCAAGCATATAGTTTTTTTCTTCATCGGTAAGGGTTAACTCCTGCCCCTTTACCGCCTTTAAATCAACAATCAACTGGTCATATTTAATACTTGTATACGGCGCCTCACAAATATCCATAACAACAAATCCATGGGTTCCATACTCAGGCTCAGGATATGTATCATTTGGCACATAATACATATATTCAGGATAATATACGATACCTTTTACAACCTCTTGAAAACTAATTCCTTCAGTATCTATGTTCAAGATATCCCCTACTTTTATCCCCATAGGTGTTGCAAATCTTTCCTCAACCCATACTCCTTTTGCCCCATTTGTATAGGGTTCTCCACTTATTAGCTTCATTTTAGAGATATCATTTCCATTAATGTAGCTAATTGCAAGTAAGCGCTCTTTATCAAGCTTTGTTTTTCCTGTTGCATGAATAAGACCGTTTACACTTTTTACTTCTTCCATTTCCATAAGGCTAGCAATCTGGCCATTATCAAAATAATCCCCTTGGATATCCATGTCTTTGAAATTAGTTTCTTCCAGATACTTAGTGCCAGCCACTCCATACTCTGCAAACTGAGTGTCGAATCCGGCAGAAATCAGCATGGCAAAAAAGGTCATTATAAAGATAGACAGAAATTGTACCCCATTATTTCTAAGGTCTCTTAAAACCTTTCTTATCAGCATAACCGCTCCTTTAATTAGCTATACGTCTTGTTCCAATATCATCTTCTGTCACAGGTGATGTGATTACCTTTTCATTTTCGTTTACACCTTCTACTATTTCTACCAGTCCATTTCCCCTTGCTCCACAAGTAATATTCCTTCGGGCTATTTTTCCTTTTTCTAATACATAGACATAATCGCCATTGTCATCTGTGTAAACAGCCTTATCACTTGTTGTCAAAACATCTTTTTTCTCCTGGGCATAAATCTTTACATCAGCCTCTAACCCTATAGTAGGCTGTACAGTTTTATCTACAAAGCTTACATACACCTTTACTTTTGGTTTATTTGAAGAATCTACTTCAGCCAGTGGAGATATGCTTTCAACCTTTGCCTCGTATGTAGTGTCTCCGATAGTGATAGATGCATCCTGGCCAACTGCTATTTTTCCAATATCAAATCTAGAAATCATAACCTTAGCCTTATAGCCTGATGAAGGTTGAATTATAAACAATGGTGTTCCAGCCTCTACAAAGGAACCTGTATCCACAAGTCTTTCAGTAATTGTCCCGTCGCAGCTTGCCATAAGACCAGTCTTTGCAGTATCCAGTGCACGACTTGCCTGGTTTTCTTGTATCTTTGCAACCTCTATAGAATCAGCATATTGAGCTAGCTGTGAATTGCTGACAACAGCTTGTTTTGCAATATTTTCATTCTCTTTGTTTTCATTCCATGCCTTATCCACAATATCTAAAAGTCTTAGAATTTCCAGATAGGACTTATATTCCTCCATTGTCATATTTCTTGTATCTACACTGATAATTGCAGTTCTATTTGAAGAAATTTGGCTTTCTAATGACTTGACTTTATTTTTTGCATCATTAATTGCTGATTCTCCTTCAGCGCTTTCCAATTCAGCCTCTGCTACTTGTAACTGAGCATTAAGGGATGCCAGCTGAGCCTCTAATCTATTTAGATTGTATTGTGCAGATTGATTCCTACTTTCTTGAGTAATCATCAATCTATCTCTGGCTTCTATTAAGCTTACATAGTTTTTCTTTGTAGCATCACCCTCAACTGTGGCCTTATTTAGCATTGCTTTATATTCATTATTTTTTTCAACCGCAGCATTGTATCCATCCTGATAATATTTCTTGTTGGCACTTGCAGTATTTAGATTTTCCTCAAATGAAGTCAGGTCATATTTAACAAGAATATCGCCTTCTTTCACGGCATCGTAGTTCTTATAAAGTACATCAGAAAGTTTTCCAGCAACTGGTGAATATACTGTAATTGCATCATCTGCTGCTATATTTCCTACCTCTGTAACAGACGCACGTACACTAGATTTTTTCACTGTGTCCACATCAACTGAATCAGGAATAAGATTATATGCAAGCAACCCAACAACACCAACACAAACCACAATAAAAGCAATACATTGTTTTTTCTTTGTTCTAAATATCTCTTTAACCTTCATCTTACCACTCCACCCCATCTACACTTTTAGGATTGTCATTAACAACAACACTATGTACCGTTCCATTCTTTACATTGATTACTTTATCCGCTAATTCTGCAAACAAATCATTGTGGGTTACTATTACAACCGTCCTATGCCCCTCTTTACTTTGCTTTTGCAGTAAATTAATAACCTCTTTTCCTGTGTTTGTATCTAAAGCTCCTGTAGGTTCATCACAAAGTAATAATCTAGGTCTCTTTGCTATTGCCCTTGCAATTGATACTCTTTGCTGTTGTCCGCCTGACATTTGTGAAGGAAAACTTTTCCATTTATCCTCCAACCCAACTAAAGCTAATGCCTCCATCGGGTCCATTATTTCTACTCCAAGCTCATTGATTAATGCCACATTTTCCATAGCATTTAATGTTGGGATTAGATTATAAAACTGAAAAATTATCCCCACGTCCTTAGCTCTAAACTTTCCCAGCTGCTTATCATCCAGTGCTGTGATTTCCGTGTCACCAAAAACTATTTTTCCCGATGTTGCTGCATCTAGCCCACCTAACATATTAAGAAGTGTACTTTTTCCTGCACCTGATGGTCCTAATATAACAACCATCTCTCCTTCATCGATGGTTAAATTAACATCATGTAAAGCTTCATACTCAATATCACCGGTTTTATAAATTTTCCCTACATTTTCGAAACTAATTAGTGTTCCCACATTGGCCTCCATCAACAAGACTTAAATCATTACATTATTATTGTATGTATCAAGTTTTTTTAATCCTTTTTTTGCTTGAAGAAATTGCATCCGCTGGGCATACTAATCGGCATAAATGACAACCTACACATTTACTTCCATCCAGCTTTGGTACCCTATTGTCAAATTTAATTGCCTGATGCCCGCCATCATCGCAAGAAATAACACATCTTCCGCAGCCAATGCATTTTTCCAAATCAAACTTAGGGAAAAGCACTGTATCACGCTCTAGCACATCAGTTGTATCACTAACAGAATCCAGTCCAGCGCCAATTATATCTTTCACTGAATCTAATCCCATCTGTGCCAGATAATAATTAAGACCAGATTTTAAGTCATCTATAATTCGATATCCATATTGCATAACAGCGGTGGTAATTTGTATTGAACCTGCACCCATTAATATAAACTCTAGTGCATCCTTCCAGGTCTCAATTCCACCCATGCCAGAAATATGCATTCCTTTTAGGTTTGCGTTTTGACCTAATTCAGCTATAAATCTAAGAGCTATAGGCTTAACAGCATTTCCACTGTAGCCACCAATAGCAGACTGCCCCTTTACTGCAGGGGCTGAAACGTATGTAAGTGGATTGACTCCAACTATACTTTTAATGGTATTAATAGCAGCGATTCCATCTGCACCGCCTCTTAACGCTGCCTCTGCCGCTTCCGACATAGTAGCAACATTAGGTGTAAGCTTTGCCAAAACAGGAATAGTAGTGCTCCGCTTTGCAGCCCTTGTAAATCTTTCCACCAGCTCAGGTACCTGACCTATATCAGAGCCCAGTCCATCCTCTTGCATATTAGGACATGAAAAGTTAAGCTCAATAGCATCTGCTCCGTTTTCCTCACACAACTTCGCTAACGACTCCCACTCAGCCTCATCCTTTCCCATAATGGATGCCAGTATAAATTTAGAAGGATAATTCTTTTTTAAATCCCTAAATATCTTCATATTCTCAGCTACACTATGATCAGATAGCTGTTCAATATTCTTAAATCCAATGATATTACCATTATCACCCTTTATTGCGGAAAACCTTGGGGAAGCTTCATGAATATCCAAAGAGCATACTGTTTTAAAGCATGCCCCTGCCCATCCAGCTTCAAAAGCCCTGGCACACATATCATAGGTTGATGCAACTACCGATGAAGATAGAAGGAATGGGTTTTCCAGTGGCACCCCACATATATCACACTGTAATCTATGCTCATCTTCTGGTAGGTCTATTTCAGTTTTGCTACGTATATCCCAGGCAAGAGATGTTATTAGCTGCTTTATTGGCACCTTTGATTTACTAATGCACATGCCTTCGCAATCAGCATGACAGTCCAAACAAGGATTTCCCTCTGGTATTTTAAGAGCTGCCACGTCCGCATTATCAAACCATATACTTCTAAGGGCATCCCCAGGTCGTACTAAATTACAAGCTTTGTTGCATGGAGCATCCTTGCATAATAAACAGGAAATCATTTCTTTTCTACCAGGAACTTCACCTATAACCATAGAGCACCTCTTTCCTTAAACAATCACAGTTAGCTACACTTTGCCTTAATCTCTTAACAGTTTTTCTAAAGTTTCAAATAACAACTGAGGCTCAACAGGCTTGCTTAGATGAGCATTCATTCCAGCCTGCAGACTCTGCTGTACATCTTCATCAAAAGCATTTGCCGTAAGAGCAATAATAGGAATAGTTGCGGAATCCATTCTTCCTGCTGTACGAATATGCTTTGTTGCTGTCAATCCGTCCATCTCAGGCATCCTTATATCCATAAGCATTACATCATAGTAACCTTCTGGCTTGGATTCGTAATATTTTATTACTTCCTTTCCATTTACAGCATGGTCCACTTCCAACTTTTTCATAGATAGTATTTTCATCATTATCTGGGCATTTATTGCAACATCCTCAGCTAGAAGTACTTTTTTGCCTTCAAGGCTCACACTGTTATTTCCACCTGACAAGGTTCTATTTTTCTTCTCCAGAACATCTTTAAATTCATTTATAAGATTTTCTGTAAAAAGAGGTTTAGATATAAAGCTATCCACACCAGCTTCCTTAGCCTCATCATAAATGTCATCCCAGTTATAGGCTGTAAGTATAATTACTGCTGTATCCTTACCAATAACAGAACGTATCTGCTTTGTAGTCTCTACCCCATCCATTTCTGGCATCTGCCAGTCTACGATTATCAGATTGTATGGGTCCTGGCGGGCTTCTGCCAGCTTTACCAGCTCTATGGCCTCCTGCCCAGATGTACTGGTTTCAGCTATAATTCCAGCCTGCGACATTACAAGCTTAGCCTGATTGCAGGCAAGTGGATCATCATCAACAACAAGGACTTTTAAATCCTGCACAGATATATCCAGTGAATCCTTATCTTCCACATGAATCCTATCTGATTCTTTTAGTGTAATATTCACTGTAAAGGTGGTTCCCACATTTTTCTCACTCTCTACAGATATTTCACCATTCATCATTTCCACGATGCTCTTTGTTATCGCCATTCCCAATCCAGAGCTGCCATATTTATTTGTAGCGCCTGCATCTTCCTGACTAAAGCTGTCAAACAACCTTGGAATATACTCTTTACTCATGCCGATTCCAGTATCACTGATTTTGAATTGCAGTGCTGCTCTTCCATCAAATCCGCTTATTTTTTCAACAATCAGTTCAACCTTTCCACCTTTAGGAGTGAACTTAACAGCATTTCCTAATATATTAATAAGTACCTGCCTAAGCTTAACGCTATCACCTATGTAATAATCATTAAGATGTCCCTTTATACGGCAATTGTACTCAAGCCCCTTTTCCTGACATTGTCCACTAAAAATAACATTTATTTGCTCTAATACCTTCGAAAAAGCAAATTCTTCATTTTTCAGTGACATTCTTCCAGACTCAATCCTTGACATATCCAAGATATCGTTAATTAGACTAAGTAGATGCTGTGCGCTACTGCCAATCTTCTCAAGATAATCTTTCGTAGTATCTGAAATATCAGGCTCATTTAAGGCAAGGGTATCCAAACCTATAATTGCGTTCATAGGGGTTCTTATCTCATGACTCATACTTGACAGGAATGTTGTCTTTGCCTTACTTGCAGCTTCTGCAGTCTTTAAGGCATCGGAAAGAGCTTGATTTTTTGCAAGAGACTCTCTCATCTCTTCATCAATATCTGTGAAACCTACTCCCACTGCATTGATTTCTTCACTCTCTTCTGCCCCTATGCCTTTAACATCAGCCATTCTGAGCATTTCATAGCTTTCCACCCCATTCTTGATTTTCATATAACGAAAGGCAATGATGTCATTATTCTTTAATGCAGTTCTAATATTTTCAGGCTTTATAAATTCTAAGAATTGCTCTTTGTAATCTTCTGCAACATAATTCCTTGCATACTCTATAAAAGCATCTGAAAAAACAAAGTCATCCCCTTTTCCAACATCATCCTCAGCATCATTTCTAAAACAGGTGGCTGTATTTTTATCCAGATTAACGTAATATACACTTCTGTAATCTGAGGCCAAGGCGTTAACCATTTTATCCAGCCTAGCTCTCTTTTTCTCCTGCTCTAATAATTCATCTTGAAGAGCTATTCTTTCTTCAAGCTCTTGCTGCATTAACTCAGAAGTTTCACGTTCCATGGCAAGTTTTGTATTTTTCTTTGTTTGCAAAAACAACGTAATAAATACTGCGGTAAGCACAAATGTAATTATTATTGCCATTGCAAGACTTCTAATTATGATGCCTTCAGATATTGCATCAATCTGTCCGCTGATTACACTTTCCCTGATTAAATATGTAAGCATCCAATCAGTTCTATGAACTGGGACATAATACATTGTTTCTTTAATATTGTTATATGTAAAAGAAACTACGCCTGTATTCCCCTTGCTAAAATCATCTTTTACAGTTTCCACATTATAGTCATTCTCAAACTTTGCGTTATTCAATGCCACCAATAAATTGTCCTCACTGGCAAGACCGCCAAGTACTGTATTTGTAAGAGAATAACCATCTGTTGTGTATAAGTTACAAAATGTCGTATTGTTAGAGCCTGATTGAAGAGATATATTTTCAAGCATACTCTCCATATCTATTTCCATAAAGCAAGCAACCA
>NZ_JAFUSK010000082.1 GCF_017471675.1 Pseudobutyrivibrio sp.
AGGAGCCACTTGTTACCTACCAGCGGATTAAATGGGGTTTTTACTGTACCTATAAGTTTGCAGTAGAAAAGGAAATTTTATGTCAGTAGTAAGTAGAGAAGATATTAGAAACATTGCAATTATTGCACACGTTGACCATGGTAAAACTACACTTGTAGATGAGCTTTTGAAGCAGTCAGGTGTGTTTAGAGAGAACCAAGAGGTTGCAGAGCGTGTCATGGACTCAAATGATATTGAGCGTGAGCGTGGTATTACAATTCTTTCAAAGAATACAGCAGTATATTACAAGGGCACAAAGATTAACATTATTGATACACCAGGCCATGCCGATTTCGGTGGCGAGGTTGAGCGTGTACTTAAGATGGTTAACGGTGTTGTACTTGTAGTAGATGCTTTTGAGGGTGCAATGCCTCAGACTAAGTTCGTTCTTATGAAGGCTCTTGATTTGGATTTACCTGTTATTGTTTGTATCAATAAGATTGATAGACCGGAGGCACGTCCGGATGAAGTTATTGATGAAGTGCTAGAGCTTTTCATGGATCTTGATGCATCTGATGAGCAGCTTGATTGCCCATTTATTTACGCAAGTGCTAAGGAAGGCTTCGCTATCAGAAGTCTTGATGAAGAGCATAAGGATATGACAGCACTCTTTGAGACAATTGTTGATTATATTCCAGCTCCAAAGGGTGACCCAGAGGCTCCAACACAGGTACTTATTTCTACAATCGATTATAATGAGTATGTAGGACGTATCGGTATCGGTAAGGTTGAGAATGGTTCTATTAAGGTTAACCAGGATGCAATCGTTGTTAATGCACATGATGAAAGCAAGAATAATAAGGTTCGTATCTCAAAGCTTTTTGAGTATGATGGTCTTAATAAAGTAGATGTTGAAGAGGCTAATATCGGTTCTATCGTAGCTATTTCCGGTATTTCAGATATTCACATTGGTGATACAATCTGTGCAGTTGATGCACCTAACCCAATTCCATTCCAGAAGATTTCAGAGCCTACCATTTCAATGAACTTCATTGTAAATGATAGCCCACTTGCTGGACAGGAAGGTAAGTACGTTACATCACGCCACATTCGTGAGCGTCTTATGAAGGAATTAAACACAGATGTTTCTCTTAGAGTAGAGGATACTGATTCACCAGATTCACTTAAGGTTTCAGGTCGTGGTGAGCTTCATCTTTCAGTACTTATCGAGAACATGCGTCGTGAGGGCTTTGAGTTTGCTGTATCAAAGGCAGAGGTTCTTTATCATACAGATGAAAAGGGACGTAAGCTTGAGCCAATGGAGCGTGCTTATGTAGATGTTCCAGATGAGTTTACAGGAGCAGTTATTGAGAAGCTTTCACAGCGTAAGGGTGAGCTTCAGAACATGACACCTATTACAGGTGGTTACACAAGAATAGAGTTTAAGATTCCAGCTCGTGGACTTATCGGTTACCGTGGTGAGTTCATGACAGATACAAAGGGTAACGGAATCATCAATACAATTTTTGAAGGATATGAGCCATATAAGGGTGATATTGCTTATCGTAAGCAGGGTTCACTTATTGCTTTTGAAACTGGTGAGTCAGTTACTTATGGTTTATTCTCAGCTCAGGAACGTGGTACATTGTTCATTGGACCAGGCGAGAAGGTTTATTCTGGTATGGTTATCGGACAGAGCTCACGTGCTGAGGATATCGAGCTTAATGTATGTAAGAAGAAGCATCTTACAAATACTCGTTCATCATCAGCAGATGAAGCACTTACACTTGTTCCACCTAGAGTGCTTAGCCTTGAGCAGGCCCTTGATTTTATCGATGTTGATGAGCTTTTGGAGGTAACTCCAGAGTCTCTTAGAATTAGAAAGAGAATTCTTGATCCATTAATGAGAAAGAGAGCTAGCATAAGAAAGTAGGAGAATCATGGAAAAGGGAACTATACAAGTTTACTACGGAAACGGACAAGGTAAATCCGCAGCAGCACTTGGAAATGCCATTCGCTTTGCATCACAGGGTAAGAAATGCATTATTATAGAGTTTCTTAAATCAGAGACGAATACAGATTATTTTGAAAAGCTTGAACCTGAAATCAAGCTTTTCAGATTTGAGCGTTCAAAAGATGGATTTGAAAATCTTACTGAAGAACAAAAAGAAGAAGAGAAAATCAACATTCTCAATGGCTTGAACTATGCCAAAAAGGTGTTAGGAACAGGAGAATGTGATTTGTTGGTTCTTGACGAAATTCTTGGAGTATTAGATGAAGGCATTGTTGCTGAGGAAGACATTACAGGCGCGCTTGAGGGTAAATCAATTGCAACTAATGTTATCCTTACAGGCCAAAATCTGTCAGAAGGAATTTTGAAAACCGCAGATAACGTGTTGAAAATAGAGTCAGAGAAATAATCTCTGGCTCTTGTATTTTATTGTGACTTTTTATAAACTTAGTAAAAACGTAAAGATTTTCGTTTTTCTGATGAAGAATAAAATCTAAGAATGAGGTGAATAAAATGGTTAAAGCAGTTATGCATGGTTGTAACGGACACATGGGAAGAGTTATTACAGATTTGTGCAAGGATGATAAGGATATCAAAATCGTTGCAGGTGTTGATAAATACACAGGAGTAGCTAATGATTATCCTGTTTTCGAATCAATTGATAAGGTAGATGTTGATTTCGATGTAATTATAGATTTTTCAAACGTTTCTGCTATAGATGATTTGTTAAAATACTGTGAGACTAACAATAAAAATGTGGTGCTTTGCACAACAGGTCTTTCAGAGGAAATGCTTGCACATGTTGATGCTGCAAGCAAAAAATGTGCAGTTCTTCGTTCTGCAAATATGTCGCTTGGAATCAATACTTTGTTTGATTTATGCAAGAAGGCTACTCAGGTTTTTGCAGATGCAGGCTTTGATATTGAGATAGTTGAGAAGCATCATAATCAGAAGCTGGATGCTCCTAGCGGAACTGCTTTAGCACTTGCAGATGCATGTAACGAAGCATTAGATGAAAAATACGATTATGTATATGGCAGAGCTGATAGAAGAGAAAAGCGTCCTAAGAACGAAATAGGAATCTCTGCTGTAAGAGGCGGTAATATCGTCGGAGAGCATGAGGTAATCTTTGCAGGATTAGACGAAGTTATTACTATCAAGCATACTGCTTATTCTAAGGGCGTTTTTGCTAAGGGAGCAGTAGAAGCTGCTAAGTTCTTAGCTGATAAGCCAGCAGGATTATATGATATGAAGCAGGTAATCGCAGATAAATAGATTGCTTTTAAATTAAAGAGAAGGTGCCGTAAGGCTAATGAGGGTGATATATGTACATTCAGCTTAATTCACAGGTAATATGTTATGAGAAGACCGGCGAGGGGACGCCGGTTATTCTTATACATGGAAATAAGGAAGACCATCATATCTTTGACGAGCTTGTGGAGGTTATGAGCAGGGAACATACGGTGTATGCTATGGATTCAAGGGGGCATGGAGAAAGCGCCACCCCTAAGGAATATCATTACTCTGACATGGCAGATGATGTACTTAATCTTATTGATGCTTTGGATATTATTTCACCAGCACTAGTGGGATATTCTGATGGAGGTATTGTGGCTCTTTTAGCTGCAATTAAAGCCAGTAATAAGCTGTCTCGTATAGTATGCTGCGGTGCTAATCTTACACCAGCAGGTATACATCACAAGGATTTGCGGGAAATAAAAAAAGATTATAAAAGAGATAATGACCCACGCACCCTAATGATGCTAGTAGAGCCAGATATAGATACATCAGAATTACAAAGAATTTCTGTACCTGCATTGGTTATCGCTGGAGAAAAGGATTGTATTAAAGAAAAAGAGACAAACAAGATAGCATCTAACATCAAAAATGCTCAGATGTTGATATTACCAGGTGAAGATCATTCAAGCTATATAGAACATACTGACAAAATATATAATTATATATACAGATTCTTAGTATAATTAGTGTAATTGATATAATGAGAAAAATGTGATAAAATTGTTATAAATCTGTGAACGAGATGAATCATACCGATTATATATAACTTTAAGGAGCTGTAATGACAAGCAACATTAAGAAACAAAAAGATATACTTATTTCAAAAATCAATACAGTAATGCTTGTGATTGCAGCTTTGCTTTTAATCACATGTTACATTACTACCAGAGATAATACTTCTTCTGGAGAATTTTCTACAATTGAACCTACAACAGTAGCTAAATTAGCTGACGGTTCAACAGAATATATTTTGGATACATCAAATTTCGATTACCATTATACAGGTATTTCATTTTATACAACCCACCACAGAGTTTTAGGCTTTAGTAGAGGAAAACAGATATATTCATTTACTAAAGACGGGGGTATTTGGACCTTATCTCCAGGCTCAAAGTTTCATTTTATAGATATCAATGAAAATATGCATTTTGTATCTATAATTGTTAATCCTGTTTACGAGCAGGTGGCGAACCAGAATATTACATTTTATATAGGCAGTTCTTATGGAATGTATAATACAATCCTACTAGATTCCATGCCTAGATTTTTTATAAGCTTATTGATAGTACTTTTGAGTATTGTAATATTAGCATATTACGGTGTGATGCATAAGAAACAGCAGCTTTCAAAAGAACTATTATATTTAGGCTGGTTTACATTTTTCTGTGGAGTTTGGTCTATTAATGAAACCGATGCAGCTAATTTGATTTTCCAAAACAGGATTCTCAATTCAATCATTCCTTATCTATGTCTTATGTTGGTAATACCACCATTTATTATGTTTTTTGATAGCTATCTTAATATCTATAGCAAGGTATTAAGAAAAATAATTATTTGGACATCAATGATGCAGTTTGTTGTTCTTACTGCTTTACATTTTCTAAGGATTGCAGAATATAGGCAGACCCTTGTTGTAATGCAGGTTATGCTTGTGTTAGCTGTATTCTATATGATTATTGAAATGGTTGTGCAATTAATACATGGAAGAATTACCAAGCACATAGAAATTTGCGCAGTAGGCTTAACAGGATTATTAATAGCAGTTGTTGTTGATATATCTCAGTATTACAGAGCAACAGGGGATGCTGATAGAATTGGCAGATATGTATTCTTCCTTTTCATCTTAATCTTAGCTAGAGATATGATAAAGGATGCTAATGAAATCTTAGAAAAGGGACGCCAGGTTAAGCAGCTGGAGATATTTGCCCTTACTGATAGCATGACTGGTCTTTTAAACAGAAATGCATTTGAAAGTCACGCAAAAAGCGGTGGCAATTTAGAAGGACTTGTAGCTGTAGTGGCTGATGCAAATGGTCTAAAGCATTGCAATGATACATTTGGCCACGAAGCAGGCGATGAATATATTACTATTGTTGCAGAAATCTTCAATGATGTTTATGGCAAATATGGTAACTGCTATAGAACAGGTGGAGATGAATTCTGTTGTATTATTCCTGCCAATAGAAATGTTAATACAGAACGCCTTAAGAATCTTTTTATGACTAAGATTTACACCGCAAATGTAAATGGTGAACATGAATACAAGATTGGTGTTGCTATTGGAGATGCCACTTATGATTCATCGGTAGATAGTGATTTTAGAGCTCTAGTAAAAAGGGCTGATGCTCACATGTACGAAAACAAAAGGGAATCTAAATCATCTTAATGCACTAGATTTCTAAGCTATTCATCCAATCTACGAGCTCCTGAAGACCATCCTCATTAAATGGTGCAGTCTTAGACTGTTTCAGTTCATCATCAGTGTTTTCAGAGCTGTATGGACCAGGCCAAATAGTGGCCTTGAAGACAGGTTCTTCGGCACCTTCTTCTACAAACTTTTCAATTTTATAGCATTTGTTTTTATCGCTCCCTGTAAAAGAGGGAGCTTTTTTGTAATATCCTATTGATAATAATCTTTTTCGTTCAATCATAATCTATATTTTAAAGAAACTAAAAGACTTTGTCACTAAAGAATGCTAAAATAATAGTAAATAATCGAGAATAATTTTAAGAAATGGGGGCATGCATATGGAGAAGGGACGGATTTTTAGAATAACCTGCGGGGCAATGATTGCAATCATAATAGTCATTTTGATTGCCTTGTTTGTCAGCGATGATAATACTGAAGCTGATTTTGCGATTGATATGGATGCACCATATTCCGATACATCCAACTGGATGCAGTATATAGATGATGAGGTATATCTATCACAGATCACAATACCAGGCACCCATGATTCTGCCGCCTCGAATGTAATGCTAGGATACGTTATGAGATGCCAGGACAATGATATAATTACTCAGCTGGAAGACGGCTACAGATACCTGGATTTAAGAGTAGCAATAGACGATATAAAAAGCGATGGAAAGCTAAAGCTGGTCCATAATTTTGCCAACTGCCACAAGGATGGCAATCTATTTTCAGATTATCTTTATTTCGATGATGTAACTAAGGATTTATACACATTCTTACAGCAACATCCAACAGAAACAGTAATAGTTAATATTAAGATAGAAGACGACAATCATTCTGTCAGTGACATCCAAAAGCTTCTACAAAAAGAACTCAAATCTAATAAAGACTACTGGTACACCCAAGATGAAATTCCAACACTTGCAGAGGCAAGAGGACGAGCTGTTCTAATGACCAGGTTTGAGGATGAAATGGGTACTGGCATTACCGGACTTAACATGAGTTGGGCAGAGCAGGACAATAAAATCCCTTCTGACATCCCTTACGAGCTATATGTGTACGACAATTGCAGACTATGGGTTCAGGATCGATACAAATATTCTGTCGAGGATAAATACAACGCTGTTGTAGATGGCTTAGAAAATTGCGAAGCTGATGAAAATACCTGGTTTTTTAATTTTACAAGTACCAGCGGTGATGGTAAAATAGGTCATCCAAGGGGTTATGCCAAGGCGCTAAATGAATTACTAATGGAATATAACCTTAAGCCAGAAACCAGCTATGGAATAATAATCGTAGATTTTGGTAATGCCAATCTGGCAAGACATATTTATTACACAAATTATCGCTAGAATATAAAAAAAACAAGGAGGACAGCATATATGGAGAGACAAGAAGAGCAGGAGATTAATCCAATCCTTTTAGAGTTTTTAGACACCGACTCCTTTGAGGAAAAATACAAAATTCTGGTGGCAACACCTGTAATGGATTTTGATAATCTATTAATTGACAATATGGCTTCATCCATCGATGTGGTAATTGAAGACGGAGACATTGATACAAGAGTACAGGATTTAAAGGTTTGTGTCAGAACAAGAGCTAAATACGAAACCACACGTTTCCGCAGATAGTATTGAAACCTATCAAGCAGTCTAGTTTATCTAGGCTGCTTTTTTGTTATTCACGGACATACATATATAGTAGCTGTGGATTTAGCCGCCTCCCGCCACGCCCCACTCCCAAGACCAGCATAAAATTACTAGAGATGTGTCCGCCTTATGTATTAGACAGTGGCCCTAGCTAAGTACACAGTCGAAGAATTACTGATTTTCTAAATGCCACAACTCGCATTTTTTATTACACATGTTCTTTCAAGGTTTGACAATTCTGTCGGTACTGTATGTATCTCACAGACAC
>NZ_JAFUSK010000083.1 GCF_017471675.1 Pseudobutyrivibrio sp.
CGCCTTTTCATAAGCTTCTAGAATATCTGCGTTTTTAGAAGAATCAGAAGGGCATAAGACTGTCTTTTCTATATTAAATTTATCCATTAAATCAATAACTAAATTAATATCCCCACTAAAGTTAAATGGATTACCCCAGGTTCCAATATGCGAGTGCATATCAATCTTTTTAAAATCACTAAATTTATACATAACAAGTTCTCCTCCTTTTGTTGGAGAAAATATTATCTGATTACTGTGCACTTTGAAATATCTAGATTTGATTATTTTATAGGGGACAGATTCAAAGAAATGTGTGATACATAATACGCTTATATTTATAAAAATACAATTGTGGAAGCTCAAGAAAAGATTGAGAAAACCACGGAAAAGGAATTATAGGTACTTGCCAATTACCTACTAACATAGTATGCTTTAGAAAAGGGTGGATGATAGTAGGAGGCTGTTTTATGAAGTCTATTCTTATCAAAGATACAACCAAAGAAGAGCGCGAGGAAATAATCAAATCATCTCTTGATTGTGGAGGTGGCTGTGAGAATTGTTCCTCATGTTGGTTAGGCGGTGGTAGTCCTTGGGATATATACCAGGATTACATCGATGGAAGACGTGAGATTTCTGAGATTAATGCTGATTACATGTCAGTATATCGTCAGGACAGACAGATAAAGTAGGTAGAAGTATGGCACCAGATATTTCAACATCTACAATAGAAGAGCGTAGGGAATATATAAAAAAGACCTTTCCATGTATAGCTGACTGTGATATGTGTGGGCTATGCAAGGTGTTTCATGGAAAGGATGCTGAGACAGCTTATGATGATTATATAACAGGCAAACGGTCTTATATGGCAGTAAGTGCAGACTATAGGTAGCTTGGCTAATCGACTATTTTATCATCTTCAATAACGCTAATATTCTCTTTCTATTTGAAGAAGGAACTTGCCGCCTCAGCCGCAGCATCAATTCTAGCTTCCTTATCCGAAATATAATGCTTGGAGGTATCAATATTGCTATGATGAAGGGCATCTTTTATTGCATAGATGTCCTTTGTTTCTGCGTATACCTTTGTAGCAAAAGTAGCTCTCATCTTGTGAGGAGAGTACTTATCAGAAAGGCCGGCAGCCTTACAGTATTTTTTAAGCATTTTTTGTACCGCATTTACGGATATCCTTTTGCCCTGGGTCGAAATGAACAGGGCATTCTCATCAGTAGAAGAGAGCAGTAGTGGGCGAGAAAACTCGATGTAATCAGCCACGGCATTGTATACAGGAGTGATTACACGTACCTTATCATAATCTCCACCTTTTCTGATGATACTGAAATACACTTTGTGTTCTTCGGTAGTATCAATATCTGAAAGATTAAGTCCCACAAGCTCTGAGACACGCATACCAGTGCCAAGCAACACCATGATGATGGCCATATCTCTATCGACCATGCGTTTATTGTAAGCCTTGGCGTGTTCTGAAATTTTATCCTGATTTTGTATACAATTTAATAAAGCTGAGACCTCTGAATCGCTAAGCTTTACTACGTCACGTTCATGAAGTTTTGGACCTTCCACTAGAAGTGTAGGATTATTTTTGATCGCACCAATAGCCAGGTAATACTTATACATGGTTTTGAGCACTGAAAGCTTTCTGCGGCGAGCAGTTTCACTAAGCTTAATCCCATCTTCAGATTCAGTGATATATCTTTCAATCTGGGTCATTCTGATTTTATCCAAATCAGTAACCTGGATATCTTTAATATTTTCCTTTTTTAAAACCACTGTCATGAATCTAAGGAATACATTTATCTCATACATATACCCAAGGATGGTGTTTGTAGAACGATTCCTTGAATCCAAATGGATGTGAAAATCCTCTAAGAACTCTGGCATATCATTTAAGAGTTCATTTATCTTTGTATTATTTCTAATGTCTTGTTCGTTGCGATATTCATTACTCATAGATAATTAAATCTCCATGTAAGCCTATTATAGCTACTACATATTACATACAGCATAAAGTGGAATATTAACCATCCAGTCCTGCTCTTTATAATTTAGTAAGGATAATCTGATAGAAGTAGAAGGGTGAAATTTTTCGTAATATGCTTTTAAACTTTGAGAGCGAATATTAGTCTCTGCCTTTACTTCTATTGGGACAGCATCCATTCCTTTTTGAATAAGAAAGTCTTGCTCAAAAGTAGCCGATTCAGTCCCATAGTAATATGGCGAATACTCAGTATCGCTAATAATTTGTTGAAGAACATATTGCTCAGTGAGGGCACCTTTAAACTCAACAAACAGATTATTACCTTCTATAATCGAATGTAAATCTAATTCACTCATGGCACCTAGCAAACCGATATCCACAAAGAATAGTTTGAAAAATGAGAGCTCCTTGTATGCAGAAAGAGGAACATGAGGCTCATTTACTTTATGAACACGATATACTAAACCACTATCAACTAACCACTGTATGGCTTTTTCGAATTCGCTACTACGTGAGCCTTTTTTTATTTGTCCAAAGAAAAATTTTTTATTCTCCTTTGCTAATTGCATTGGGATGCCATCCCAAACCATATTAACTCTAACTACTTCATTGGAAGAAATGTGCTTGCCGAAATCGCCTTTATATTGAAGTATAATTTCTTTTTGAATCTCTCTAGCTGCATAGTAATCACTGTTATTTAAAAAAGCGTTTACAGCTTCTGGCATGCCACCTACATACATGTAGTTTTTTAAATGATAAATATATTTTTCTGAAAAACTATCTATTAAAGAATAATCTTTTGTTTTAAGAGCATCGGCTAACCCGTTTTCACCAACAGCATATAGAAACTCTCTAAAATTAAGAGGATAAAGATTTAATGTGGTAACCTTTCCAACAGGATACGAAATACCTTCATGCAAGGCTACGCCTAAAAGAGAGCCTGCCACAATTACATGGTATTCAGGTGCATTCTCATAAAAGTATTTTAGAGATTCAAATGCTTTTGGGGCATTTTGTATTTCGTCAAATATAATCAGTGTATCATCAGCAGATACAGTAAAACCTACTTCAATATTGATTGCAGAAATAATTCTATTTATATCATAATCTTGTTCAAATACACGAGCCATGGAATTGTTGTTGTAGAATGATATATATGCTACTTTTTCATAGTATTGTTTGCCAAATTCCTGCATTAACCATGTTTTGCCAACTTGACGCGCTCCCATTATAACTAAAGGCTTTCGTTTTGTACTATTTTTCCATTCAACAAGTTTATCCATCGCAAAACGCTGCATATATCGTACCTCCAAAGTGTCAATCGCAATTTTTAAGACCTAAATCGAAGTAAAAATACATTTTTTAAGGCCTAGAAGTTAAATATGGTCACAATTTTTAAGACCTTAACTTAATCTAATGATACAATTTTTAATATCTAATTGCAACCGACCTGATTTATGTATCGATAAAACATTTATTTAACGGAATGATGGCGCCCTTATATTATTCGACTTCTTTCCATCGACGGTCTAATAATTTAACTGTGAAATGGAAAAAAGTCGAATAAGTAATGCTCTGCTTTATTCTTTCCAATAATCTATGCTTTCTTGGGTTCGAAGACTTATTCCAAACATAGTACGTAAGAAATCCTCACGTTCACTAAATATATCTGTGATTTTAACAACAGATGTATTTTCATCAATTCTATAGAAGACATAATGCTGGGACACATGAAGGAACCTATATGGATTTGGTATTTCAATATATTTTTCTACTAGAGCTCCTTTTTGAGGTGCAGTAGATAATCCACTGATAGATTCACGTATATTTTTGTAAGTATTTATTCCCAAAATTCGTTTAATATCTTTTAGCCTATCAACTGCTTCTGGTGAATATTGTATCTTCAATATTTATTACTCTCCAATCAATTTATCTAAATCTGCTTCATCTATCCAGCCTTCTGTTACAGCGCGTTCCTCGGCTTTTTTTAATCTTGTAAAGAGTGAATATGCAGCTCTATATTTATCTAATTCATCAATCTCATCCATCTTTAAAATAGCGTACTCTCCTCTGCCATTACGAGTGAGATACACACGACTTGAAACATCTACTTCGTTCAAGACGTCAGTATAGTTTCTTAAATCTGATATAGGTTTTATATTTGGCATAGTTCGTCCTCCTTTGATTTTATTATAAAGGAAGTGCTGCAAATTAACAAGTTAATTTGCAGCACTTTCCTTTAAAATACGGTGCTTTTTTACTACCAATTGCAGATGTCGTCTACAGAGTGTACAAGCTTTGCATCAATTGCAACGGCACCAGGTGCAGATGGCTGGAGCTTCTCAGCTGTTTTTCCAATTCCGCTTCCACCGGATGTTGACAAGTGTTTTTACGTCGCTCATTCTGAAGCCTCCTTATCGTTGAGTTATATTATCGTATTTGATACTTGAATTATGCCAGGAACTTTTTAGCAAATTCTTTGATTCTATTCTCCAATTCAGGAGTAAATTCCGCACCTCTAAAACCTATATCAAGCATCCCCTCTAGGACCCATTTGATGCATAGGTCTTCCTCGGCACATTTTATATTATTGATTTTACAAAATTTCCTGATTTGCTTTATAACATTTGAGAATTCATTGCATGTGGCAAAGGGAACAATTTCTCCTATCAGAGATAAATTGGTTCCTTCTAAATAATCTTTGATAGCTTGATTGTATCTTTTTATATATAATCCACCACCTAAAAATAAATAGTCCACAGGCTCTGTGATAGGAGTGTTAAGGTCATATGCCTCCACGCCCAGGGTTTCTGCCAAAATTTGGGCCACCTTTTTTGTCTTGCCACCTTGTGATTGATATCTAACTGCGTAAGTCATAGTAAAAATCCTCCATGCTAATCCAATCAGTGCTATTTAGGCTTAGATGAATCCTTAAAGCGATTCTTTTTCTTCTTTCGTCTCCCCATAGCGTTCAAGCTCATTTTCAATCCAAGTCATGATTACATCTACTAAATAATCCTGCTGAATTTGGCTAAGTTCCTTACCAGGCTGCATTTTATGCCATTTTCTAATGCACTCTCTACAACAGGTAGCTGTTGCATGCTGAGCAACGAATACAGGATGACCCTTTGTTGGAGTTTGCTTGCCATCATTAGGAATAATTGCAGGTGCTTCTCTTTTGGCTATGAAATCTGCAGCGTGAGCTCTTATGGTTTCTAGCCCCTTTTCATGTATATAGTCTATATCTTTTTGCTTTAATTTAAAACTTGTCCTAAATTTAGAATTGCCCAGCCGTGTAAACAGCTGAGCAAACCACTCTTCTCTCGTCATTTAAAAATTACTTCCGTTCCAACCCCAATCATTTACTGGATGATAGGTTACATATACAGCATTGCCTGGTATGCCAAGCTTTTCTTCGAATAAATCGCAGATTTGTCCTGTGAGTTTATCGTAGGATTCTGCAGGTGCATTACCATATAGGCTTACAGAAACATAAGCTCCTTTATCAAGCTTCTTGCCACCAAGCCATAAATCATATGCATCTTCAATTCCTACCATAAGATAAGTCTCTGTTTTCCCTAATGTGGTTATAAGCTTTCCTAATTCTGATTTGATTTCTTCCTTTAGTTCGCTAGTAACTGGTACTGTGATTTTTGAATCAATAAATGGCATGACGTTACTCTCCTCTCTTTGAAATAGCCTATACTTCAAACTCTACATGAGTTGTTGTATCAACAAATGGTACAATAGCATCCTTTGTGGCTGCAAGACGAAGCTCATGCTTTTGATAATTCTTAAATGCATCTTCACTTTCGAATGTTGCTTCAAATACTATATCTCCAGTTGAAGAACTAAGGCACTCAGTCTTAACAGCAATACTTTCGAGGCCAGGAATTTGTCCGTTTAGCTCCTCTAGCTTTGTTTTAATGTTTGCCTTAATAGTTCCAAGATTAGGACCAAAGCATTTATCCTGCAATTTCCAAATAACTACTTGCTTTACCATTTAAATATTACTCTCCAATTTCATTCTCTAATGGGTATTAGTTTAACACTTTCATGGAGATACTTCTAGTTTAAGATAAAACAAAAAGCTGCCTCAGAGAGTCCTCTGATAATTCATATTTTGTCAGCACATATAGTTATACTCACCGGCTAAAACCCGTTGCTGCGTTCCATTAGGAAGGATTAATTTTGCTTCAAGTCCTACAGGAATAACTAGATGAATATGAACTTTTTCGTTAATATAATCCCATCCCATTTCTATTTTTCCTGCTGGTGAATCATAAGTTGCTTTTGCAGAGGTAAGTCCATTTGCATCATCACCTATATATATTTCAGGTTGTATTATCAGCTCACCATCACAATAGTGTATTCCACATACACCATCCATAATCCAGCCTACAACAGCTCCATAAGAATAGTGATTAAGAGATGCTTTTGGTTCCTTTCCCGGCTGAATTCCATCCCAGTTTTCCCAAAGGGTTGTGGCACCTTGATTTACCTCATATAACCATCCTGGCATTTGTGGATTCAATAGCAATTGATATGCCTCTTTTATATATCCTCTTTTCGCCAGCTGCCTGCATATTTCAGGTGTGGTTAGAAATCCTGTATTTAGCTTTCCATTTTCTCTTTTTACCATCTCAGCTAACTGTTTTGCCGCAAGCTTGTCGGCCTCTTCGTGTAAAAGCCCAAAAGCCAGTGGTCGTACTAATTGACATTGGCGTTCTGTAGTAATCAATCCATTTTCTGTATAAACTTCAATATAGCCTTGTCTGGCTTTCTCAGACACGCGAATTAACTCATTGACTTCAGCTTCAGGTCTATCTAAAATTTTGGCAATCTTTGACATAAGCATTCCGGAATATGCAAAATAGGCATTAGCAACATCATAGTTACCATCCTTCATGCTTTCAGCTGCGCTTCGGCCTGGCTCACACCACTCGCCATAATTCATCCCCTTTTCGATTACATAATTTCTATTCTTTTTCGAATGAGACTTGTTAAAAAGCTTTTTCTTACGCGCCTCTTTTTTCAAGAATGAATACCAGTTGCACATCATGCTATAGTTTTCACTGAGAACACGCTTATCCCCGGTCAATTGATATATTTCCCAAGGCACAATTATAATAGCGTCTCCCCACGCAACGGATCCAGCCAATAGCTTGGCAAAAAATCCAGGTTTATTGTTAGGAGGTGCAATGTTCATTACTCTTCCATCAGAAAGCTGTGTATACCTACACTGTCTTAACCATTTTTTCAATACAGGAACTGATTCCATCAAACGTAGTCCTGTATATGCAAATATACCAGCATCGCCAGTCCAACCAGCACGTTCTCTTGTTGGGCAGTCTGTTGGAATATCACAAAAGTTTCCTTTCTGACTCCATATTGCATTTTTTACCAACTGATTTAGCGCTGTATTTGATGTAGTCAATGAAAGAGTATCCATCATCTGAGAATACACCGCATGGGCATAGAATACTGCTTTTGATAAATCGGCATTTGTCTCTACTTTTACATAACGAAATCCCATGATGGTAAAGTTTGCATGATAATGGTTATACCCAGCTTTCATTGTATAATCAATAGTCTGGTAGGTTCCACCTTCTTTATGACGTTTTCTATCTTGAAAGTTTTCCTGTGTAAACTCTCCATTTTGGTCTAATGTCTCACCATGAATCAGGCGTATTTTTTCTCCTGCCGCTCCATTTGGAATTATAAGCTCAATCTGTCCCGCTAGGTTTTGACCAAAATCAAGAACTGTATCTCCTTTTGGAGTTTTAATGATTGTTGCATCAAACCTTTCCATTCTTAGTATAGGCACAGTATCCATTGCTTTCAAAAGCTCATACCCAATAGGTACTTCCTTCACTTCATGCCAAGCCATCTCATCATCTGACAAGTTCTCCATTCTGGCATCATATACCTCGCCATGTTGCATATCATTCTGTCTAAGAGGGCCATTTTGTGATGCTTTCCATTTGTTATCAGTTGACACAATGGCTTTCCCGTTAATCTCTAGCTGGCATATTACTGCCGTTTTTTCTCCAAATAAATTTCTGTCACCATCTACACCTGATGTACTACGATACCAACCATCACCTAAGATAATATGTATTTCATTTTCTCCAGTCTTAACATAGTTTGAAACGTCATATGTTTGATATGGTATTTCGAATTTATAATTGGCTGTTCCTGGTGTAAGCACATAATCAGTTATTTTTTGTCCATTTATGTATATTTCATAGAGTCCACAAGCACTGGCATATACTCTTGCAGTCTCTATTTTCTCCATTGAATCCAGACAGAATTTCTTTCTAAAAACTGATGCTGGCTTATGAGGAAGAAACACTTCATTTTTTTTATGCTTTTTCTCGTTCCATGCTTTTAAAGCCGTAGCGTTCATATAATCTGGAGTACCTATATCAAATTGATACCCAATTTCCTCACTTGGCTCAATCCATTTGGCATACCAGTCATCACTGTTAAGCAGGCCATATTCAAATGTGCCTCCATCTGCCCATTCACCTGAGCAATCGTCCTGATCCCATAAACGGATAGTCCATGACATGTTATCTCTTGACCTATGCTCTGGTGCAATAATAGCATGCATTTTCTTTGATTCTACCTTGCCAGTATCAAGTATTATCTCACTACCTTTTTTTACAACTATTTGGTATGCGCTCTGCATAATACCTTCCTGACACTGCCATGAAACATATAAATCCTGTGCATCTATTCCTATAGGGTTATTCCGATACTCGGTTTTACAATTTATTGCTTTCATCTATTCCTGTTACCTCTCGCTCATTGGGTGTTTTATTTCACATACTCTTTTAGAAACTGAGAACTAATTTCAGCAGAAATTATTGGTGACTTCTGTTCCCAATTTCTATGGCTTTCAAGAACAACCGCTTCTACTTCATTCTCTTTTGCAATTTCAAGCAATCCTTGTAAATCCATACTTCCCTTTCCAAGCTCACAACTATCGGTTTTTAAGATTGATGAAAGCGGTCCCGTCTGTTTTGAGCCTCTATCATTGATATGCCAAAGTTTCATTCGCTGCCCAAGTTTACCCATCCAGTATTCAGGATTCACTCCAATATCAGCAGCCCAATATGAATCAAATTCAAAATTCACATATTCCGGATTGGTCTCTTCAATCAAAACTTCATAGGCCATCTTTCCACTTTTTAATCTTCTGAACTCGCAATTGTGGTTGTGATATAAAAGACTTAGTCCTTCGTTCTTTAGCAATTTTCCTGCTTCATTCAAATTATTTGCCAGGTCATAAACTGCCTTCTCATCGGTATAATCAAAGTGATGCATGCCTGTAATAACCACATATTTTGTTCCGTAAAGATGAGCCTCTTTTGCCACTTCCTCTGTTCTTTTCAATACGCTACCCAAGTCAGAGTGTAAGCTAATAACTTTAAGACCGGACTCATCTATCAATTCTTTCCAGTTCAGCTTGCCACTTTTTCCCATAGGCATCCCTGCCAGACGAGTCAAGGCTCTTATGATAAATGGCATGGGGCGAATCATGTATGAACATAATTCAATCCCCTGATAGCCAGACGCTCTCAATCTACCCAATGTGTCTTGTGCCTTTTTTTGATTGCCTATCACGGTTCGAAGCTGAAACTGTTGTATTCCTCGAATCACCCTCTACTACCTCACTTTCTATTATTTCTTCTGGCCTTTTGCCTGAATCTCAGCCATCTTTTCCTTTGAAAGAGGGCTTATTTTCATGCATATAATTGAGATAATCCATCCTATTATTGGAAATCCATAAAGCAATAACACTGTCAGATACTTAATACCATTAGTCATAGGATCATTTGGCTGTGGCATAGTTGTCTCATAACCAATAAGAGCAACACACCCCATGGTAATCACTGTTGCTAATGACGATACAAGTCGGTCCATCATAGAATAGGAAGCTGTAACAACAGCAGGAATAAACTTTCCAGAACGGTCTTTCTCATAATCGACTACATCCGCACTCATTGATGTTGTAGCTGCTGTGACACCCATTTTTGTTCCATTAACAGCAAGAGTTAAAACGAAATATACAATAGTTGGAAGTACTGCAACTGTAATCGTTCTCGTATTAATTGTCAGTAAAAATACAGCCATAAGTACTGTTGCAATGAGACTTACAAATGACCATAGTGAAATAGCTTTTCTACTTCCATGCTTACCTGCATACTTTCCTCCAATAATGGCGAACACGATTGAAGGAAGCATCGCAATTACACTGATTAATGTGGAAAGCTGCATATTTCCAATCAGTATTCCAAACATCATTGTTGATACAATAGATTGACTACCAACCTGATTTGCAAGTTTTACAGCAGAGGCTGAAATCACATAGGTTTGCATTGCTTTATTCTTGCATAAAAGCGAAACCATATCTTTAAAAGAAACCTTTTCATTATTGGTTGCAGCCACATCTTCAAAATTTTCTGGACAGTCAGTCTCAGATACACCTATGCAAGCCAGAATAATGAACACAAGAGAGATTGCCACTGTTACAATGCACGAAGTGCTAAGCATTTCAACAGAATATGTATTTTGATACTTTGGAAGAATTACCATTGTGATTAAAATTGTCATAATCATTGGCGCAAAGTAACTATAAACAGTTGCCCATACCCCTACCATTGGTCTTTGCTCAGGATCATTTGTCATTACAGGTCCCATTATTTGTCCTGCAACATTATTCATAGCGTATCCAAATAAATAAATGACATACATTACTACGAAAAGTATAATTCCATGTCCTTTACCACTTCCCCAAATAAATAACAATAAAACCGCTGCAGACTGAATCAGCCATCCGCCAAAAAGGAATATACGAATCTTTCCAAATCTGGTGTTAAATTTATCCACGAATACTGCAATTACAGGATTTAGAACACCCTCAAGTATTCTACTGAATGTAAGAATAGTGCCCATTATCGCAGTTGCAATACCATACCCAGCATTTCCAACATAACTGACGTAAGTCATTAAGATATAAAAACACATTGCGTTTGCAGAATTCATTTGTGATAAGGCAATTTGCCAGTTCTTTGCTTTTCTGTAATTAATCTGATTTTCCATTTTTGCTCCTTTTTACTACCATTTTGTATCTAGTGTAGACTTCCAAGAAATCTCAGGCTTTCCTTAGGATGTCGGCTCATATCATTTCGATCAACGCCAATAAGTCCAAAGGTCATCTTGAATCCCTTTTGCCATTCGAAATTGTCTAGTAATGACCAATAAAAATACCCTTTAACTGGTAATCCATCATCTATACATGATTTAATCTCATCAGTAGCAGTTTTTATGTACTCTACTCTCTCGTTATCTTCTGATGTTGCAATTCCATTTTCCGTAACAATTAAATCTCCTTTGAAGGACTTTGCCACCTTTCGAACTACATTTCCAATTGCTTTAGGATAGTTTTCATATCCCATCTGGGTTGTTTTAACTCCATCAGGTAAACGTTCCTCCCCCTGCTCATCGAAGCATTTTCTCGTATAACATTGAACGCCGAGGAAATCATCGCCTTCAATGGCTGGAAGATAATGAAGTAATTCTTCATCCCATACTCTTTCAACTGCTTTAGTTGATTCTGCACTATTTGATTCTTCAAGTGATTGTAAGTCATGCAATGATAATGTGATTCCAACCTTTAAATCAGGCCTAACTTCTCGAATTGCTTTTACCGCAGCCATGTGTGCTTTCATTACAATTCGGTCTCCTTCATCTGAGCACTGTGATACAAATACAGCAACATCTCTTGGGTCTTTAAATCCAAATGCCTGTGCACTTTCCATTGCGGCTTGCATCATACGATTCTGATCCAAATTGATACCAACCTGAACCTTCGAATCTTCTTCTGCCTGTTTTTCTTCTAGAGAACGACTTGCACTCATGCGAGCCATCATGCTTTTCATCAGTCCAGCCAATTGATAACGCATATTGGCTTCATTGATGGTGCAAACATAATGAATTCCTTCTCCCAATTCTGAAACAATTCGTCCGCAGTATGCAGCAAAATCATCAATGACCTCAGGATTCTCCCATCCGCCTTTACGAATTAACCACTTAGGAGATGTAAAGTGCATTAGAGTGATAACCGGTTCCACTCCATTTTCTACACAGCACTTAATGACATCCTTGTAATGCTCTACTTCTGCAGAATCCCATTTGCCCTCCTCTGGCTGTATTCTTGCCCACTCAACTGAAAATCGATATGCATTCAGTCCAGCATCCTTTAATAGCTTTATATCATCTTCAAAATGATGATAATGATCTACTGCCAAACCAGAAGGTTCATCAAACATACTGTGCTCCAAATTCTCCTGAACCCAATAATCACTGTAAATATTGTTTCCTTCTACCTGATGTGCAGCTGTGGCAGCCCCCAATAAAAAACTCTTCTCAAACATATTCCCTCTTCCTCCTTAGTTAAATGTTAAGTTGTGAACACATTATATTGGGATGAACAGATATTGTATTTTATTAATTTGATGTGTATTATAGATTTATGATATTTGTTACATTTTTCCCTTTTTGCACAATTTCCTACTGCGCAAATTATTAAAAAGTTACAATGGGAGGCTGATATGAAATGCTATTATCACAATTAGAATTGATTTATCAAATATATGGAGTTCCAATCTCAGTATTTGATTTAGATGGGACATGTAAGAAACTTATCCCTGATAAGAATTTTAATGGCGCTTTTAAACTATCTGATATTCCTGAATGGACACACTTTAGTTCTTTTACAAATCAAGTTTGTTGTCTTGTCACAGATTCCCTGCTTCTATTGGGATTTATCCCAGATTTTTCAAATAAGCAGATTATCGTCTTGGGGCCTGCCACTACTGTAGAGATGAATTCTGTTTCCCTGAAACATTTTACGGGTCAGATAAGCTCCAGCTATTCAAAAGAGATTGCTTTAGCAATATCGAGTACACTTGCTTCGATGAAATTGACTGACCTACATCAATTTAAAGCTACCTTATCTCTAATAGAATCCCTATTGGGTGTGGAAATACACGATATTAAAACAATTAGCGAATACTCAACGAACTTAACTCAGATAAATGCGCTAGAGAAAGTTACTAATGCAATTACAACAGAGATTACTTTTGACGATCATGACTACACTGACACAGATATTCAGGACAGAATTCTATTTTATATTTCTCATGGCATGGTTGAAAATCTTGAGAACCTTGTTATTCCAGAGCAATTTATGGAATCGATGAATAGATTAAGTCTACGATATGCTAAAAATTCACTCATTGTTTTGAACTCTCTCAGCCAACGTGCAGCTCTGTCTGCAGGTGTGCCATTACGTTCTACTGACTCTTTAGGAAGGGCTTTTAGTGACCAGATAGAGTCCTCGCCTGATGTTGAGTCCCTAATTCAATTATCAGCAAGAATGTTCATTCCCGCTGCCTATGCAAGGTTGGTCAGAGATGTTAATATACCTGGCAACACAAGTCGTGATATTCGAACTGTAATAATATATGTTCAAAATCATTTTAGAGAACAGATAACTGTCAAGAAACTCGCAGAATTAGTGAATTTATCAGAAGAACATTTATCTAGAAAATTTAAATCCGAAACAGGCATGACACTAAAGAGTTTTATTGTTAAAGAAAAAATACACGAGGCAGAGGCTCTACTTCGCTTCACAGATCTATCACTATCATCAATTTCAGAAATATTATCATTTTCATCACAAAGCTGGTTTCAAACTGCTTTCAAAAAACAGACTGGAAAGACACCTATGGAATATCGAAAGGAAGCCTAGTGATAGGCAATATGCCATGTTTTTAAACATAAAAATAGAGCTACACCATATGATGTAGCTCTAAGAAGGAGAATAACTTAAATGAAAAGAAAATAGGTTTCCATTATTAATTCTGATATTGTAGATTTATCCTGCTGCATTTTTATACCTCCATTCATGTTTTCTGATGCCCATATCTTACCAAACCCCAATTCACCACTCGTAATATTTACGAATAAAGAACGCCGATTTCTCAGAGTTCTTGAATTAGCTTTTATATCAATAATTATTAATTACATATCTTTCAAAAAGTGGTAATGTAAACTTCAATCGTCCATGTTCACTACCATCCACAAGCCCACGTTTAACTAGCCTATCTCTATAAGGAGTATATTCATTATTTTCTATTCCCAATTCTTCTTTTATTTCTTTAGCTTTTCCCGTTTCACTTTTAGCTATTCCATAGGCCAGCTTTTTATCTCCCGCAGACATCTCTGACCAGATTTTTTCATAGACGTAATCTTCTAAGTACTGCTGATAATCTGGCAAAGCCTGTTTATAATCACCGTCTTTTTTCCATGTAAAATGACCTAGCACCTGAAAAGCAAAAGAGTAACCCTTTGTAAGCTTTGCCATGGCTAAAGATTGACTTTCAGCAATCTTAAACGTCTTTTGATAGTTGGCTGAAATTGTATTGATATTTAAAGGCTTCAACTCCACCTTGGGAGCCCTATACAAAAAAGTAAGATTCTTCTCATTCTGCAAGTTATTTATATTTTCATATAAACCAGTCATCAATAAATAAATTGGTAAATCCTGACGAACAAATATCTGAAAAGCTCCTGCAAATGCTTTCATATAGTCTGTAGAAATAACTTCATCTATACATATCAAAACTTTTTTATTGTGCTTTTTTAGATTCTCAAGCATTTTTGAAATAGCAACCTGTACATTAGTAATTGGAACACTGCCCTTAACCTCAAGACCTATTCCAAAAAATGAAAGATTAATATTAGCACGCTGAAATATCTGTGCAAGTTTATTCTCACTAGCCAAGCTTGTAGCCAAATCATGCAATAAATCCTGTGATGAATTTAATTCTACGGTAATCCAATCGTCTTGTTGCTTAAGTTCTTTGGAGATCTCTGTCATAAAAACTGTTTTCCCAGAGCCTCTCACCCCAGTAATCATGTATATTTGCTGGGTTCCCTCTTCGAAGGATTCTACTATCTCACTAGACTGTGCAGCTCTTGATATTGCCTCAGTTGGCTCTTTACCAAATAATAGTGTATATGGATTCATAAGATACTCCTTTTATCATTCTTTATCATTCCAAATTAATTTTATCATTTTTTATCATTTTTGTATAGTTTTATCATTCTTTATCATTTTTACCCCAAATGACTTTTTGCTCCTCAGAATGCTATAATAAATACATAGATAAAATCACACAGCACATAAGGAAACTGTCCTATGAAAATCTACGCCATGAGTGACATCCACGGATGTATTGATGAATTTAATAATGCTCTAAAGCTGATTGATTTAGAAGATACCAATACTATGCTAATCCTCCTTGGGGACTACATCCATGGTGGAGACAGTATTGCCGTACTTGATAAAGTAATAGAATTGCAGAAACAATATGGCGACCAAAAGGTTGTGGCTCTTATGGGTAATCACGAGGAAGCTGTGGCAGAATTTGGAATGTCTCTAACAGAGACAGATACTGTGGAGCATCATGTTTCTCCATTAGCTTTGTCAAAATATAAGAAGTGGATGAAAAAGCTTCCAAGATACTACAAAACCGACACGCAGATTTTCTGCCATGCCGGTGTAGATGAGGAAGCCGAAGACTTATGGGAAGTTGGAACAGATCCATATATGTTCACAGGAAAATTTCCACCTGAAACTGGAGAATTATAAATGAATTCTAATCAGTTGGCCAAGTATCGCCTATATCAAGATTATTAGCAGTAAGCCACTCATCTTCTACCGTTACATATGATTCGGTTCCGTTTTCATCTATGAGAGTAACGGATACTGTAGGCTTATTATTGGTTGATTCTTCACAACCAAAGTCACCATCAAAAATGTGTTTTATTGTCTTCATGTTAATTCCTTAAGATAAAATCTATTCATTGAGCTGTGTACTACTTCGTTAGGCTTTTCAATTAACTTATAGCCACATTTCTCGTATACATGAATAGCAGTCATCAAATTTATATGAGTTTCTAGGTATATTTGCTTATAACCTCTATCTACAGCAGCCTTTTCAACTAATTCCATAAGTTTATAGGAAAGTCCCTGACCTTTAGCAGCATCAGTTAGATATAGCTTTTGGAGCTCAGCAGTATCATCCATAAAATCAAGCTCCGCCAGTCCTATGCCGCCGATGATGTTGTCAGCGTCATCAAGGGCAATAAAATAGATTCTTCTAGAAGAAGCAAGATAATAATCACTGAGGTGATTTAGGTTATCATCAAAGTATACTGTCCCTGGTATATCTAGGTTATTGGCTTTTAAATTAGTTCTTATTATATCAGCTAGGATTAAATCATCTTTCGGTTCAATTATTCTGTAATTCATTTTATAATTTGCCATTCTTATAGTCCAAGCTCCTTCTCTAAATCATCAGCGGAGATTGTGCCTTCATCTTTGATTGATACTTTAGCTTCATTCAGTTTAGTTAAAAGCTGAAGTTTTGATTTGAGATTATCCAATTCATCAAGTTCTTTCATATCAACTAGAGCGCATGATCCATATGATGTGCTAGAATATAAATTGCACCATAATCATGTAGGCTACTGTTCCAATTACAACACTGAGAATAGTGTTTCGGCGCCACAAATAACTTGCAACTACAATTACCATTCCAATAAGCTCTGGCAAGGCATGAGGTTTTGTAGTTATAGATAAATCTTTGAAACAATATACTATCAGTAGTCCCATTGCGGTATATGGTACTACTTTTCCTAAATATAAGATGTAATCAGGTACTTTTTTTCCTCTACCAAATATGAGTACTGGGAGGATTCTTGTAGCAAGGGTAGCAATTCCCATTGCAAGCATCACTATAATTGCATGTCTATCCATTGTCTTCATCTCCCCATTTTCTTTCGATTTTGTCGCGCATTATTGTTAGCACTGCAATAATAATTATCATGGCAGGGATTAAAAATAAATCTCTTCCAAATATTAATCTGCACAAAAGAGTTGCCATCACGCCAAGTATTGCAGGAATGTGACATTTTGAATTTAACCACTGTTCTATATAAACAGTGGTAAAAAGTGCTGTCATAGAAAAATCTATTCCTGTAGAATCGAAATTCAATAATTTTCCGAGACAACCTCCTAGTACAGAGCCTAAAATCCAGGAAGCCTGGTCGAACAGTGTTACAAACAGTCTATAATTGCTAATATTCACCTCAAATGGGATTTCATCACGGCTAAGCATGGCATAAGTTTCATCGCACAAAGCATAGTATAAATACCACTTTCTCTTGCCTTCCTTTTTATATCTACCAATCATTGAAATGCTAAAGAAAATATGCCTTGCAGCCACCATAAAAGCTGTTAATGTAGCCATAATAATAGATCCGCTAGCAACCATGGAAACACTAAGGAACTGAACTGTCCCACTGAAGATAATTATTCCGGACAAAAACGACCAAAGTGGTCCATATCCATGTTGCTGCATCATAATACCAAAACCTGCTCCAAGAATTATAAATGTAACCATGATTGGAGCTGAGGTTTTAAATGCAGATGTTATATCTTTTTTAGTAATGCTTTTTAATCTTTGAATTTTCATCGTGTAAGTCCCTATATATGATAGCTCATTATATCGGATTATCGCTTTCTTTCAAAACTAATATATTTGTATATTGTTGTACGTGAACAGTTCAATAGATTGGCAAAATTTGTAATGTTTATGTTGCCAGATTCATATTTATAAATGCCAAAAAACGGATAATTACATTTATCATGTAAACTATCCGTTTTCATAATCAATCTTCATCAAATTCTACACGCTGCATAAATTCCAATGGAGTATATGCTGGTATTGGGCTCTTCATAAAGTCTTTTACATTTCTTGTGATGATAAAATCAGCCCCGACCCTTTCAGCCGTTTCCATTTGAACAGCATCTTCAAAGTCTTTTTGCTTTTTCGTAAGAGCATTTCTTACATCTTCTTCGGTCAGATCCTCAAAGTTAAAGATTAGAGAAAGGGCTTTGTAAGTTTCTTCTATTTTTTCAGGAGTGAGTTCTTTTGTAAGTGTAGCTAGAACGGCCGTCTTGGAAAGCCCATCCCAAAATGCCATAATCCTTTCAGGAGGAAAACATTATGGTCAAAAGAAAAAATTACAACTGGAATAAAATCAGAAAAGAG
>NZ_JAFUSK010000084.1 GCF_017471675.1 Pseudobutyrivibrio sp.
GATTTATTAGATACCAATCAATTGGTAAATAATCCAGAATTATTAAATGAAATATTGAAGGATGGAATTAGAATATATGGATAATGTTAAATATGATTCTTATTACTTGGACAGAATAAAAAAGGATTTACTCTTTATTGATAAAAATATGCTAGGGGTAACAAAGCCAGAGTTCGAAGAAAATGAAGTGCTTCAGGATTCTATGATGTTTAGACTTATCCAAGTATCAGAAAATGCTAGAAAACTGTCTGAAGAATATCGAAAAGAAAAATCAGATATTCCATGGGGTGATATATTTGGATTAAGAAACAAGCTTGTACACGACTATGGTCATGTGGATTTGAAAATAGTATATGATACATTGGTTTATGATATTCCTGATGTAATAGAGCTACTTAAGGCGTGTGAAGGAATATGAAAGTCTATTCAAAGACTAATCGTTCCCTACATTGAGCCTTTGAAATTTTTTCTGTAAATATGGAACTTCTATGATAATTTAGATTAATGATGGGTGTAGTTAGATTGGCTACATCCCTTTTTAATATACCTATAGCATACCGTCTCGTCAAGGATTTTTTATTTGATGATAGATAAAGAATAAGGTACAATTTTGCACAATGTAGTTATAAAAGAGGTTTATGTAAGGGAGGACAAAATGAATATCGAACAAGAAATGTATGACCGAGTAACTAGATTCATCGAAAAACGTTTCCCTAAAGATTGGGGTGGAGCTGCTATCATACATACCGAAGAAGGAAGTTTTTTTACTAGTGTAGCTGTAGAAAGTGCCAACGGCTCTGTATTACTATGCATTGAAACTGGTGCAATCTGCGAGGCTCATAAGTTTAATGAAAAGGTTACTCACTGTTTGTGCGTAGTACGTGATGATGAAAAATCACCTTTTAAAGTGCTATCACCTTGCGGAGTATGCCAAGAACGCTTGAGATACTGGGGGACTAATGTTAATGTCGGTGTGACAACTGATGATGGCAGCATTAAATTTGTTACATTACACGAATTACAACCGTATCATTGGACAAAAGCTTATCCAGCAGATGAGTTAGAACATTTTGAAAAATTGGATTTAAATCTTAACTAGATATCATAAAATACCACTATCCCGAATATGAGATAGTGGTTATTGTTTTAATCAGTTAGTCTACCAGTATACATGATTGAAAGCTCTCCACGAACTTTGCCCCAATTTCTGATAGGCATTGTCCATTTTTTGGTAGCTTCAAAGGTTGCCAGATAAAGAGCCTTCATAAGAGCCGAAGGGCTTGGGAATACACTTCTCTGCTTGTTTAATCTACGATAACAAGAGTTTAAGCTCTCAATGGCATTGGTGGTGTAAAAAGCTGTTCTGACATCCATAGAAAACTTAAATATAGGAGTAATAACATCCCAGTTATCATGCCAACGATTCATTGCATGCGGATAAAGTGGCTCCCACTTCTTAGTAACCTCATCTAAGCGCTTAAGAGCAGCTTTTTCGTCAGCTGCTGTGTAAATGGTCTTAAGGTCTTTCGCGAAGTTTTTCATGTCCTTGTTAGCGACATACTTAAGAGTATTTCTAACCATGTGTACGATGCAGCGCTGGTGCTCTGTATTTGGAAATGCAGCCTGAATTGCTTCTTTAAGGCCTGTAAGTCCGTCTGAGCAAAGAATAAGGATATCCCGTACGCCACGATTCTTGAGGCTGTTTAAAACACCCAGCCAGTACTTGCTGCTCTCGTTTTCGCCAACCTCGATTGAAAGAACTTCCTTCATTCCATCCTCATTGATTCCAAGAACTACATATGCTGCAAGCTTGCTAACAATACCGTCATTACGAACTGAGAAATGTATAGCATCAATAAAAATTATCGGATATACGGATGAAAGAGGACGGTTCTGCCAATCCTCAATTTGAGGCATAAGCTTATCTGTAACATCGGAAATAAAGCCCTCACTGACTTCAAATCCATAGATAGATTCAACCATTTCAGAAATCTGAGTTGTGGTCATTCCCTTGGCATACATAGCAATAATCTGTTCTTCAATGCCAGATATATCTTTCTGTCTCTTCTTGACTACAGCAGGCTCGAATGTACTGTTTCTATCCTGAGGAACATCTACTTCAAACTCACCGTATTTGCTTCTCACAGTCTTTGGCTTAGTACCGTTGCGGTAGTTTGGTTCATCATCTCTAGCATACTTCTCATAGCCTAGATGATCATTCATTTCTGTCTCTAACATAGTCTGAATAGTTCCTGAAAGAAGATCCTTGAGTGCATCCTGGATGTCTTCAGCTGACTGAATATCATACTCACTGAGTAAGCCTTGGATTACAGCCTTCTTTCCTTCTGTCATTGGTTTTGCCTTATAAACGTTGTGTCTCTTGTTTGCCATAAAAATGGGCCTCCTTGATAATTAAAATTTTATCATAGAAGGTCCAATAATAATTGTCTTATATAAAATTTACAGAGATTTTTTCAAAGGCTCGAGATATACGGACTGAAAAACTCTTCTGACTCTTCCAAATACAAGACCTACAAGAAGGTCTACAATGAGATGTATAAGCTCTACAATCAAATAAGCTAAAAAATGGGGAATGTAA
>NZ_JAFUSK010000085.1 GCF_017471675.1 Pseudobutyrivibrio sp.
AACCCATGCCTCTTCTGTCTTAACTAAAGCCTTAACTGCTGCAACAAAATCCTCAACAGGGAATGCTGGCATGCAAAGTCTTTCATTAGAGTTAATCATACGCTTAGCATTCATCTCTGGTCTGAAAAGCTGAATCTTGCCATCTTCTCTACGATATGCCTTCATACCTTCGAAAGTTTCCTGTGCATAATGAAGTGTCATACATGCTGGATCCATCTCGATTGGTCCTTCTGGTACGATTCTTGCATCGTGCCATCCGATTTCTCTATCCCAGTCGCATACAAACATGTAATCGGTCATGTACTTACCAAAGCCAAGGTTGCTCCAATCTGGCTTCTCTTTTAATTGCTCCCTTTTTTCAAATCTGATATCCATCTTGTGCCTCCGCGCTAAATCATAAATATTTTTCATTTATTATCTAACTTTTGACAACCTGAGTCAACACTTTAACACATTAAATTGCTAAATTTTTTGTTATGTTTCAGATGACTTTTTTGAACTTTCTTTGAACTTTCTGAGATTTAACGCAATCCACATAGATTCAATGCTATAATCAGAATAAACACATAAGGTGGGGCATATTTTATGAATATTTATACTCAAGTATGCGGGCTAATAATTGTTGTTTTGCTGTTAGTATTCTATAAAAAACAACCTACTATGGGCCTGGGGTCGGAAAAACGTTTTATTACAACTTTATATGCTATTATTGGATGTGTAATTCTTGATATAGCCTCATGCTATTTAATAGTAAACTCATCTAAATATAATAACACTGTTATTCTTGTTACCTGCAAGCTATATCTATTAAGCCTTCAAACTGTTTCCTACTGTGCTCTTGCTTATACAGTAGCAGATATTTTTAGATACTTTGGAAGCGAATTTGAAAGGTTCTTGGGACGACTTTTCAGGTACAGCTTTATTATAGGACTGTTTATAACTACATATCTTCCCGTCGATTATTACTATGATGGAAGATATCTGTATTCCTATGGAAAAGCCGCCATTGCCACATATATATTTGTAGCGATACATATTATCTTGATTATAGCTTCTACTATGGTATTGAAAAACCATATAAAACAGCAGAAAACCAACGCCCTTCTTATATGGATGCTAATATGGATTTGTTCAGCGGTAATTCAGTTCCTTAAACCACAGCTATTAATCGTAAGCTTTGCAGCCTGCATCGGTGCTCTTATTATGTTTTTTGAACTGGAAAATCCACAAAGCGCCATATCAAGAAAGACAGGACATTTTAGTTCCGCAGTAATATATGATTATCTGGATTACCTGTATAAATCAAAAACACCATTTTCTGCAATGATTATTTCATTTAATACATTAAATGATACATCATCAGAAAATAAAATACTTAGAAAAACAATTAATACCTTATCAGATTTCCTGTTTAGCATTAAGACTGCTAAGGTTTTTGACACAGCTGAAGGATATTTCTTCCTTATATTTGAGAACAAGGATTTTTTGGAAAGTACTAAATTTAAGATTGAAACTTATTTCCAATCCATAGAGGATAACGCAGATATTGCCTATGCTTACACATTGCTTCACCCTTACTATACAATCATTCCTGACAGCAGGATTGCGACAGATGCGGATGATTTGATGCTGTTAATCACTAACTTTGTTCCTAGTAACCATAAGAACCTGATTACTAACGAGGTTATAATTAACAAGGATGCAATGGCTCTTCTTCGCAATCGTAAGCAAATTGAAAAAATGGTTATTTCTGCCATGGAGGATAACCGTATAGAGGTACATTACCAGCCTATCTATGATGTATCTTCTGATAAATATACCGGTATCGAGGCATTGGTAAGAATACGGCTCATGGATGGAACTTTAGTATATCCTAACGATTTCATCCCTATTGTAGAAGAAACTGGCAGGATTGTTCCTCTTTCGGAAAACATATTTAAGAATGTACTTTCTTTCATGAAATCCTACAGAATAGAAAAGCTTGGGGTACAAAAGGTAGAATTAAATCTTTCTGTCAAGCATGGAGAAAGTCCTGTATTTGTATCCAGGGTTTTAGAAGCATTAGATAAGAACTCTATAGACCCACGTTTGCTTAATTTTGAAATCACTGAAACCAACTCTATACGAAGCCGAGAAAACCTTGCTAAAAACATGGAAAAGCTAAAAGAACATGGTATTTCTTTCTCGCTAGATGATTTTGGTGCTGGCTCCTCAAACTTAAATTATATCGTTGATATGCCAGTAGATATTGTTAAGCTTGATATGCATCTTACTGAAGAATATTTTACCAATGCAAAAGCAAAGGCTATCGTAAAAACAGTAGTAGATATGGCTCATTCAATGGGACTTAGAATTATAGCGGAAGGTATTGAGACAAAACAGCAGCTAGATGAAATGAAATCTCTAGGGGTAGATTATCTTCAGGGCTACTATTTCTCTCATCCTTTACCAGAGCACGAAATTTTAAAATTCTTACAACAGAACAATTTATAACAGAAAGTGAGGAAGATTATGCATACCTTTCAACCTTATCCAATCGATATGCTAGAGTGGAATCCTACTCAAAAGGTGGCTGATGAGGGCATTGCCATTGTTGCCGAGGCTGACGGCGTAGTAAACGCAATGTCATCACACAATGGGGGCGTTGGTCACTTGTGGGGAAAAAACGTGGTCTACGCATTCTTAAGAAACACCAGATACACCAAGGAGCTTTTAGATAAGAGCGAATACTTCTCTGCCTGCTTTTTTGATATGAACGACAAAAACAATGTGCAGCTTATGAAAGTATTGGATCAGCTTTCTGGCAGAAACGAGGACAAGCTTCATCTGTGCCATGTTAGTATTGAACATGCTCTTAATGCACCTTATATTGATGATGCTAACTTTATCATTCTTTGTAGGAAAATTGCAGCTGTGCCAATGACAGAAAATACTATACTGGATGAAAAGATTCTAAATGAAAATTATACAGCAAAGCATTTGGATGATTTCCACACTATGTATGTGGGAGAGATATTAGATATTAGGGCTAGATAATAAAAAAGGCTTCTCCCTTTGCTGGGAGAAGCTGTCACCGCAGGTGACTGATGAGGGCTATATTAAATGCGACCCTCATCCGTCTGCTGCGCAGACACCTTCCCCCAGAGGGGGAAGGCTATTTTTTTTATGACTGTGGCTGTGCAGGAGCAGCAGCTGCTGGTTTTGCAGCAGGCTTTGGTGGCTCGTAAGGAACCTCTACTGAGTAGTTAAACTTCTCAGGACCTGGCTCCTGATAGCCTGGTGTAATAGACAAGCACTTCTTTGGGCACTTCTCTACACAGTAGCCACACTGTACGCAGTCAAAGCGGTTGATAGACCAAGTCTTTCCTGCTCTGTCAACTGTGATTGCCCCTGGAGGGCAGCTACGCATACACATTCCGCAAAGGATACACTGATCCTTATTAATATCTACATGACCTCTAGTGCGCTCTGGGTACTCTCTTGGTACAAAAGGATACTGAGTAGTAGCAGGCTCAGAGAAGAGGTTCTTCAAAACTTGTTTAGTAAATGGTAAAAATTGTCCCATTTCTATATCCTCCATTCCGTTTGTAAGACATTCTAAGTTTTCTCTCGCGGCTTACGCCTACAAGCTTGATAATTCTACGCTCGAGAGATTTCTCGCTTTAGAATCATCATGCTTGTAGCCTACCCGCTATTAATAGATTACGATGTCTTTCAAACTCATCTAATTATCGTTCTGTACAGCTGATACATGGGTCGATAGTGAGTACGAGAAGTGGCACGTCACCGTACTGGCATCCCTGCAGAGTCTGGGTAAGTGCTGGGATGTTAGCAAATGTAGGTGTGCGGACTCTGAATCTATCCAAGAACTTAGTGCCGTTGGCACGTACATGATAGAATGCCTCACCACGTGGCTGCTCTACACGGATGAATGACTCACCGTTTGGCATGCCAGTAACCTTTGTATTAATTTCAGTATCAGGAATCTTAGCAACACACTGTCTAATGATATCGATAGACTGGAAAAGCTCTCCGATACGTACTTCGCAACGAGCGTATGAATCGCAGTTGTTAGAAGTAATTACGTCGAAGTCGATATCGTTGTATGCTGCATAGCCGTTCTTTCTCATATCTACGTTGATACCAGAAGCTCTCATCATAGGGCCTACTGCACCACGACGGATAGCATCCTCACCAGTGATGATACCAACATCTACAAGACGGCTCTTTACAGTGTAATCGTTAAGGAAGATGCTTGTTGTCTCACGGATTTCCTTTTCCATGTCGTCAAGCTTCTTAACGAATTCCTTAAGCATATCGTTTGGCATATCCTTAAGTACACCACCGATTGTGTTTACAGAGAAGATAACACGTCCACCTGTTGATGCCTCGAACATATCAAGAATGTTCTCACGAAGTCTCCATGAATGCATGAAGAGTGACTCGAATCCAAAACCATCAGCAAGTAATCCTAACCATAATAAGTGGCTGTGAAGACGGCTCATCTCAGCCCAAATTGTACGAAGATAATCTGCACGACGAGGAACCTCTACGTTCATGATATCCTCTACTGCCATACAGTAGCCCATACCATGCATGAATGAACAGATACCGCAGATACGCTCTGCAACGTATACCATCTCGTTAAAATCCTTCTTGCTTGTAAGGCTCTCAAGACCTCTGTGAATAAATCCAATAGAAGGAATAGCAGCTAAAACCTTCTCGTCCTCCAAAACTAAATCAAGATGAATAGGCTCTGGAAGAACAGGGTGCTGTGGGCCGTAAGGTACTATACTTCTTTTTCCCATGCTACTTGTCCTCCTTTTCAATAAATGGTGTCTCTACATCGATACGATAAAGCTTGTCGTGTAAATCAACCTTGATATTTTCTACGTTAAGTCCCCAAAGCTCGTGCATCTCGTTCTCATAATAGATAGCTGACTTGTAAACACGAGAGATTGAAGGAACTTCCTCATCCTTTTCTACGATAAGTCTATAGTTTGCGAAGTCATATCCATTAGCAAATGAATATGTTACTTCGTAATGATTCTCTGCCTTAGGGAAAGAGCAGCAAATCTGGCAAAGTCTCCAAAGAGCATTCTTCTTTTCCATGATAACCTGGAGGAGCTCAGCCTTTTCAATTAAATATAAATCTTTTTTAATCTCTTGCATATTTTCCTCCTACTTTTCTGCTGCCTTAAGAGCCTCAGCCTTCTCCTTAAAGAGAGCTACACCCTTAACAACACCATCGATGATTGACTCTGGACGAGCTGCACATCCTGGAACATAGATATCAACAGGAATAACTGTATCTGCTCCGCCCTTGATGTTGTAGCATTCCTTGAAAATTCCGCCTGTACATGCACATGTACCAACAGCGATAACTACCTTTGGCTGTGGCATCTGCTCGTAAATCTGCTTAACAACAGATTCGTTCTGAGAATTGATACCACCAGTAATCAGGAAAATATCAGCATGCATTGGGTTACCTGTGTTGATAACACCGAAACGCTCCACATCATAAACTGGAGTAGTACATGCTAAAACTTCTATATCACATCCATTACAGCTACTTCCATCATAGTGGAGTAGCCATGGTGATTTATGTATTGTACTCATTTCTATTCCTCCTATTAATCAAACATTAACCCATAATAATCTCTAGTAAGAAGAGATTCATGCCTGCTGCTATGATTGTAACGCCCCAAGCAAGCTTAAGCATAAGCTGCCACTTAACTCTTGCTGATGTGTTGTCAATGAGAATCTCAAGGAACCATACAACAAGGATTGCAATGATAGCGCCTACAATAGAAACAGGATTAGAGTTCAGGAAGAATAATCCAACTATACCAAGTAAGATAGCGTTCTCGTACCACTCAGCAAGTGTAACCATTCCGTATTCCTTACCAACCATCTCTGAAGTAACACCCTTGATAACTTCCTGGTGTGCATGATGACTAGTAGCAATATCAAATGGTGACTTTCTAAACTTGATAGTAAGAATAAATACAAATCCTACGAAAAATCCTGGTAAGTAAACAATGTTTGAAACTGCAGAGCCTGCAATGATTTCGTTAACATTGAATGTCTTTGTTGCAAGATAAAAACCAACTGCAACAAGTAATTCCATTGGCTCACATGACATAATCTGAACAAGCTCTCTGTGAGTACCCTGTGCAGAGTATGGTGAGTGAGTTGATGTTGAAGCAAGGATTAAGAACATTGCTGCTGTAGAAAGTGAAAATACAACAAGCAAAATATCAAATCCACCGAAGAAAAGGATACCTGATAAAACGATAAATACTAAGTATGAACGAATCATAAATAGCTGCGCCTTATTAGCTGTTAAAAATTCCTTTTCAAAAAGCTTCTTTAAATCGAAGAATGGCTGCAATACAGATGGTCCTTTTCTTCCCTGCATACGAGCAGAAATCTTTCTATCAAAGCCATCTAGCAAACCGATTACGAAAGGTGCAAGGATTACATAAAGTACTGCAATAATAATACGTTCTGTCATTAGAATGCACCTCCTATCACGATAATCATGTATACAATGATGATAAATGTTGAAATCATAATTGCTGGTGTGAATAACTTCTTCTCACCCATGATATCTTCCATGTAGAAGTTAGAGATGTGCATCTCCTTAGGGTCACCTGTTGATGAAACGAAGTTGAAGTTATCACCACAGTTAGCACCACCCATGTATGTGATTACCTGCTTAGCCTTAGAATTCTTTGTCAATAAATAATTGATGAATGGAATTACAAATACGCCAACAAGTAATACGATCATGATAATAATATTCTGGTATGAGATAACCTGTACATCTGTACCAAACATCTCATTTGTCATTGGCTTAAGCACGTTAGCTGAAAGCCATGGGAATCCAAGAATAAGCGCAACCATCATAACTGCATGGAAGAACATTGAGATGTACTCGTTCTTCTTTGTAAGGTCTCTTGACTTCTCCTTACCAGAAGCGCCAAGAATCTTAGACATCCACTTTGTCCAGTAGAACATTGTTGTAGCTGAACCGAAGCAAATGAAAAGTACCATAAGTGTTGATACATAAACTGAGCTTGTATCGATGAATGCCTTAAGTGCTGCCCACTTAGAAATAAGCATACCAAATGGTGCAAGGAACATTCCTGCGATACCAATCATAAGTACAACTGCAAGCTTAGGGAAAAGTGAAATCAATCCCTGCATATCCTCAACGTCACGGCTACCTGTTGTGTTCTCGATAGCACCAACGCACTGGAAGAGCATTGACTTAGATACTGCGTGGAAAATTACAAGGAATACTGCTGCCCAGATTGTCTCCTCATAACCACAGCCTGTACATGCAACGATAAGACCAAGGTTAGAGATTGTAGAGTAAGCAAGTACCTTCTTTCCATCTGAAACTGAAATAGCAAGGCAAGATGCTGCAAGGAATGTGAAGCCACCAATAAGGGCTACCATGTTACCTACATAGTTATCAGCCATTGCCATTGAAATACGAATAAGAAGATATACACCAGCCTTAACCATTGTTGCACTGTGAAGAAGTGCTGATGAAGGTGTAGGTGCTACCATGGCGCCAAGTAACCATCCTGAGAATGGGAACTGAGCTGACTTTGTAAGTGCTGCAAATGCAAGGCAAGCGATTGGAAGCAAGCAAAGTGTACCTGGAATACCAACATACTTGCTAACAATTGCAATATCAATAATCTCATAGAGATTAACTGTCTTAAATGCTAAGATGCCAATTGCAATAGCTGCTGCAATTCCGCAACCACCAAGTAAGTTCATCCATAAAGCCTTGAATGAATTGTTGATTGCTTCTTCTGTACGAGTGTATCCAATAAGCAGGAATGATGTAACTGATGTGATTTCCCAGAAGAAATACATCCAGATAAGGCTCTGTGAAAATACAAGACCAAACATCGCACCAAAGAATACAAATATCATTGCAAGGAAGAAGCTACGTCTGTCTGTAAGCTCCTTGTGATGATGAATGTGATAGCCATGCATGTAACCAACTGCATAGATACCGATTAATGAACCTACTACACCGATGATAAGAATCATAACAAGTGTAAGCCAGTCAAAACGAAGGGCTGGAAGCTCTTTAACCTCTGGTCCAAAAAGCTCTAGTGCTGCAACAAGAACAGTCTGCACTATTGCAAGCAGTGAAATAACCCCCTTCTTGTACTTAAATGAAAGATATGTGATAAGACACATCAAGAAAATGTCGCCAACTAAGATTACTTCATCGAAGACCTCTTTGTATGGCAAATCGAAACTCATGGCCTGGCCTCCAGCCAAGAACCACTTGAAAGCTGTGAATACCGAAAGTGCAATAACGATTCCACAACCGAGATAGACGAAGAATGCTCTGCACTTAGAATTGTGAATAACTGCAGGCAAAATCGCCCAGAGAAATGGTAAACAGATTAAAGCTGTTACTAACATTTCCATTGTTATTTCCTCCTTTTTACTTTAGCTCCCTTATTATATATAATTAATTCCCCATGGGGAAATTAGAGCCCATTTGTTCATTATTTCACAATCTATACTATACCACAATTTCAAGGTCTTAGATTAGGTTTTACAAGTTTTTCACAGTTTTTATTTAGGTACAAAATAAAAAATCTGAGAACAGTATTTTTTCATCAATAACATACTATTCTCAGATATTAAATACATGCACGAATATATAAATCAGAACGCTCTTTAAGGTCTATAAATTCACCACTTTCAAGCTGAATAAGAGGACTTGATAGGGCTTTGTCGTTTATCATTGTGATAACGCCTTTACTATCATCTGACAGTACCACCTTCGTTCCTATATAAGACTGTGCAATATTCTTTAAGAAAACCTGTAAAACATTTTGGTCGTATTTTGCTTTATCCTGCCGCTGGAATTGTGCTATTACCTCAAATGGACAAATACCTGCTCTATAGCATCTGTCTGCTGTCATGGCATCATATACATCTGTAATAGCAACTATTTTAGAATAATAGCTAATAAAATCCTTTGTTAATCCGTATGGATAGCCGCTTCCATCATTTCTTTCATGGTGTTGCAAGGCTGCCAGTTTTATTCTTCTGTCTATCGCAGCATCGCTTAAAAGATTGTACCCAAGCAATGGATGTTCAGCCATTCGACCATATTCTTCCACTGTTAATGGCCCTTTCTTAGTAAGAATCTTTTGAGGCACTAATGATTTTCCAATATCATGATACAAGCCGCACATTGTAAGCACATCTAATTCTTTTTTATCTGTAATACCAAGCCAACCGCCACATACTCTTGAAATAATAGCAACGTTAACGGAATGTTTGTAAGTGCTAGTATCAATTTCCTGGATGTTTAGCATCATTGCCATGATGCCAAGGCCTGTTGAATGTTCTTCAAATACTTTGTGGATGTCTTCTAGTAATACATCATCCTTCAGCTGAACTTGCTTATTTACAAATTCATTTACTATTTCTTCTAATTGGTCTGCACATTTGTTGTAGGCTTTTTTAAATTCTACAAACTCATGGCTATTTAAAATTCTTACAGATTGAGTTTCTCCAATATACTCATCCGGTGCATCGAATTCGTATTTTTCTATTGCATCTTCTTCATCTTGGATTGAAAGGGTCTTTATACCATAATAACTAACATGTAACAGTTGCTGAGCCGTAACCGCAGTACCAGCCTCGGCCAAAACCTGTCCACGTGGACTTATAATTTTTTCTGCCAGTATCATGCCCGGCTTTATTTCTGCCACATCAACCTGTCTCATGAAGCCTTTCTTCCTTTCTGAATTAATGTCCTTTACACAACATCACTACTGTATTGTACTATTTAATAGTTAAATTTCTGTGAAACATGTAAATAAAAAAAAGGCTTCCCCCTAAAAGGGGGAAGGCTATATTATCTCTGTCCCTTATCATAAGGTATACCCTCGGCCTTAGGAGCACGAGAATTCTGAGATGTAAATGCAAGTACAAGAAGTGAAACGATGTATGGGAACATGTTATAAACTGTTCCTGATATTGGAAGCGCATGTAAGAATCCAATACCCATGTATACGTTTGAAAGTGAGCGGAACAATGCAAAAAGCACTGCTGACCAGGCAATACGCTCTGGCTTCCACTGACCAAAAATCATAACAGCAAGGGCAAGGAAACCTGCACCAGCTACACCGTAATCAAAATGCCATGTTGAGTTAGCGGCACAAATATAAATGATACCACCAAGACCACCAAGGAATCCTGATAAAAGAACACCAATGTAACGCATTGCATATACATTAATACCTACTGAATCAGCAGCCTGTGGATGCTCACCACAAGCACGAATACGAAGAGCAAGCTTTGTCTTGTAGAAGAAAACTATTGCACATACAAGAAGGATAGCTGCTACTACGATAAACCAGCTAATCTGAAGCTTACCAATGTAGAATACAAATGCATCATGACCTCTTACGTAATCAAGCTTTGCAGAGAAATCTGCGCCGTTTGAACGAATTGTATTGAAAGCCTTAATAATAACTGTTGCAGCTGCTGTAGCAAGCATGTTAACCGCCGTACCAATCAGGGTTTGGTCCGCCTTGAAATTGATACAGGCAACGGCTATCAACAGCGATGAAAGCATTCCTGCTAATGCAGATGCCAAAAGTGTAAGAACAATAATAGTAAACTTAGATGCATCGCTTGGAAGAAGAACCATTACCATAGCACCTGCCATAGCACCGAATACCATGATACCTTCAAGTCCAAGGTTGATGATACCGCTTCTCTCTGAGAACATACCACCCAAAGCTACAAGAATAAGTACTGCCGAGAAAATAAGTGTATATTGAATAAGTAATAATAATCCAGACATTTCTTACACCTCCTTCTTTGCAGTATTTTCAGGCTCAGCATTGGCATTAACCTTTACCTTACCTGGTCTGTTAAGTATTGTCTTGAAGAACAATACGAATCCGCATAAGTAAATGATGATTGCAATCATAAGATCAGCAACCTGTGGATTGTAGTAATTTGTGTTAAGATACTGGCCACCAAGTGTGATGTACTCAACAAATAATCCGGCAAAGATTGTTCCGATTGGATTAAGTCCACCAAGGAAGGCAACAGCGATACCTGTAAATCCCATGCCTGGAACTGATGAAGCAATCTTGTAATGCTCGATACCTGTTAAATAGAAGAGGCCTGATGCCATACCTGCAATAGCTCCTGAGATAAGAAGTGTAAGCATGATATTTCTCTTAGCATTCATACCTGCATATTTTGCAGCCTCTTTGTTATGACCTGTAGCCTTAAGCTCGTATCCAAATGTTGTCTTGTTAAGGACAATAAGGATAATAATTGCAACAATAACTGTAAGTGGAATAGCTATTGTCATGTACTGATTTCCACCGAAGAACTCCTGCATAAATCCTGGCAATAAGCCTGAAGGATTAACCTCTGAGATATCGTAAGTCTCTGACTTACTCTGATTCATACATGCCTCACCGCCAAGAATGATGTTACAGATGTATAAACCAATCCAGTTAAGCATGATACCTGCAATAACTTCGTTTACATTGAAGTATGCCTTAAAGATACCTGCAATAAGTCCCCAAACACCACCTGCTACGATAGCTGCAAGTAGGCAGAAGAACCAGTTCCATCCAAGTGCAAGAGATGTATATAGGCTGGCAATAATACCAACTGCATACTGTCCGGCTGCACCAATGTTAAATAATCCTGCCTTGTAAGCAAATAAGATTGCTTCGGCACAAAGAATAACTGGCACTGAGTTAACAAGGAATGAACCCATGTATTTCATCAATGTGGTTGTGCTGGCTATTCTATATTTGAAGAAGTTAGTTAATATTGCTCCCATACCTTCTGTGGCATGTTCAGCATTCATAAACCAAAGGATAATAAATCCAATAATAATACCAAGTACTGCACATAAAACTGAAGCAAGTAATGTCTGTACTCCTGGTCTTTTGAAAAAGCTTTCTTTTGCTTGCATTACTTAGCCTCCCTTCCATCATCACGCTTAGCGCCTGACATATATAATCCTAATTCCTGAAGAGTGGTCTTCTTAGGGTCAACCTCACCTACGATTTCGCCCTCATACATAACTAAGATTCTATCTGAGAGGTTCATAACCTCATCTAATTCAAGGGAAACAAGAAGAATTGCCTTACCTGCATCTCTTTCCTTTACGATTTCCTTATGGATATATTCGATAGCTCCAACATCCAAACCTCTAGTAGGTTGAACAGCAATAAGAAGCTCGTGATCTCTATCCATCTCACGTGCAACAATGGCCTTCTGCTGGTTACCACCAGACATAGAACGAACCTTTGTAACAGCACCCTGTCCAGAACGTACATCAAATGCCTTTGTTAAGCGATCTGAATATTCGCGCATTTCCTTTTTCTTAATCATTCCACCCTTTTGGAATGCTGGCTCAAAGTATCTTTGAAGAATCATGTTTTCCTCAAGAGAATAATCAAGGACAAGACCATGCTTATGTCTATCCTCAGGAATATGACTCATGCCGTGTGTATTCTTATAGCGGATTGATTTTTTAGTAATATCTTCGCCGCACAATGTAATCTTTCCACTAGATATGTCATCGAGTCCTGTAAGCGCCCCAACGAACTCTGTCTGACCGTTGCCATCGATACCTGCAATACATACGATTTCACCCGCACGTACGTTAAATGAAACATTGTGTACTGAGTCATTAGCATGAATCTTGCTTTTTACGCAAACGTTCTCTACCTTGAGAACCTCATTAGTAGGCTTAGCTTCTTCCTTATCAACAGCGAACTTAACGTTACGTCCAACCATCATTGAAGAAAGCTCTTCCTTAGTAGTGTTTGCAACATCAACTGTACCGATATACTTACCCTTTCTAAGGATAGAGCATCTATCAGCTACTTCCATGATTTCGTTTAGCTTGTGAGTGATAAATAGGATTGACTTACCCTCAGCTGCTAAATCCTTCATGATTTTCATCAGCTCATCAATCTCCTGTGGAGTAAGAACTGCAGTAGGCTCATCAAAAATAAGAATGTCATTATCTCTGTAAAGCATCTTAAGGATTTCTACACGCTGTTGCATACCAACAGTGATATCCTCGATAAGCGCATCAGGATCAACCTTAAGATTGTACTTGTTAGATAAATCCATAACCTTCTTTCTTGCTTCTGCCTTTGTTAAAAAGCCAAGCTTACTAGGCTCAGAACCAAGAATGATATTATCAAGTACACTAAAAATGTCTACCAACATAAAATGCTGGTGAACCATACCAATACCCAAATCTGTAGCATCATTTGGATTATTGATTTTTACTTCTTTGCCATCTTTTTTGATGACACCCTTTTCCGGTGTATAAAGTCCGAAAAGAACACTCATAAGTGTGGACTTGCCGGCACCATTCTCCCCGAGAAGTGCATGAATTTCACCACGCTTTAATTGCAAAGTAATATCGTCATTTGCAATGATGCCTGGGAACTCTTTTGTAATATGCAGCATCTCAATTACGTAATCTTCCATCGCAATAAACCCTTTCTTTTGTGATAGTTACATAGGCGCTAATTAACTATCTATTTGCTGATAATGCTCTCCCCTATATGAACAGCAAAACCATAAAAAACATCGCGTTTACCGTGATGAATTTTAAAATATTGCTATTTTTAAAAAAGGGAGGGATGTGTAATCCCTCCCTCCTTAATAAAAGACTTTGCGGGAGACACACACATAAAAACATGTTTTATAAATGTGTGTGCGCCGTGCAAACAAATTCAACTCTAAAGAATTAAATCTTTTTGCATTTAGTGAATATTGTCATATTCCTTAACTGTGATTTCTGTAGCTGGCATCTTCTCTGTTGTGTTGTCAACAGTGATTGTACCATCATAAAGCTTACCAACAAGCTCCTTGTAGTCATCTACAGTAAAGTTCTTCATTGACCATGTATCTGTAGGAAGCTGTACATAGTTAACTGAAGGATCTGTACCTGAAACGATACCAAGGTTCTCAATCTTACCAGCGTAGTTAGACCAGTTACCTGCAAGTAAGTCTGTAAGTGTAGACTCAACTGTAGGAGCAAGACCCTTCATAGCTGATGTGATGCAAAGATCATCTGTACCGTACTGGTTAGCAATTGTACCAGACTGGTCAGAGTCAACACCGATAACCTTGCCATCTACCTTCTGAGCTGCCTCGCAAGCTGATGTGTAGATACCACCACCACATGCGAATACAACCTCTGTACCATTTGAATACCATGTATCCATCTGAGCTGTAATAGCCTCATCACCGAAGAACTGGCCACCATATACATAGTTAACCTGAACATCTGAAGCATTACCAAGCTCTACTGCAGCATCGTTACATCCCTGAACGAAACCATATCCGTAACGGATAACAGCTGGAACAGCCATACCACCAAGGAAACCAAGCTTTGTGTAGCCTTCCTTAACAGCTGCATAACCTGCCATGTAACCTGCTAACTCTTCCTGGTATGTGAATGAGCAAACATTCTCAGGAAGCTTATAATCACCAAAGTCACCTTCGCCACAGTCAAGAGCGATGATTGTTACATTAGGATAAGTCTCAGCAACTTCCTTAATCATGTTAGCGAATAAGTAACCTGGTACAACAACTACATTGTAACCATCTGCTACAGCATTCTCAAATGAAGCGATACGAGCATCATCTGAATCTGCTGTTGGCTTGTAGTACTGGAACTCAACACCATTTTCATCTGCAAATGCCTTAGCAGCCTCGTAAGTTGTCTGGTTGAATGACATATCTGTGATGTCACCAGAGTCTGTAATCATTGCGACCTTATAATCGCTGTTTGTTGCTGCATCAGCAGCCCCCTCATCTGTTGTTGCTGCTGGTTCAGAAGCTGAATCACTGCTAGATGATGAACCACAACCAACAAACATAGTAGCTACCATTGAAGCTACAAGAAGTACGCTTAATAACTTCTTTTTCATTCTTTCATTCCTCCTATATTTTGTTTCTTTATTAATAGAAACTCATACTTAAATTATATTGTATTTCATGATTTTTGCAAGAACAATGATGTTTTAATGTCTATTTTATGTCCAAATTTTTAGGTCCAAAGCCTAATGGTAAAATTTCTTTAAGCGTTTTTTCTATAATTTTTACATCTTCAGGCTGAATTTTGGTTAAATCATCCACATTTTTTACTTCGGCAAGTAAAATTCTAAAAGTATCTGGTTCACCAAACTCATTAAGCACCTGTCTGCACACACCGCATGGCGCGCAAAGTGGCAAATCCTTGAGATTATCCATGCCACCAACTACAGCGATTGCACTAAAATCGTAGTAGCCCTCACTGACAGCCTTAAAAACCGCTGTTCTTTCTGCACAGTTTGTTGGTGTATATCCTGCATTTTCAATATTGCAGCCCTTGAACACTGTGCCATCCTTACACAAAAGTGCTGCCCCCACCTTGTGATGAGAATATGGTGTGTAAGCCATTTCTCTAGCCTCTAAGGCCATTTTTACTAACTCAAAATCTGTCATTTTATTCACCTACCTCTTTGGCATCAAGTGTAGTATCATCAGCTGCAATATACACCTTAGCCTGCTTTCCCCATTTATTTGAAGGATATAGTTCAACCACCTTTTCAAAGCATTCCAAAGCCAAATCTGTCTGATCTGTCAATCGGTAGCAATCTCCAAGAAGGAAAAGTGCCGCACCATTATTGTAGTTTTCATCAATATCTACAACTGTCTTGAAATTAGTGATTGCACTTTCATAGTTTTCTTCTGAATAGAAATTATTTCCATCATCATAATAGCCCTGAATAATAGCTGGAGAAAGAGCCGCATAAAGTGTATCGTAAGCTTGTTGGCCCTGTTCTCCTAACACTTCCTTTGTTACCAGCTGAATGTACTGGCTGGCAGTTTCGCTATCGCCGGCATTGTAGGAATTTTCAGCTGCAAAAAGGTTGTCGTAGGATGTTGCCACATCCTGCTTATCATCATAAGCACTTAAATCTTCCTTAAGGCTATCTATTTCTGATTGTAAAGAATCACTCTTTGATTTAGATTCAGCAAGGGCTTCGTTAAGAGCCAAAACAGTTTTGGAATTACTATCCTTTGCATTATCTCTTACTGTTGGCACTACCAGGAAAAAGCAAATCAAAAGCCCTAACACAAGGCCAAGCAAAATATTCATTAGGCTGGCACCTGAATTATCCAGCATACTTCTGAAGGATTTTTCAGACATAACCACTGTGTCATTGCCATCTAAGAATGAAACCGTGTCAGTCTTTTTCTTTCTTCTGCCAGTATTCTGTTCCTTTAGCCTTGACTTTACCTCGTGGATATATCGGATGGTAGTAGTATTATTACCATCAATCTTGGTCGCCTGATTCAAAAGCTTTCTGGCATCAGCATACTTGGATTCTTCTATATAAAGAAGAGCTAAAAGCTGATGAGCTTTCACAAAATTAGGATTCTGACTTATAACCTTTTTTAGTTGGATAATAGCCAAGTCCTTACTACCAGATTTACAATATTCAACTGCCTGATTATATTTTTTGATTGTGGAATTAATCTTGCTTAAAAAGCCTGGCGCATTTTCGATTTCTGCCAGGTATCTGTCAGCATCAGGATTATCCTCCTGCAGATTCTTAGAGATTACCCACTCATTTAAAGCAAGCACAATCTCCCCAATCTGATAATAGCAAAGTCCTAATAAATTCCTTGCTCTGGTATTATATTTATAATATTGGAGCGAAGATTTTAAGGATTCAATTGCACCTGATAAATCTCTGACCCTGGCCTTTTCCAAGCCCTGATTATAGAACACGTAAGACGTGTATATGATTTGTTTATATAGCAAAATATCGGCGCCGCAGTTGTAACAAACTTTCTCGTTACCAACTTCGGCACCACACATAAAACACTGCATCTATTATTCTCCACTAAATCCAAACTATTTTGTCCCGTTGTTTTGTGCTGTCATGTTAAAAAGCAAGTCTGTTAAATCTGTTAAATCTCTTGCTTTAATATCAGCCTCAGCCTGTTCCACTTCAATGGCAGGCTCGTACTTTTTAAGTTCTTCTTCAAAATCTATCATAATTTATCCACCAATTTTAACCAGTTTAACGCCTTCTTCACTCTTTTCAATCTCTATCTTTTCATGCATATCCTGAATGGTAACATGATGGTCATCAACTGAAATATTGCTTCCAGCGTACAATCTTCTATAAACCTTTATAGTTGCGCCTTTTCCAGACATAATAACTTCTTTTAGTCTGCTGAGCTTTTTAGTCTCTTCAAGTACAACTGCTTCGTCTCTGATACGTACTCTAAGAAGCTGCATTCTACGAGGGTCTTCCTTGTAATTAATGCCACGCTCCTCGCCAAGTCTATCAAATTCTTCTATACCCTTTTTAATCTTTTGAACATTAGAACTGATTGCCTGAATCTTCTTTGCAAGCATTTCGTATTCGGCAGCTCTTTCTATATCAACACCTACAGCAACATTTGTTGTAGTTCCAAAAGAGTTTCCAATGTCATTAACCTCTATTCCCTGAACAGCTGAAACGTAGCCCCCAATGATAGAAGCATTATTGCCATTAAGCTCTATGTGACCATCGCAAGAAACCTTGCTCTTAAAGAAATAATCTGCGGTAATATCTCCACCACAAGTAATAATGGCGTACTCCACAAACTGAGCTGTCACCGAGCCCTTGCAATCTATGATTGTTTTTTCATTTCCTTTGACACCAGACAACAGGAACAAATCCTTGCCTGCCCTAATGTCGCAGTCTTCAATCAGGCCATGAATAATTACATTGCCTGCAGCATCAATAACAGCACCATCATGAACACCACCGTGAACAATAACGTCGCCGTTAAACTTTATGTTGCCAGTGCCAATTCCCACATCCCCCTGCACCTCATGGACAGGTGATATAGAAATCTTTCCCTGGTTAACTTCTATTTTTCCAGTAATCTTAGCTGTGTAGGTAAGATTATCACTGGATCTGTCAAATCCTCTACCTATTAATGGGGGAAGGTCACGCACTGGCTTTGGCTCAAGAATCTGGCCTCTAACAGACATACCACGACTTCCCTGAACTGCAGGATGATATGTTGCAATAACATCACCTTCCTGTATAGTTTCGATAGTCTTAATACTCATGTAATCAGCTGTACCATCTGGACGGATGGTAGGCTTACGATTGACTGTTGTATCGAAATGATATTCAAAATACCCTGGCGTTCCCTGCACCTGAGCAGAGCCCTCCGCCACCTTAACAGGCTTTCCATAAACAGGACTATTAGACAGCTTAACAAGCATATCCTGGTCAATACCAAAGGTAACATTTGCATTATTCAAGAACCCAAGCAACTGCGCAGCAGTAAACTTAGGCACATCACTTTTCCCATCCGGAATTTTAAAAGTCATTGTTGCTTCCAAACCATCAGATGAGACTTGAATTTTTGGTGCAAGTGCATTAATTGGCTGAGCCATACGTCCCCCAAAACAAAAGTCAATATTTGATTAAGTTTAGTATTCCAAGATACTAAACTTAATCAAATTAATTATAGATTTTTATAATGGATTTGTCATGAAATTTTGCATTTTTACATAAATTTTCATTAAATTTTCACAATAGAAGCTAATTTTTAGTACTTTCCGTCATTTGGAAGGCCTTTAACAGCCTTAACAACACGGCTAGTACCAAGTCTGCTTGCACCAAGGTCGATGAACTTCTGTGCATCATCAAGTGAAGCAATACCGCCTGCTGCCTTAATAAGCTTGCCGTTTGTCATGTGGTCAGCCATAAGCTTGATGTCGTCGAATGTAGCACCACCTGTAGAGAAGCCTGTTGATGTCTTGATGTAATCTGCATCAGACTTTGAAACAACTTCGCACATCTTAATCTTTTCTTCGTCTGTAAGTAAGCAGCACTCGATGATAACCTTTAAAAGCTTACCCTTGCAAGCAGCCTTGATTGCGTTGATTTCAGCAAGAACATCATCATATCTGCCTTCCTTAACCCAACCTACATTGATAACCATATCTACTTCTGAAGCACCGTTATCTACAGCATCACTTGCCATAAAGCACTTAGAAGCTGTTGTAGCATAGCCGTTAGGGAAACCAATTACTGTACAGATTGGAAGGTGTCCGCCCTGCTCCTTAACGTACTCAGCAGCCTGCTTTACAAAGCTAGCTGGGATGCATACTGAAGCAGTCTCATACTTCATTCCATCATCTACAATACCCTTAATGTCATTCCATGTTGCGTCAACACCAAGTAATGTGTGATCGCACTTGCTTAAAATGTTCTTGATATCCATAGTTTCCTCCTGTACCCTCATCCGCCCCTTCGGGGCACCTTCCCCCAGAGGGGGAAGGCAAACTCTAGGCTTCCCCCTCCGGGGGAAGGGGGACCACTTTAGTGGTGGATGAGGGCTACCTTTATTAATTATTTCATACTAGCAAGACGTGCCTCAACCTGAGCCATCATTGCTTCGTATTTAGCTAATTTCTCACGCTCCTCAGCAACCTTTGCTTCTGGTGCTTTGCTCATGAATTTCTCATTTGAAAGCATTCCGCGTGAACGAGCAAGCTCTTTTTCAAGCTTTTCTTTTTCTTTTGTAAGACGCTCCTTTTCCTTTTCGAAATCTACAAGGTCCTCAAGCGGAACGAAAAGTGTAGCATCTGGAATTACAGCTGAAACTGCATCATCTGAGATACCAGCCTTATCAGCCTGAATAAATACCTCTGTTGCACCAGCAAGTGTCTTGAAGATTGGTGTAATCTCATCAAATGTAGCTCTTACATCTGCATCGTCAGCTACGATGTGGATAGCAGCCTTCTTTGAAGGTGGAACATCCATATCTGTACGAAGCTGTCTCATACCACGAACAACATCCTTTGCACGCTCTACCTTTGCTTCCTCAGCTGGGAAGTTCATTGCCTCATCAAATTCTGGCCATGCAGAAAGCATGATTGTTTCCTCTTCGCTCTGAAGTGTGCAGAAGATTTCTTCTGTGATAAATGGCATAAATGGGTGAAGCATCTTAAGTGCATTTGTAAGTGCAAACTTAGCTGTCCAAAGGGCTGCATTCTTGCTTGCTGTATATTCCTCTGAGTACATTCTTGGCTTTACAATTTCGATGTACCAATCGCAGAACTCGTCCCAAATAAAATCATATACCTTTTGAACTGCTATACCAAGTTCAAACTTATCCATATTTTCTGTTACATCTTTGGCTAATGTGTTTACCTTAGAGATAATCCACTTATCCTCAGTAGCAAGGTCTGCATCAGCTGGCTTTGTAACCTCGTTATCAGCAAGGTTCATCATAATGAAACGAGAAGCATTCCATACCTTGTTTGCAAAGTTACGGCTGTTTTCAACACGCTCGTTGTAGAAACGCATATCGTTACCAGGTGCATTACCTGTGATAAGTGTAAGACGAAGTGCATCAGCACCGTAGTTATCAATAATCTCAAGTGGATCGATACCATTTCCTAAAGACTTAGACATCTTACGTCCCTGTGAATCACGTACAAGGCCATGGATGAGTACTGTAGAAAATGGCGACTTTCCTGTGTGAGCGTAGCCTGAGAATACCATTCTGATTACCCAGAAGAAGATGATATCGTATCCAGTAACAAGTACATCTGTTGGATAGAAATAATCAAGCTCCTCTGTCTTCTCTGGCCAGCCAAGTGTTGAGAATGGCCAAAGTGCTGATGAGAACCATGTATCAAGTGTATCCTCATCCTGCTTCATATGAGTATGTCCACACTTAGGGCAAACTGTTGGTGCCTCAGATGCTCTGGCAACAACTGTCTCGCCACACTTCTCGCAGTAGTATGCTGGGATTCTATGTCCCCACCAAAGCTGACGTGAAATACACCAATCGCGGATGTTCTCAAGCCAGTGTAAATATGTCTTATCGTAGTTCTTAGGAACAAATGTAAGCTCACCTGTCTTGATAGCCTCGATAGCAGGCTTTGCAAGCTCTTCCATTGCTACGAACCACTGTGGCTTAACCATAGGCTCTACAGTAGTCTTACATCTATCATGCGTTCCTACATTATGTGTATGCTCTTCAATCTTAACAAGAAGACCCATTTCGTCCATCTTCTGAACAATGAGCTTACGAGCCTCGTATCTATCCATACCCTCGAACTCGCCACCGTTTGCGTTGATAGTAGCATCATCGTTAAGGATATTGATTACAGGAAGGTTATGTCTCTTACCTACCTCGAAATCGTTAGGGTCATGGGCTGGAGTAATCTTAACAACACCAGTACCAAATTCCATATCAACATATTCATCAGCGATAACTGGAATCTCACGATTTACAAATGGAAGCATTACAGTCTTACCAATGATATCCTGATATCTTTCATCCTTAGGGTTTACAGCAACAGCTGAATCACCAAGCATTGTCTCTGGACGTGTTGTAGCGAATGTTACGAAGCGGCCTGGCTCGCCTACGATTTCGTACTTCATGTGCCAGAAATGTCCTGCCTGCTCCTCATGCTCTACCTCAGCATCTGAGATAGATGTCTGACAAACTGGACACCAGTTGATGATACGGTTTCCCTTATAAATGTAGCCTTCGTTGTAAAGCTTAACGAATACTTCTTCTACAGCCTTTGAGCAGCCTTCATCCATTGTGAATCTTTCGCGCTCCCAGTCAGCAGATGAACCCATCTTCTTAAGCTGGTTGATGATACGTGTTCCGTACTCATCCTTCCACTCCCAGCACTTCTCAAGGAAGCCTTCACGCCCAAGGCTATCCTTTTCGATGCCCTGCTTCTTAAGATGCTCGATAACCTTTACCTCTGTAGCGATAGCTGCATGGTCTGTACCTGGCTGCCATAAAGCTGAGTAGCCCTGCATTCTCTTATATCTGATAAGGATATCCTGCATCGTGTTATCAAGTGCATGTCCCATGTGAAGCTGACCTGTAATATTTGGAGGTGGCATTACAATAGTAAATGGCTTTTTGCTACGGTCTACCTCAGCGTGGAAATAGCCATTCTCCTCCCACTTTTTATAGAGTCTGTCTTCAAGACCCTTTGGATCATAAGTCTTTGCTAATTCTTTCATACTTTTATCCTTTCTAAAAATCACGCGGCTTCCAAATTATACATGCTTCCGTAGGGCACCCCCCATACCTTCGCATGGGAGCCCTCCCGCCGGCGTAGGTCCTTCCCATGCTCGGCATGGTGCCTCCCTACTCACGCCTGCCTAGTTCGAGTAGCCGCTTAGCTAATACTATGACATAATTATTAGCTACCTCTAGCTAACGTTGAAACTTTTTAACGTAATTAAAAAGCCCTGTGTACGGCAAATTGCTGTACACAGGGCGCCATATTCGATACGGTCGCGTTACCACCTGCATTTATATCTCATCTTATTCCTTACGGGAACGACTCGGATGGTTTGTACATCTGTCTGGCTATCACCAGGATGCTTTGTTCACCATCTGCTCCGAAGCTACCTTCGTCAGCTCAGCTCCTAGGTCACCTTTCAGCCGGTGAGCGACCCTCTCTACAGGACGACACTGATTACTCCTCTTCATCATCGCATTTAACTTACCTTATAATAGAAAAAATCTCAGGGCTTGTCAAGGGCAATAGCCTCTATGTACCTACTATAACTCCCTACTTACAAACAATAAATTTTTATTGAACATAGGCTTCTTTCCGCATATCACCTGCTATATATCCAAGCAATATTTTCATGCAAGAAATGTTATCCTAACTCATGTTTTTGATTTTAGTTCAGTATATGTGAATTCTTACAAAAATATACTTGTTTCAATTGGATATAAACCTAATATCAGCAAAATTAGTATATCACAGATGCAAAAATCGAATTCCCAAACCTTTTTCCATTAGAATCCACTTGCTCGATTTCAAAATTAGTATATTTTGATAAAGCCCATATAATGGTGTAAATTCTAAAATTTATTAAAAAGAGCCAAGTGCTCATCTTTCAGTTAAAATTAAGTTACCACACAAAACATAATTGAAAGGATGAATACTATGGCTCAATTACATTTTACATTGGATC
>NZ_JAFUSK010000001.1 GCF_017471675.1 Pseudobutyrivibrio sp.
AGCAGGAATTACGCAAAAAAAGTTTCAAGTCAACAAACCCTCTCATATAGTCGTTTTTTTCCTTCTCAAGCACCAATTCTTCTCCATCATCAAATCTAATTTTGGTAACAAACGGAGACGAACGCCATCCTTTTTCTTTGTATTTAAACCAAACATTAACAACCCTTTTGTTGAATTGACCTTCTAATCCACTTAACCAAAGCTTGTATGCCAATGGAGAGTTTACGCCCATACATATAAAATCCAATGTGAACAGAAACGGATACTCTTCTCCAGATAAATACGCTTTTAATGCCGCTATTTGACAAGGCGTCCCACAGAAAAGTACATAAAAACCTTTTTCAAGCAGTTTCTTAGTTTTCTCGTAAATACTATCGCAAAAACTTTGTACATACTTAGACTGCTGAATTCTCGAGATATCCCCTATATCATTTATTATGTCATGATATACAAAACAATTATCCCCGTACACTGCTCCCACAACATACCCATTTTTCATGAGTATTGCTTTTGACAATTCACTTACAACACCCCCCGATGTGCTTATGAATCGAATATTCTCATCAATACTCCATGAAGCGAACACTTTAGGATAATCTTTATTTTCTTTTTTTTGATTATTAAATCTGCTTTCACAAACTTTTTTACATCTCTCGCATTCAATGCAGTTATCATCTACGATTGGAACATAAAAGCCTTTGTTGTCCTGCCGGATATGAATTGCAGATTGCTCACACGCACTTATACAAACACCGCAGCCCGTACATTCATTTTCACTTATCCATCTAGTTATCATTCAACCCCCTCAATAATCAAGCCAATATTGAAAGAAGCAACTTTCATGTAAGCATGGCTACACCAAACAAATAATCGTCTAGAGACATGTTTTTTTCATCTATAACTATTTTTTTTATATTGTCCCCATATTTCCGTTCAAAATAATCACGTTTCAAGGAAAAAACAAAATCCTCATCATCTATTGTATATATTTGTCGTGAAAAATTTCCTGTACATACATTAAGCTTAATCCAGGTGCAATCCGGCTTCCGTAAAAGCATGAATGAATGTTCTTCCTTCCACATAGGAAGCCAAACATCTCTATTATTTTGATCGCCTTGATCCAAATCTTTCATTTTTTCAACTTCAATCACTTCATAGCTTTCCATATTAATTTTATATATCTTAGCATTTGAATTTTCGGGGAACAGGAAAGCAAATCCATCTAAAAAAACTGGTGCAAACCATGTTCCTGCTTCTGGAATATCAATATCTAAACTTGCTCCAGTCTTAGGATTATGCACACATACTGTTTTTTCATTATTTCCTGTAATCCACATATTAGCACCATCATTGGAAATACTAAAAAAATTACAAACCTTAGTCCGAATTCCAATTATTTCATATTTATCCAAAACATAATCATACTCAAATAGTTTATCTTTCCCGCAAAATGGTGCATATAATTTGTTTCCAATTATTGCATGACCATCACCAAAACAAAATCTCTTTTTCTCATTAGTAAGTTCTTTATAATCTTCTGCTTTCCATTCGCAAATATTAACCATTTCACGCGTATAAGCATTTATTCTCGTTACCACAGGAACTTTATTGCCCATAATATAAAAATTTCGATCAGCAGCTATTACTTCCCAATATTTCGCACATCTAGAAAATTCATCATTTATATCCGCCTTTAAATGATAAACTTCATCATTTGAAATATCATATAGAACAAAATCATTGCCATAAATCGGTGCAAACAATACCTTATCTTCTATGATGGCACTTTTAGCCCAACAAGTGAGTAAATCATATTTATCTAATTTACTGCATGCAATTACTTTAACCTCATTATTCTTTCTATCTATCCTACATATGGAATTATTCTGATCATTCCCTATAAAATAATAATCACCATACTCTACTCCATGAACACCTGAAACATATAGTCTTTTCTTCTCCACGTCATCCTTCCCTCCCAACAACAAGAATCATTAATAACTATTATTTATAAACCTATTATGCAAAAATACATTGTCTAACATCTCTTTAGTACTGGTATTTACTTTATAAATATAATTACCAAAAGCAGGAATCATTATTATTGAACCATCTCTTGCCATGCCTGCCCCGGCGCATTTAGCCCTACCTTCGCCTATAGTAAATTTCTTTTTACATTTTTCAGTGACTATGTCATATTCCCAAACCGAATCACCATTACCCGGAACACTGTATAATTTTCCATTTACCCCCACCATTGTTCCATAAGCTTTAATATCTTTAGCTTCCTCACAAATCCAAGTCACCTTTTGATCCAAAGTACAAATTTTCAACAACCCATTTCCAGTTTCCGAAAAGCCATAAATATTCCTATCAAATCCTATAACCGCGCCAAAAACCTTATCTGAGAAAGGCTCCCCAATATATTTTATTTCGTCAGTTAATGAATCTAATAATATTATTTTACCTCTCAATTCTGGCAAAAACCATATCAATCCTGATAAATCCTGAATTGAAGCTGAATATCTACCGAATTCACCTATACTAATCTTTTTTGCAGTTCTATTGTTTACGTCAATCTTTAGTATATGATCAGTATTTCTAGGCGGTTGATAAATTATTCCTTTGTTTGTCATAACACCGCCATAATGGTGCTCCTCCGAATAGTCAAGTCCTAATTCCATAACACTTTGTTTCATGTTAATTGGATCGATAACTAGCAGCAAATTACTTGTTCTCAAAAAACCATATATCTTATTATTGTATAATGCTCCACCAGTCCACTTAAAGCGGCCGTCCATCGGAGGTCCAAATATTTCATAAGAGCCTGTCATCCCATTAAAAAACAAAAAACCTTGGGCAGAATTCGTTATTCCAAATACATTCCCGTCATAGTTCACTCCTCCTACCCATTTTTCTATTGCACTAGAAACTTCAATCGTTTCAACCGAATCATATTCCACATCATTATGCTCTGAAACAAACTTATAATAAGCATCCCATTCATTCATTATTTTATCTCCCTATATAAAAATAAAGGATTTCACAGAAAATGTGAAACCCTTTATTTTTTATCTGTCAAAGCTCAACTATTATCCCTGAGTATAGCTTGCTGTATATCTATCAGTTCCAATTATTACAACAAACTCCCATGTAGTACCTGAAGCCCAACTATGATCTTCGCCTACCGCTGTAATAGAAGCAGCTGGAACTCCAATCCATGTTCCTGTAGCATTACTCTGAATATTCAACTGCTCAGCAGCGAGGGATTTTCCATTTATTGTAACAGAATCTACATCCTCAGCTGTAACATCGCTAAATCCAGCACTTGAAGATGTTCCAACATAGAACACTCCACTATTTACCACAACAGCACCAGTTTTATCGGTATATGTAGGTGCTGCAGGCTCTGCATCAGGATCAGCCCAACTCCAAGTAACCTTGATTGAAGGAGCTGTTGTTTCATCCTTAATATCCTTTGTGGTTGTAACTGCGCCTTCAAGCTGGAACGCTGAAGTAGCCCATGTAGCATCGTAATCGTCCTGAGTCTTTGTATTATCGCCTACTTTTTCCTGATACTCAGCGAGTGTAAGAGGACGATACTCGTACTTGTTAGCTGTTCCGTTCCAAGCTGTCTTATAGTTTGCAGCTGTACCAGCAACTGTTACAGTTGTTTCTGCTGCAGTAGTTGCACTTATTGCAACAGGCTCCTCTGCGCCAACCTTAAGTCCCAGATACAAAGATGCAGCATCTGCTGTAGCTATTTCATCTGCCGCAACCAATGGGATATCTGTGGTTGCAGGAGAAGAAACCTCTGCTTTTACAGTAAGGCTGATAGCATGGCTACTCTTGTTAGTAACTTTCTGAGATGCACTACTGTTTGCATATACAGTGTAATCTTTATCGTCTCCTTCGCCACCCTTAGGACCATTGTTGAAATAAACCTGACTGTCACTAGCAGCTTCTGGGAAGATGGTATTAGGATATCTTGCAGCTGTTGTCTCTTTAATAAGTCCTTCAGGGTCCATTGTGTATGCAAATGGAGTTGATCCTTCAGCTATTGTAGGAAGAACAACGCTCATTGCCTTCTTCGTAACGTGTCCCTCAGGAGTTCCACCACCTACAGAATTGCCAGTGTTTGTGTCCTCAGCAAAAGCTGTAAATGAGCTTGCCACTACCATAGTTGCAGCCATTGCCACTGCGATAAATTTACTAAATCTGTTCATAAAATCATTCCTCCTTGAAATAAAGTAATATATTTTCAACCCTAACATCCTGTCTGGGTCTTTTACAGTTTTCATATTGTATCATATTCAATTTTCAACTACAATCGTCACGCCTACTCGAAGCGTACTTGTGGTCTCGCGATTCTCATCAATCAAATGATAAACCATAACGCAGTCATAGGATCCTGCCTCTAATTCCTTGTCCAATTTGATTTCTTCCATTTGCGTACCACGTGGCAAAATTGGAGATTGAATAATGGGAGTCTCCTCATCATTAGCCAAGAAAACATCAAAGTATACATCATTTGTGTTGCCTTCAACATTTTCAACAAAAGCATCTTCTGAAACAGAACTACTATCTTTAAAATGCCAAACATTAGTCATTGATGCTTCATAATATCCTGGCTCAACGTAAGGAGTCAACACCATATCATCAACTACCGCATCAGCGTTGCTCTGATTTGCTATAACGCCTCTTGCCGCAACTCCTTCGTCCTTCTTTTCTTCTTGCTTATTACCTTTAACAAGCAATATGATAATAACAACAAGTAGTGCTACAATCACTAAAGCTGCTATGCCAAGGATTATTTTACCAGTGCTTGAATTTTTCTTTGTTGTTTCTGCCTCGTTAGACATTTTTGTCCTCCAAACAATTTAAATATTTTATCTCACACTCAAGGTGGAGGCTCTCTCACCTCCCTCAAGATATGACGCTGCTTACTGCAGCGCTGCCTTTTATCTCTATTTCTATGCGCACATACGCACATCGGCATCACCCCACTATATTATTCTGAACAAAAGTCAGAAAAAGCGCAGCCCATAGTTATTCCATTCAATAATTGAACGTTCAAATTCTATATCGGCATCTTATCACAGAACATTAGAGATGAGTTTAAAATTTTTATAAATATTCACCTAAAGCCCGGCGCATCGTTATTTCGTAAACTCCTTAAGATTTGTTGTAGAATTCTTAAGATTCTCTTAATGTGCTTGTATTGGGAATTTGATTATGTTACATTCTTCTATGTGCCAATTCTTGGCAACATCTGTTACAAATCTGCTGGCAGATATTTTCCCAGGCTTAATGACATTGAGAACAAATCAAAAACAATAGGAGGAAATGTTGAGCGACAAAGATACAACTTCATACAGTTACATGGACGATAATGAACATTTTGCTGATCTGTTCAATTATTTTCTGTACAACGGAAAACAAGTAATAAAACCCAATGATCTAGTTACAGCTAATTCAGTAGAGAAAGCTATTATAAACAAGCTTGGAAGCATTATGACTACCAAGAAAGCTCGCGATCTTATCAAAGGTGTAAATATCAAACATGGTAATAATGTAACTTATGCATTATTAGGCATTGAGAATCAGTCACTTATTCATTATGCGATGCCTGTACGCAACATGCTATATGATGCCCTGAACTACGCTTCACAGGTGACATCTACAAGCAAGAAACTAAAAGAAGAAAAACGCGATCTTAACAATGCTGAATTTCTCTCAGGTTTCACCAAAGATAGTAAACTCATTCCTGTTATCACCCTGGTAATCAATTGGAGCAACACAAAGTGGGATGGACCCATTAGGCTGTCCGACATGTTAGTTGATGTGGATCCGGCTATACAAGAGTATGTTGATGACTATAAGATAAAGCTTATTGATCCTCATTCCATCAGGGATTTTAATAAATTTCACACCATGCTTGGAGATGTGTTAGAATTTATTAAAGAACAGAATGATGAACAGTTTCTGGAAAAAGCCATAGAGAAAAAAGGGAAGAACTGGGTATTAGACATTGATTCCATAAATGTAATAAACACCTTCACTGGTTTTGACATTTCAGTAGAAGGGGAACAGGAGGGCAACATGGAAATGTTATCTTCAGTACCTCCTGTCCAATATGATAAAGTGGCATGAAAGCCTTGTGTAATGTGGGATTAATCCTATATGCACAAGGCCATTATTATGCCCATTTTAAATGATTATTATTCAGTGGTTCATGTGAAGGAATCA
>NZ_JAFUSK010000086.1 GCF_017471675.1 Pseudobutyrivibrio sp.
TAAGATCTGACTCTTGAAACTCTTTTCTGATTTTATTCCAGTTGTAATTTTTTCTTTTGACCATAATGTTTTCCTCCTGAAAGGATTATGGCATTTTGGGATGGGCTTTCCAAGACGGCCGTTCTAGCTACACTTACGTATATCCCTGAACAGTACCAAGGGAAAGTACATTTCCCATAGGCATTGTGCCAGAGTTGATTTCATTGAATGTAAGCCAATAAACAACTTTATCCTTGTATCTTTCAAAAATCGCATGGCAGTATCTTTCAAAAAGCTCGATACATTCTCTTCCATACCATCCATTGTATTTTTCAACAAGTGCATATGGCATTTCATAATGTGAAATAGTAATTAGTGGTTCGATATTATACTTTCTACATTCGTCAATTACATTATCATAAAATGCGAGACCTGCTTCGTTTGGTTCTTGCTCCATTCCTGTTGGGAATATACGTGTCCACGCAATGGAAAAACGGAAAACATTGAATCCCATATCGGCAAATAGCTTAATATCTTCTTTGTAATGATGATAAAAATCAATCGCCTCATGACTTGGATAAAGAGTATTCTCCTCTATTGTAGCAGTAATACGCTTTGGTGTATCCTTGGTACCATTTGTGCACATATCTGAAACTGATGGGCCTTTGCCATCCACATTCCATGCTCCCTCAAATTGATTGGCAGCTGTCGCACCGCCCCAGAAGAAATCTTTTCTAAATGTTTTCATTATAAGCCTCGCTTTCTGTCTATAGTAATGTAATTAATGTGTTACCTACAGCCGCAATAGTTGCCTCTGTAGGAATTACCTCATCATACTTGGTAGTATTAGTAATTATAACTGGTGTATCAACAGAGTATCCTTGAGCGGTGATATAGTCAATGTCAAACTCCAATAAAAGGTCACCCTTCTTTACCTTGTCGCCTTGCTTAACCTTTGGCTCAAAGCCCTTGCCATCTAGCTTTACAGTATCCATTCCTACATGAATGATGATTTCAGCACCTTTATCTGTTGTAAGGCCTATAGCATGTCCTGTTGCAAAGAATGCTGTAATTGTTCCATCAGCTGGAGCAAAAACCTTTCCTTCTGCTGGGGCGATGGCGATACCTTTGCCCATTGCACCTGAAGAAAAAGCTGCATCTTCAATGTCTCCTAACTGCTTTAAAGAGCCCTTGATTGGAGCTGCAATGATTTCTCCCTGACCTGAAACCGTGGTCTTAGTATCCTTCTTAGCAATAGCATCATCTTTATAGAAAATAAGCTCTGAAATAAATCCTGCAACTACGCAAACTAAAGAAACTACGATTGAAATAATCATTCCTCTTGTATCGTTTGTAGCTGTATTTACATAAGCAGGATATGCGAATACACCCATACCTGCCATCTGGTAGCACTTAACGCCCATTGTACAAAGAACTGCACCAGCAATACCTGCAATAACACATGTGCGGAAGAATGGAGCTTTCTTTGGTAATGTAAGACCATAGATAGCTGGCTCTGTAACACCTGCAAGACCAGAAACAAAAGCTGCAGGAGCAAGTGACTTAATCTTCTTATCCTTTGTCTTTAACCAAATACCAAGAACAGCACCAGTCTGTGCAAATGTTGTGCCAAGCATAGCTACAAGGATAATATCCTCACCTGATGTTGCAAGATTAGATAAAGCTATTGGTACCAATGACCAATGAAGTCCAAACATAACAAGTATCTGCCAGAAGAATCCAACAACTGCACCCATAAGAATTGGGCTAACTGCATTTAATGTATTGAAGAACAGTGCAAGTACATTTGCAATTGCAGAAGCAACTGGTCCAATTATAAAAATTGTTAATACAAATGTTACAAATAATGTGATAAGTGGTACACCAAATAACTTAATTGTATCTGGAACAATCTTCTTAACAACTTTGTTTTCAAACCATGCAGCAAATGCTACTGCAAGAATTACAGGAATTACAGATGATGTATAGTTTCCTGAAGGTGGCATTGAAACTGGAATTCCAAATAGATTAGAGATATCATATTCTCCACCTGTCAAATATGGATAAACCATAGCAAGACCAATAAGCAAACCTTCCATCTCTGGAAGTTTAAACTTCTTTGCAGCTGTCATACCTAGTATTGGTGGTAAGAAGTAAAATGCTGCATCAGCAAGTGAATAAAGGAAATTATATGTTCCACTCACTGATGACATAAGTCCAACTGCTGTAAGAAGGGCAAGTACCCCCTTTAAAATACCACATGCACATAACACTCCCAGAAATGGTGTGAATACACTTGTAATAATGCTAATAAAAGCATTGAATGGATTTTGTTTTCCTGTTGATTCAATATCATTTCCACCGGCTAATGCGGATTTGCTTTCTAAATGTCCTACACTAATAACCGCATCAAAAACCTGAGGTACATGATTTCCAATTACTACCATGTACTGACCACCAGACTGAATTACAGTAACAATTCCGTCTGTTTCTTTAAGGATATCTGTGTTTGCCGTAAGCGTAGTTACAGCTTACGGTGTTAGGATATTAAAAAGCTCCCTCGAACCGCTTAAATTAGCAGTTTGAAGGAGCTTTTATTTCGTCTGGGATTTCTTTTGACCATGGCAAAAGTTTTTCAATTATTTCTTTTGGA
>NZ_JAFUSK010000087.1 GCF_017471675.1 Pseudobutyrivibrio sp.
CCCTTGTTGGGCTATCGCCAAGCGGTAAGGCACCAGATTTTGATTCTGGCATTCGCTGGTTCGAATCCAGCTAGCCCAGTTTCGAGTCTATGCCTTTTTTAATTCACTGGCAATAGCAATCAATTTAATATGGGGTTGTAGCTCAGCTGGTAGAGCACCTGACTTTTAATCAGGTTGTCGGGAGTTCGAGCCTCCTCAGCCTCAGCGAATGAAAGCCTTCAGATTCGTCTGAAGGCTTTTTCTTTTATTTAGGAATCTGTTATATTATTTATGTAGGAGTTAATTTAACAAAGGAGATTAAATAGATGAATCAAGAATCTTTTTCGTTTGTAATCTACATGATTCATGCTTGTGCTAATAAGTGGGGGAAACTACCATCTGAGGTTTATACTATGCTGAGTAGTGTTGATTGTATAAATAATTATTTAGTTAAGCATTTTGATATAATTCATACTCAAAGCACGTCCTATGTTATTGATGACATTACAGATTATTTAAATGCAAGAGGTGTTAAAATATGATTGTTTACCATGGCGGAATTGATGTAATTAAGAAGCCAGATATTAATCACTCATATAGACCATTAGATTTTGGTAAAGGTTTTTAGAGTTGTAGATATGTATCATCAAGGCATCTGGGATAGAGATAGAGCTTTGAAAGAAATCAAGGTATATGAAACTTATGACCAGATAGCTTTTATATCACAAAAAACTATAGATAATCTTTTGTCTTATAGTTCTTCATATGAGGTTAAATAATGGATGATAAAGTATTAGAACAGGTATACCAGGAAAGCTTGGAAGAGAGATTGATTTCTTATATAGCAAAAGAAAACAATGTTTCTCTAGAGAAAGCAATGGCTATCTACTATGGTAGTAAGCTTTCAAATAAAATAAATCAAGGCAAGGAAGGAATGCAGTATCTAGACTACAAGGTACTTGCGGATATATTAAAAGAGACAGAGCCAGAGTTGTTTGAAAAATAGTCTTCATATGAAGGCTTTTTTCGTTATTGTATGTATCTATAGTAAGATTATCTATTGGTGACAAGTTGTCACCAGTTGGTGTCAAAATGTAACCGACTCAATTTAAATTATTCTCGCTAAAATAGATTGCAATTAATTGAGATATAATGCATTCTAAGTTTAGGAGGGGATATCCATGAATAAGGAAAAGACAGGATTACTTATAAAATCTGCGCGTCTGCAAAAGGGATATACGCAATCTGAATTAGGGGATATTTTAGGGGTATCAAATAAAGCAATATCACGCTGGGAAAAAGGAGATAGCTTCCCTGATGTAGGCATTCTTGAAGATTTATCTAATTGTCTTGATATCAGTATTGAAGAGCTTGTCAGTGGTGAGCCTGATATTGATAAAGATAAAAGTTTTACAGCACTTTTAAGAATAGTAATAATACAGGCAAAGGATTCTATCATAATAAAACAAGAATTAATAGCTAATATTGTTATCATGCTTATATTGATAATGAGATTTTATTTTTCATTTCTTTCGAGAAGGGGGTATAACTGGGATTTTAAGCTGGATATGGCACTCTTGATAATCTGTTTCGTGGGAGTGGCATTAAGGATTGTGAAAGGCAGAATCATTTGTAGCTATTTTAAACAATTTTTTATTTTAAATATAATTATATTGCTAATGTCCATAGTTAGCATAGTTGTTATGTATACTGGCTTTATTTATTGGGAGCATATAGTTAGTTTTGTTAAACCAGAGGATCTAGGTCCGACACTCTCTAGGGTGTTTGGAATTATCGCATTATTTAATATAAGATTATTTGAGTATGAGTGGCTTAAGATAAAAAATACTAGGACGGTGTCTTTAATAATGGCTTTCGTTAGTTTAGCTAATGTATTTCTATGCATCTCTTACAGAGAGTTGATGGGCTCAGTATTAAACATCGATGATGCAGTGCAATCAATAGGAGTTATAACTATTTCAATTATAATATCCACCATAGCAGCAATCACTGCGATGAAACATTGCAAATAGAACAGCTGAGTATGACAATCTGCCGTAATTTTGATAGTCATACTCAGTACCTAAAACAGAAGAAAGCCAATGAATTTCCAAGTATGACAATCGCCAAAACGGCGGGGATGTCATACTTTTTTTCTAAAGTAGTGCATATCAGCCTCAACCAGGCTCATGTTTTTGAAGGAATATGTCAATAAACAGTGAAATGTGATGTTTTCTGCTCAGAAATATGGTATAAGGTATCTATAGGTATTTTTACCATTACTGGCATAAAAGTAAAAGGAGGTTGGGTATGAAATTTTACGTATGTAGCGTATGTGGCAACTTTGTTAGCATGATTAAGGAATCGGGGGCTCCTATGACATGCTGTGGACAGAAGATGAAGGAATTAGTTCCTGGAACATCTGATGGAGCGGCAGAGAAGCATGTACCTGTATTCAAAGTTGAAGGCAACAAAGTTACAGTTACAGTTGGTTCTGTAGAGCATCCAATGGCACCAGAGCATTACATTGAGTGGATTGCTATTGAGACTGCACAGGGGGCTCAGCGCAAGGTGCTTAATCCTGGGGATAAGCCATGTGCAGAGTTCTTGCTTACTGATGGAGATTCAGTGGTTGGCGTATATGCATATTGCAACCTACATGGTCTCTGGAAATCAGAATAATTGAAATTTATTTGGCCTGGCTGCAAGCTAGGCCTTTCTTTTTGCAGTCTGTTATGGCATAATATTTCCAATTTAATAGGCATGAGGAGAATATTATGAAAGAAAACATTGTTTTGATTGGTATGCCAGGAGTAGGAAAGAGTACACTTGGTGTAGTTCTTGCGAAGGAATTAGGATATCAGTTTGTAGATGCAGATTTGCTCATTCAGGAGCGTGAAAAACGCCTTTTAAAGGAGATAATTGCTGATGAGGGAGTAGAAGGCTTCCTAAAGATAGAAAACGATGTAAATGCCACAATTAGCGCTGATAAGACTGTTATCGCAACAGGGGGTAGTGTTATTTATGGCAAGGAAGCAATGGAGCATCTTAAGGAAATAGGAACGGTTGTATATCTAAAGCTTGATTATGATACTCTTGATAGCAGACTTGGTAATCTTAAGGGACGCGGTGTAGTGCTTAAGGATGGTCAGACATTAATGGATTTATATAATGAAAGAGTTCCTTTGTATGAGAATTATGCCGATGTGATAGTAGATGAAGGTGGCTTAGATTTAGAGTCAACATTAAAAAAGGTACTAGAAGGCCTCTCTTAGGAGGCTTCTAGCACCTTTTTCTATCTTTCAGATACTTTCTTGTATCCTGTTTTTACAAGCCATTTTTGGTCGATGATTTTAACCTCGTCGCCAAAAGCGATGTGTAGTCTTACAGAAGATGGCTGTTTTTCAATATCCTTTACAGTGCCCTCGCCAAACTTAGGGTGAGAAACTGTATCGCCTATTTCATATTTTATCTTAGAGTTTTCCAAATTTTTATATGCTCGCTGAGTGCGATAAGTATCAAGCATCTGTACCTGAGCGTGATCAACGCTAGGACGCTTTAGTACGGAATCATAATCTACCTTTTTAAGGCTCTGGCCTTCTACATAATAATCGGCAGGAATTGCTCCAATTAAGCTGCAGCAATATTTCCATGCGCTGCCGTGAACACCAGGCTGCCAGGTGTATTCGTTAGGAATGCTTATGTGGCGTGTCATGTAGTGTGCGTATTCATGCTTGTAGAGATTGATTCGATCTGTCTTTGATAGCTGCTCGTTCAAGCAAAAGCCAATAAAGAATAATGAGAACTGAAATTGTTCTTCATCATCATAAGATGGTGGAAGATAAGAGCCCAGGGCCTTTTCATCCATTCCAAAAGTGATAGGAACCTCGGCACCGTGCAAGCCAAGCTTGTGGTCCAATACGGAGTAGAGTGCAGTGATTTCTGCTCTAAGCACAGGTTCCTCATCATGTAACATTTTGAACATTTGTTGCTTAGTCATTGTGTCTCCTTAAAACTTAAAAACTTTCCAAGAAAACAGTATATCAACTGAATCTGCTTTTTACAATTAAAGGTGATAATTTTGTTAAATTTTTCCTATAAGTTTGACTTTGTAATTGCCGAATATTAGTATAAAAATATAAGGGGGAGTGTTACATTAGGGAAACGGAGTGAGCTATGAGAAAATCAGTGTATTTTTTTAGAAAGCTTTTGGCTATTTCTTTAGCGGTAATCACAGTGGCATATACTGCAGTGCCTGCAATACATGCGGATGCAGCTAAGAAAAAATCATCAAGCACAACCTATGCTGCTGGTGATGAGATAGCTTTTGGTCATCTGGATGGCACAATCCTTAGCTGGACTATATTGTCTTATGATGATACAACTAAGACGGCCCTGTTAATTTCCAAAAAGGGGCTTAATTCAAAGTCTGTAGTTGATTATAGAAAAGCTATTGAAAACGTATATAAGGCAGCAGGTAAGGCGCCTTCCTATGTTAGATGGTCCGAAAACTATTGGAGAGGTTGGCTTAATCAGATTTTCTATGTTAATTGTTTCAATGATGCTGAGCGTGCTAAAATATTAAAGACAACATTGACAGCAGAAGCTGCGAAGAACAGTTTGCAGAATTTTTATCATGACACTACCTTGGATGCATATTATATAGCTAACGGCAAGAAGAATCCTATGTTCATGGATATTTATGAATCCCAGACTACCAGTGCAGATTATATCTTCTTCCTATCAACAGATGAGTATACAGCCTATAAGGATGTGATTAAGCTAGAGCACGACACATGGCCACTTAGAACAAATGCCTATGATGATCCTGGACAGGGGCTATTTGTAAATGAAACAACTAAGCTTATAGAAAGAAAATACTATTATTGTGGAGTGCCTATCAAGCCAGCTATGTATGTAAAGCTAGGCGAACCAGAGGCAGAGGAAACATCAGATGCAGATACTAGTAAGACATCTGATAACAAATCTACCTCAACAGCTAAGAGTACAACTACTACAAACACATCAAATACCGCTACTACAAATGCTAAAACCACAGCAACCACTACCAAAAAGACTGCCAAAGCAAAGAGCTTTGCTAACAACGGCACAAATGTAGGTAATGTAACATTGCCGGATGATGCATCATATTCGCTAAAGTCTGGTGGTACAGCTCAGGTGGCTCTTGATATGGATTATCTCAATAGTACCGACAAGCAGTATAATGTTACATACAAATCTTCTGATTCTAACATTTTTACAGTTGATTCAAGTGGGCAGATTACAGCAGTTAGTTCTGGTACAGCTAATTTGACGGTGCGAATGAAAAAATCAAACGGCAAGGTGTATACCATGTCTTGTCGAATTGATGTGAGCTAGGAGTAATTATTGACTACAGTTAAATATCTACATAATAAGCTAACAATAAATAATGTGAAGGATTTACAGCCTGACTATGACGATGGCACGCTTGTGCTAACGGAAAGTCAGGCTGTTGTTGATGAATGCGTTCTTAGAAAGATTCCTGTGGCAGGCATAGAAACCGCCACTGGCGAAAGCCTCAATTGCCAACAGATAATCATTGATGTGGATGAGCTTGAGGATGAAGACTTAGAAAGAATTTATAGGCGCTGTGCAGGCATCCCATGGAATATTGGATATACCAGCCGTTGCTTTATAAGGGAATACTGCGAGGATGATTTAGAAGCTTTGTATGAACTTTACAATGAACCTCACATGACAGACTATATGGAGCCTTTGTATGAGTATGAGGAAGAAAAAGACTATGAAAAAAAATATATAGAATACATTTATAAACTATATGGTTTCGGAATGTGGTTGATTTTCGACAGATTCACAGGTAAATTAATAGGTAGAGCAGGAATCGAAGTCCGTGACACCTGTGATAGGGAAAATCAGGCTGAACTGGGATTTGCTATTAGCCATAGTAGATGGCATCAGGGTCTGGCATACGAGGTATGCGCTAAGATAGTAGAGCTTGCACGGGATGAATATTCACTTAGTAGCCTGATTGCCAGGTGTGATCCGGCTAATGTAGCCAGCATAGGATTACTTACAAAGCTTGGGTTTTCACAAGTGGGATATGAAGAAAACGGAGATTTAAGGTTTTTTAGGGAGATTTAGGAAATGGATTTAAAAGATTATCAGCATGAAGTTGTTGTGACTGATGAAGGGCTACCATTTAAGCTTTTTGCATTTGAAGGACAGGATGGTGGCTATATTAGAGACAAACATTGGCATCGTTCTATAGAGATTTTTGCGGTGTGGGAAGGAAAGCTCGATTTTACTTTGCACGAAAAGAAATTCCCGCTTACTAACGGCGAGTTCGTGATTGTTAATAGCAATGAGGTTCACAGCATTGTTGCACCTGAGCCTAATAGAACTGTGGTGCTTCAGATACCGCAGGAAACTTTTGCAGACTATTTTACAGACGACCAGTTTATTTGGTTTTCTCACGGGGACAGAGAAACTGACCACAGAGTGTTTACGCTTCTGCAGGAAATGTACCTTATTTACACTAATGGTGAAGAGGCCAACAAGCTACAGGTATTAAGCCTTTACTATGAGCTTTTATACATCCTTGTTACTAAGTATCGAAAGTTTAACGTAAACGAGGATATTCTAAAGAGCAGCAAGCAACTGAAAAAGCTCTCCAACATTACCAGATATATGAAGGACCATTATTCAGAAAGTATTACACTTGAATCCATGGCAGACCAGTTTAATTATTCACCATCCTATCTATCTAGAATGTTCCAAAAGCATGCAGGAATTAATTTCAAGGATTATTTGCTTGGCATTCGCTTAGAGCATGCAGTCCGCGAATTGGAAGAAACAAATGGCCAGATAGTAGACATAGCCCTCGGCAACGGATTCCCTAATTCCAAGGCCTTTTCTAATGCATTTAGGGATAAATATGGAATATTGCCAAGTGAGTATAGGAAGAATAACGGTAAATGAGTCTTGCTGTGGGCTAACATTTAAACCAAATTGCTTTCAGCCCTTGTGCCTGCTGGGCTTGCGGCAAGTAGTAATAAGTAATGAAATGGATGTTGAAGTGGTAATAAGTAGTAATAGGAAGTAATAGGCATATAGCATAAATTTTTGGGAGGAAACTATGGGAGTTATATTTGGATTGGATTTGGGTGTCGCATCTGTTGGATGGGCAGTTGTTAATGAGAACTATGAAATATTGGAATCATGCTCTAATATTTTCCCTGCTGGCGAGGCGGCTGAAAATGCTAATAGGCGAGGCTTTCGTCAAGGAAGAAGAATGACTAGGAGAAGAAGAACTAGAGTTAATGATTTTAGAAATTATGGCGAAAACATGAGTTTGCGCTACCTAATAATGAACTAAATGAAGTTTTAGAAATTAAAAATAAAGGGTTAAATGCTGCATTAAGTGAAGATGAAATTTATTATGTTCTTCTTTATAGTTTGAAACATAGGGGAATATCATATCTTGATGAGGCTGATGATGGTAATTTATCAAGTGATTATGCAAGAAGTATTGCTAGAAATGAAGAAGAATTAAAAGAGAACTTTCCATGTCAAATCCAGTTAGAACGTCTTCAGAGATATGGGGCATATAGAGGCAATATAACTATAATTGAAGATGGTGAGCCTGTTACTTTGAGAAATGTTTTTACAACATCAGCTTATAGAAGTGAAATTGAAAAGTTCTTAGAAGTGCAAAAAGGCTTTAATACTAGAATTTCAGAAGAGTTTATTGCTGAATATTTAGAAATCTTTAATAGAAAAAGAGCGTATTATATAGGACCTGGAAATGAATTATCTAGAACAGACTATGGCGTGTATACTACAGTTTTGAATGAGGATGGAACCTACATTACAGAAAAAAATCTATTTGATAAATTAATTGGAAAATGTAGTGTATATCCAGAAGAAAAGCGTGCAGCAGGGGCATCATATACCGCACAGGAATTTAATGTTTTAAATGATTTAAACAATTTAAAAATAATTTCAGATTCTAAATATGTTGAAGATGGGAAGTTAACAGAAGAAGCTAAAAGAATAATTGTTGATAATATCAAAACTGCAAAGGCGGTAAATGTTCCTAAAATAATTAAGGATGTAATTAACGATAAAGACGCGCAGATTAATGGTGCGAGAATAGACAAGAATGAAAAAGAAATTTTTCATTCTTTTGAAGTGTACAATAAAATGCGAAGGGCTTTTGAAACTATCGATGTAGATATAACGAAATATCAACGAGAAACACTAGATAAGCTAGGAGATATTCTGACATTAAATACAGATAAAGATTCTATTACTGAGGCGGCTAGGGAATTAGAGCTATCTGATGAAGTACTGGAATGTTTAATTAAGTTGCGTAGAAATAATAGTTCTTTATTTAATAAGTGGCAGTCGTTCGGGTATAGAATTATGTTAGAACTGCTTCCAGAACTATACTCACAACCTAAAAATCAGATGCAATTACTGACAGATATGGGAGTGTTTAAAACTAAACCTGAAAGGTTTGCTGAGTATGATACTATTCCTGCAGATGTTATTACAGAGGAAATATACAATCCTGTAGCCGCTAAGACCATTAGAATTACTGTAAAGATATTGAATGCATTGATAAAAAAGTATGGATATCCAGAGCAGATTGTTATAGAAATGCCAAGGGATAAAAATACTGACGAGGAGAAAGCTCGAATTAATAAGGAACAAAAAAATAATGAAAATGAATTGAAGAATATTAAGGCGAAGATAAAATCTGAATATGGAAGAGATATTACAGATGCTGATTTCAAACAGCACAAAAATCTTTCTTTAAAGCTAAAGCTATGGAATGAACAGGGGGGAGTCTGCCCTTATTCAGGTAAAACAATAAGAATAGATGAACTGATAGATAACAGCAATCTTTTTGAAATCGATCACATTATTCCGTTATCGATTTCATTTGATGATAGTCGCTCAAATAAGGTTTTAGTATATGCATCTGAAAATCAGAATAAGGGAAATCGCACACCTTATGCATACCTTACTAATGTAAATCGTGATTGGGACTTTTATAATTATATGGATTTTGTATTGAAAAACTATAAAGATGCAACGAAACGAAAAAAGAAGGAAAACCTATTATTTGAGGAAGATATAACTAAAATAGAAGTATTATCAGGATTTGTTAATCGAAATATTAATGATACTAGATATGCATCAAGAGTTGTTTTGAATTCATTGCAGGATTACTTTAGAGCAAAAGATTGTGGAACTAAGGTTAAGGTTGTTAGGGGAAGCTTTACCCATCAAATGAGAATGAATTTAAAGCTGAACAAAGATAGAGATGAATCTTATGTTCATCATGCTGTTGATGCTATGCTTATTGCTTTTTCTCAGATGGGATATGATAGTTGGCGTAAGCTAACAGAGCAGTTTATTGATTATGAAAATGAAGAATATATTAATAAAAGCGGCTTCGAAAAACTATTAAGCAGTGATGAGGCATATAAGAATGCTTTGTATCAGTCTAAGTGGATGAAGATTAAGGCTAACATAGAGAATGCGGCTGAAAAGAACAAATACTGGTATCAAGTTAATAAAAAATGTAATAGGGAATTATGCAATCAGACTATCTATGGTACAAGAGAGTATGATGGTAAAGCATATAAAATTAGTAAGCTAGATATTCGTACAGATGATGGTGTAAAGAAGTTTAAGGGAATTGTTGAAAAGAAGCCAGAACGTCTACTTGTATGTAAAAATGACCCAAAAACTTTTGAAATACTAATGGATATTTGGAATAATTACAAGGATGCAAAGAATCCGTTTTTGCAATATGAGCAGGAGAATAATGATGTAATCAGGAAATATTCTAAAAAAGGGAATGGACCTAAGGTAGGAGTGCTTAAATATGAGGATGGTGAGGTTGGAAGTTGCATAGATATTTCTCATAAATATGGATATGAGAGAGGAAGTAGAAAAGTTATTCTTGACTCATTAAATCCGTATAGAATGGATGTGTATTATAAGACAGATGAGGAAAAATATTATTTTGTAGGAGTCAAGCAATCAGATATAAAATGTGATGGTGATTTATTTGTTATAGATGAGCAGAAATATGCAGAAGCCTTACTTGCTGAAAAGATGATAGCTAAAGGGCAATGTAGAGGTGATTTGCAAGAACTTGGTTATGAATATAAGCTTTCATTTTATAAAGAAGATATTATTGAATATGAAAAAGATGGAGAGGTGAATACAGAGAGGTTTTTGTCTAGAACTATGCCAAAAGTACGGAATTATATTGAAACTAAGCCTTTAAATGCGGCAAAATTTGAAAAGCAAAATCTTGTGGGGCTTTCAAAAACAAAATCCGTCAAAAAAATAGTAACAGATATTTTAGGAAATAAATTTTATGTAGATAAAATGAAATTTAGTATTGTAGTTGGAAAGCAGTAGTTTTGGAATTACCGTAAAACATTGTATTGCAAAAGTAAAACAAAGGAGTTATCATACAATTATAAAGGAGGTATAGATTATGGCTTCAACAGCAGTAAAAGATACAAACTTTAATATGCGTATGAATAAACAGAAAAAAATTAGCCTAGAAGATTTATATGGCAGTCTAGGAATGACCTTGGCAGAAGCAGTAAATATTTTTTTTGAAAAGTCTTTAATGGAGGGCGGTATCCCATTCGATGTAAGGATGCCTCGCTATAATAAGGAGACTGAAGCGGCTATTGCAGAGGCTCGCGATATAATGAGTGGAAAGGTTAAGGCTAAAGCTTATAGTTCTGCGGAGGAGCTGTTTGCCGATTTGGATAACGAATGAAGTATAAATTAGTTACTACCACAAAGTTTAAAAAGGATTATAAGAAGTGCAAGAAAAGAGGTTATAATCTAGAACTATTGCAGAGTGTAATTAATACTCTTTTATCAGGTGAAAAGCTAGATTCAAAGTACTATGATCATCCTTTACGTGGAAATTATGAAGGTTTTAATGAGTGTCATATTATGTCTGATTGGCTACTAATGTATGCCATAAATGATGATGAATTAGTACTTACAGCTGCGAGAACTGGAACACATAGTGACTTATTTGATGAATAGTTTTAAAGTTTTTGTATTATCAGCCGAAATGAAAAGTGGGAATAATAATTTTTATTGAAAAAATTGTTTCGGTGGATTATAGTATTCTTAGTAGACGAAATTTCTAATCACTTAATTTTTTCGGACCTACTAAAATAAGGCTTTATGCCGAAACTAAAGGACACCGACGGGTGTCCTTTTCTTTTTGCATGATTTTCTGCTGGTAGAATAAGGGATTGCCAGCAGGAAGCTGGTTTTGCCAGACAAGAAAATAGATGAATCTGTTTTCTTGGTATTTACGATTTTATTGTACATTTGCAAAGAGGTAGTGACTATGGCGTATAGAGTTGTTCTTATTGAAAGTGAATGTTCACTTCACTTAAAATTAAATAATCTCTTAATCGACAAGGGGGAAGGCGATATATGGATTCCTCTTGAAGACATATCTATGATTGTTTTAGACAATCTCAAAATACAATTTACTGTGCGGCTCATGAGTACATTAGCAGAGCATAATATTGGTGTAATCATGTGTAATATAGACCATTTACCTATTGGTTTTTATAGTTCTTATGACAATCACAGCAGAATATCAAAATGTATTGGATTTCAAATTAATAAAAGTGAAGAGTTTTATGATGCTTTTTGGAAGGCGATTGTCTTTCAAAAGATAAATAACCAAAAACAGGTCCTAGAAACACTTGGAAAAAATGATGTTACAGAAAAATTAGAGGAGTTAGCAAATGATATAATTGATGGTGATAAAACTAACAGAGAAGCTCATGCAGCAAAAGTTTATTTTAATAATTTGATGAATGCGACTTATTCAAGAGGAAATGAGGACATACTTTTGAATTCGGGATTAGATTATGGGTATACGATAATAAGAGCCTTTATTGCTAGATTATGTGTGGGATATGGGTTGAATAGTCAGTTGGGGATTCACCACAAAAATGAATATAATCGATTTAATCTTGTTGATGATTTAATGGAGCCTATAAGGCCATTTGTTGATTTGATAGCGTACCGAATATTAGAAGGTGAAGAATATTTTAAAGTTGAACATAGAAGAAAGCTAGTAAATATTTTAAACCATAAGGTTAAGTATGCTGACAAGAAGATGTATATAGCTAATATGATTGAGGAATATGTTTCACAATATGCGGCTTTTTTAGCTGAAAAAAGAGAGACTGTTGTATTTCCTAAAATAAATGATTATTTGGGTGAAGAGGATGATAACTAAGTATATGAAAATGTTATGCATGTTTGACTTGCCTGTTGATACTGCTGAACAGCAAAGGGCATATAGAAAATTTAGAAAAAATATTATGTCGGAAGGCTTTATAATGATTCAGTATTCTGTCTATGTGAGAACATGCCCTAACCGACAGTTCGCTAACCAGCTAGAAAAAAGATTACAGAAAATTATGCCTAAAGAGGGGAATGTCAGGTTGCTAACAGTCACAGAAAAACAATATGATGACATGAAGATTATGGTTGGAAGTAGGCAACTTTCTGAAACTGCATTGGGAATTGAAAGGATGATTGTTATATGAAATTATCTATTGCTAATTATAACGAAAATATCGAAATAAACTTTGATGTTATTACTCAATTATGTGGACAAAATTTACCGATAAAGAATACCATAGTGGATTCAATCTGCAAACATTTTTCTAATGATAAATATAAGGACTATGAAGAAAGGCTTATAGATAATATTCTTATCGATGGAGAAGTTCCTGGTAGAAAACAGTGGGAATGTTGTCGTATAAGTAATAAAGATGATATTCTTGCAACTATTCAAATGAATAAAGGAAGTATACTTGGAAAATGTATAAAAGAGTCTATAAATGGATTTGATTGTCAAAATGATTTATTAGAAATAGATAATATCTTGCTTAGAATATTTGATAGATTTAATCAAGTCATGTTTTCGCAACAACCAATAGAATTGCAGTACACGCAAGAAGATTTATTTTCCATGATTCAACAGACTTCCGTAAGAACCAAAGATGGCGAAGATATACATGTTTTACCAGTGGAAGATGTCTTAAAAGTTTTCATAGAGATTGTTACAATGCAGCAAAGAATGATTCCAGAAAAGCGTTTATATGTATTTGAAAATGTAGATCATTATATGAATGAGGCTTGCTATGTTAACTTTGTAAAAGAGTGCGAAAAGATTGCTAAATTATCAAATATATGGTTTATCTTTACCACAAGTTTAAAAGGATATATTTATATATCTCCTGATAATATTGAATCTATCAATGTTATAAACGACGTGGTGTATAGCATGCCAGCTATGGAGCACATAATCGATTTTGCTAATAAATATTATCCTATTAGTAGAATATGGAATCAGGATGATGTGATACAAATATTGAAAATAGCAATACATGATATTGGAAAAAGAGAAGCATTATTGCAGTCTGATGAGTTGGTGTTTTTAAAACTAATGAATGATACATTAGATTTGAAAACATATTGGGAAAAAAGGCCTAGTACCCCAGAAATACAATGCTTATTAGATCCAAATATGCTATAATATTAACGGGTGCGAGGGGCTAAAATGTTAACTAGTATGATGATACAATTTATAGGAGACGTTCTAGATATTGTATTTATAAAACTAGATTTGACGTTTTAGTACCCGGAGAAATTAAGTGATTAGAAAACTACACAAGAATATTTCTGGAGGTGGCAGCGGTTTTAGTACCCGGAGAAATTAAGTGATTAGAAAACAGCCCTGACACGTTACTACTAACAAGTGACGTTTTAGTACCCGGAGAAATTAAGTGATTAGAAAACTGAGGATGTGACGGAAGAAGATGGAAGCGAGTTTTAGTACCCGGAGAAATTAAGTGATTAGAAAACAGTACACATGATTGTGCCAAAGAGTGTGGAGTTTTAGTACCCGGAGAAATTAAGTGATTAGAAAACAACAAACAGATTCTCTATAGGCCATGACGGTTTTAGTACCCGGAGAAATTAAGTGATTAGAAAACATCAAAAATTAGATAGAGATATTAAAATTGGTTTTAGTACCCGGAGAAATTAAGTGATTA
>NZ_JAFUSK010000088.1 GCF_017471675.1 Pseudobutyrivibrio sp.
AAATATCAGGACTCAAACGGCGGTCCTATGGATATGGATACTTTGACTTATCTTTCAAATTTTCATTTTAACACGGCCTTTCTAGGAACAGGATTTATAGATACCGTCTATGGTGTAACTAGCACAGAAATGGATAGTTCAATAAAACAGGTAATAATGAGAAATTCAGAGCAAAAAATTCTTCTTGTTGACCACTCAAAATTTGGGCAACATACCATGAAAAAGTTCGGAGATATCAAAGACTTTAATACTATTATCACAGACTCTGATATCTCCGATGAGGATCAATATAATATTTTAAAAGAAAAGGTAAGTCTAAACATAACACATGTTTTATCTTAAAACACTTCCTCAGCAATTTCTTTTACCAGAGCAAGCTTTGCCCACTGTTCTTCTTCTGTGAGTTTATTTCCTATTTCACAGGATGCAAAACCACATTGAGGGCTTAAACACAGTCTTTCGAGTGGTATATATTTTGCTGCTTCGTATATACGTTTTTTGATTGCGTCTTTATCCTCCAGCTTAGGTGTCTTTGTTGTTATTAATCCAAGCACAACAGTCTTATCTGGTGATACCTTAGCAAGCGGTGCAAACCCTCCAGATCTGGCATCATCATATTCCAAGAATAACGCATTTACGTTTTCCTGAGCGAAAACATAGTCTGCAACCGAATCATAAGCACCACTATTAAAGAATGTAGAATGATAATTTCCTCTGCAAATATGAGAAGTTATAACCATGTCTTCAGGTTTGTTCTCTAAAGCAAGATTATTTACATCTAAAAGCTGTTGTTTTACATCCTCCAAATCTATTCCAAGAGATTTGTATCTCTGCTTTGCTGCATCACCAACAATCGCACCCCAAGTACAATCATCTAATTGTAGGTTTCTACATCCTGCATTATAGAATTGTTTAATAATATCTTGATAAGCAACTCCTATATCATGAATTAATTCCTCATTTGTTGGATAAAACTTTCGTGTTATTTCATAGTTACCTGGGACTATCATCTGCTGAAAAGTCTGTGCAGGCGCAGGGATAGTGTATTTAGCAATTGTATTCTCATCTTCAAACTGTTTTAAAAACTTAAAATACTCTACAAATGGATGTGCCTTTGCTCTTATTTTTCCTATTAAAAATGTATCATCCAAAAGAGCTAACTCTGCGTCAAACTTTACTCCCGAACCATTATTTTCATGAGCCACACCTTCAAGACCCCACATAAAATCTAAATGCCAAAAGCTTCGTCTAAATTCGCCATCTGTAATAATGTGAAATCCTAACTCTTTTTGCTTTGCAACAACCTTTGTAATTTCTTCTTCTACAACTTTGTTGTACTCTTCTTCTGAAAGCTTGCCACTTTGATATAAAGCCTTAGCATCTTTTAATGCCTGTGGTCTTAAAAAACTGCCTACAAAATCATACTTTCCTGGGATATTTACTAAACTCATTATCGTTCTCCTTCTCTGTTAATAATGTTAAGAAGAATTATATGCCTACTATGACGATAGGCAAAATACAAAAAATCATCTTGTGGCCATAGATTTTATCTATGGAAAAGGCTATTATATAAATTAATATATATTGTGAGGTATTGTAATGACTTTAAAACAATTAAAATATGCTGTGACAGTTGCTAAAACCGGCAACATCACAGAAGCCGCAAAACAACTATTTATAGCTCAGCCTAGTTTGACCTCGGCAATTAAAGATTTAGAAAAAGAATACAACATTACCATTTTTTATCGTTCAAATAAGGGAATAGAAATTACTCCTGAGGGGGATGAATTTTTGGGTTACGCAAGACAGCTTCTAGAACAAGCTAACCTCATCGAAGAAAGATATACTGGTGTCAATCGTGGTAAACAGCGATTTTGCGTCTCAGCCCAACATTATTCCTTCGTAGTAGAAGCTTTTGTTGAATTGCTTAAAAAATATGGTGGTGATAAATATGAATTTCATATGAGGGAAACGCAGACCTTTGATATCATCGATGACGTCGCCCATCGCCGAAGCGAGATTGGCGTATTGTATCTCAATACATTTAATGAAACTGTTATTCGAAAAACTCTCAGAGACCACGGCCTAGTATTCAGCACGCTTTTTACGGCTAAGCCCCATGTTTTTATAGGTAAAAACAATCCTATTGCCAAGAAAAAGACTATTACTTTAGATGATCTTACAGCATACCCAAGACTATCATATGAACAAGGAAGCCATAATTCCTTTTATTTTTCCGAAGAAATCCTTAGTACTATCGACTCCGACAAGGAAATCATCGTCAGAGATCGCGCCACACTTTTTAATTTGTTAGTTGGACTCAACGGCTACACCATTTGTAGCGGTGTTATCAGCGAAGAACTTAATGGCCCTCATATTATTGCAAAACCGCTTGATGTGGATGATTATATGGAAATTGGATACATTTTGCCTTCAGGTATGCCTCAATCAGTTCTCACCCAACAGTACATAGATATTCTTAAAAATCGTTGTTGTTAAGATTTTTATCATAAATCATTCTAGTAAATCTTCTCAATTTCGACAGTGATTGAATACATCCCGAATGTAGCGCTCTACCATCTGAGCCACACCCCGTAGTATTTTCTACGATTGATTATAACTAATACTAATTCGTAAAAAAAGCCAGATAAGAACCACTCCTCTCTCAAACGAGATTAGAGTGGTTCCCAAACATAATATTTTACTTAAATGCTTTCTGCGCGAAATTGTAGAAACCAAGATACCAAATATCAAAGTTATGCTCGCCATCAAGCTCCTGCCACATAAAGTTTTCGCCATCTACAAACTTATCGCATACCTCTGGTAGGTTCTTTGCGGCAGCTGAAGCACTCCAGTAAGCAATGCCATCCTGAAGACCGCAGATGTTGTAGAAATAGTGGATAGGATAATCCTTATCTGCCAAAAGCTCTGCTGTCTTTGATGCTGGGTTACTAGTAGGTGCTGCTGAGAATGCTCCGAAGTAGCTGAACAAATCAACACATTCACCTATACCAATATTGATTGTCTGCATACCACCCATAGAAAGACCAGCACAAGCTCTATGGTCACGATCAGCGTAAGTACTGTAGTGTGAATCAATATATGGAATTAAATCATTTCTAAGCTCAGCTCCAAAATTGTAGAAAGAAGGAATTGAACCACTTTCAGAAGCCTTACCATTTGGTGTAACAACGATGAAAGAATCAATGTCTCCATAATAAGCAAGGTTATCCATTATAGCCTTAACCTTTGACTCATCATTGTACATACCCCACTCATTTTCATCACCACCGATTCCATGAAGCAGGTATAATACATTATACTTCTTGTCCTCGCTATAGTTTGCTGGAAGATAGATATTAGCCTTCTTTGTGTACGTATTTCCGTTTTCAGAATCGTGAGCTGTATATGAAATAGTCTTAACTGTGCCAGCACCTTCATCATTTCTGATTTCAGAATACTTTTCAGGAATACTATCACTTATAGTAGCTGTAGGGTCATAATGGTCTTTTGTAAATTCAATGTCAGCCTCAATTTTTCCATCAGTCTCACCTACACCAAGGAAACCAAATTCAATAGTTGCACCACTTGCAACATTGGTATTCCAGCTAAGGGGAGTGAGAATGTATTCATCATCAGTTGTCTCGATATTTACACACCAGCTACTATCAATCTTAACCTGTTCCTTACTTAATTTGACTGTCCAATTTTTAAGCGCATACTTTGAGTTATTAGTAAGCTTATAACCAACCCAATATCCAGTTCCCCAACTGTTAAGGTCATAGCTGATATCCACACCATTTTTTGATACTAAAGTGGATTCTGCGTTTTCTTTTACATAATTTAATGCTGTTGCATCATCATTTGCAGCCTTTGCTGTCATGCCCAAGGAACTAACAGAAAGTGCCAGAACAAGGGCTGTAGTAAATAGTTTTTTGTTTTTCATTATATATCCTCTCCTTTTGTTTGTTCTTTGCCTAAGCAATTAACGCGCGCAATATAATAATACCCTCTAAACATATTTTATGCGACACAATTCTTGCTGAGTCTATTTACTCGCGAAGCCCCATATTTATAAGCATTTTTACAGTTATTGTTTTTTGATTTCTATTTATTGCTAAAAAAATCCCATTTTAGATTTTTTCATAAGCACTATCATCTACCCATGCGCCATCCTCTATATCATGATATGTAGGTTCAACATCTTTTCCTACTATATTTCCATACGCTTTTCATCTGGGAAACCAGCGTGTTAACATCCCAGTGCTTCTTGCTATTCTTTGGACTGTTTGGATCATTTACAATTATTTCACCATCAGAATCTATCCCTGTTAGAACTATAAAATGCCCCGATGTTGTAAAATCTCCTGGGCTCATAGAACAAATCATTGGAGTATCGTTAGAAAGGTTTTGCAGTATATAATCTGCTGATACATTTCCATTAGTTACATTTATTCCAAAGTGTTTTGCGCCATCTGTCATGATAGTCCAAGAGGTTCCCTGCCCATATGTGTAATAGCCCTGGCTTGCTGCATAGTTTGCAACCTCATAAGGATTAATGTCTGGATTTTGTTCCAATCCACAAGCCACCATTGCAATGCAAGTAGGACCGCAACCTGCAACACCTACATAATTCCCACCATAATCTCTATAGCCCCAGCGCTTATCCCATTGGATAAATAAAGGAATATCATTTTCAAACATTTCCTTTGTCACATCCATGTCAAAGTCTTTGTCCACATACTTATTGAAATTCCTTACATATTCACTGGCTTCAGGATATTTCTCGCCGAATTCTACTACATTTTCTGGAACATTTTCCATGCTCCTGTTGTTAATAAAATTGTATGCTCCAAAACCTACAATAGCTACCGCCACAAGCATAATAGCAATTGCTGGTTTAAATTTTGATTGCCTAGGTTGTATTTTCCTTTTATTGTCGTAATCAGTATAATTTTTAGGATATTCCCTCGTAGCTTTTCTGCGATAGACTTCATGATTATCTATCTCATAATGCCCCTTGTCATGCAGACTTTTCTTTAACCTAATAAGCCCAGCCAAAAAGTGGCATAGAAGCACTAGGGTAAGTATTAAAAATGCATCCATGTCTGTTAGCCAGTCAAGCATGAAATAATAATCTAATGCAATTAGTCCAAAGAATCCTACAACTAACAATAGTATGCCCTGTAGTATCCATATCAATATTCTATGTAGCTTCATTTTGAATTAATATTCCTTGTTTTTGTAATAGAGCGCCTTTGTATTTCAATTGTGCCAAAAAGCAAATTGAACTGTACTACTCCAGCTAACACAGTTCTATCACATTACAAATATCCTGTCAAATTACTTTTGGTAAGAATTTGTGTGCATAACTTTATATTACAAGCATAAATGAACATCGAAGACACATTTTTATTATGAGTATAATATTATATACAAAGGATATTTGCTCATTAAAATAAGTGGCTAATAACGATTTGGACTTGAAAAATATTATGTGTGACAAATCGCAATACTCACAAAAAAACTCTTTTTATTAGTTTAATTTTGGAAAGCATTAGAAAACTATATCTGATATATTAGTTTCCGCAAAAGAAAAGGAGTAAAAATAATTATGAGAAAAAGAGTTTTAAGAATGTTAGCTACAGCTCTAGTGGCTTCTACTGTTCTGGTAAATCCTATGGTTTCAGAGGCTGGATCAATTCTTCCAGCAGGCGGAGATACAAATTATATTCTCCACACAGAAACAGATTTCAAAATCATGGATATGGTTTATAAAATGCAGAATGGTGAGACAGTAACTATAGAGAATGCTGCTCAGATGGCCACACTTACAAAGGTTGGCTATGCAGATTATCAAACAGCAGGCCCTATTTCTATCACTGAAGGAAGAATGACTTATAACACCTATTGGGGTTCTGAGGATAAGGAAGTGTATGTAGTTGCGCTCTCAGGAACAGAGACAATTGTTGAAAATCAGACTACAACTGTTAAGGAAGATCTTCTATCTGGCTTTGAATTAAGTAATGAGTACGCTACAAATGTTAAAAACGCTATTATCGATAGAATTCCTGCAGGTAGCAATATTATTCTTGCAGGCCATAGTCTTGGTGGAATGGTTGCACAGCAGGTCGCAGCTGACAAGTATGTCAAAGACAATTACGAAGTTCTTAACACAGTTACATTTGGTTCACCTCTTATCAAGGGCTTTACTCGTGAAGGTATGGTAAAGAGACTTGGCGATAGCAGCGACAAGAATACATTCTACAGTATTTCTTCTGTGCTTAATATCGTTTGGCAGTATGCCGGTGTTAATCATGAAGATGGTGGTTATAATGGAGATTCACCAGCGGCCCATTGTGATAGCTACCTACGTGAAGATGTTTGGGGAAGCTATGATTGTGCCGGTGAGAAGCGAGGAAGCATTTGCGGTATAGAAACAGGTAGCAGAATGTTAACATTAAACTTTGCCACTACATCATTCTATACATCACTTTATGGAACAACAGCAGTTGCCAGAACATCAATTCTTCCTAAAAAGACCCCAGCTGAGTGCTATGACTTAGCTAAAGCTGCAGTTGCTGATGGCTATATAACAGAGGATGTTTTAGCTAAATTTACAACTTTTGCACAGGATAATGATGCAGATTCTGTTGAAACAGAAGTTATTGATACCATGGAATCTGATGCCGAATTAGTTGAAGCTGACACTACTGAGAATGATAGCATTGAGGATGCTAACCTTATAGAAGAAGTTATCAATCCAGAACTAGATGAAGCAACAGTTGTTGATACTGAAGCTGTAGTAGAATAAATTTGTTAATAAAAGAGACCAGGATGCTTGCATCTGTATCCGGGTCTCTTTTGCTATTGCTGGTACTATTGTAGACTTCAAGATAAACCTTCTTTGTCTCAAACTCTCATGCACTCTACTCCCACTCTTCTAATAGTCGGAAGGTCTTTTTTTATTTGGAACCTGTCTTTTATTAGCCCTCTTAGGTTTTCTATTATTAAAATAAACATTCACTGCAAAATGCAATATAAAGATTGCTACAACTATATACAGATGGCAGAAGAATATATTAGTGATAACTCCGTTGTGCTTAAGCAAATAATCTGTAGAATAACCATGCAAACATAGAATTCCAAGGAACGCTAGAGCTATCACCATTATCGGAATATTCTTAGCGGCCTGCTTCATACATTCCAAAAAATCCTTGAAGCTGGCATCAAAATACACAAATCGACCAATCATCAGCGTAAGGAAATATGTGATAAACATGTCATAGTTGTTATCTTCGTAGATAAATTTGATATAGCAGAAGATAATTATCATGTACAGCATTCCTGTAAGACGGATGGACGCCATTTCACTTTTGTCCAATCTCTTTAATCTTACAAGCACATGGTCACAAAATGTGTTGACTAAAATTGAGATTATCATGAAAACCAAAAGCAAATAATCCTTGTAATCACTCCAGAATCCATAAAATGCCCCCGAAGTAACAAATCTGTTTATCAGGTAGTACACAGCCATAAATCCGATGATGCTTCCGCCTGAGAATATCAGCTCGTAAAATCTTTCTGATAAGGAAAAGAATTCGTGCTGAATCTTCAACTCACCCTCAAAGGTTTTGTTTGCAAATACAAAAAATATTCCATAAACAACCGCCAGCAACACCATTGCTAACAGCAAAAATAGTATACAATCTGGCATTGTAAAATAATGTTTAACATAATCTGTGTATGACATTTCAAGCCTCCATTTATTGCAAAAAATATAGGGCAGTCAACCTGCCCTATATGATTTTACATTTCTATTATGTTAATTTCAATTATTTTTAGTTTTCTACTGCGATTAAACTCATTTTTTACGCCAACAGGCTAAGCAGCTTATGGCAAGAATTTACCAGAAGATAAATACAATCTATACCATTCCTCATGAGTAAGAGATATTCCATCCGCCTGCGCCATTTCTTCAAGATGAGTAGGATTCATTGTGCCTGCAATTACCTGCATTTTTGCTGGATGACGCAGAATCCATGCAATAGCAATGGCTGATTTTGTCACACCATACTGCTTTGCCAAATCTCCAAGAACCTCATTTAATTCAGGGAAATCTGGATTATCAATAAACATACCCTTAAACATTCCGTGCTGAAGTGGTGACCAGGCCTGGATAGTAATATCATGCAATCTGCAATAATCAAGAGCGCCGTCG
>NZ_JAFUSK010000089.1 GCF_017471675.1 Pseudobutyrivibrio sp.
GAGGAGAATAATCTTGTTGAACAGGCGAGAGATATAATTAATGAATCAATTGCTATTCCATGTACAGCCTGTGCATACTGCGTTGATGGATGTCCAATGAACATTCCGATTCCAAATTATTTCTCACTATATAATGCTGAAATGCAGGAATCAAAAGATAAAGGTTTTACTATTCAGCGAGAGTACTACGAAAGATTAACTTCGAATTTTGGTAAGGCAAGTGATTGTATAAAGTGTGGTAAATGTGAGCATATTTGCCCACAGCATCTACCAATCAGAGATAATCTTGTAATGGTAGCAAAACAGTTTGAGTAAAGTCCATAAATATGTACATACCTTCTGATATTATCTTATACATAAGATGATTCAGGAGGTATTTTTTATGAAAAAGAAACTTGATAGAGAAATGATAATTGCTTTTGCTGCTATTTCATTCATTGTGGCAGTAGGTATTATATTCTTTTTGTTATTTATATTTGATATACATATTTCTAGTAATAATGCTGGTGGTGTGATTGGCTCATTCTCAGGACTTTCAAGCTCTATATGGCTCTATTTACTTTGTAGAAATTGTTGACTAAGTATTGGGGGTTACCTATAATTAAATTATCTATATATAGTCTCTTGAGATGGCTTTAAGCAAAAATATTGTAGGATTTTCTTAAATAACATATTTGTGGAAATCTATGATTGCAATAGCATATAACTGAGCTATTTTTAATGTAACTATATGATTTAAGGAAGGTAATGTTTATGAGTAAATGTTGTAAAAGATTTTTTAATGCAGTTTTAATTTTTACGTTGGTTTTTGCATTTAACATAGTTGCGTTTGCCCAGGGAACCACTAAGATTTCTGTATCAAAGAGTTCTGCTTCGGTGGGAGATTCTATTACAGTTACAGTATCTGGTTCAGAGAAGGGCTCTATTACTGTTAAATACACTTCTAGCATGCTTAATCTTACTAGCTGTAGTGTTTCAGGTTATAGTACTGAGGGTAATTCTGTTACATTCTCGGGCACTTCAGGAGATTTGGTTTTCCAGGCCACAGCTGATGGTACAGCTTCTATTATTGTATCTTCTTCAGCTAATTCGGGAAGTAGCACCACTCTTTCTATAGGTGGTTCCAAGGCAGCAGAAGAGCCAGCTGAGGCTGCTGAACCTGCTGAGCCTACAGAACAGGAGACTACTACAGAGGAGACACCTGAGGCTTCAGCTGAGGAGACTCAAGCTACACCTGCACCAACAGATGGTGCTGTTGGCACATTAAATAGTAATGGTGGTTTTGATATTAATGGAGTTTCTTATGTAGTTTCTGAACGTTACGCTGATTCAGAGATTCCTTCAGGCTTTTTTAAGACTACAATTACTATCGGAAGCAGTACCTATAGTGAGCTTACTAATGGAACAATTACATTACTGTATCTCAAGCCAGCTGATAATACAGCAGGTTCAGGCGTGTTCTATTTGTATAATGAGCAGGCAGGTACAGTATCTCCATTTTTAATGCTTGGAAGTGCTAAGAATTATGTAATTATATCTACTCCAGATTCAACATTATCATCTGCCTTTACTACAGCCTCAATTGAGGTTACAGGTGGAACTGCGACAGCATATACTATCGATGGAGCAGAGTTCTTCTATGTATATGGTGTTAATCAGGATGGAGCAACAGGTTGGTACCTATACGATAAGACCTATGGAACTGTTTCTCGAGTTGATGAATCTGCAATTAGTGCATCAGGTTCTGATGATGTAGTAACTGATTCAGATATGTCTAATTCATCTGATAATTCTGATCTTTATATTGAGAAGCTTAATCTTTACCGTAAGATAATTATGGGATTGATTATTCTTTGTGTAGTTTTATTATTCATTATTATTAACAAAGCTATTAAGGGTCGTGGCGAAGATGACGATGATTTTGATGGAGATGTTTTTGCCAGTAAGCCTGAAAAGCCAGCTAAACGTCAGCCACGTTCTATAGTATTTGGCAGTCGCAGTGACGATGATGACGAAGAAGACTACGAAGAAGAGCTAGATGACTATGACGAAGATGAAGACTACGAAGAAGAGTATGATGATGAAGCTGATGATTATGAGATAGAGCCAGAGACTTCTCGTGCTCGTTATGAATCTGAATCTTATGAAGCTAGAAGAGCTTCTAGTTTAAATATGATGGATTTAAATGACCTATAAAGGAGTTAAAGAATATGGAATATTCTAGACAGGCAAAACGCGCTATTACAGGCGCATCTAAGCTTTCAAAATCTTTGAAGCACAGCTATGTTGGAACAGAGCATTTATTAATTTCCATTATAGAACAGGAGAATTCCCTTGCTGCTAAGGTTTTGAACTCAAATGGGGTTACAAAAGATTCCTTGCTTAAGCTTGTAGAGGAACTTATTTCACCAGGTGGGGATGTTGCCATCCAGGAAAGAGACGGCTACACACCTAAGATGGAACAGCTCCTTGAACATGCTGGTGAGGAAGCAGATAAGTGTAATTCCAAAACAATCGGAACTGAACACTTACTTCTTGCAATGATTCGTATGCAGGATTGCTCAGGGGCAAGACTGCTTAATTCTCTTGATATTAATCCTCATAAGCTTTTTTCAGAGCTTGTTGCAGGAATGGGAGCTGAGGGAACTGTTTATAAAGAGGAAATGCAGGCTATTAACAGCGGCAGAAGACGTAATGAAACTTCTTATCTAGACCAGTTTTCCAGAGATTTAACTCTTCTTGCTGAGGATGGAGAATTGGATCCAATTGTAGGCCGTGATGCCGAGATTCAGCGTGTTATACAAATTCTTTCAAGGCGTGGAAAAAATAATCCATGTCTTATTGGTGAACCAGGTGTTGGAAAAACAGCTATCGTAGAGGGACTGGCTGAAAGAATAGTTGAAGGAAATGTGCCTGATTCAGTTAGGGATTTAAGGGTACTTTCCTTAGATTTATCTGGCATGGTTGCAGGTTCTAAGTATCGTGGTGAATTCGAAGAACGTATCAAAAAGGTTATAGCAGAGGTTATTGAGGAAGGTAACATTCTTTTATTTATCGATGAGATTCACACTCTTATAGGAGCTGGCGGCGCAGAAGGTGCTATTGATGCTTCTAATATCCTTAAGCCTGCCATGGCTCGAGGTGAGATTCAAATCCTTGGAGCTACTACTATTACAGAATATCGTAAATACGTAGAAAAGGATGCTGCTTTAGAACGAAGATTCCAGCCGGTTATGGTTGAGGAACCAAGCTCAGAGGAGACTATTGAGATTCTTAAGGGAGTAAGACATCTATACGAAGAACACCACGGAATCACTATTCCTGACGAGGCAGTAGAGGCTTGTGTTAACCTTTCTGAAAGATATATTGCAGATAGATTTTTGCCAGATAAGGCGATTGATCTTATGGATGAAGCAGCAGCTGCCATTAAGTTAAAGGATGTTAAAAAGATTACAAAGGATGATTCCTTAAATAATAGAATAGACGAATTATCTGAAGAGATGGAACAAGCCATTATAGATGGAGATATAGCACTTGCTAGTTCTATCAAGAAAGAAAAAGATGGGCTTATTGCTAAGAAAGAAGCGGAAGAAAAGCGACTTAATAGACGTTCTAAGCTTAAGCCTATTACACTTACAGAAAATGATGTTGCTGCAGTAGTAGCATTATGGACTAAGATACCTGTTGCTAAGCTTACCGAGCAGGAATCTGTAAGGCTTAGAAAAATTGAAAGTACTCTTCACAAAAGGGTTATTGGCCAGGAAGAAGCGGTATCAGCAGTGGCTCGTGCTGTTAGAAGAGGTCGTGTAGGTCTTAAAGAAAAAGGAAGACCAATTGGTTCATTCCTGTTCTTAGGTCCTACTGGTGTAGGTAAAACAGAGATTTCCAAAGCTTTAGCTGAAGCTGTTTTTGGTAACGAGAATTCCATGATACGTGTAGATATGAGTGAATATATGGAAAAGCACTCTGTATCTAAGATGATAGGCTCACCACCAGGTTATGTAGGCTATGAGGAGGGCGGTCAGCTTTCTGAAAAGGTTCGTAGGAATCCATATTCTGTTATTCTTTTCGATGAAATTGAAAAGGCTCATCCTGATGTATTTAATGTCATGCTACAGATTCTTGATGATGGTCATGTAACAGACTCTCAGGGCAGAAAGGTAGATTTCAAAAACACAATTATCATAATGACAAGTAACGCTGGCGCTCAAGCTATTATAGAACCTAAAAAGCTTGGCTTTGCTTCAAAGGAGGACGCTAGCAAGGATTACGAATTTATGAAAAACGGCGTCATGGAAGAGGTTAAGCGAATCTTCAAGCCAGAGTTTTTGAACCGTATTGATGAAACTATCGTATTCAGAGCTCTTACAAAGGATGATATGAAGGAAATTGCAGCACTTCAGGTTAAGCAGTTTGCGGCTAGATGTAAAGAGCAGATGGACATTTCTGTTAACATTCCAGCTACAGTTAAGACTTGGATTGTAGAAAAATCCTTCGAGCCTAAATATGGTGCCAGACCTATACGTCGTAAGATTCAAACAGCTCTTGAGGATGTTATGGCAGAAGATATTTTAGCAGGTAAGATTAAATCAGGAGATAAGGTTAAGGCTAAAATCAAGAAGGATGAAGTGGTTTTTGAAAAATTCTGATTTTAATTAAAGTTTATTGTGAAAATCAAATTCCTTTGCTATAATCTTTCTTAAGATAAGCTGCATAGTGCGGCGACTATAGGAGGAACAAACATGGCTGTGATTAGTGAGTTGATTCGCAGTGAAGCAGATGGAACTATCAGCTTCGGGGATTACACTTTAGCTGATAAGAAGAAGCTTGAAGATTTTAAACACGATGGGGATTTGTATAAGGTAAAGACTTTCTCTGATATTACTAAATTAGAGAGAAACGGTATGTTTGTATATGAGTCTGTACCTGGTACAGCCGTAGAAAAATTCAATTGCACATCTGATTCAGTTACATTTACTGTTGAAGGCAAGGAGGATGCAATGGTTACCCTCGAGCTTGAGCCTGAAACAAGCTATGATATTACTGTAGGTGGCAATAGTGCAGGTCAGATGAAGACAAACCTCGGTGGTAAGCTTAATTTATCAGTTGAACTTGACCCAGGAGTACCAGTTTTGGTTGAGGTTAAAAGAGTTTAATAATTGATTCGAGTAAATCTTCCCACTTTAATGTGGGAAGATTTTTTAAGTCTAAGGAGAACAAATGGCAAACAAAAAAGTATCAGTATTTTTCTGTCAGGAATGTGGTAATGAAACATCTAAATGGTCTGGACAATGTCCGGCTTGTGGTGCATGGAATAGCCTTGTGGAGGAGACAATCGATAAGACATCGGTTAAAGCCAGGGCTAAGGTAGCTGATGTTAAGCCTACCAGACTAATAGATGTTACTGCATCTAATGAGGCAAGAATGTCTACAACTATAGAGGAATTTGATAGAGTCCTTGGTGGTGGAATAGTACCTGGCTCTATGATATTAGTAGGCGGTGATCCCGGAATAGGTAAGTCTACCCTGTTATTGCAGACCTGCCAGAGGCTTTGCTTATCTGGAATTAATGTAATGTATGTCTCAGGCGAGGAATCTCTTCAGCAGATAAAAATACGAGCTGACCGCATAGGTAAATTTAACGATAAGCTGGATTTATTATGTGAAACCAGCTTAGATACAATAAAGGCTGTGGTTGAGCGAGAAATGCCAACTGTTCTTATAATAGATTCAATACAGACTATGTTTAATGAAGCTGTTGGTTCTGCTCCAGGCTCTGTATCCCAGGTTAGAGAGTCTACAAGTGTCTTAATGAATATTGCAAAAGGTAAAGGGATAGCTGTATTTATTGTTGGCCATGTAACAAAAGAAGGAACGGTTGCAGGGCCAAGAGTGTTAGAGCATATGGTTGACACTGTACTATACTTTGAAGGTGACAGGCATGCATCCTATAGAATCCTTAGAGGTGTTAAGAACCGCTTTGGTTCAACAAACGAAATAGGCGTTTTCGAAATGAGAGATACTGGACTTGAGCAGGTAAAAAATCCATCAGCTGTTATGCTGGATGGAAGACCAGAAAATGCTACTGGTTCTATTGTCACATGCTCTATGGAAGGTTCACGACCAATACTTGTTGAAATACAATCCCTTGTTAGCAAAACCGCCTTCGAAATTCCTAGAAGAATGGCTACAGGCTGTGATTATAACAGAGTGAATCTGTTAGTAGCTGTGTTAGAAAGAATGCGAGATGTTAAAGCGAATAGAGCCTGCGGTATCTTCCTTGGCAGATCAGATATATATGTAAATATAGCTGGCGGAATGCGTATTGTTGAGCCTGCGATTGATTTAGCAATTGCTCTTGCGATATATTCTAGTGAAAAGGATATACCTGTAGATGCTGACACCATAATATTTGGAGAGATAGGCTTATCTGGCGAAGTTCGGTCTGTTTCAATGGCAGAACAAAGGGTTAATGAGGCCAAAAAACTTGGATTCAAAAAAGCTATTATTCCTGCATCTAATATGAGCAGTGTATCAAGTGTCAAAGGTATAACTGTAATTGGCGTGGCTAATGTAAAAGAGGCGGTAGATGCCTTAAGTAAGTAGCTATAAAATGAATTGTAAAAATAATTAGTACAATTCATACAATTTGTAGATAATGTGAAAATAGATTTACTTTAGAAAAATCACAGAAATTCAGTTGACACCGCCAGTTTTAGGTGATATTATAATCGAGCACTGAGGGAACGAGGTGCTGAGGAAAACAAGATATTGTGAAAATTGTATAAACAATTTTAATTTCTTGAAAACCTTTAAAAATTAATAAAAAAGTTGTTGACACGAAGCTCTTCTCGTGATAATATAAACGAGTTGTTGCTAAGAACGACAACAAAGAGAAGATTGATAACTGAACAGTGAAACAAACCTTGAATTAATACAAGTTTTTAAAACATGTATCCTTGAAATTCATTTAAGTTTCTTAATGAAACGAAACCTTTATTAGTAAAGTCAGATTTATGCTGAC
>NZ_JAFUSK010000009.1 GCF_017471675.1 Pseudobutyrivibrio sp.
CTAGTGTTTATCTTTGACGGAGACAGTCTTATCTCCATTGAATACGACAGCGCTTTGAACTTATAAAAAGGCTGAATTGTCTGAAAAACAAAGGGATTTTTTAAAGCTTTGCAACTTTAGAAAATCCCTTGACTTATGAGTAGTTGTACTATAGAATACATATTGTTGTTGAGGCAAACAAGTAGCCAAGTTGGCTGAGATTTGTTTCGAAAATGCGCGAGTGGCTCAGTTGGTGGAGCACCACCTTGCCAAGGTGGGGGTCGCGGGTTCGAGTCCCGTCTCGCGCTCGATAATTAAAATAGGCAGTATCGCAATTGCGGTACTGCCTATTTTAGTTATCGGGCACTTCAATCGAGACGGGACGACCTATCTTGATTTCATGAGCTTGCGAATGAAATCGAGATGTTTCCTTAATCCCGTCTCGCGCGTAGTTTGTTTAAGAATAATGTAGCATTGAATTAAAGAGAATTTGATGTTATAGTATAGATAAAGAAAGCACCCACTCCAAAGTGGATGCTCCCGAATTAGAGTTAATTAGCTCTCAGTGAGAGCCGCCTCTTTCGTTTGCCGACGAGAGAGGCATTATTTTTTTCGCTTGTTGTTCCTCTTATCGAGAAAGCTAAGCAACGCCAGTAAGAAACCACAAGCTGTAAAAAGCAATGCTAACATCGTTAGCATAATCATCAAGATTTCATAGTCCGTCATGTGCGTCACCTCCCTTCCATAGTGACATCCACTCTGTGGAGCACCTTATAGAATGGCTCGGGAGATTTCCACCTCGTCATGGGTACTTTCAGTGCAGACAAACTGCATGAATAAATATGGCACAAATGTTCTGTCTTCGCAATCGAACCTTCTAAGTTTCTTAGTACTTTTATTAGTTCATTTTTAACACCCAATAATGTATAAAACAAGTTAATAAAAAAGGGTACAAAATAGAAAAACTCCCAAAAAAGAGGAGCAAAAAATGAGGCATACAAGACGCCTCATTTCAATACTATAACTACGGATTTTTGAACTCTCAGTATGATTTATCTCTCAGGATGACTTGGATTTATTCTTCTTAAATTCTGATATTCATCATCTGCTATTTGCATAAAATCCTCCTTAAAGTATTTAAGGGCAACTTTAACAGCTACCCGTAATAATTTTTAAAAATTACTGAACTAGTTCACCATTTATATAAACTGTACCAGGAATAGGTATTCCATCAGGCCCTGCTTCACATTCCCAATAAGGTGGTTTTGTTTCTGTATAATCATATGTGGACCAGCACATGTTACCGTTGGGCAATTCTATACAAAACCAACCTTTTGAAGGTGCTAATTTAACTAATTCTGCTGGACAGTGCCAAACAACACCTGTATTTTTAGCTACAATATCGTATGGACTACTTGTAGTAGTTGAACTTGAATTACTTGAAGAACTATCTGTTGTCGATTCTGTGTTATTAGATGACTGCTGCTCATTTGAAACAGTCGCATTTGATGATGTAGTACTTTCATTCTTAATGTCTGATGAACTTGTATCAGAAGATGCATTTTCTTTATCTGAAGTCTGAACGTCTTCACTTTCAGTATTTTCAGAATCATCTGTCTCTGTTTCAAGTGATTCCTGGGCATCAGCTTCATTAGCTTGAGCCTGTTCAATTTCAGCTTCTGTAGCAGCAATTTCTGCTTCTATTTTTTCAATTTCGCCTTCAAAGTATTCCTTTGTTGAATCATAACTCTCATCAAAAGAATCATTACTTCCATAATAATCACTTAATGTAGAATCACCTACAAATGAATCATAAACAGCCTGCTTTGAATCTAATTCATCATTAGAATCAAAATCTCCCTTGTATTCCTCTATTAATTCCATTGCGGTTGCATATTTATTTGAGGAAGAAACATTAACACCTATAGCGATGCAAATTGCCACAATTACGATTGCTAAGATACATACTATTAAAACTTTCTTATTTTTCATTTCCTATTCCTTTCTCAATAGCTATTATTGTTTGGTGTTCGATTTCTGTGATAAAGTTTTTACATTCCTCGAGCCTAGATGGATTATTAATATATACCTTCATTGATTTCCCTTCACTGTAATAAGTTATATTGTGGATATATATATAATATTACACGTATATTATAACATATTGTGAATAACTCCACAATGTCGATATGCACAACACCTATTTATAATCAACTTATAAGATTATGCAGGGAGTGATGGAAATAATTAGTTATGCGCCTTTGTGGGAGACTATGAAGAAAAAAGATATTTCCCAATATCAATTACTGAAAGCGGGAATAGATAATAAGACATTAGATGGTTTTAAGAAGAACAGAAATGTTACACTTTTAACCATTGAAAAGTTGTGCGCGATTTTGGAATGCACACCGAATGATATTGTAGAATTCAAGTAAAAGCAGTTATCAAAGAGATTAATGATAACTGCTTATTTTATTAGTTTTTTAACCACAAATATAATCTGATAGGTATTGACTTACAGTTGCGTAGCGACTATTATGATTATAGTGAATGCGTCACATATCTCTGTGTGAGTTGTGACCCAGGGAAGTCTCTGCGGAGCTTCCCTTTTTTATATTTGGGAGAGTATTGGATAGTTCTGATTTTATAGAGTTTAAAAATAGTCTGAGCAAGTTAATTAAAAGATACCAGAGAGAATCAAAAGCAGAAATTGCAACAATGATTTTAAAAGAAATGGGATTTCCTAGTAATTGGGAAACTATAACCAAATATAGAAAATACTAAGACAAGTATCGCAAATATAAGGGGTACAAAAAGGGTCTTTGATATTAAATGATAAAAAATTAATAATAAGCAGCTTGAAAATCTCCCTCCGAATGCCTATACTAACTACAGTTAGTCGTATATAACTCGAGAGGAGAATGATTATGCAAAGAAAAACAGCTTTATTACTTACTTTAGTCATGGCAGCATCACTTTATGGGTGCGGTTCAACAGAAACAAATACTCAGGAATCATCAAACACTGATGTTGTGGAAGCTTCCAACAAGACTGATGAATCCCAAACAACAACACCAGCAGATGAAACTGAATCTGGTTATAATCTTTCGGCACTACAAGGAACATATGTCGAACTGTTCCCTGAATTTATGAAAGACGAATACAAAGACTGGTGGGTAGAATGCATTAACAAATATGAAACAGACCCAGATACTGTTGAGCAATATTACGCAATGCTTACAGAATCATACATTGGAACAGTAACTGGACAGGATGCTGTCGAGAAATATTCTGATGGTACATTCGTGTTTGACTGTTATTTTGAGAACGATATCAAAACAATCACTATAGAGGGTAATACAATTTCAGGAGAAGATGCAGAAGGCAATGATGTGTTTAGTCATGAATACACCTACGTTGAAGACATTGATGCATTACATGGCGAGGATGTATTACCTGGATATTTCCATGTTTTCAAAACAGAGGATACAGATGCTGGTGAATTTACATACTTTGCATTTACCGATGATACTCCTTCAGGTGAGTACCACATTGAATTTAGATATGGTGAATCATTGGATGGTATTGATGAATTCATGAGTGGCGACTATGCTTATTGGATGGCATCAGGTATAACTCAAGATTATGACGAGGAAATGATTCATAATTGCATCAAATTATTTGTTGATGAAAATGTCGGTGGCGAAGAGTAATTTTAAAAGTGTAAATCCATTTCCATCAATATTTTAAAGGACATATCTAATGGGATATGTCCTTTTTTATTTACATTTGTAAACGCTTGTACTATTATTTCTTTTTGTGATGTTAACATGTCACGATTCTCTTTGATATATGGAGATGTTTATGAAAAAGAAAAAAATATCATCGGTACAATTGATACCATTAAGTTTCTTGTGGGCGATTATTATAGGTGCGTTGCTTTTGATGCTTCCTATATCTTCTGCCACAGGGCAATGGACAAATCCGCTGGTAGCGCTGTTTACAGCCACCACTTCTACCTGTGTTACGGGGCTTGTTGTGGTAGATACCTATAGCTATTTCAGCCTATTTGGTCACATTATTATCCTGCTTATGATTCAGGTAGGTGGTCTTGGTATTATCACAGTTATTTCTATGGTAATGCTCATCACCCAAAAGAAGTTTTCTTTGGGCGATAGAATGATGCTACAGGATTCCCTTAATCTAAAAACAGATGTAGGTATTCTAAAGATTTTAATTAGAATCTCAAAAGATGTTGCTAAGATTGAATTAACGGGAGCAGCACTTTATGCCATATATTTCATTCCAGAATATGGCATTGCAAAGGGAATATGGTTCTCCATTTTCCACTCTGTCTCGGCCTTCTGTAATGCAGGTATAGACATTATTGGAAACAACAGTCTGATGGATTATAAATCAAATCCATTGATTATGATTACAACCATGCTTTTGATCATTCTAGGTGGTTTAGGATATGTAGTTTGGTTTGATATGTCCGAAAAAATCAAAGCTGGCATCGTTAAAGGATTTACACCTGTTCAGATTTTTAAAAGATTTACAGAACACACTAAACTGGTTGTGGTTGTGACAGTAACTACTTTCCTGATTGTTTCCGGTGCTGTGGCATTTTTTATTGCAGAATATAACAACCCTGGCACACTTGGTAACCTTTCGCTTTTTGATAAGGTTATTAACAGCTTTTTTGAATCAATCACTTTAAGAACTGCAGGATTTTCATCCATCCCACAGGAGAATATGACAGATTTTTCATGTGTCATATCATATACACTGATGTTTATTGGTGGCTCTCCTATCGGTACAGCAGGCGGTGTAAAAACAATTACTATTTTCCTGGCTTTATTAAATATTATTGCCTACATCCACGATGATGATCAAAGCATAATTTTTAATAAACGTGTTACAGATGAAAACATGCGTAAAGCAACTGTTATTGTTGCTGTGGCTACATTTACAATTATAATTTTAACCCTGGCATTAATCGTTACAAACCCTATCAACATTCAGGACGGACTATACGAGGTTATCAGTGCTTCCGCTACTGTTGGATTGTCTCGTGGCCTAACTTCAAGCTTGAATAGCGTAGGACAGATTATAATAATTATTGCCATGTATCTGGGACGTATAGGTCCTATCTCACTTGCAATTTTCTTTGCTGGCAGAAGCCATCATAAGTCAAAATGTAGATATGTAGAAGGCGAATTTTTCGTAGGATAAGGAGTTTATTGATGAAAAAGACAATAGCAGTTTTAGGTTTAGGAAAATATGGAATAAGTCTTGCTAAAAGCATGTACGAAATGGGTGCTGATGTTTTAGTTGTAGATAACGATAGAGACAAGCTAAAGGATATGGACGGCTTTTGTACTGCCGCTGTTTGTGCCGATTTAACAAACGAAGATGAAGTTGAAATGCTTGGTCTTAAAAACATGGATATCGTAGCTGTTGCTATGGCCGGTAATCTTTCTGCAAGTATTATGTCTGTTGCCGTAGCTAAAGAAGTTGGCGTACCTCTTGTAGTTGCAAAAAGCTCATCTGACAGAATGACATCCATTCTTAAAAAAATAGGTGCAAATAAAGTTATCGTGCCTGAGGAATACGGCGGAGAACAATCCGCTAGAATTCTTGCTTCTGATACATTCTTAGATTATTTCAAGGTAGATGACAATCTATGTATGGTAGAAATGTTGCCAATGGACAAATGGGTTGGCAAAAATATGATAGAATTGAATCTTCGTAAAAACTATAAGATAAACGTAATCGCTTATATGAATCATGAAACTGGTCATTGGAAGATTCTCGACCCAGCAGAACCATTAGAAGCTGAAAACGAGCTCTTAATTGTCTTAGAGCGTGACTACCTCTATAGAATTAATAAATAATCGGTTTTTTTTCTATATTTAAGTGAGAATCATGTTTTTCCAAATACACTTAACTATAAATTGAACAAAAGTTAAGTGTATTAAAATGATAATTTTTTTCACTTAAAAATCCATATTGCTGTTAAGTGTATTTATGGTTTACAAAAATAAACTTAACATTTTAATTGTAACTTTTGAGCTTCTTAAGTTTATTTCTTTTGAAATAGATATACACTTAAGAAGCTTACTTACTTTATTAAGTGAAAAAACATATTCTTATAATAAACTTAACTTTACCTAAAATGTTTTAATATATTTTAAGTGAATTTCTATTTTTCTTATATTCACTTAACCCACTTTCCATTTTTTAAGTGAAAAATTCATTTTTCCATTTTCACTTAACCTGCTCCCCGACAAATTTAAGTGAAATAGCCATTTTCAAACATTCACTTAACAAGAATACATCCCTATGCGAATATATGAATCACTACCCCATCAGGGGCGCCTTCAACGGTGCCAGTCAAGGCAGCTGTCTCCAAATGCTTAAGAGCAGCACTGTCTGTAAGCACATAGGGTTTTGTAGCCATGCTGCCATCAGAAAGAATCTTGCCATTATTTTCAATGAAAATACGGCAAGGCTGGCCTTCACTATCTACACCCTCCATAATGTATCTAGCAGAAAGGCTTACAAGGCCATCCTCCCCTATACGCTGAGTGTCAACTCCGCCAGGTAGAATCTTGCCTTTAAAATTATCGCAATCACAATCACCATCAAAAAGAATCATGGTAGCCCCATTACTACTACCCTTAACCTCTAATGCCTCTTTAATACGAACTCTAACAGTTAAAACCTCTTTTCCCATTTATAAATATCTCCTATTCATTATTCTCATATAAAACACTCAGAACTATCTGGTTAAATCCTTTACCCACTTGTATTTCCTGTAGTGAATAAATACCCATGGCAGCTTGCCTACCTCGTCGACGCAGGTGCAGGCATATACTGCAAGTACAGGCCATTTGAATACAAACGCACCAAGAAATGCCAGCGGCACTGCAATACACCACATGCTTACTGCAAGGCTATATACATCAAAAAGGGTATCTCCACCAGAGGCAAATACACCATTAATAATTACTGTATTGATAGCACGACCTATCATATAAAATGCCATAATCACCATCATGCCAACAAGATAGCGCTTTGCAAGTGGTGTTAGTATCATAAAGCTGGTAACAAGTGGAGTAACCAGTAAAATCACAGCTGTAGAAAACAATCCCACATACACGGATAATCTGGCAATTCTACCGCCGTATAGCTTACCCTTTACCAAATCACCTGAGCCTAGCTCGTTACCTACAATGATGCCACCAGCGGCGCTGATACCATCACACAGGCAGCACATCAAATCACGCACAACAGCTGCAACAGAATTAGCCGCAGCCGCATCTGTGCCCATGTGCCCCATTATCGCTGTATAAGAAGTAAAACCAACACCCCAGAACATAGCTGCACCAGCAAGAGGCATACCACATCTGATATAATCCCTTGCTAAGAGCTTATCCCTTACTATCAAATCACCTAAAGATGGATGAACGAAATCTTTTTGATAAGAAGAAATAACAGCCCACACTAGTTCGATAATTCTTGCAAGAAGCGTTGCAAGAGCTGCACCATTAGCACCTATAGCAGGTATACCAAGGAAACCAAATATAAAAATAGCATTTAGAATGATATTAATAACAACAGCACCAGAGCTGATAAAGGCACACCTGTCGGCATGATCTGTTACACGCATCATTCCAAGAAAACACTGGGAAAATCCTGTGAGTAAATAAGACCAACCAGCTATGCGAAGATATCCTGCGCCGATTCTAATAAGCTCTGAATCACTGGCAAATATCATCATCAACTGTCTGGAAAATCCTACACAAAGTACGCACACAAATAAAGATATTACAAAAGCAATTCGAAGGCTCATTCCAAATATCTTATGTATAGTCTGCTTGTCTCCTTTGCCCCAGTACTGAGCGCCTAGTATGGCAATAGAGCCTGTCACAGCACATAACATCATATTCTGTATAAACTGAATCTGAGTTGCAAGAGAAACTGCCGCCATAGAATTCTGCTCTACTCTACCAAGCATCACAGCATCACTGGCTGCCACAAGGGCTAGCATCAATGCCTGAAATGCCAGTGGCAATGTAAGATTAACCAGCCTTTTTAGAAATGCTTTGTCTTCAAATAAACGTCCCATTATTACCCCTCTTTTCATAAATCTGACTTTTAAATCATATCATTCCAGAAATAAATAAAAAAGCCCTAACGACTAGATTTTATCTAATCGCTAGGACCTTAACTCAAAATTCAAATAGTATTAAGAATACAACTTCTTAACATTGCTTTCTACAACATTATCTGCCTTGATTGTAAACTCACCATTAAGGAAAGCCTGGAGCTGACCTTTTGTATTGATAGCCTTGCCATTTAATAAAATAACAAAAGGCTTCTGACCATCCGCATTTAATGTCATTCTATAATCTACTCTATCAAGAGCATACTCAATTCCCATTTCGTAAGAATCAAAATAACTACGTGAATTTCCAAGTGTATGATCTGATGTAATCCAATATTCTTCAACAAGATTAATATTAGGATCAATCTGAGTCATCTTAACAAATTTTTCATTACAATCTTCCCTTAATAACTTGTACTCTTTATTAAGTGTTGTAAGTTCCATTTTTCACCTCATATATAAAACAATTACCTAAACCAATAGAACTTTAACACGTATTTTGTTATATGTCAACATTTAATTATAATTCAAGACTGATTTATAACTATTTCTTCCACAATCTCCCCAGTGGTGCTGTCAAAAAGATAGCCTTAAGCACATTGTCGGCAATCATACAGGTCCATACATAAACAAGCCCTTGGCCGAAGAAATGAATTCCTACATATGTAGCCAGGATTCTAACCAGCCACATTCCTGCAAACTCAATAACAAAAGGATATTTGGTCTTGCCAAGGCCATAATAAATACCCTCGGAAATAATGTACATTCCAAAGAATGGTTCTGAGAAAGCAACCATTTTAAGCACCTTAGAGCCAAGCGCTATAACGTTAGCATCAGATGTAAAAAATCCCATCAAAGGTGTTGCGAAAATAAATAGCAATATTCCGCTAAGAGTCATAACAGCAAGTGTACAAATAATACTGCTGACGCAAACAGCATGATATTTGTCGTGATTCTGCTCACCGTAAGAAATACCTACCATGGTATTAGCAGCAGATTTAAAGCCGTAACCGCCGATGTAGAATAGCTCCTCCGCTCCTACTGCAATGCTGTGAGCCGCAAATATGATGGTGCCCATGTGAGATACCAAACCAGCAAACACTACATAACCAGATGTGGATGCCACATTTATAAGCAATACAGGAAGTGACAGCTTCCACATCTTATGTGTAATATCCTTATCAGTCTTGAAGATACTGTCTTTAAAACCAAGATAAGGATTTCTGAAAAATACAAACAGTGTAAGTATTCCGCCAAGTGATGCAGAGATGCAGGTAGCATAAGCCGCACCATCTACACCTAAGCCAAATCCATAAATAAATATATAATCAAGTATTAGGTTAACAGCATTGATTAGCAAGCTGATAACCATAGGTGTCTTAGTATCCTTGGTAGCACGTATGGCAGATGCTAAGATGTACTGAACACTCTTTAACACAACAGGTACTGATATCCAAAAGAAATATCTGGTAGCAGCAGGCCTGATTGTCTCCTCAGCCCCCATCCATACAGCAACAAACGGGGTAACTGCAAGACAAATAATCTCCAGCACTGCTCCAACGCCAATGGCAAAAATCAAGCTTTGCTTAGCCACCTGCTTTATTTTATTCTCTTCACCTGAGCCGATAGCCTGTGCAATAAGTGTCATGGCTGCCACACCAAAGGCGTAAGGCATACTTCCTATAAGCCAGGTAATGGTGGTAGATGTAGATACAGCAGCGGTAGCATTTGCCCCTAATCGACCTACCATGGCAGTATCCACATACTGCATAAGAACAGACAGAATCTGCTCTAGCATAGTAGGAAGTGCTACTGTAACAACACTCCAAAATATATGATTATTTTTAATATTACTCTTTTGAATCATCACTATCCTTTTCCATTCCATTTGCCCATATCATAGACTGAATTGCCCTGGCAACCCTGATGGCATCAATAGCCTCCATGGCACGTTTATATTCAGCCTCCTGCTTTTCGTATTGGGCAGCAAAATCCTTTTGTTTTTGTTCAAACTCCTTAGCGCGGCGTTCCTTGGCTTCCTTAGCCTTCTTTTGAAAGGCTGCATAATCTGCGTTAGAAGCGGTATTTCGCTTTCCGGTCTTTCCCACAACTCTGCTATGGGTCAACACCTTATTATCGTTGTCGTTGCACAAAAACTTATATGCCTCCGTGATGCGATTATAGGCAGTAGCATCATCGCTGCCGGTCACATCAGGATGGCATTTCTTAACTAGTTCCTTATAAACATTTTTAATCTGAGCCGGACTGGCATCTGGCCCTAGTCCTAGCATCATCAAAGCTTCATGCCTGGTTTTAATCATAACTCTTTTAATACTTCCCCAATAAAATACAATGAACCAAATGCTACTATCTTTTCGTTATAGCCCTTAGCAGCAGCCAATGCCTTATCATAAGAATCAAAAGCCTTAGCCTCTATTCCAAGAGAGCTGACACTATCTGCTAACTCCCTGGCCTGTAAGGCTCTGCTATATTCCACATTAACTGTAAAAATACGCTTAGCCTTTGGCGCAATTATTCTGGCCATCTCCAAATAATCCTTATCTGCCATTACTGCCATTATAAATGAAAATTGCTCATTTGAAAATTCGGCATCCAGACTATCATACAATGCCTGTACTCCAGATGGATTGTGTGCCCCGTCAATCATAACAAAAGGCTCATGTGAGATGATTTGCATTCTGCCTGGCCACACAGCATTTGCTAAGCCACTGTCAATAATATCCTGGCTGATGCCACCTAAGCATTTAATCACCTCTACTGCAACTGCAGCATTTCTACGTTGATACTTACCAAATAGCCCTAGCTTTTGTTCTGATGATACTGAGCCTGCCAGCACATATCTACTGCCAAGCTGATTACATCTATCTATGATAGTATCCCTGGCGCCAGCTGGCATATCTCCTATTACAACAGGAATGCCAGGCTTGATAATGCCTGCCTTTTCACCTGCTATAGCCTCTACTGTGTTACCAAGATACTGGGTGTGCTCTAATCCAATAGATGTGATGGCGCACACCCTTGGAGCCTGAGCCAAACCATTGGTAGAATCCTTGGCCCCACCTAGGCCTGTTTCAAGAACAATGTATTTAACCCCTTGCTCCTTAAAATACAAAAGAGCCATAACAAGCCAATAATCAAACATAGTAGGCTCTAAATCCAGCTTAATGCCAAGCAAATGGCTACCTAATCTAGCTACATCCTCTCTGCTAATCTGTTTACCATCTATTTGGATGCGTTCCGTATAATCAATAAGATGTGGGGATGTAAAAAGCCCCACCTTAAAGGATTCTTTAGACGCAAAAGAAGCAGCCTGCAAGATACTACTTACAAAAGCTGCTACCGACCCTTTGCCGTTGGTACCAGCAATGTGGATGATGTTCATCCCATCCTCGGGATGATTAAGAACTGCTAAAAACTCCTTAGTAACATCCCTACCACATGCCTTACCAAAACGGCGCTTATTATCAATTGTATTAACTACTTCTTCGTATGTCATAAAATTTATTAGACCACCAGGATTACTCCACCGTCATTTGCATACATGGTGCTAACGCCCCTCATATCCACAATGAATATATCCTTGAATGTGGCCAACGACTCCATTTTTTTCTTTAATGATAGAGCACGTTCAGGACAGTTGCAATGAGAAATTGCAACAATTTTGTTCTCACAGTTTGTTGTGACATCCATAACACACTTTGTCATTTTATCAATGGCCTGATTCATACCACGGCCCTTAGCAAGCTGTTGGATATAACCAATCTCTGTAGAACCCATAACAGGCTTGATATTAAGTGTCTCTGCTATGGCTGCCTTCAGCCCTGATAATCTACCGGATTTTCTAAAGGTCTCAAGTGTCTCAAGCACAAAGAATGTGTGCTGCTCTTCGATATAAGCCTCTACTGTCTCAACAACCTGTTCAAAAGACATGCCTGCATTCTCACACTCAGCAATCTTCATACCGATAAGTGTCTCACCTATAGAAGCTGATTTAGAATCAAATACGTGAATGTTCTTAGATTCATCATCCTCCTCAAATAAATCCTTAGCTAAGCAAGCGCTATTGTATGAGCCTGAAAGCTGGGAAGATAATGTAACTAAATAAATGTTATCTGCATCACATTCCATCTCTACCATGTAGGCATTAGGGGATGGACATGCAGATTTAGGTGCATTAGGACTAGCTGCAACGGCCTTAATAAAGCTGGCCTGATCAAATGTTTCATCATCAACTATCTGATTGTCATCTATCTCAAGAGTAAGTGGAACATTGACAAAATGCCCGTCTTTTTTCATTTCCTCTGTGAGCTCACCGCAGCTATCTATAATAACTTTATACATAATATCCTCATTCCTCCCACAAGGTGGGTTATTTGATATCTGTATTATAGCACCCAAGTCTCTCTACGTAAATAGTTTTTATTAATTCATCATGTAGTTTTTAAAACTACATGTATTTTTACTAATTCCATTTTACCGTAATTACATTGGAAACCTCATCCAATAAATAGTAGACAGATGGCAAATCCGGACAATAGTCAGATATATGCTTCTCATCGAAGAAATATGTTATCACCCTGGAATACAAATCTGTATTACTGAATTTCAGGGATATTTCATCTTCCCCTGACATGTAAGATTCGTTAAGCTTCTGCCCTATGGAATCCACACCAAACCAATCGTAATACAGCCCCTCATGCACATAATAATTATCTGCATTGGATAAGCACTCAGGCACCTCGAAGGATGATGTGATTACATGATTCTGACTGATTTCCTCTGTTGTCATTGCAAGGTATGCGTAGTTGATTCTGCCAGCAGCATCATTATTACTGTCTAGATATTTGCTGTTACCCCAGGTTACATCCATATAATAGTAAGCATCATCAAGATATACCAGGTTCCATGCGTGGCTTTCGTTGTTGGCAGTACCTGTTATTATGGTACTTTTGATTCCAAGCTGGTCCAATAGATACCAGGCAGCATCAGCATACCCTTGGCATACTGTAGATTGATATAGGAAAACACTAAGGATGTTTTGGTTTTCCACACTGTCCTTGTCGTACTCAACATTGTTTATAAGTGTTTCAAATACATAAAGGGCCTTATCGTAATCACTGGCAGATACACTAATGCCTGATAGCCAGTCCTGCACCACAGCATCTACCTCAGCCTGATAAACATCCTTCTGTTCCTCAGTCATGGAATACTTAGGCTCAAATTCCAAACCAACCACTTCATCATTGTTAGTGTATGTGTTATATTGATAACCTTTAATCCAAAAGAGATTACCATAATCGGCCATAACAGCCTCGTAGGCATTTGCCAGCACATCTTTATCCTTGGTAGATAAGGTTATTCGATTTTTAAAGTTAACGATACAATCGTAGATTTGATCGTATGTGATTTTTTCATCCTCACCCAGCTGTTGATAGGCATACCTATCATAAGAAACACTTTCTACAACAACCGCATCCCCTATCATGGAATTCTTTATTGTAGTTTGAATGTTTTTTGTATTTTTTGTATCAAGCATAAGGCATACTCCAAGAAATATGCCTAAGGCTATCATTGATGTTGTTAATAGGTTAAGTAAAAATCTTAATAGTCTTTTCAAAATCAGCCCTCATCTGCACTACGGTAACAACATTTTCGTTACTAGCTTTTAATAAAAAAAAGCAGCGTAGCCATTACTACGCTGCCTCTCCCCTTAATCCTTTTTTTATTGCCTATAGCTTGTTTTTCATAACATAACCAAAGGTATTCGAAAAATAGATTAATGTAAAATTGATTAACGTACTACTGTTACGTTAACAGCCTGTGGTCCCTTTGCACCATCAGTTACTTCATACTCAACTGTAGCACCTTCCTCGAGAGTCTTGAAGCCCTCTGAATTGATGCCGCTGAAATGTACGAATACATCGTTTCCAGCTTCGTCTGAGATAAATCCGTAGCCCTTTGAATTGTTGAACCACTTAACTGTACCTTTGCTCATGCTAAAGTACCTCCAATATATTACTTGCCAAGTTCACTAGAATGATATTAGATGTCTAGGACATCCCTTCATTATTCTTCCCCTTGACTAGAATTAGTTTAACAGAACACTTTCCTAAAGTAAAGAATTTGTCCGAATATTTTGTACAAATTTTTAAATACGTTACTTAAAAGCCCTCTCGGTCAAACTTTATATGGGGTACATAACTTTTTGAGCTAGTTAGCTGCAGCTTTTTCAGGGATAAGTCCTGTTGTTCTAAGTAAAATCTTAGGACCACCCTTTTTCTCTATATAATCTTCTGTAATAACAACCTGACCGATGTTCTCATCCTTAGGAATCTCGTACATGATATCAAGCATGAATTCCTCGATAATAGAACGCAAGCCTCTTGCTCCAAGTTTCTTATCAAGAGCCTTCTTAGCAATAGCATGAAGTGCCCCTTCGTCAAATTCCAGCTTAACCTCGTCAAGCTCAAGAAGCTTTTGGTACTGCTTGATAATAGCGTTCTTTGGCTCCTTAAGTATGCGCACAAGCATATCCTCATCTAACATCTCTGTGGCAAATACGATTGGAAGACGACCAATAAATTCTGGAATCATTCCAAACTCTCTTAAATCCTCTACAGTAACCTTCTGAAGGATGTTCTTGTCATCATCATATTTGTCCTTAAGGTCAGCCATAAAGCCCATTGATGAATGTTTGTTTAGACGTGATTTGATGATTTCATCCATTGCTGGGAAGGCGCCACCGCAAATAAATAAAATATTTCTTGTATTGATTGTAGTGGTAGGTACCATTGCATTCTTGCTAGAAGCGCCAATTGGCACCTCAACATCAGCACCCTCAAGAAGCTTAAGCATTCCCTGCTGAACTGATTCACCGCTAACATCACGCTGATTTGTATTCTTCTTCTTTGCCAGCTTATCAATCTCATCGATGAAGATAATACCCTGCTGGCAACGCTCTACATCATTGCCTGCTGCCGCAAGTAGCTTGCTAACAACAGATTCAATATCATCACCGATGTAGCCTGCCTCTGTAAGAGATGTGGCATCAGTGATAGCAAGAGGCACATCAAGAAGCCTTGCAAGGGTTCTAACCAAATATGTCTTACCTGAACCTGTAGGTCCAAGCATAAGCATATTTGACTTTTCGATTTCTATATCGTCCATTGTGCCTGTAGCTACACGCTTGTAGTGATTGTAAACTGCTACAGACATAACCTTTTTAGCATAATCCTGTCCTACCACATATTCATCAAGCTTTTCCTTAATCTTGTGTGGTGGAATGATATTGTTGATATCGATTGCTGGTGCTGGTCTATCCTTTTCATCAGCAGCCTTGGCTGTGCCGTGGGCATTCTTAAGCTTAGGGCCATCATTAAACAGGCTGCCAAGATTTAAGAAGCTGATGTTTGGCATCTTTGACATATCCATGTTGCTCTTAGAATTGTCACCACCACCAAATCCAAAGCTACCCATAGAATCAAAGGTGCGCTGCATACATTCTGTACAGACACTCATACCTGGCGCCATTTTAATAAGTGGTCCTGTAATGTTGTCTGGTCTGTGGCAAATGTAGCAAAACTCAGTAGTCTTATTATCCTTTTTATCATCCTTAGATGAGTCCTTATTACCTGTAACCTCTTCTATAACCTCATCTGAGATATCATTATCTGTCTCATTTGGGTCAAACTCTCTATAATCCTGATCTGACATGTTTCACTCCTATCTTCTGCCCTCGCAGAAATCAAAAACTATATTGTAAAAATCCAGAATGATGTCATCAGTAGCATTGAAAATCTCATGCTTGCTACCCTCAAAGCGAATAACCTGGCAATTAGATGCAAGGCGTGCAAATTCGTTTTGAGCCTCTGGCATTACAAGTGTATCCATAGATGCTTGCATTATTATAACAGGAATTTTCACCAAATCAGCATTTTTAAGAATTTTTTTAGAAACATTAATGGATTCTCTGGACCAGCCTAATGAACATCCATTAGTCTGATAGTGAACCTCTCTTTCTCTTTCCTCATACTGATAATTGTATCTTGCCTTAGAAAGAGCTGAGCATCGTGGATATTTGTAGGTGTGATCATAATCATGATGCTTTAGCATATATCTGGTGTTTAAGAAAGGTAGATGGGAAAGCAATGTTACGATTTTGACTACAAAGCCACTGGTAGAGCCTGTTACAAGCTCTATCATAGGAGATGAAAGTATAGCTCTTTCAAAGGTGTCAGGGTACTTTTCTAAATACATTGCCCCAATGGCGCCTCCCATAGAATGAGCAAATAAAATCAGCTTTTCTGTTAAGCTATCAGGCACAACTACCTTTTCGATAAATTCGTTGAAGTCTGAAACGTAATCTTCAAAATGATTAACATGTACCTTGGAAAAGCCTGGTACCTGCCTCTCAGAAAGACCGTGACCTCTGTGGTCAACAATAAACACAGAGTATCCCATATTATAGAAATAATACATTGTCTCAGCATACTTTGTGGTGAACTCACAGTATCCGTGGGAAATCACAATTGCTGCCTTCTCATCTTTGTTAATCAGCTTTTCATAGTGTAGTTTCAGGCCATCCTTATTGGTGAAATAGCCATGTTCAGTTTTTTCCCTTAGAAAAGGAAGGACCTTGCTGTGCATGGCATCAGCAAAATCCTGCTCTCTTAAAATCATGTCCTCTATTGTTTTCATAATCAATCCCACTTGTATCCATTAACAATTTCAAGTGCTACATCTGGATAATTAGTAATAATACCATCCAGGCCCATATCACAAGCCATGTGTAGGTATTTCTTTGAATTAACAGTCCACGCGTTAATCTTAAGACCAAGCTCATGGCACCTGTCAACATAATTAGGATACTGCACATTGTAAAGTGCTGGATGAAGAGCCTCTACCCCGTGCTCCTTACCGTACTCAGGCATGTTAAGTGTACCGTCCATGTATAAGAAGCCTGTGCGGGCATTAGGGTCTAATTCCTTAATCTTCATAATACTGTAATGATTAAATGAAGAATAGATTACCCTGTCTTCCATTCCAAATTCCTTTGTCATAGCCAGAATATCTGCCTCTATTCCTTCATAGAAAATAACACCGGTTTTAAGCTCAATATTAATTGACAAATCAGTAGGCTTAATCAGCTCAAAAACCTCTCGCATTGTAGGTATATCAGCATGCTTACACTCTGGATGTGTAGCATTGTAATTGAACTTTCTAAGCTCCTCTAAAGTGTAATCCTTAACATAGCCTTTGCCGTTAGATGTTCTGTCAATCTTTTCATCGTGGATAACTACCAGCTGTCCATCCTTGGTTTTGTGGATATCTAACTCAATACCATCCGCTCCCATTTCAACAGCTTTTTCAAATGCAGGAATTGTATTCTCTGGCAGATAGCCACTTGCACCTCTGTGTCCCCAAATTTTAGGTCTATTCATTGAATCATTACCTCTTTTCTTTATCCCCCTAAGGTTGTAAATTCTAACTCTTATTTGTTTTAATAATAATCTTGTTCGATAAAATCTTTGTTTCATTAATCCATATCTTCGAAGGCTTCTAAGCCCTTCTTTACTTCAACATTTCCATCTCCATGTTTTACAAAAAGCATGGTAACAAAAGCAAGTGCTGCAAAAATAGTCGCGTATGGGAACAATGTGATATATCCCACATGATTAAGGAGAAAGCCTGCAAATATAGGTGTTACAATCTGAGCCGCCATAGAAAATGTATAGTAATATCCTGTGAATTTACCTACATCAGAACCCTTACACATCTCAACAACCATAGGCATAGAATTAACATTGATAAAGGCCCAGCCCATACCTACACATGCAAATAACACATACAAAACCGGCGAAAAGCTTGGGTGAACTATCGTAAATACGAATCCACACAAAAAGCTAAGGCCAAGTATGGCAATGCCAAGAAGTATGGTTTTCTTTCTACCTATCTTAGATGCCAGCATACCTGATGGCACGAAAAAGATTATGGCGCCACCTGTTGCAACAAGCAGACAAAATGAAGCAGCACCAACTGCCATATCCCACATATTAACCGCATATGTTGTAAACCAGGTTTCCATACCGTTATATGCAATAAACCACAGCGCAACAGATATAAGCAAGAACGCCAATGAGCGTTTTACATCAGCCGGCAAAACCTCATTACCATTTTCATCTTCTACAGCCAAATTATCCTCTGGATGAAGAAGCTCATAGTTTTCCACTTCTTTAGTAAATGCTATTTCATCCACAGTAATCATAACTATGCAAAGAGATATCAACATAATCCCTGCAACAATCATAAAAACTGGTAGATAATTAATATGCTCCAATCCCTTGGTACGCGATGATGGATAAAGCACTGCTGCAACCCCAAGATAAATGATGCCGCCAACAGCACCCATCAAATTAATAATAGCATTTGCTCTGGAGCGAAGTGGCTTTATAGTGCAATCTACCATCAATGCAACAGCTGGGCTTCTATATGTACCCATGGCAACAAGGAGTGCCCCCAGTATTCCAATAAAAAGTGCTGCTTTTCCACCAGAAGGATTAGCGTAGTAGCTGTTATCCACAATTGGAAGCATAAGCATCAGGATAACTGCGGCAATTGTTCCATACAAAATAAAGGGCTTGCGCCGTCCCATTTTGTGCTTACATCTATCAGATACAGAACCAAAAATTGGAAGCAAAAAAAGTGCCAGCACATTATCCATTGCCATAATCACACCTGAAATTGTCTCGTTCAGATGAAATGTACCCGTAAGTATAAGCGGAATCAGGGCATTATACATCTGCCAAAAGGCACATATACTAAGAAACCCAAACCCCATCTGTACCGTCTTCTTAATATCTAGCTTCATAAACATTCCCCCCTCGTAATCCGCCCGTTACGCTGACAAGCCTGATAATTCTCCGCTCGCTAAGATGCTTCGCTTGAGAATAATCATGCTTGTCATCTACGGGCTCATCTAAGAGCGCAACTACATAACCTAGGCAAGCGCGAGCAAGATATGACCATCATTTTCCGAATGTAATGAAGGAAAATGTTGGTCTAGTAAGCGAAGCTTACATCTGGGAGGTGACCTGCGGGAGCTTGAAGTATTACGAGGTTGCGCTACTACGTATTACTACGTATTACTACGTATTACTTCGTATATACCACCATCTGCAATGCATGTTCTGCCACTACGTTGTCGATGGCAGGTATTTTTCCTTTGATGGCGTATTCGATTTGGTTGATTTCCTTAGCGATAGGTGCAAGGGACTGATAGATAGCCTCCATGTGTGGCTTCATATTCTCTGGTGTGTAATCCTCTGGGAATTCAAGCACTACCAGGTGTCTTACAATCTTTGTGTCCTCCTCAACCTTTGTTAGGAAGCTGATGGAATAAATATCATCATGAGCCTGACCGTATTCTAAAAGCTTAGCACGGATGGCAGATGTTTCCTCGCCGTCCTTTGGCACCCCGAGAAGTATTTTCTTGCCAGCAGGAATCTTTTCTTCCTTAACGTGACCACCGTCTTCTGTCTTAGGTGCAAACTCTGCCTGATATCCTGGTGTTCCTGTGATTGTATCAAGATAAGGAATAGGCAATGTGCAAGGTACTGGATTAAATGGATTGATTGCAATACCAGCGTAAGCATCCCCTCTCTTAAGAAGTGCGTACACATCCTGGAATGAAAGTATCTGTGTATGTACCTTCTGTCCGTCCTTTGAAAGACCTTCCCATCTACGAAGAGAATTCCAATCTGTAAACAATGGAAGTACCATGCTGTCCTTGTCCTCAGGTGTGCCTGCAAGCTTTATCTGAGATTTGAGCATATAAAATCCGATTCTTGTGTCCTTCTTAATAACAGCTACGCCCTTTTCATTAACCTCTGGCTCTGCATCCATCTTGATAGGAGTAAGGAAATGACCATGGCTAACGTGATAAGCAACTGTAGCATGAAAGCCATTGTCTGTGCCGTAGGTAGTCATTCCATTAACGATTCCAGCAAGAGCTGGGTTTTCCACAGATACCTTAGGATTTACCTTATCCTGAGGTGGAACATTTGTGATAACAGAATACTTCTTAAGCTGTACCTCATCTGGCAATGTAAGCTGTAAAGAAACCTTAGTATCTGCTGCCTCATCCACGATAGAAGTTCTTTCCTCAAGCTTAGCCTCAATTGCCTGTATTTCACATTCTACTGCAGGTGCACCGGCCATATATACATACACCTTGTCACCCTTTACTACCTTGCCAAAAAGTGAACCTGATACAATGGTGCCATTACCATCAAGCATTGTTGTAACGCCATCTACTATTACCGAAAAGCGTCTGTTTGTATCAACAGATGCGGTAACATCAGCATCCTCTAATTTAATATTCTCAGCAGCCTCTGCTGCAGCTTTTTCTTTTTTCTTTTTGTCAAATAAACCCATAACAAATTCTCCTTTTAATCATTATGCAAAAGCACTTTAATATTATAATCTATTTCTTGCTAAATACACAAGAAATAGCTAAAATAACAATAAATAATACAACAAGGGAGGTATTTATGAGTAAAAAAGGATTCATTGCAGAGTTTAAAGAGTTCATTATGCGTGGAAACGTAATGGACATGGCTGTCGGTGTTATTGTCGGCGGTGCTTTCACAGCTATTGTCACATCCTTAAACGAAGATATTCTTACACCACTTCTTGGTATTTTTGGTGGTACAGATTTTTCTGAGCTTAAGGTTACACTTGGTATCGGAGAATTAGCGCCTACTCTCTATTATGGAAATTTCATTACAGCAGTAATTAATTTCTTAATCACAGCACTTGTTATTTTCTGCATTATTAAGGGAATAAATCATGCAAGTGAAAAGGCTGCTGCAATCATTAAGCGTGATAAGGAAGAAGCAGAGGCTGCTGCTCCTACTGAAAAGGAATGCCCTTATTGCTTTAGCAAGATTGATATCAAGGCAACACGTTGCCCACACTGTACTTCACAGTTATAATATTATTAAACTTACGCAAATGCGAAAAAGAGCTTGTTACCCCAAAGGCAACAAGCTCTTTTATTACTTTTTCTCTAACTCAGCTTTCTTAAGTTGTTTTCTAAGAATATGATTCTCAAACATAGTCTTAAACATCTTCATTTTAAAAATAAACACCTTCATAAACATTATCCTCTTAACTTCTATTTTATTAGTGTATTTTGTACACTAACAATTACTGATTAAGCTTATCCAAAAGCTTAATTGCCGCCCTGTGCTTGGCTTCTAGTACAGCAACACCTATGCCTGCTGTAGAAACTCCAGCTAAACCAATGAACCATTTACCTCTGGCAAGAATACCCGCAATTGTAATAGCACGAGGCGTCTCCTCATCAGGTATGGTAATTACAGGTACCTGCTCATTTGAAGTGTCCTCAGGCGTATCACTTATCTCGCCATCATTGTTTGTGCCATCACCATTTCCACCTGCATTTGCGCCTGTAGAATTGTTGATGTTATTTGTTGTTATGACAGTCTCTTCCGTGATTTCTCCCTCATCCTCTGCTGTCATTTCCTCATCAACCATATCTTCCTGACTGGTAGCTTCTATATATGTTTTAATATCATTAACAGGAGTAATGATAGTTGATGGTGCAGTTGAAACAGTGTTAAATCTTTCTTCGTAAGCAGCACTTGCATTGTCAAGCTTTGTCTTAGCTGCTGCAAGATTATCCTTTGCCCTATCCAGATTCAGATTTGCTTTTTCAAGCTTAGCTTCAAGGGCTGCTAAAGTTGCCCCTGTCTTAATTGTATCTGCTCCATTCAAATTAGAGATTTGATTCTTAAGACTCTCCACCTGATTCTTGGCATTTTCGAAAGTTACTTGGGCTGTATTAACCTCTGACAAAAGCTTTGCATAATTGCTAAGCTTTGCCCTTATAGAAGTCATGTAGCTTGAATATTTTTCATCAGAGCTTCCAAATAATGGATTGTCTGCATTAACATGAGCTTCTTTTACGGTTGCATATTTAATATTCTCTGCAATATTTAAGTTAGTACTGTTTGCAAGATCAATATCACTTGCGCCGTATTTCTTATTAGCCTCTTCCTTTATGGCTTTAAGCGCATCCTGATATGTGCCATACTCTTTTTCTTTGGCATCCTCTACCTGATACTCCTGGATGAATCTAACTATGCCAAAGTCATATTCGTATGAAGAACTAATCACCTTCTTACCGGATTTGGCAAGATGCTTAACCACCTCATCATATCCACCACTGCTTCTTAGCAGATAGTAAGTTTCCACCTGGTCGTAGGATACGTCGTAATAGATGTCTAAATCGTAATGTAATAACCAGCCGGTCTTAGTTCCTTCTACAAAATCTACATCTGTATTATAGAAATAACGATTGTCACTATACTCATCTTCCACAGCTTCCTTGCCCTGAGCAATTGCTTTTGCATCAGAATAATTAATCTTGGAAATCGTACCCTGATATCTGGCTGTTTCCTGATACCTAGGAATGTAAAAGCCTGTGGCTGTATAATAGCTTCCTATCTGAACCCTGTTATCCTCCAGCTTGTTTGCTTCTTCTTTTGTAATGCGAACAACCTGACCTTCTGCATCAGTATATTCATAGTAAAGCTGATTATCGTATATACGAATTTCTCCAGAATCCTTATCTAACTCATAACCATAATCTGCTGTAACATTTCTAAGAATATTTCCATCAGCATCTACTATATTGTAGGAAATTGTTAGATAATCTTCCCCATTTTTTGTTACCTGATAGTCTGTTATCTGCTGACCTTCTGTAAGCTCATTATTAGGTGCGTAATAATATCTAACAATAGTTTCTACATAAGATGTAACATCTTCCTTATTATCATCTACCGTAATAAGTGCCTCAGCACCTGCATCTACTAAAGCCTGTCTAGCCTCCTCAAGCTCTATAGATATCTTATCCAGCCTTTCAGTAGCCTGGGAAAGCGAATCCTTGGCTGAATCCAAAGAATTAATCGCTTTATCCTTATTAGCATTGTATGCATTTACCGCTGTATTATAATCTTCCTTAGCTTCTTCATACTTGGCAAGAGTGTCATCATAGGATGCCTTAGCGTCTAAATAGTTTTCCGAAGCCTGTGTGTATGTATTTTGTGCATCAGCCAAAATGGTAACAGCTTCATCCTTGGATGTGTTTGCATCTAAAACAGCTGATTCAGCTTGTGTTGCTGCTTCTAATGCTTTGGATGAACTATCCATTGTGGCTTTTGTATTATCTATAGAGCTATCCGCCAATGCTTCGGCAGTATCCTCAGCTACATCCATAGCCTCTTTAGATTTTTCTATATTAGTTACTGATTCTAAAGCATTATCTATTTCCCCCTTAGCTTCATTAGCTTCAGGGATTTCTTCATCTACAACACTATCACTTAATTGTTCATTTGCATTATTAGATAAATCAGATGCATCTTCTACTACTGCAGATTCCTCTGACCTTGTTTGCTGTTCATTTGATTCTGATGGCACGAAAAGAAGGCTTTCAGAATCCTCTGAAGCCTCAGCATGTACTGGAAATGCCATAGTACCCGCTAATGTAATTGTCGACAAGCCAAGTGCGGCAGCTCTAGCCGAACTTCTTTTCATAACCTTATGCCCTTTCAATCTTTTTACATTTTTGCTCATAATTAGATTATCAAAAAAAAAACCAGACGCAATAGTTTTGGCAAGATTGTCGAAAATCTGGCAAAACTTTTCGTCTAGTTTTCTGATTTTAATGATTATTGAATCGATATTCTTCTACTTTACTCATTAATTCCGGTAATTTTCTAGTAGAAACCGGGTATGCACTTCCATCTGACATATAGGCATTGGTTCCGTCTATCTTGTCTAGGAAATCCATGTTTATAATAATACCTCGATTAATTATAAGGAAACGTTTGTCATCACCTGTTTCTTGTATAAACTCACCAGAGGTAAGCCTTACACGCCTATCCGTCTTATCATCCTTGTGAATTTCTAAGTAATGACCATCCGTTGTAACTGAAACAATATTTTTCAGCTTTAATCGCTCTTCTCTACCGCCATTTATTATCTTAATAAAGGCTGTATCAAGAGGGGTATGTTCAAGTATCTCTGTAAGAACCTGATCTATCCTCTCCATATTAAATGGTTTTGTTATGTAATCAAATGCGTGTAGCGAAAATGCATCCGGATAATGACCATCGGAAGCTGTCAAGAATACCAGAAATGTTTTTTCAGTTCTTCGCCTAAGTATTTTGGATGTTTCTATTCCATCCATACCCGGCATAAATATGTCCATAAAAACAATGTCATATCTTTTTTCTGATAATGCATCTAAAAAAGCCTGCCCGCCAGAAAATTCATCCACAATGATTTGTACTGCCTTTGCCTGCGAAAGCTTTTCTACCATCATTTTCAACTGCATGCGAAAAATATTTTCGTCATCAATTACCGCAACTCTCATATCAATCCCCTTTAGCTTAATTCATATAGAAATAATACCACAATTCAATTAATTTGATAATGAAAATCAGAAATTAATTTTATATAATGTAATTATGAGATTATTTTTAGACAATATACTATATGTTAATATTTTACTTTTGATGGCAGGTGCCGTCTCAATTCAGCTGGGAGCCAGTTTTCTCAAAAGAGAAAAGCATACTCGTGGTTTCTTTAAGTACTCTGTTTTTTTGCTGGCGCTGGGAAATGGACTGTGCCTTACCGGCTATTCCATAATGTCAATAAGCACTAATCTTGAATATGCCTATATATTTAGAGTGATTGGTTTGATTGGCATTAACATCTATCTGGTTGCAGAAATAATCCTTATTACAAGCTGTCTTAACTTTAGTAAATTCGCAGAATATTTGATAGCCATTATAGCATTTTTGGCTTCTGGCTTTGATGTAATAATATACGGTAACAGGGAAACCGATAAATTTATTCGATATGAAACCTTTACCAGCTATACCCGCGTGGATCCTTACAGACATATCTTCCACTACACCTATCTATTAGTACTTGCTTTTTGCCTTATTCTTATAAGTATAGTTTGGGCTAAGAATTCTAAATACCGCCGTGAAAAAAGATTGATTCTATACGCCTATATTTCAAACATAATTCTCATATGTTCAACTATACCTGATGTAGTTAAAATTGTGGTTGATATTCCTTTTGCCCATATCTTTTACTGTATGGGAATATGTATTGCCTTTGCCGTATTTTACACAGCTGCTAATGACTACATGGCATTTTACATCACCGTAAATAGTATAAGTAAGGATATATTTTCTACCCTTGCCACTGGACTGTTGATATTTGATACCAATTATCATCTCAATCTGTCCAACGAATATGCAAACAAATTGCTAGGTCTTGATAAGGAGCCTGAACGTATCAGATTAAAAGAGATTTTTAAACTAAAAAGTGGTGAGCCTCTAAAAATGTTTCAGGCAGCAGCAGAGGGCGATGCCTTAGATTACAGACTAACCTCCGAGGTTACAGGCAAAGTAATACTTGTAAACTTTTCTTGCAAAATGGACAAAAACAACGAGCCTATGTGTTTCATATTAGTTGCCACCGATCTTACAGAAGAGAATCGCCTTATAGAAGAAGCCCAGGCTGCCAACGAGGCGAAATCCCAGTTTATCAGCAATATTTCCCACGAAATCCGTACACCTATCAATATTATCACTGGTATGGACGAGCTTATCTGCAGGGAATGTAACGATAATAATATATTGAAATATGCGGAAAATATTAAAATTGCCTCTAACAACCTGTCTTCACTAATAAATGATGTTTTGGATTTTTCAAAGATTGAATCTGGAAAATTAGAAATTATTTCCAACGAATACAGCATCAAGGCTGTAATAAACGACTGCTACAACATGTTCTTAAATATGGCAACGAAGAAAAGACAAAAGCTTAATGTTGTCTGTAATCCTAAGCTTCCTAAGCTACTGGAGGGTGATGAGGTTAGATTAAAGCAAATCATATCCAATCTTTTATCTAATGCTGTTAAATACACTCCTGATGAGGGAGAAATTACTATAAAGATAGATTATGAGGAATCAGGTACAGACAATATCGACCTGATTATTTCCGTAATAGACAACGGTATAGGTATAAAAGAAGAAGATTTGCCTCACATATTTGAGAACTTCCAACGTTTCGAGCTATCAAGAAACCGTTCAATCCAAGGTACCGGCCTAGGGCTTTCAATAACTCAGAATCTGGTGAATCTGTTACGTGGAAGGATAGATGTTGATAGCGTATACGGCAAAGGTTCAGCCTTTACTGTACATATACCACAGGCTGTTATTAATTCTGCTCCAATAGGAAGCATTATGGAAAGCCACTCTGGCACACGTGCTAAGCATAAAACTTTATTTACAGCGGAAAATGCAAAAATCCTTACCGTGGATGACGTGCAAATGAACCTGGATGTTCTTATAGGTTTGTTGAAAAAAACAAAAGTACAGATTGATTCTGCATTAAGTGGGGCTGAAGCCCTAAAAATGATGGATGAAACCAAATACGACTTAATCTTTCTTGACCACATGATGCCTGAAATGGATGGCATCGAGGTGTTAAACAGACTACGTGCCAACAAGCAGTGCATAAACAATACAACCCCTGTAATTATGCTTACTGCAAACGCCATGATTGGAGCTGATAAACGCTATTTAGAAAGCGGATTTGACGATTATCTATCTAAGCCTGTAAGGCCAAAGGACCTGGAAAATATGATTATAAAGCATATTGATCCAAGCCTTGTTCACCTGGAAAGTTTAGAAGACAATGCTCTAACAGAAAAAATTAACACTGAACAATCCAGCTTTATTTCTTCATTGTATTTTCTTGACACAAAGGCCGGGCTTGAGTTTGCAGCTGGTGATGAGGATTTTTACAAGCAGATTATTAATACCTACATTACAGAGGACAAGCGCCCTGCCCTTGAAAATCATTTCAAAGCTAATGATTGGCCAAATTATCAGATAGTTGCCCATTCATTAAAGGGCACATCTTCTACCATAGGAGCATTGGAGCTTTCGGCATTGGCTAAGGAATTAGAATTTGCTGTTAAAGAAAACAGGATAGAATATATCAAGGAACATCATAATCATGTGCTTTTAGAATATGGCAAGCTACTTGATAAGCTAAAAAATGCATTAGATAAGGCCTAAGCAAAACGCTTAGGCCTTTGTCATTTTATATTAATCTTTTAATAGCTCTAATCTAGTTGGGTCGTTAGCAAATACTTCCTTTTCGTTTTCCTTTGTAACAATAAGAGGAGTAAGCTCGAATACAGGAACATCCTTTACTCCATTGTCAACTGTAACATCTGTTTCAGGTAAGCCCTTGCCATCCCTAAGTGAATTAATAACATCAATTGTCTCTTCCACAAGCTTATCTGTAGGCTTTGCTATTGTGGAATACTGTCTGCCTTCCCAAATCCACTGAACCGAATCATTCTCAGCATCCAGGCCTGAAACAATAGGAATATCCTGTCCAGCACTTTCACATGCTGTGATACAAGCTCTTGCAATACCATCGTTAGGACAAAGCACGCCATCTATTTCCTTATCTGTATAATAAGTAGAAAGTAGCTTTTCCATTCTTGCTTGAGCCTTAGCATTGTTCCAATCGGCTGTTGCACACTGGATAAAATCAGTCTCCTCAGATGTGACAACCAACGTTCCATCATCTATTAATGGTTGTAACACTGACATAGCTCCGTTAAAGAAGTTTGGTGAATTAGGATCAGCGTGACCGCCACCAAAGAGCTCTATATTGTATGGACCTTCACCCTTCTTTTCCTGCAACCCCTGTACAAGCGCACTTGCTTGAAGCTTGCCTGTTTCTACAGAACCATATTGAACAACTCCATCAACTCCTGCTGTGTTCTCTAATGATCTATCATATCCAATAATGTATATTCCTGCTGCCTTAGCCTTATCCAAAACATCTGTCAATTGAGCGCTATCAACAGGTCCGATAACTATTACCTTCGCCCCAGCTTCTATCATAGATTCAATCTGTTGCTGCTGCAATGTAACTGTTTGGTCTGCCGCCTCTATAAATGGTTTGTAGCCTGCCTTGCCAAGCTGGTCTGCAAACATTTCCTTGGCTTCAACCCAGTTTTGAGTGCCTAGCCATGGCAGTGTCACACCGATAACAGCATCTGATTCAAAGCCCGGCATTTCTGTAGTCTGATTAACTACCCCAGCATCGTTAGTTCCCTGTGGGTCCATTAACTGTGGGTCCAATACATCCTGATTATTGCTACCACAACCAGACAGTGTTGCAATTAGCATGGTAGCAGCCAATACCATTGACAGTATTGTCTTATTTTTCATTTACTTCCCTCCTTTAATTGCAGTGGCTATGGAGATTCCCACAAGCTCATTGTATGGAATCATCATTGCCTGAAGGGCGTGATATAAGTCTGATTTTCCAGGCCATACTGTGCCAAGAAGGTTATTGTTGCGATCAAGCTGATGGAACCAGGAACCATTCTTATGGTCCAATACCTTCTTATCTAAATATTCCATAAACTTGGCATAATCTTCCTTGTACTTTTCATTACCAGTAACTCTGTAGAGAACCGCTGATGTGTTTATAGCCTCTGCCAATGTCCAGTGCATTCTGTCGTGGACAATAGGTTTGCCCTCCCAATTAGTAGTGTAGCATATACCAGGTGCACCGTCCACATCCCAAGCATCACTAACTGCTGTATTGTACAATTTTTCTGCTATCTTAATATAGTCTTTAGCATTTTCATTATCGTATTTACGATAGGTAGATACTGCCCACTGAGTGATTAATCTTGCCCATTCAATACCATGTCCTGGGGTTGCACCATAAGGCTTAAACTGGTCATCCGGTTTATCCTTATTGCATTCCAAATCCATCTGCCAATCACTGGTAAAATGTTCTGGAATTCTCCAATTATTTTCTTTAGCCCAAACTACGATATGAGAGATTATTCTACCTGCACGTACTCTATAGTTTTCGTCACCTAAAGCATCCGCTGCTGCAAGAAAAGCCTCCACAGTATGCATGTTGGCGTTGATTCCTCTGTAATCATCAAGAACTGTAAACTCAGTATTCCATTTGTCCACTGATAGTCCTATTTCATCCTGCCAAAAGAATTTATCGTATATACGAAGTGCATCCTTAAGTAATTCCCTGGCTTCAGGTCTTCCGGCAAGCATAGCAGAAGATGCTGCTAAAATAACAAAAGCATGGGCATAGCACTGCTTATCCGGCAAAATATCTCCATCAGCTGTAAGTCCAGCGTACCAACCACCGTGTTCATCATCGTGAAGCTCTCCTGTAAGGCCTTTAAGTGCTGCATCCGCAAGAGCCTCGCTGCCCTCGTGACCTAGCATTGCCCCTAAGCTATACACATGGCACATTCTACTGGTTATCCAGGTTTCTCTTGGCCTATCCTTCCAAGGAGTACCATCATCACCTAGATAATAAGAGCCCCCACCTGGGGATGGGAACTGATGGCCAAATGCCAAAAGGTTGTTCCTAATCTCTCTTACAAAGGTTTTGTTTTCTGCCGAATCAAGTACATACTTTTCCATGCTTTTTTCCTCTTACAAGTTACTAGAATATCATTTTAAAGGTTACTAGAATTTCTTTTCAAAAGTTCCTGCCACCTTATCAAGTAAATCTCTGATTGGCAGGTGCTGTGGGCAAACCTTTTCACACTTACCACACTTGATACAATCTGAAGCCTTACCATTATCTCCACCACTAACTAAATCGTAGTACATGCCAGAGTTCCAATCATGGAATGCCTCATGAGCATTCATAGCTGAGAATAAATCCGGTATGCGGATATTCTTAGGACAGTGATTCTCCTCGATACAATATCTACAGCTGGTACATGGAATCAGATTAAGATTCTTAAAGATTCCTGTAACACGTGCTACAGCTCCCATTTCTGCTTCTGTCAGTGGCTCAAAATCCTTCATGAAGCTGAGGTTATCTTCCATCTGCTCCATATTGCTCATACCTGAAAGCACCATTGCCATGCTTGGGAAGCTTGCAGCAAATCTGATAGCGTAGCTTGCATTACTCTTATCACCAAGACTTCTAAATACTTCATCTGCCTCTGGTGGAAGATTAACAAGGCTACCGCCCTTAACTGGCTCCATAACAATCACAGGCTTATTGTGCTTCTCACATACCTCATAAACCTTGCGGCTTTCTACAGAAGCATCCTCATAATCAACGTAGTTGAACTGAATCTGTACAATCTCCACCTCAGGATGGTCTGTCAGAATCATATCAAGAACCTCTGCCTTATCATGGAATGAAAGTCCCACATGCTTAATCTTGCCTTCCTTTTTAAGCTCAAAGGCTGTCTCGTATGCCTTGCAGGCCTGGAACTTCTTATAGTTATCTTTATTCTGAGCATGCATCAGATAGAAATCAAAATAATCTACCCCGCACCATTTTAGCTGTTTTTCAAAAAATGGACGAATGTCCTCCTGCTTGTTAAAATATGGTTCAGTCAGCTTATTTGTAAGCAGAAATTTGCTTCTGTCATACCTTGCTGACAAGCATTTTGCAATAGCTGTCTCTGACTTACCATCTATATATCCATGTGCTGTATCAAAATAGTTAAGACCTGATGCTATAAAGGCATCAATCATCTTGATAAACTGCTCATGGTCAACTTCCTTGCCCTGCATTGGAAGTCGCATACATCCAAATCCAAAGTTACCGTGAATCTCTGGGAAAAACTTATTTTCTACCATTGTCTACCTCCCGTTATTAGTTACCTTTTACAGATTACATTGTACCATCCAATATGCATTTAGGACAATAAAATTGTGTAAAATTTTGCTCCCTTCTGGCATACTATTCTATTTTCAAAGCTTGATAAAAATTGGTGTGAATGTTGTGAAATTCTTCGAATATATACTTGGAATTGGACTCCGCCTAGGAGGCTCGAGAAAACTAGTATGACTTTTGTGAATTTTGGGGATTATATACTTGGAATCACGCTCGTTGGGCTGTACCCATAAAAAAAAGTATGACTAATGTGAAAAATCGACAAAATATACTTGATTCAGCCCAATTTTAAGTAGTGAACGCCGATTTCAAGTATATTTTTAAAAAATTCCACATTAGTCATACTAATTTTGTTAAGATGAGGGCTATATTAAGCTAGTTTGAGTATGAGAACAGGAAAAATGGTGGTTCTATATACTCACAATTTACCTCTGACCCCGTTATCTCATTATTAGCTTTTTTTCTTTGCAACTATAAGGTATCTATGAATAGTTCCCTCTACAAATCCGTTCTTATCAATTGCTTCCTGCATTTCAAGAAGCTTCTCAAAGCATTTATCAACAGAGAATCCTGGGAATTCCCATTCGATAATATGTGCAAACCATACAAATGCACCAACATCGTAGAACCTGATTGGTTTAAAAACTTCTTCTGCCCTTATTATCTCAAAGCCTGCTTCTTCAAACTTCTTTCTCTGAATTGATAACTCCAATTCTGGAAAAGGTGCAGGTACATCAGGAAGAACCAGCTCAACTAAATCTCTGTCGTTCTTGCCTCCTACCTGCTGTGTGATAAAAAGCCCTTCTCTCTTAAGAAGTCTATGTGCTTCCACAGGATCAAAACTCCCATGCCTGTTTATCATTATGTCAAAAGAGCTGTCAGCAAAAGGGATATTTGACTCATCATCGCAAGGTCTGAAATCTATCCCAAGTGGTAGTAAAATCTCCTTACACAATTCCACATTAGGGGCGTATCCTTCAGTAGCTGCAGTATTCTTATATGGGTGCTTCAAAGATAATAAAAACTCACCACCACCTGTATCAAAATCCAATAGCTTCATATCAGGAAGAAGAAATTCGTCAATTATCTTCTTGTAATCCCAAGGGAGATCATCCTCCTCTTCATATCTTCCATGGATATGAGAAAAATCCCATCCATGAATGTGTGCAACCTTCTCCTCTGCTTCCCACTCTTTTCTTAATTCACTTATTCTATCTGTATTCATATCTGCTCCTTTTCAAATAATAGTCTGCTCTTCATTATTTGTTCGGTGCAGTATGTGACAGCAAATAACATCTATTAACCTCGGTACAACCTGCTGTCAGCATCAAAACTGCACCGAGTAATTATCTCGCATTCTCATGATTACCTCCCACGTGACCTCTGTTTGTCCAGATTGTCACAACAAAGATATTATAAACAATGTTATAAGCACACGTAAATACTAATTTAATTATTTTCCGAGATAATCAATTAAAGCTTTATAACAGAACAAAATATCCCCTTTTCAAAATATCTCTGCTTAACCTATTGACACATCCCGATTCTAGCTTTAATATAATAGCTAAGAAATGGTTTTTTTGTCGTGTACAGCCAAGTGCTCAAGCGGGTTGCTCGTTTCTTTTTTTATGTCCAAAATATCGTATAGATAATACCATCCATATTTTGCATTTCTATAATGTTTATCCTCTTTATTCTCTCTAAAATGTTTTCCTTGTGCAGTTGTTATTAACTCTGGAATTCCCTGTGTAGCATTAGCTTTTGCTTTTGCATTAGTTCCTTTCAATCCAAAAGTATACTCAGAGCCTGTGTATTCATTAGGTAGATCATTACCAATGTAAATCCAATCACCTGTACTTTGAATTTGAAAAGAATCATCAATATAACTCTTCAAGTACTTTTTCACATCATCCCAATTTATAGAACGCTTTCCTTTAAATTTAATATCATTAATTAAAACAACATCCTTCCCCGCAGAATCCTTCACAATAGTTACATTTCTATTACTCTCCACTTACAAAAATCCTTTCTTATTATTCATAACTTGAAATTCCAAATTGGCATTTCAAGTTACACTTTTTAGATATCCTCCAATTCCTCAAGCTGTCTCAATGCCTTCAAATAAGCCTTTAACCTCTTCACCTGCTCCTTTTTAAGACTATGAATCTCAATAAGAAGCTCCTCATCCTGCTTTTTAGCCACATAATCAATTGTAGGCTCTATATAGTCTTCATCTATATCCTTCCCAGTAAGAAGCTGCTCTGGTGTCACGTCAAGGACTCTGCATATATCCATAATTTTATCAGCGGAAGGATTATGCCCCTTTCTCTTCCAATCACTGATTGTGCTAGGTGCTATCCCCGCAGCTTTGCCAAATGCATTCTGACTTAACCCACGCTCTTTTATAAGGAAAAATATTCTTTCAGTTATTGTCATAGCTTCTATCCGCCTATCCGAATTTTTTAATCTTCGATTACACGAACATATTATCATGTAAACAAAACGTATTCAATATCAAACAAATCTTTTTCCTCACATACACATGTAACCTTTTTGGTGCATCCTTATTCATACCTTCCGCAATCTAAAAAAAGCTTCCAAACTATTCACAGTTTGGAAGCTTTTTGCTTTATTTAATTCTTTCAATTTTTGCGATGGTTTCCACATGTGTCTACACTATGATTTGAGCACTGATTTTCCTGATGTACACTACTATTTGAGGACACATTTTCGTCGCTCTTTTTACTCTTCGGACCAAACTTTGTTTTAGCATGATCGAAGCTATCCTTGAATCCGGTTTTGTATATAAAAGTGACCTTATAGGGATCTGCATTTCCGTCATCGTCGTACCCTCCGACAATGACTTTTTCAACAATACTTTCAAAAACCGCTCTATCAAATTCTTCAAGAACCTGATTCTGAGTAAGAGTCTTTCTGAAGCCTTCTATTCTCTTGCGAAGACTATCGTCTCCCTGTACCTGCTTTTCATAGTATTCAAGCTGAGACTGTGCTTCTGCATATTTAACCTCATATTCAGCATCCATTGACATATAGGTTTCTTTATCTATCCCGTCATCAACATATTTATCAAGAAGTTTTTTTCTTTTTTCTTTGTATTGCTTGACCTCTTTCTTAGCCTTCTGATAGTTCTTCTCGTTGGCATCATCTCCAAGAGTCTTCTCTATCCTACTCAGAAACTCATTCATTACTTCCTGATTATCTGAACACAAAAGTCTATATGATTCTATAAATGCTTCCTCTATGACCTGTTCCGGAATACCTTTTGAATCGGGACATAGCTTTTTGCCACCCTTCGTAGATGTAACACACTGCCAAATAGTCTTTTTATACTTGGATGAGCTGTGCCATTTTCTTCTTGTGAGATGACCACCGCAAAAACCACATTCTATAAGAGAGCTAAACGCAAACATTCTACTGTACTTTTCTCTCTTGCCAATCTCAACATGGTGCTGTCTTCCACCATTACGCCTTTCTCTCAGAGCCTGTGCTTTTTCAAACGTCTCATGTGAGATAATTGGCTCATGATGATTTTTTATAAAAAAGCGATCTTCCTCTCCAAGATTATCAAGCCTTCTCTTAGTTATAGGATCAACAGTAAATGTCTTTCCTAACAGAATGTCACCTGTATACTTTTCATTATTGATAACCCCCATGACGCTTGAAGATGTCCAAGGATTACCCCGTATAGTCATGATGCCTTGCTCATTAAGCTCTCTGGCAATCATCGTGCTTCCGGCTCCTGCCACATATCTTTCAAACATATATCTGACAGTTTCGGCTTCTGTTTCATCTACCGATATCGTTTTGGTCTCTATATCATACTTATAGCCAAGGCAGCCCTGAAATCCTACAAGCTCACCCCGCTTCATCTTCATCTTAAGACCCTTTTTTACATATGCAGAAGTGTTCTCTACTTCCTGCTGTGCCACAGAACTTAGAATGGTAAGAAGGAATTCTCCATCCTTGATAGTGTTAATCTTCTCAACCTCAAAATAAATAGCAACATTCTTTGTTCGGAGCTGCCTCACATACTTTAGGGTATCCAGTGTGTTCCTTGCAAACCTCGAAAGACTCTTTGCAATAACCATGTCGATCTTACCAGCCATGCAGTCTGCTATAAGCCTTTGGAAGTTCTCTCTCGTCTCTGCTTTGGTTCCGGTAGAAGCCTTGTCAGCATATACTTCAACAAATTTCCAATCGGGATTCTTCTTTATTAAATCAGTATAATACTTAACCATAGAGTCATAACTCTTGATCTGCTCTTCATCCGCAGTACTTACTCGACAATACGCAGCTACTCTGAGGCGGTCTTTTCTGCCTACCGCCGCAGAATTGTCAAAGTTTGTCTTTGCTTTTATAACTTCAACTTCCATATCCACCTCTCATTTTTGTATCACTATCGTAATGTACTATGATAAATATAAAATAATACGGTAGATAAGTCAAGTTTTAAGATCAGATATTACGCCATAATCTCGCATAAGCACCGCTAATATTCTTTTATATTCCCTATCATCAATCAGGTGTTTGATAAGGAGCTGTTTTAGCATAGACAGTTGAATGCTATAACGTAATAGCTTCTTATTATCTATAGCGACCACCTCCACTTCTCATCTCTTCATTAATTAATATCTGCAGGCAAAAGCCTGTCTGCTTCACAGATAAGCTTTTGCCCACAGACATTCAAAAAAATCCTGCAAGTAGTTACCAGGTTCGTAACCCACATTGGCGTTGCACCACCTTCGCTAATTGGTTTCCCTCGGGAAAATGTATCATTATCACTGGAAGTATCATCGCCGCGACAGCCCTTACTGTCGTTAGCCAGAACAGATAACGCTCGCTGCAATATAACCGCAGATCATCGCACCATCCACTTAGCAAGCTCCACATTCCATACGTCTTGCAGAATGACCATATTCTGTTTTCAAGGTTCACTCCCACCGTAGTGGTGGCAATTCTTACATCGGACTTGTCAGCCCGAAAAGCCTATAAGAGACACCATGCCTGCTAAAACACTTAACTCTTATGGACTTTATGAGAATGACAAATAAAAGGTGTAAGAATGCCAGAAAGTTCCGTTTTATTGTTATACTCTGTATTTCTCTCTGATGAGCCGCATAAGAGCCATCATGATTTCCTGGCTGCATTCTTCTCGACACTGCTTGTTAAGCCAAGGTGCTATATGATACACCACTCTGTTTATATAGTCGCTGTGACGATCGAGTATGTATCCGAGAGCCTGCATACTTCCACTCTTGGCAGCAATGATCATGTCGTAATCAATTATGATTTTTTCTTCTTCCATTCTTCTTAGCCCTCGCTTTCTTCAGCCCGTTATATTTGTAGTCCCTTGCTCGTTCAGGAGTGATCCCCAGGAGTTTTCCAATCGAATCAAAATCGTAGCCAAAGCCTACAAATAAAATGAGTGCCTCTTTTTCCCTTTCCGTCAGATTATCAAAAACATCGCCAAAGCCGTCGCTTTTAATTGCGAAGCGTATATTTCTGATAATCATCTCAATTTCTTCCCCCAGTTCGTGACTGTTTTCCACTGCGATATAGTCTCTTAAGCTTCCTTCACTGAGAGATTCAAGTGAAATGCCGCTGTTTCTTCTTTCCGCAGCACTGGCACTTCTTGTCACGTTCCTTGCACAGTACCAGATGGAGTCTCTCATAAATTTCCAGAAGTCTTCCTCCACCTCCCGCTTTTCAGATTCGTTCATTCAAAAGTTCCTCCTCTTCGCAAGGAACTTTCAAAACATCCTTACACTCCTTTACTGTGTTTTGATATGCCAAAACATCACGGATAAAATAAAAAAATTTTTATTTTTTTATTCCGATAGGCATCACCTCCCCTGAAATAGCCGTAAAAAAGCCATAAAAAACCAGTCATAAGGGGTTGACTTGCGATTTTTTATGCCTTATAATTCACTATGTATCATATTATATATTATATAGCGTGATTTTATAAGGAGCAGACTATGCTTTTTGAATATTTGAAAGAACATTACGATGACGGGGAGCCTATCTTCCTCGATGATATTCATATAGAAGGAATGCGAAGGGATAACTTCCGCCAGCAGATCAAGACACTTGCAGACGCAGGTAAGATTGTGCGATATGAGAAAGGGATTTATTATATTCCGAAGAAAACCCGCTTCAGCTCATCCGCCGGCCCGACTCCCGAAACGGTAGCAAGGTACAAATATATCTCCCGTGGTGGTAAGACTGACGGTTATTATTCCGGCAGCACCTTTGCCAACATCATCGGACTGTCCTTGCAGGTACCTATGAAGAAGGAAATCGTCAGCAACAACATAGCCGCCATCGTAAGGGAAGTGCTGATCGGCAAGCAGTCCTTTATTGTCAGAAAGACCAATGTTCCCATCTCCGATGATAATGTTAAGGTTCTTCAGCTTTTGGAATTATTAAAAAATCTGGACTCTTACCTTGACAGCGATTATGATGAAGCGAGGGAAAAATTAAAAAAATATTCTCTTGCGAACCATATTACAAGAGACGATGTTGACCAATATATAAGACGATATCCGGATTCAACCTTCCGGTATTATTATGAAATGAGGTTAGACCATGTACTTGCATAATGATAAGGATCTCTTTACAGAGGTCATAACAGAAGCCAACGCACAGACCGGCATCGCAGAATCCATCATTGAAAAGGATTACTACGTTACCATGATCTTAAAACTGTTGGCAAAGAGCAATCCTGATATAGTTTTCAAAGGGGGAACCTCATTATCGAAGTGTTTTCACCTTATCAACAGGTTTTCCGAAGATATTGATATCACCTTCTCTGAACATATCGGAGAATCCCGGAGAAAGAAACTCAAATACAATATCCTCAAACCGATCAGTGATGAGCTGGGTATGCCCATTGAGAACTGGGACAGTATCGAGAGCGATAAGGATTACAACTATTACCTCTTTGTCTATCAACCTGCAAACGACTACCCAGTTGAAGGCATCATGCCCGGAGTAAAACTTGAAACCGCCCTTGTCTCCTATTCCTTCCCGACCGAAGAAAGGGATGTTGACTCGATTATCTATGGAGCGATAAAAGACTCTGCACCGGACATCATCTCAGATTACGGGCTTGAACCGTTTTCGATGAAAGTGCAGTCAGTCAGCAGGACATTCATTGATAAGATTTATGCCCTCTGCGATTATTACATGGAAGATAAAACGAAACGTTTTTCAAGACACCTGTATGATCTCCATATGCTCTATCCGACCATTACTGTGGATGATTCATTTATGGGACTTATACAACAGGTTCGTGAGCATCGTTCAAAGCTTCCTATCTGCCCTTCCGCAAAAGAAGGCGTAGATATAAAATCGCTCATAACGGAGTTCCTTGATAAAGAATTCTATAAGAGCGACTACGATAACATCACCAGAACGCTGATCTCCGATGATGTGACCTATGAGCAGACTTCTCTCACTCTGAGAGAAATCGCAGAAAAGCTGTTCTGATATATTTTCGTAAATCTATTGCCAGTCATTTCGCACTCTGATATGATATGGCTCATAAAACACCAAAACTGCTAAAGATACCGGCGCTATCCGTGCGCCGTACTGTGGCAGTTTTTTATTTTCTCTTTATTCCCCACAGTACAAAAGCATAAAGGCAATCGCCGGATACGGCGTTATGGGTTCAAAGCGAACCGCCCTATGGCGGTCTGAACCCGCAAATCGGAACCGATTTGCAAGAAGAATACCAAGCATTGGATGTGTCATGACACATCCACATTTACTGCCATTTTCCCTCGCGGTAAAATGGCAGTAAATGAGCTTGCAAGGGGATACTCCCCCTGACCCCTGTTATTGCAGAACGGCATCTTTTTATCTCTTTGAAAACAGATGCATTCTGCCAAAAATCAAACACGCCGGATACGGCAATTTTGAAAGGAAGTGTCCTATATGAGCAAAGAACGTGATCGCAAGATACCCATCCAGGTGTATCTGAGCGAAAATGAAAAATATGTCCTCGATGAGAAAATCAAAGAATCCAAAA
>NZ_JAFUSK010000090.1 GCF_017471675.1 Pseudobutyrivibrio sp.
GATAGTTGATAGCATCCAACTTGAATTGCTTGCTGTGTTGTTTTCTTTGACGTGACATAATGAGTTCCTCCATTTGTTGATTATACAATACTTGAAGGGGATATCTCATTTTGTTTTGTACTATTTAGATGCTAACACTAACTATGGAAAGCTTAGATTAGTCAAAAGAATATTTTCTATCATACAAAAGTAAAATAATAAAGGTCTTTCTCGTTGTGAGAAAGACCTTATTGTTTATAGAGTATTAGCTCTATCTGCAATATTCTTTTGGAAATTAATTACATCGTGGTCATAAGATGTATCCATAAGAGCTGATTTAATCATAAAATCAGCAGATGCCTTATTAACAGCCATTGGGATATCGTAAACCTGAGCAATTCTCATAAGTGCCTTAACATCAGGGTCATGAGGCTGAGCGGTAAGAGGATCAGAAAAGAATATAATTAAATCAATTCTACCTTCAACTACCTTTGCACCGATTTGCTGGTCACCACCAAGAGGGCCGGAATTGTAGCCTCTAACAGGAAGTCCAGTTTTGTCTGAAATCATCCTGGCAGTGGTTCCTGTGCCACATAAAAAATGATTTTTCAAAATATCTTTGTTATCTTCACACCATTGAATTAGAAGTGGCTTCTTGCCATCGTGAGCAATGAGTGCAATGTTTTTCTGTTTGCCAATTGTAAGTGTAATCTTGTCCTCCATAAGAACCTCCTGTCTATATTTCCTAAGATTATTCTAAAGTGAATTGAAGGAATCTACAAGTGTTTTTGACTTTTTTGAAGTTGACAAATTTATTGTTTTGTCAAGGATAAGTCATGGGGAATGTTTGATTGACTATACGCATTGCGGGTGATAATATATACACAATGCGTACACTACTATATATGATTGAAGTGTACACGTAAAACATGTATAATGGAGATATAATAATGATTAAATCATTTAAAAATCTAGAAACGATGCGTATTTATGAGCAGCATTATGTCAAAAGAATCCCTGTAGATGTTTCTAGAATTGCCTTAAGAAAACTAATAATGATGGATAATGCTGAAAATATTAATGATTTACGAATACCGCCAGGTAACAGGCTTGAAAAGCTGTCAGGAGATAGAGAGGGACAATACAGCATTAGGATAAATGATAAATATAGAATTTGTTTTCAAGAAATAGATAATGAATTCTACGATGTGGAGATTGTGGATTATCATTAGGAGGTAACATTATGATAATTAATACACCAACAGTTGGTGAAATATTAAAAGAAGAGTTTATGGAACCAATGGGAATTTCGGCTTACAAACTTGCACAAAGCATTTTTGTGCCTACCTCTAGGGTACAGGATATTTTGCATAATCGCAGGAAAATATCTGTTGATACATCCTTAAGGCTAGGAAAATTTTTTGGAGTTTCCGATGAATACTTTCTTAATTTACAAAATGATATTGATTTAAGAAATGCAAAGCTACAGCTAAAAGATGAAATTGCAAAAATAAAAACAATAAGAATGTAGAAGTCAAGAGGTGTTTATTTAATGGAAGATAATATCAATCAAAAGAAATTGATAGAATTGAGAGAAAGTACTGGGATGACAAGGCGTGAGTTTTGTGAATATTTTGGAATACCGTATCGAACAATGCAAGATTGGGAGTTAGGAAATCGAAAAATGCCTGATTATTTATTACGTCTGATGATTTATAAAATTAATATAGATCAAATATTGTAATTGGAATTTTTATTTTTCTTGTAAAACTAAGATTTCTTTTTTCTGATGTAAGGAGACCAGCTATGAGAGTTTTTGTGTACAATCTTATGTTTAATAAAATGGGGGCTGTGGTAAGAGCCTGTCGAGCAATTGGAGCGGAGATTGTGAATATAGATAATGAGGATATTCACAAATCTATAGAGTATTTAGTAGGTTCCAGTAAAAATGCAAAGCCAGGTATGGATTGTGATGAAAATGTATCTGAGCTTTTAATCTTTGATGGGTTCACAAGCGATAATTTAGATGATTTTTTGGATGCATATAAGGGAACACAGGCACCACCTGTAGCGTTTAAGGCTATGGTTACACCAGTGAATCTTAAGTGGTCGCCTGCATATCTTTATTTACATTTGAAATGTGAAATAGGAATCTAACATTAGGAGCGGAAGGAGAATAATCCAATGAAAATGAGTAATGTTGAAAGAAGAGATAAGGAACTGGTATATATATCAGATGATGAAGTGTTTGAGGAGCAGAAGATAGCAAGGCGTCTCACGCAGAAATTGAATACTGTTGACAGAGCTGATTTTGATTCAATAAAAGAAATTGTTAAGGAGCTTCTTGGAAAGACTGAGGGGGATGCATTTATTAATCCGCCATTTTATTGTGATTATGGTTCACATATAGAAGTAGGAAAGAACTTTTTTGCAAACTACAATTGCACCATGTTAGATGTAGGTAGAATCAGAATAGGTGATAATGTGCAGCTTGCTCCAAATGTGGCAATCTATACAGCAGGTCATCCAGTACATCCGGCTACCAGAAATACATTATATGAATATGGAATAGATGTCACTATTGGCAACAATGTGTGGATTGGTGGCAACGTGGTAATTTGTCCAGGAGTAACTATAGGAGATAACACTGTAATTGGCGTCGGTTCTGTTGTTACCAAGGATATTCCTGCTTGGTCTGTGGCAGCTGGAAATCCATGTCGTGTAATTCGAGAAATTACAGAGGTAGACCGCAATAAACAATTTGCTGGTAGAGAAATTGATGAAGAAGCATGGCGGGATATACTTCGAATTCAAAGGGAAGAGGATGATATAGCAAAATATCCTACAGCAAATAAATAACAATTAGCTTGAATTATTCACTACTAATATTTATTATATAAAAGAATATTTGACGCCCACTGCTACCGAGTAGTGGGAATACCGTCAGCCTTGCATCGTTAGGTCTTAGCAGATGCATGGTTGGCGTTTTTTATTTTGAGTAGAAGAATGGAGGATTATTATGCATTGGATTTTTTTGTTGTTTGCGGCAATTTTTGAGGTGAGTTGGGCTATAGCAATGAAGTATTCGGATGGCTTTAGTGTGCTTGTTCCATCGATTATTACAGTGGTGGGATATATTCTTAGTGCGGTGTTTTTGTCACTTGCCCTAAAGCAGCTGCCACTTGGAACAGCATATGCCATGTGGACAGGCTTTGGTATAATAGGTACATCTGTTTTAGGTGTATTTTTATTTAACGAAAAGCTGACAGTTCCACAGGTAATCTGTGTCATTCTTATTGTAGTAGGCATTGTGGGATTGAAGTTACTTGGAAAGGAATAAGCTATGTTTAGAAAAATGAGACGCTTTAAGCAGCAATTATCTGAGGAAGAGTGTATTGAGGTATTAAAGAATGAGCCAAGGGGTGTGTTATCACTTATAGGAGAAGATGGCTATCCTTACGGCATGCCTATTAATCAGTGGTATTGTGAGGAAGATGGAAAGATTTATTTCCACGGAGCAAAAGAAGGACACAAGATTGATGCCATAAAGGCTAATGGAAAAGCAAGCTTTTGTGTTTATGACAAAGGCTACAGAAAGCCTGGTGATTGGGCTTTAAATATCAAAAGCGTAATAGTATTTGGTGAGATAAAGCTTGTAGAGGATGAAAAAACTACAATTAAAATCTGCTCACACCTGGTGGAGAAATTTACTGATGACAAGGAATATCTTGCAAAGGAGCTAAAAAATAACCTGGCAAGAGTGCAGTGCCTAGAGCTTACTCCAGTTCATATGACAGGAAAGCTAGTAAATGAATCATAGGTGAGAAAATGAATAATGCTATTTATTATTTTCTTTTGAAAATGTAATCATCCAAAGCATCAAAAATATGAGTCCAAAGCCTGCAGCGTCGTATATTGTAAATCTACTTTTGAGTACAAAAGTAGATTTACAATATACGACGCTGCAGTTATAGGCTCAGCAAAGCTGTAAAGAATTGCCTTTTGAGGCCCGATTATAGATACACCGCTTATATAAAGAGTAAATGCGCAGATATTTCCAACGACTACCACAAATGCAATTCCCAATATTCCATAAATATTTGGAACATAGTGTATCTGCCACATTTTAAATGCAAGTCCTAAAAGAATTCCACCAAATAAAAATGACCATCCCTGTGCAACAATAACAGGGATTTCTTTGGTTATCTTTTCAGCAAGTACGTTGTAAATCATTACACAAAAAGCGCTGCCAACACCTGCAAATAGAGCAGATACAGGCATTGATAGATGCGCTAAATTTCCATGAGTTGTCAAAAGGAATACACCTGATATAGCAAGGGCAATGGATATTATTTCTGATATCTTCGGTGCTCTTTTCATACTAATACATGTAACAAGAAGTATGAAAATAGGAGTAAGGTCCTGCATGATTGTACCTATGGCGGCATTGGAAAGCTCAATAGTGAGGAAATACAAAAACTGACAGGTACTTACACCTGCGATTCCATAAACCAGCATACAAAAAGCCATTTCTTTTGATTTCCATGGTTTGATTACGGTATCCTTATGTTTGATTATGCAATAGGCTAGAATCAGTATTCCTGAAAGCCCAAGTCTTATTGGCACAAGCCATCTACTGTCCATCTGTTGGACATCGAATAAGTACTGACCCATGGTTCCAGAAAGTCCCCAGCATGCAGCTCCAAGTATAGTAAAAAGAATTCCTTTAATATTTGTATTCATAGCTTAAATTCAAAAGTTCTTTCTAAAATGAGATTACGATTTAATTATATGAAATCGCAATGAATATAATACTTACTAGGAATGGAAAAGTAAAGAGTGGGTAGAATTACTTAGTGAATAAATTAATCATTGTAAAGTTAGACAAAACTAACTTAGAAGGTTATAATGACATCAAAAGTATGAATAAGCATAATAATGGTATAAAACACTACGAGGACTTTCTTCTGTATTCCAGAGGGAAGTTCCCGTATTCTTCCTTAAAAATTTTTGCAAAGCGGCCCTGATTACTGAAACCGCAGTTTACTGCTATATCAGAAATAGGAAGACGAGTCTCTGTCAGTAAGGCAGAGGCTTTTTTTAATCTCTCTTTTTTCATGTATTTGGAAACAGACATACCAAACATAGCATAGAAGTAGTTTTTTAGGCTGCTTTCTGAGGTATTAAGCCTAAGAGCTATTTCACGCATGGAGATATGTTTAGAAATATCTTCTGTAAGGATGCTGTGTACTTCCTTTGCTAGCTTAGCCTGCTCCCTTGTAAGGTATGAGGTGTTGGCAGGGATAACACTAGAGCTATTGGAAAGTATATACAGTATCTTTAGTATGTTTAGCTGAATAAGTCCCTTGTCAAGAGTGGAGGTTTCGTACAACTCTGCCCAGAGCCTTTGAACCTGTATATCAGTCTTTAGTATAGAGAGACTGTCTTTATAGCCGTATTCTTTATACAGCTGGTCTATATCGATATGGAAGTATTCCAGCATACGAAAAGTCTCAGCCGTAAAAAGCTTCTTATAGATATATATTTCAAACCCCTGATAAAATGCAGAAGGGTAGTAGAAGCTGTCAGAAACCACTAAGGAACCTACGCTGGTAAAAGTGTCCTTTACATATCTGTAGTCATTATCGGAAATCCGAAATTCGCATCTTCCCGAAACACAATAGTTAATTAGAATTAAATCCTTATCAACCAGGTAATCGTTTGTTGGCATTACAGTGGTATGCACATCATTAAAGGTCACAAATATACCTGGCAAAAATGGAAACAGAGTAATATCCACATATCCGTCATCGGTACAGCTGTGTATAGTATATACAGAGTCTATATTAACAAGCTTTTCAAATGTTATTTCGTTAATAGAATTATTATTTTTCATAATTAATATCTAAATGCTAAAATGTCCTTTTTTGATAAAACAGTATAGAAAGTTAGTTGTGACTAATCTATAATACCACATGGTTTTTAATAAAAACAATATTATTAGGTAAACTGGGAGGAAAGTTTAGATGAATACATACATAAATATAAGGGAGGAACAAAATGGAAAAGAAGAAACAAAGTGACGTGGCAGTTCTGTTAGGGTATGCAGGAAGCCATAAGGGATTAACCTTTTTAGGTTTGTTTTTATCAGCAATTGCAATGATACTCGGGATGCTTCCCTACATTTGCATTTGGCTTGTAGTAAGAGATTTGATTATGGTTGCACCAAATTGGAGCAATGCGGTGAATATTACAAGGTATGGATGGATGGCATTTGCATTTGCTGTCGGAGGAATTATCGTATATTTTTTAGCACTTATGTGCACGCATCTTGCTGCATTTCGAACTGCATCTAATATAAGAAAACAGGGGATGGCTCATTTAATGAAAGCGCCTTTGGGATTCTTTGACAGTAATGCATCAGGACTGCTTCGAAACAGACTTGATGGGGCAGCAGCTGACACAGAGACATTACTTGCTCACAATTTAGCTGATATAGTAGGAACTATTGCTATGTTTCTTACAATGTTAGTGCTTATGTTTGTGTTCGATTGGCGCATGGGAGTTGCTTGTTTACTTGCTGCTGTAATATCAGTTGGTGCTATGTGTACTATGATGGGAGGAAAGAATGCCCATCTTATGGCAGAGTATCAGGCTGCTCAGGATACCATGAGTAAGGCTGGTACAGAGTATGTTAGAGGTATTCCTGTTGTAAAGGTTTTTCAGCAAACTGTGTATTCCTTCAAGGCGTTTAAAGAGGCAATCGAAGCTTATAGCGCAAAGGCAGAGTATTATCAGGCTGATGTTTGCAAGGTCCCTCAAGCTGTAAATTTAACATTTACAGAAGGAGCATTTATATTCTTAGTTCCTACAGTACTTTTTATTGCACCTGGTGCAAATTCAGCTGGCAATCTGGCAGGTCTTGTTACAAACTTCGCATTTTATGCAGTTTTTTCGGCTATCGTTTCTACTGCTCTTGCCAGAATTATGTTTGCAGCCAGCGGAATGATGTTGGCTCAGACAGCACTTGGCAGAATTAATCAGGTTATGGAAGCGCCAACTCTTAAAATAGCTGATAATCCAAAAGTACCAAAAGGTAATGAAGTGGAATTTATAGACGTTAGTTTTACTTATGATGGTGCAGATATTCCTGCACTTTCACATGTGAGCTTTAAAGCAAATGCCGGCGAGACAATTGCACTTGTTGGTCCTTCTGGTGGTGGAAAAACTACAGCAGCAAGCTTAATACCACGATTCTGGGATGCATCTGATGGAATTGTAAAAGTAGGTGGGGTGGATGTGAAGGAAGTAGATCCACACGTTCTTATGAATCATATCGCATTCGTATTTCAGAATAATCGTCTATTCAAAAATACTATATTAGAAAATGTTCGCATGTCCAGACCTAATGCCTCTGAGGAACAGGTGATGGATGCTCTTAAGGCAGCACAATGCATGGATATAATTGATAAACTTCCAAATGGAATTAATACAATGCTTGGTACTGAAGGAACATATCTTTCAGGTGGTGAACAACAAAGAATTGCTCTTGCAAGAGCTATTTTAAAGGATGCTCCTGTGGTTGTCCTTGATGAAGCAACAGCTTTTGCAGACCCAGAGAATGAAGTGTTGATACAAAAGGCTTTTGCAAATCTTACAAAGGATAAGACAGTTATAATGATTGCACATCGCCTTTCAACTGTAGTTAACGCAGATAAAATAATCGTCCTAAGTGAAGGCAAGCTTATTGAGGAAGGTTCACATAGTGAACTTTTGGATAAGAAGGGAATGTATGAACGTATGTGGACTGATTATACCAAAGCAGCACAGTGGAAGATTGGTGATACAGAAGAAGGGAGGATTGCATAATGTTCAGTGAGAATTTCAAACGTAAATATGCCCTTTCTGATACAGGAGTTTCCAATGTGAAGAAGGGAATGTTCTGGACTGTTATAGTTAACCTGGTGGTAATGGGAGGTATGGGAATCTTATATCTTCTTATGGTACAGTTTATGGATACTCTTACAGAAGGTAAGAGCCTTCCAAGTGTTACACCATTCATCCTACTGACATTATTATTTGTTTTACTTTCACTTTTAACCCACATTGAACAATATAAGGCTACTTATGGTCTTGTCTATGGAGAGGTCAAGAAGGTACGAATTACATTAGCTGAAAGACTAAGAAAATTACCGCTAGGATATTTTGAAAAGAGGGATCTTGCAGATCTTACAGAAACAATCATGGGAGATGTGAATAGATTAGAGCATGTATGGTCACATTGTCTTGGCTATCTATATGGTTCTTATGTATCAACAGTGATTATTGCAATAGTGTTGCTAATATATGATTGGAGGCTTGCAATTGCTTGCCTTTGGGGAGTGCCTGTAGCATTTGCTCTCCTTTTTGGAAGTAGAAGTCTTGCAAAAAAGCATTCTGAAATTTCAAAGGCAGCAGCAGTAACTGTCTCAGATGGCATTCAGGAAGCACTTGAAAACATTCGTGAGATTCGCGCTACTAATCAGGAAGAAAGATATCTCGATGGCCTAAATTCTAAGATAGATGCCCATGAAAAAACGCTACTGGCAGGAGAACTGTCAACAGGAATATTTGTAAATGCGGCAAGTGTTATTATGCGACTAGGCGTGGCTACCACAATTCTAACAGGAGCAAATCTTATCCTTAATGGGAATATAGATTTCATGCTTTATTTTATGTTCTTGTTGGTTATCACTCGTATTTATGCTCCTTTTGATCAAAGCTTGGCCCTTATTGCAGAAATGTTTATTTCACAGGTATCTGCAAATCGTTTAATGGAGATTCAGGATGCAGATGCTGCTAGTGGGGCAGAAAGCTTTGCTCCAGCAGGTCATGATATTGAATTTAAGGATGTCAAATTTGCTTATGATAAAGAATCCGTTCTAAAAGGTGTAACCTTTACTGCAAAAGAAGGAGAGGTGACTGCGCTTGTTGGTCCTTCTGGTTCAGGAAAGAGTACCTGTGCTAAGCTTGCAGCAAGACTTTGGGATACTACAGATGGAAAGATTCAGGTTGGTGGAATAAATATAGCTGAGGTGGATCCAGAAGTACTTCTATCAGATTATTCAATGGTATTTCAGGATGTTGTTCTTTTTGATGATACAGTAATGGAAAATATTCGTCTTGGAAAACATGGAGCAACGGATGAGGAAGTGCTAGCTGCTGCAAAGGCTGCAAACTGTGATGAGTTTGTAACAAAGATGCCAGATGGGTATAACACCTTTATTGGCGAAAACGGCGCTAAGCTTTCTGGTGGAGAACGACAGAGAATCTCTATTGCAAGGGCACTTCTTAAGGATGCACCTATAGTTCTTCTTGATGAGGCGACAGCGTCTCTTGATGTAGAAAACGAGACAAAGGTTCAGGGGGCATTGTCTAGGCTTCTTGCAGGAAAGACCGTTCTTGTTATAGCACATCGTATGCGTACTGTTGAGGCTGCCGATAAGATCGTTGTTCTTGATGATGGAAAGGTAGTTGAAGAGGGTGCACCATCAGAGCTGCTTGCAAAGGAAAATGGATTGTTCAGACGTATGAGCATGCTTCAATCAGAAAGTCTTGACTGGAGTGTTTAAGCATTTTTGGTTAATTATAAATTAAAGATTTTTACAGGGTAGGTATAAACTATTTGTTTGTACCTGCTCTTTTTTTGTTGATAGATGGAGATTATAGGGGCATGTTAAAATAATAACAAGTTTAAATGTTATTTTTTTAACAAAGTTATTTTAGGAGGAACCGGTTACAATGGAAAGAAAGTATCCACATCTTACCAGCCCTATTACTGTTGCTGGTGTAACATTTAGAAACAGAATGTTCTCAGCTCCAATGGGTGGAACAGATATTACAAATGATGGTTGTATAGGACCAAAGTCTACAGCATTTTATGAGCTTCGTTCAAAGGGTGGAGCTGGCGCTGTTACAGTTTCAGAGTGCATGGTACATGAATCAGACGGAAGTCACGCATATAGATTAAATCCAGCTATCCTTAATTCACTTGCATGTGCCACATATACAGCAGATGCAATCAGAAGACATGGCGGTATGCCATCTTTAGAGCTTTCACACTCTGGTATGTTTGCTGGCACATACATGACAGATAAGACAAAGCAGAAGACTATGAAGCAGTGGGGACCTATGGACACAGTTAGACCTGATGGCGTAGAGGTTCAGGGTATGACTAAGGATATGATTGATGAAATCGTTAAGTCATACGGTGACGTAGCTGCAATGGCAAAGCGTGCAGGTTTTGAAATGATTATGATTCACGGTGGACATGGTTGGTTAATTAACCAGTTCCTTTCTCCACTTTTCAATCAGAGAACTGATGAGTACGGCGGAAGCCTTGAAAATAGATGTAGACTTGCAAAAGAGATTTTAACTTCAGTTCGTGAGGCAGTAGGTCCACGTTTCCCAATCGAATTTAGAATGTCAGGTTCAGAGTTCTGCGAGGGTGGATATGGTATTGAAGAAGGAATCGAGATTGCAAAGCAGCTTGAGGATTATGTAGATATTCTTCATGTTTCAGCTGGTACATACCAGAAGACATTTGGTATCACACATCCATCTATGTTTGAAGAGCATGGCAGAAATGTATTCCTTGCAGCTGAGATTAAGAAGCACGTTAAGGTGCCTGTAGCAACACTTGGTGGTCTTAATGACCCAGAGCAGATGGAAGAAATCATCGCTTCAGGCAAGGCTGATATTGTTTACATGGGCCGTGCACTTCTTGCTGATCCATACCTTCCACAGAAGGTTACAGAGAACCGTGATGATGAAATCGTTCGTTGCCTAAGATGTTTTACATGTATGGCTGAGCGTGCAGCTACATCTACAAGAAGATGTACAGTAAATCCACTTATCGGTAGAGAAATCGAAGGTGACGAGGTAACTCCTGCACCAGTAAAGAAGAAGGTACTTGTTGCCGGTGGTGGTCCTGGTGGATTATATGCAGCTTACACCGCAGCTCGTCGTGGACATCAGGTTATCCTTTGCGAGAAGGAATCAGAGCTTGGTGGAATTCTTAAGAGTGAGCAGGCTATTTCATTTAAGTACGAGATGTATCAGCTTACTGGCACATACGAGAAGCTTGCTAGAAATGCGGGAGTTGAGATTCGTCTTAATACAGAGGTTACTAAGGAATACGCTGAGAAGGAAAATGCTGATGCAATCATTATTGCAGTAGGTTCTACTCCACTTGTTCCACCAATCCCAGGTCTTGATGGAGACAATGTTGTTGTAGTTAACAATTATTATAAGGAAAAAGAAAAGGTTGGCGATAACGTAGTAGTTATGGGTGGCGGACTTGCAGGCTGTGAGTGTGCTGTTCACCTTGGCCAGGATGGTAAGAAGGTTTCTATCATCGAAATGAGAGACATGCTTGCTCCTGATGCAAACGTAAGACATCGTCCACTTCTTCTTCAGCAGATTGATAAATATGTTGATGTACACACAGGACTTAAGGCTGTTAAGGTTACAGCTGATGGTGTTCTTTGTGAAGACAAGGATGGCAATGAGGTAATGGTTGAAGGAAGCAGCGTAATCTGTGCCCTTGGTCAGCGTTCTCGTACAGATGTAGTAAATGAGCTTTTAGATGCAGCTCCATTTGTACGTGTTATCGGTGATGCTGCAAAGGTTTCAACAATCACTAATGCAGTTTACTGGGGATATCACGCAGCACTTGATATTTAAAAAAATAAGAGTATTCGAGGAGAAAATAAAATGAATCTTGATAAGAAAAGATGGATAGTTCTTTTAGCAGCATGCTTTATTAATCTATGCCTTGGCTCGATTTATGCATGGAGCGTATTTTCGTCAGCAATGACAGATTACTTTAACACAACACTTGGAATGAATGTAACACCAGGTGATCTGGCTATCGTATATACGATAGCAAACTCAGTTGGTCCTATCACTATGATTTCTGGTGGTTGGTTCAATGATAAATTTGGACCAAAGAAGGTTATCCTTGTTGGTGGTATTATGTGGGGACTTGGAATGTTCCTTTCTGGCTTTGCAACCAGCGTAGGATTTTTGATTTTAACTTATGGACTTATTGGTGGACTTGGTCTTGGAATGGCTTACGGTAGCACAATCTCAACATGTGTTAAGTTCTTTCCGGATAAGAGAGGTCTTATTGGTGGAATCACTACAGCTGTTTATGGTATGAGTTCAGTTATTTTACCACCAATCGTAACTGTTGTTGTACAGAATACTGATGCTACATTTGCTTTCAAGGCAGTAGGTATTACCTTCATGGTACTTATCGCATTATCTTGTTTATTCATGGAGCAGTGTCCAGAAGGATACAAGCCAAATGGATTTGAGCCAGCTGTAAAAGCTGATGGTGCAGCTCCTAAGAATCTTGATTGGAAGGGTATGCTTAAGACTCCAGCTTTCTATATCATGTTACTTCTACTTACATGTGGTGCTTTCACTGGAATGATGATTATTTCTCAGGCATCTGCTGTAGCACAGAACATGATTGGCATGACAGTAGTTTCTGCCAGCCTTGCTGTATCAGTTCTTGCATTCTTCAATGCACTTGGTCGAATTGTTGCTGGATATGTGTCAGATAAGATTGGTCGTATCAACACACTTACAGTAGCATGTGCGCTTGCCATCGTAGGACTTGTTTGCCTTTTCAATTGTGGACAGGGAATAGTAGCATTGTTCTACGTAGGTCTTTCAATTGTAGGTATCAGCTTTGATTCATTCATGGGTGTATATCCTGGATTTACAGCTGACCAGTTCGGTCCTAAGAACAATTCTGTAAACTACGGTATCATGTTTATAGGATTTGCACTTGCTGGATACTTCGGTCCTCAGATCATGAGAAATATTTTTGCTTCAACAAATGCGTATGCTAATGCTTTTATAATTGCTATAATATTCTCGGTAGTTGGAATTGTGTTTACATGCCTTTATAGAGTTGTAACACGAGATAGATAATTTTTATTAATGGGATGTGCCATGGATATTAAGGATTTTCACGCAATTATTGAGTGCTATGAAACAAGAAGCATAAATAAAGCCGCTAAGACTCTGTACATTACACCTCAGGGGCTTGGCAAGCTTTTAGACAGGGTGGAGCATGAGCTTCAGGTAAAGCTTTTTGAGCGCACCAAGCAGGGGCTTATACCGACAGAATCAGGAACCTTTTTCTATGAAAAGAGTCTTGGTATTATTTCCAAGGCTCATGAACTTGAAGCAGGGCTTGAGGTAATTAAGAACAAGAGCAATGTGTTCAAAGTAGGCTATTCTTGCGGGCTTATAAGAATGCTTCCCCTTGTTAAGGTTGAGCAATTTCAGGAAAAGCTTTCAAATACCAAGCTTGTGCTAGAAGAGGGTCCTAATGATGAAATCAAGGATGCCCTTATAAGGGGAAAGCTTGATATAGCTCTTGTTATTGGTCGTATTGCTGGCTCTGATTTTGTAGAAGAGGAGCTTGCAAGCAAGACTATGTGTGCGGTAGTTCCAAAGAATCATCCTTTATATTCAAGGTCATCCATTAAGATTGCAGACTTAAAAGATGAGCAGTTAATCTGCCTTAATGAAAAATATCAGTCCTATAGAAATCTTGTAAGCTCTTGTGAGAGGGAAGGCTTTTATCCTAATATCAGGATAAAAACAATGGAAGCCTCCATGATTTATGAGTTTGTAGCAGAAGGGCTTGGCATAGGAATAGATGTTGATATTCATAACAAGAAGTCAATTTCTAGTGACATCAATCTGATTCCAATAGAAGATGCTATAAACTGGAATGTGTATGTAGCTTATGAAAAAACCAAGGCTGGCGACGTACATGTTAAAGCATTTTTGGATATGCTTAGATAGTGATTCAATTGAAATGCGGTCTGCATAATAATTGTTAATATATATCCCAAGGCTTTTTAGCATCTCTTCATCTTTTGATGTTAGAGATGCTTTTTCATTATTCAAAAGGGATTGCCAAAATTGGCAGTCCTTTTTTGAATAATCGGTTAGCCTTTTCTAACACAAAGAGTTATAATGTGTTTATATAAGGGAGGCTAATCACACAGTATTTCTGTGATATGTGTGATCAGAGAGTCAATCATGTCTTGAAAGTTTTTTTTGATGAACACATTTTTAGTGGTAAGGCTAACTGCAATGAGCTTCATATAATTGCAGGCGAGCATCCAGTCGGGATCCTTAGCAGGGGATTCAAGTAACGATATCAGCATATGCATAGTATCACTGTCTTTTTCTTCATCTTTAATATATTTATCTGACCATGCAACAAGCAGACGTTTTTTCTCTGCATCGGTGAGAAAGGCAAATACATTGGGATTTTCTACAGATAGCCATTTAAGGTAATCTTGCAGGGAATCCTTTGTTAGTTTACCAGAAGCATCTAGGTAAGAAAAAAGCTTATCTTTGGCTCTTTTTCTTTCATGAAGCATCATGTGGTACATGAATTCGGACTTACTTTCAAACAGGTTATAAAAAGTTCCTTTGGCGATATAGGTGCTCCCAGTAAGCTTGTCTATGTTAACAGCATTAAGACCGCCTTTCTTTAACATTTTAAAGCCTTTGTCGAGCAATTTTACTCGTATTTCATTTCTATTTTCATCAGTAAAGACCTTGGGCATACTTGTTTCTCCGTTAAAAGTTTTAATGACTCC
>NZ_JAFUSK010000091.1 GCF_017471675.1 Pseudobutyrivibrio sp.
AGTTTCTTTAAATGTTTTGGTTTCATATGCGACCTCCTTGCAATCAAGATTCCCTTAATTACAAGGGCCGCTTTCGCTTCTTTGCTTGAGTTCAAAGCGAAAGCGGCCGCACATCTGAAACACCTTGTCAACCCCTTTATCACAAAATAAAAAGACCCCTATACCATTTCTGGTATAGAGATCCTTTGGCTGCCATCTTAACTTAATGACATTGGCTCTACAGCCCTTGCTTTTATATTATTTCCCAGATAATTTATATCTTCATCTTCAAGCCCTAATGTAGAAACTAATCGAAAATCAAAAAATTCCTTGTCCTTTAAATAATCGTGCATAGATGTGCGCATAGCAGGATCTGTTACCTTTAATCCTGCAAAAAATCCCACGCCAAGAGCAATGATTAATAGCAATGCTAAAAATCTGCCAAAGGTATCTTTAATTTCTCTTAATAATGAAACCAACAGCATACATATCACCTATAAACAAGGAATACCAATTTGAAACTATGTTCTAAAATAATTACATTTACCAAATTATCTCATCAACGCTCTTAGGATTCTCGTTTAGCTTAATGCTTGAAACTGTTCCAGATTTTACGGTTATCACTCTATCAGCCATTGCCGTCAAGGCATGATTGTGGGTAATTACAACTACTGTTTTATGATTCTTCTTGCAGGTTTCCTGCAATAGCTTAAGCACCGCTCGTCCTGTTTCATCATCAAGGGCTCCTGTAGGCTCATCACACAAAAGTAGCTTAGGATTTTTTGCCAAAGCTCTTGCTATAGCAACTCTTTGTTGCTCGCCACCTGATAGCTGAGCAGGAAAATTATTCATTCTATCCTTTAAACCCACAGAAGTAAGTATTTCCTCTGCTCCAATAGGATCCTTGCAAATCTGAGCTGCCAATTCCACATTTTCCTTAGCAGTAAGATTTCCCACCAGATTATAAAACTGAAATACAAAGCCTACATCATAACGCCTATAGCTGGTTAGTTCCCTAGGACTATAGCCTGATATGTCTCTATCAGCAAGATATACTCCACCAGCTGTAAGGGTATCCATACCACCTAGAATATTAAGTATTGTAGTCTTGCCTGCCCCTGAGGCTCCTACAATAATACAAAATTCCCCCTCTTCTATCTCAAAATTAACATCCTTCAATGCTTCAATTTTTATATCACCAGTCTTATAGGTTTTGCCTACATTCTTAAATTCAACAAATGCCATAGGTAATACCTCCATCGCAAAACTTAAGGATTGTAAAGCAAATATATCATGAATTTGTGACATAAATAAGAAAATCCACCCTAAATAAGGTGGATTTTCTAACCAATAACATTTTATTTATTCTTGAAATATTCATCGATGGCTGCAGCTGCTGTCTTTCCAGCACCCATAGCCAGGATAACTGTTGCGGCACCTGTTACCGCATCACCACCAGCGTAAACGCCAGCCTTTGTTGTTGCGCCATCCTCTGTTGCAATAAGGCAGCCCTTCTTGTTTGTCTCAAGTCCTGCTGTTGTGCTTGAGATAAGTGGGTTTGGTGATGTACCAAGTGACATGATTACTGTATCACATTCAATTTCATATTCTGAACCTGGGATTTCAACTGGTCTGCGTCTGCCTGAAGCATCTGGCTCGCCCAGTTCCATCTTAATAATCTTACAGCCCTTAACTGAACCTTCCTCGTTAACAAGAATTTCAACAGGGTTCTGAAGAAGATCAAAGATAACGCCCTCTTCCTTAGCATGATGTACTTCTTCTGCTCTTGCAGGCAGCTCAGCCTCTGAACGACGATATACTACGTGAACCTCTGCCCCAAGACGAAGTGCTGTACGTGCAGCATCCATAGCAACGTTACCACCACCAACAACTACTACCTTCTTGCCGCGGGCAATTGGTGTGTCATAGCCTTCCTTGAATGCCTTCATAAGATTGTTTCTTGTAAGGAATTCGTTTGCTGAGAACACGCCGTTAGCCTGCTCACCAGGAATATGCATAAACATTGGAAGTCCTGCACCTGAACCAATAAATACTGCCTCAAAGCCTTCCTTTTCAATAAGCTCATCAATTGTAATTGAGCGGCCAATGATTACGTTCTTTTCAAACTTAACACCAAGGGCCTTTACGTTTTCAACCTCGGCCTTAACTACCTTATCCTTAGGAAGACGGAACTCTGGGATACCATAAACAAGTACACCGCCCATCTCATGAAGAGCTTCAAATACTGTAACATCATATCCAGCCTTTGCAAGGTCTCCTGCTGCTGTAAGACCAGAAGGGCCTGAACCAATAACAGCTACCTTGTGGCCATTAGGAGTAGATGTATTCTTAGGCTTGATTCCATTTTCTCTAGCCCAGTCAGCTACAAATCTCTCTAGCTTACCAATAGCTACAGCCTCGCCCTTGATACCACGGATACATTTACCTTCGCACTGAGATTCCTGTGGACAAACACGTCCGCAAACTGCTGGAAGTGCTGATGACTCAGATATAATCTCGTAAGCCTTTTCAAAATTGCGTTCCTTAACCTGCTCAATAAATGCAGGGATATTAATAGAAACCGGGCAACCGCCTACGCACATTGGCTTTTTACAATTAAGACAACGGCTTGCCTCAGCAACTGCCTCTTCTTCTGTATATCCTAAACATACCTCTTCAAAGTTTGTAGCACGAACCTTAGGGTCCTGCTCTGAAATAGGTACTCTAACCATCATATCTGCCATTATTTGTCACCTCCGCAATTTCCGCATCCGCCGTGGTGTGTATCGCCCTCCTGAAGCTTCAGAAGTGCTCTACCTTCCTCTGTCTTGTACTGCTTGCTACGAGCCATAGCCTGATCAAAATCAACTAGGTGTCCGTCAAACTCTGGTCCATCAACACAAGCAAACTTAACCTCATCGCCAACAACAAGACGGCAAGCTCCACACATACCAGTTCCATCAACCATGATTGGGTTCATAGAAACTACTGTAGGAATGCCAAGATCCTTTGTAAGTAAGCATACAAATTTCATCATAATCATAGGACCAATTGCTACGCAGTGATCAAATCTCTTGCCTTCATCCCATAAAGCCTGAAGCTGCTGACAACCATTTCCATGGAATCCGTAGCTTCCATCATCTGTTGCAAGATAAAGATTAGTTGCTACAGCCTTCATTTCCTCTTCGTAGAAAAGGATGTCCTTTGTACGTGCACCAATGATAACTGTTGAATCAATGCCATGTTCCTTAAGCCATTTAACCTGAGGATATACTGGCGCTGTACCAACACCACCTGCTATGAAAACGATGTTCTTCTTTTTAGTCTCTTCAAGATTCTCTTCTAAGCAAAGCTCTGATGGCTGACCAAGTGGTCCAACAAAATCATCAAATGCATCCCCCTCATTAAGAAGTGCCATACGCTCTGTAGATGCACCAACAGTCTGAAATACTATTGTAACTGTACCCTCGGCTCTATCGTAATCACAAATAGTAAGTGGAATACGCTCGCCCTCTTCGTCGATTTTTACAATAATAAACTGTCCTGGCAAACATCCTGCAGCAACGCGAGGTGCCTTGACAACCATTAGGAAAATCTTATCTGAAAGCTTTTCCTTTTTTAAGATTGAATACATAAATTAGACTCCTTCCCTATCATCCTTTAATCAGGTATTATATCTTTTTACTTTAGCATTGTAAAGTGTTAAATTAACCAAATACTAATAAATAGCCTCTAGTTTATTTACTAGAGGCTATTTTAAAGACTTTTAACTAAAATATACTAACTCATCCTCAGGCTTTTCAGTAGGTTCTACACTAATTGGATAAAGAACTGGCCCCTTACCCTTATATTCCTTAGCGAACTCAACCTTTATCTGAGCTGTAATATCAATCCAGCTTCTATGCTCTAATGATGATGCCTTGTCCCATTTACATTTCATACCAAGGAACTGAATATCCTCTACGCAACATGTCATAGCAAATCTTCCTGGAACAAATACATCACGGCGAAGCTTTCCATCGTTAGGATTGTAAACAAGGCCAGTGAAATGAACCTTCTTACCATCATACTTCTTAGGTGTCTCCATACAATCCATAAACCAAAGAGCATAATCAGCATCTGTAATCTCTATCACATCTGCATTAATATCAAATGGAAGCTCCTCTGGAGAATCATCAACAGTACCATCTGCTCTCTCATATACAATCTGAGCTGGTCTGTTCATAGATTTAATCTGACCGCGGAACTTAGTCTTTGGTGTGTCATCTGTACATCTGTTAAAAATAACTACCTCTGCCTTAAACAGCTGTTCCATCATCATGGTACGCATATTGTTAAGGTAATTCTCAAATGTGGTAGCATCAACAGTTGCTAAAGACTGAGCTGGTACCCAACCTTCTGGAAGCTGTTCATCATATATGTGATCCACACCCCAGGTACCGTTGTACTCAAGGAAGATAACATCTGGGTCATATTCCTTCTGAAGCTTGTTAAGGTTCTCTAGATTGAAATCCTCTTCGTTTTCAATCATTGTAACCTTAGCATTAACTGTCTTAAGCTTTTCAATGTCGTATTCAACATCTCCATCCTCACATGCAATAATGAGGATTTTATCATCACCGCCCTGGGTGAAATCATTTTCAAACAAAGTCTCCTGGATAAGGGTAGTTTTTCCACTATCCATAAATCCAGTAAAGACGTAAACTGGTATATCCTTTGCCATAAAAAACCTCTAAATTATAATCCGAAAATCTCTTCAATCTTGTGCTCGTCAATATCAGCACCGATAACTACAAGACGTCCTGTGTAATCTGGCTCGCCACTTCTTAATTCATACTCGCCATCAACGAAGTCGAAGTAAATCCATCCACCGTTAACATCCTCAACCATACCCTTTGAACGGATGATTGTTCCATAATCGTTTGTGTTAGCAAATGCCTTCATAGCATTTTCGATAGTAGACTTCTCGAACTTGTGAGGTGTCTCCTTGCCCCATGTAGTAAATACATCATCTGCATGATGGTGATGATGATGCTCATGGTCGTGATCATGACAACCGCATGTGCAATTCTCGCCATGCTCATGATGATGTTCGTGATCGTGTTCCTCATGGTCATGATCGTGATGATGCTCGTGCTCATGCTCCTCGTGGTCATGATCGTGATGATGCTCGTGCTCATGCTCCTCGTGGTCATGATTATGATGATGCTCGTGCTCATGTTCCTCTTCTTCATGCTCATGGGCTTCTTCTGCAAGATGCTTCATCTCTGATGCAAGATTGTCCTGTCCCTCCATAACTGAGAGAAGCTTTTCACCTGTGATTTCATCCCAAGGTGTTGTAATAATAGCAGCCTTTGGATTAAGCTTCTGAATCTGCTTAACGCAGAACTCAAGCTGATCCTCAGTAGCTGTCTGTGAACGTGATAATACTACTGTTGTAGCAAACTCAATCTGGTTGTTGAAGAACTCACCAAAGGCCTTCATCTGCTTAGAAGCCTTAAGAGCATTAACGACTGTAACAAGACCAGTAAGCTTAACATCAGCTGATTCCTCAAGCTTGATAACTGATGTCATAACATCTGAAAGCTTACCAACACCTGATGGCTCAATAAGAATTCTGTCTGGGCTGAATTTCTCAAGAACCTCGTGAAGATTCTTATCAAAATCTCCAACAAGTGAGCAACAAATACATCCTGAGTTCATTTCTGAAATAGTAATACCAGCATCCTTAAGGAAACCGCCATCGATACCTACCTCACCAAATTCGTTTTCAATAAGAACTACCTTCTCACCCTTGTATGCTTCCTCAAGCATCTTCTTAATGTAAGTAGTCTTACCTGCACCTAAAAAACCTGAAATTATATCAATCTTTGTCATAATGTAACCTTCCTTCCAAAGAAAAATTTATTATCTAAACAACACTTAATTTTAGCACACTATTATAAAAAGTGCTATATTAATAGTGTATATATTGTGTACAATTTAATTTGTCTTTTAATGCATTTTTATAATACTTTTGTAGTCCATTGACTAACATCCCACACATCTGTTGCAAGACCTTCATAAAACTCTGGCTCATGACAAACCATGAGGATAGAGCCATTATATTCCTTAAGGGCGCGCTTTAGCTCATCCTTTGCATCCACATCCAAGTGGTTAGTAGGCTCGTCAAGAAGAAGTAAATTAGTCTCACGATTAAGTAGCTTGCAAAGTCTAACCTTAGCCTGCTCTCCACCTGATAATACGCGGCATAGGCTTTCAATGTGTTTTGTTGTAAGGCCGCACTTTGCAAGAGCAGCACGTACTTCGCTTTGGTTGTAAGAAGGGAACTCATTCCATATCTCTTCAATACATGTAGTTGAAATATGCTGATCCATCTCCTGCTCAAAATATCCTATTTCAAGGAACTCTCCCTGATATACTGTGCCTGAAATTGGTGGAATCAAACCTAAAATACTCTTAAGCAGTGTTGTCTTTCCAATACCATTTGCTCCTGTAAGAACCACTTTCTGCTTTCTTTGCATCTCCAGGTTAAGCGGCTTTGATAAAGGCTCATCCTTATCATATCCAATTACCAAATCCTTTGTTGAGAAAATCACTCTACTTGGTGTTCTCGCTTCCTTAAAATAAAATTCCGGCTTTGGCTTTTCAGCAGCAAGCTCAATCTTATCCATCTTATCAAGCTTCTTCTGACGAGACATTGCCATATTACGAGTAGCCACATTTGCTTTATTTCTGGCAACAAAATCCTTAAGCTCGGCAATCTCCTTCTGCTGCTTGTTATATGCAGCCTCCAGCTGAGCCTGCTTCATAGCATATACTTCCTGGAACTTATCATAATCTCCCACGTATCGCTCCAGCTTCTTGTTATCCATGTGATAAATCAGATTAATAACAGAATTCAAAAATGGCACATCATGGGAAATAAGAATGAAGGCATTTTCATAATCATTAAGATATCTTTTAAGCCATTCAATATGTTCCACATCCAAATAGTTAGTAGGCTCATCCAAAAGCAGTATGTCAGGCTTTTCAAGGAGCAGCTTCGCCATCAGCACCTTGGTACGCTGTCCACCTGATAGCTCAGTAACATCTCTGTCAAGGCCAAGGTCAAGTACTCCAAGTGCTCTTGCAACCTCTTCCACCTTAGAATCTATCATGTAAAAATCATGCATTGTAAGAAGGTCTGCAATAGTTCCAGCCTCCTCCATGCGCTTGTTCATTTCATTATCATCAGTAACATCACCAAGGCTTGCATAGATATCGTTCATCTCTGTTTCCATCTCATATAGGAAATCAAAGGCTGAACGAAGCACATCACCGATAGTCATTCCCTTTTCAAGGACTGTGTGCTGGTCAAGATAGCCAACACGCACCTTCTTAGACCACTCTATCTTACCTTCGTCTGGCTGAAGCTTTCCTGTGATAATATTCATAAAAGTAGATTTACCTTCACCGTTAGCTCCAACAAGCCCAATGTGCTCTCCCTTAAGTAATCTAAAGGAAACATCTTCAAAAATCGCTCTATCACCAAATCCATGGGATAAATGCTCAACATTTAAAATACTCATACTATTAATCCATTTCTATATTCAAACTTCGCCCTATTTTAACAGATAATCAGTGGCGCTAACAAGCTTTATTTCTAGGACACAAATTGTTCATTGGAAAAGACTGTTCCACTCAAATAAAATAAGAGTGAAAGGTTTGTTTATTACATCATTTTTAGGAGACTAAATATGTGGGATTACAGCTTTGCCATACCTAGCCTTATGATACTAGGCCTATTAATGTCAAATTATTTTTTACTTAAGCGTCTTCCGCTTAGGGTTGATAGATATTTCGTAGATTTATTAATTATTGAAGCTATAGTCATTTCTTCTAATATTATTTCCAGCTGGGCATGTGAAGAATATAGAGATTTACCTAGAACTATTGTTATATTGACAAACATGGTATTCTTCATTTTCTTTGCAATCCAAGGGCAAGCCTTCTTTGCCTTTACCTGCAGTTTTTTGGGACTAGACCCTAGTGAAAATAAATTTAGAACCTTTCTATGCCAACTTCCGCTAATATTCAATGAACTTGTTATTATTTCATCCCCATGGACCAAAGCCATATATAGTGTAGATGAAACTGGCTATCATCGTGGAAAATACTATATGTTAATTGTATTTATATTTTTCTTCTATATATTATTTAGTGCTTATGTTTCCATAGTTTATCGAAAAAATATAAAACGACGTCGCGAATTATATGGAATTGCCATATATCTTGTATTGCTATGCATTGGCCTAACTTGCAGAACCTTTATACCACAATTTCTTTTGATGGATACATTTTGTATCATGGCAATTTTGACAATCAATCTTGTGTTTATGAATCCTGATTTTTATATCGATATAAGAACCAGGCTCTTTAATACAGAAGGGCTTAGAATGTATTTAAATGAAATGAATTCTAAAAAACACTTTGTGATTGCCGCATTTATTATAAACCATTATGAAGAGGTTGTAGAAATATATGGACGAAAACAAATGGATAACGGTATCGGCTTAATTGGTTCTTATTTAAAGAAGACTTTTCCTGATTTACTTTTATTCTATTATCGCTCCGGCAGGTTCATTATAATTGCAAAACCTGATGTGGACATGGATGATATTTTAACAGATATCGAAAATAGATTTAGTGAGCCTTGGACATCTGATGATACTGAGCTTTACTTAAACGTAAGCTTTACAAAAATTGATTGCAACTGCACCAGATACTCTACAGATGCAATCTTAAACGTGTTAGCCAATTCCTTAGAGTTTGTCAGCAACACAGAAAATGAAACATACATAATAAGCGAAACTCAATTTGATGCAAGCGAGGAATCCACCACTATAAAAAGATGCTTAGAAAAATCCATCGAAAGCAATTCTGTAGAAATATTCCTACAGCCTATTGTGGATGCCCATACATATGAGCTTGTTGGCGCAGAAAGTCTATGCAGAATCAGAGATTATGAAGGAAACATCATTCCTCCTGGCAAGTTTATATCCATTGCCGAAAGTAATGGTAGAATTAATCAGTTAGGTGAGCAGGTATTTGAAAACACCTGTAAGTTTATCAGTGAAAACAGCCTATCTTCCTTTAATATGAAGTGGATTAACGTAAACCTTTCCACTGCCCAGTTTATGAAGAACGACTTAGCCCATACCTTTGAAGCTTTTACTAAGAAATACAATGTAAATCCATCTGAAATACATTTAGAGATTACAGAAGCCGCTATTATTGATGAATCCATTATGAAAAGCCAGATTCAGGAAATTCAAAAGATTGGCTTTGTATTCGCATTAGATGATTACGGCACAGGATATTCAAACGCCAGCCGCCTAAAGCATTTCCCATTCATCAATGTAAAGATAGATATGAGTCTTGTTTGGGATTACTGTGCTGCACCTGACCAGATGCTTCCAATGTTAATTGAAACACTAAAAAGCAACGGTTACAGCATCACAGCCGAAGGAATAGAAACCCTTGAAATGGCAAAAGCCATGACCGAAATCGGTTGCGATTATCTACAAGGCTGGTACTTCTCAAAGCCAATACCACCAGATGAATTTATAGCAAAATACAAGAAAAGCTAGCGTTTTGCTAGCTTTTCTTAGTTAAATATCATATCCTAAATGCTTTAATAATCCATTACAACCATTTACTACATCTTCATAGCAAACATCGAACTTTCTTGTGTACCATGGATCATCAATATCCCTAGGCCTATCAGTAAAATCTAACAATCTATAGATTTTGCCTTCCCTGTCCTCGCCAAATTCATACCTAAGGTCACGCATATTTTCTGCATCCATCCCGATGATATAGTCAAAATCCCTATACTCATCCTTTCTAATATGTCGCGCCCCATATCCACTGCAATCTATCCCCTTGCTATTTAGCAGCTGCCTAACTGGTGGATACACTGGATTTCCAATTTCTTCGTAGGTCATAGCAGCACAATCTATATAAAACTCCTCCGCTATTCCTTTCTTTTCAACCATATCCTGCATAACGTACTTAGCCATTGGTGAGCGACAGATTGAACCATGGCAAACAAATAAAATTCTTGTCATTGTGAAATCCCCTTGTTTTTTTTGCTATTTTGTAAATGATGACATGAAGTTCCAAGCCACCTCACAGGTGTGTTCTCTACATTCATGTACCTGATTATCCACACTTCCAAAGGCTGTACGGCACACTCCATCTTTGCTGTCATAATAATTGACAGTAAGCACACCACCAGTAGATGGATCCTTAAACTTCTCTACCCTGTCACCTGGTATACCGTAGATTTTATCTTCCCAGTTGTCTTTATCTGAAAAATCCACATCAAAATTAATCTTTAGCTTATTAACCGATGCTGCATATTGAATACGCTCTAAAGATTCATTTGCCTGAAATGGCAATTCTGGAAGTGGACTCTTTACACCTCCGGCATAAAAGATTGGAACTGACACTGATGTGTTCATGCCTGGGTCACCAAGTGATTTGCCAAATGGATTATCCTTTACTGGAAACAGTGCGCTCTGTGGAGCCACTGCAGCAAATACATTTGGATATTCCTGAAACATATCCCAAGTCTTTGCACTTCCCATAGAAAATCCTGTGGCATAAATTCTCTTCTCATCTATGTTGTATCGCTTCTTAAGACCTTCAATAATCTGTATAGCCTTGGTAGGTGTTACATTCTGATGATTTTCGATTGCAACAAACAAAAAGTTATGCTTATGGCAAACCTCCCACCAGCCTGAAACGTATGTTAAAAATAATGCGGAATCACCGCCACCATGAAATCCTATTACAAGAGGCGCTGGTCCTTTGTCAAATATGCCTTTATTGTAGTAGGCAAAATAACCATCTCCAGGCTCTGCCACCATACCTATTTCATTAAAGTCTGGCTCGATTTCCACCTTGCCACACCACATTTTATATTTCCAGATAAAGCTCTTAAAATCTGCAACATAATCAGCCTTATCCTTAATCATCACATGCTCACATGACTCAAAAGCCTCGTTAACTTCTAAAGAATTCCCTACACTTATAATAGCAATATCCTTACGCCTTACATCAGGTACAACTGAAAGACCTTCCATAGAAATCATTATCGGTGTAATCTCACCTGGTCCCCAAAGATATTCCCCATCAATTGTCTGTATAAGATTCTTAGCACAATAATCAGCAGATTTGCCAAAGCTAAAAATATCTGCTCTGTAAATAGCACCGCGGATATAATATCCCCTAAACTGCTTGTTTGGAAAATCGTAGTATTCTACAATTCCATCTTCGTATCTAGGGTCAATTCTAGTATTGGCAATAAGCTCTTTGTAAAGGCTAACATCTGCATTATCCCAACCGCCATTGCAAGTAGGATATACAAATAACACACTTGAATCGTATGAAGCTGCAATATCGGCTAATCCTGATTCCTTAGCAAAAGCAATTGCCTCTTCCTCTGTCTTTTTAGTTTCCTCAAAAACAATTAACATTGGAGCCTTAAATCCGTAGTTAAGCACTGTTCCATCTATATCTGTTTTTGGAACGTAAGCCTTTAGATAGAAGTGCTCATATTCATGCTCCCAAAACTTTCCTCCATCAGTAAGCTTTCTAACTGTTGGTCTAATCATTATTCCCATGTCTAATTCCCCCTTTATTTGATGGTGTAATCTTACTATTTCAAAGAGGAATTAAACACCTGTATTCTTTAGAAAAAACCTTGAAAAATTATTGCTATTTTTCTCTATTGTCTTCCATTTCTGCCTTATGACGCCTGTTAATATTTTTGCTGGTATCAATGGTGCTGGCTCTTTGGACAGAAGCATTTCCAAATTTACCCCTGATGGAATCCAGTGCCCCATCCAACGCCTTTCTTTTTTCCTTATTTTCATCTGCAAATAAGCTCATTTGTTCAAAGCCATCTCTATCTATATCAGTAACAGAAAGCCCTATAAGTCTAAGGGGCTCTCCTTGCCAGCTTTCCCTCATAAGCCTTTTGGCAGTTTGATATATAACCTCTGTAACATCTGTAGCATCACTTAGCTTAGTTTGATGTGATTTATTAACAAAATCAAGATTCCTGAAGGTAACCCCGACACACCTGCATTTACCATTATCTGCCCTCATTCTGGCAGCCACCACATCAGCCTGAGCCAAAAGCAATCTGTTAATAGATTCCAAATCTACCAAATCATCCTCTACCGTTGTCTCGGCTGAATATCCCTTAGCATCCTCAGGCTCATCCACAACAGGCGAGTCGTCATACCCATTAGCATAGTTATGAAAATGCACTGCCGCCCTTTCGCCAAGAACCAGTGCCAGCTGATTTACAGGAGTTGCTGCAAGCTCACCTATTGTTTTTATATTAAGGCTCTTTAACCTGGCTGTAGTAGATTTGCCACATGAAAAAAGCTCACCTACAGGAAGAGGCCACATTTTCTTAGGTATTTCATCTAAAAATAATGTATGAACCTTATTAGGCTTTTCGAAATCTGATGCCATCTTAGCGCAAAGCTTGTTAGGACCTATTCCAACATTTACAGTAAATCCAAGCTCCTTATAAATCCTATCCTTTATTTCATGAGCTGTGGCAATAGGGTCTGGATAAATCAGATGCATGCCTGACATATCAAGGAACACTTCGTCAATTGAAAAGGATTGCATACAAGGAGTATATTCCTGACAAATTGCCTTAAAAGCTCTGGAGCATTTCACGTACCACTTAAAGTTGGAACCAGCGATAACCAGATTAGGGCATTTTCTTAGGGCTGCACTAACTGGCTCCCCTGTTACTATTCCGTACTTTTTGGCAGGAATAGATTTGGCTGCAACTATGCCTCGCCTTGATTTTGGATCACCACCAACTATAGATGGAACCTCACGCAAATCAGGCCCGCCGTTTTTAAGCATCTCAACAGCCGACCAGGAAACAAAAGCACTATTAACATCTACGTGAAAAATCAATCTATCTGACATAAAATAACCTCTTAATATATAATACAACATATTTAGGCAAATGCAAACAAACGTTTTCCTGTCGACTATTGAAAAATAAGCCAATGGACTATATTATCTTAGTATGAATTACATTAGTTTATCCGATTATCTAAAAAGTAAATATGGAACAAAAGTGTACAAGCTTTCTCTTTCAACAGGCTGCACATGCCCTAATAGGGATGGAACTATTTCTTATGGTGGCTGCATATTCTGCTCCGAGGGTGGCTCTGGGGATTTTGCCGCTACAGGCATGGATTTAGATGAACAGATTGCCTATGCCCGTGAAAAAGTCGATGCTAAAATACCAGCTAAGATTCCAGCAAACGAACGAAAATATATAGCATATTTCCAGTCCTTTACTAACACCTATGGGGATGAAGCATATCTTATGGATTTGTTTAAACGAGTGCTTGATTATCCAGAGATTGTAGGTCTTTCCATTGGAACCAGACCAGATTGCCTGTCTGATGAAATGATTGATTTTTTGGGGAATCTAAATAAGGATAAGGAATTCTGGGTGGAGCTTGGCCTTCAGACTATTCATGAAAGTACTGCAAAGCTAATTAATCGTGGTTATGAACTGCCTGTTTTTGAGGATGCATATAAAAGGCTTACTAATGCTGGGCTTAAGGTGGTAGTCCATGTAATTTTAGGCCTACCTGGGGAATCAGATGACGACATTATTGAAACAGTAAAATATTTAGCAAAGCTTAATCCTACTTTATTTGGAATCAAGCTACAGCTTCTTCACGTGCTTAAGGGCACAAAGCTGGCTGAGATGTATGAAGAAAATCCATTTCGTATATACGAATTAGATGAATACTGTGAAATTGTAGGCCGCTGCCTAATGGCTCTTCCTAAAGAAACTATTATTCACCGGCTTACTGGCGACGGACCAAAAAAGCTCCTCATTGCCCCTCTTTGGAGTGGCAACAAGAAGCTTGTAATGAACACAATGCGAAGCTATATTGCTAAGCTGTAGCCAAGTCAATAATCTTCGCCACCATCTTACTATATCCTAAAATCTTTTCCATCAAAGAAGTGTCCTTCTCTTCAATGGCACGCTTAAATTCAGCAAATTCAAAGTACAGGCGATTACTTCCATCTGAAAGAGACACTTCTTTTGTATCAGTATCTGCATCATTGAAAAGTACATCATACTCAGTCATCCCATTTACATGAGGATAAATACAAACTGTACCATCCACCCCCTGAATAGTGCTTGGTCCTGGAGCATTACAATCCTTTGTAGCCATGCAGATGCACTTAAAGCTGCCATAATCTGCAAGCAAAGCTCCACTTGTATCAATGCCTCGCTCCATATTTGCACTGTATATCACCTGTTCAGGCATTCCAAACAATCCCACCATTGCAGAAATATTATATACATTCAAATCCCTAAGGCATCCCCCTGCATGGTCAGGTGAAAACACAGCCGGTGCCTCACCGCCTTCATGGAAAGCCTTATATCTTCTGGACATCTGACTATAATTGAAGTTACAAAACTTCACATCACCCACAAGCTTTACATCTTGCTGCAGCTGTTTATAAGCTGGCATATGATATATACTCATAGCTTCAAATATCATCACACCATTTTCCTTAGCCTTCTTCTCAAGCTCTTCCACCTCAGCTAAAGTAACACACATAGGCTTCTCGCATATCACATGCTTTTTAGCCTGAAGTGCCTTCACAGCGTAATCATAATGCATATCATTAAGCAGCCCAATATATATCACATCTACATCACTTGAAAGTAGCTTATCATAATCTGTAAAAACCTGATTCAAATGAAATTTACTTGCCAAAGCATTAAGCTTGTCCTCACTTGCCTTTCTTCCGCAAATATAAATCTCATCAAAACCAATCTCATCAATAAATGTAAGTATCTCTTGAACGATAACTCCATTTCCAACTATTCCAAGTTTCATAATGCTATTCTCCTTCTATTTTCTAACACACTACAGCAGCGCTGCCACAAGTTGTCTTACTCATTCAGAATATTCTCCAATGCTGAAATCAATCCATTATTCTCATTGTGTAATTTGATTGCAACTCTATAATAGCCTTCCTCAAGCCCTACGTAATCTGAGCAATCTCTTATCATGATATTATACTCAAGTAATCTTTCTGCCAAATCCCTTTTTTTTGTTTTAAACAGGATGTAATTAGCCTCCGTAGGATAAACCTCAAAGCCTAAAGCTGTGAGCTCCTCACTCAAATATTTTCGCTCTGCGTTTAGGATTTTTACTGAATCTTCTACATAATCCATGTGCTTAAGACATTCTGCCCCTGCCATTTGGGCAAAGATAGATAGATTCCATTCAGGCAAATGAGCCTTAATGCCTTCTGCAAGAATTTTGCGTGAGCAGATGGCGTAACCTAGTCTAACTCCAGGAATAGCAAAGGTCTTTGTAAATGCCCTAAGGACAACAAGTGATTTATACTTTCTGATGTTGTAAGCTAATGAAAGTTCCTTTTCCTTGCCTGTAAGTGTAAGGAAACACTCATCAACTACCACTGTACAAGAAATGCTTTCGCAGGTTTCAATTATTCGCTCAAGCAAATCCTTATCAATTAATAGCCCATTAGGATTGTTAGGATTTGTAAGAAACAGTACCCTAGGCTTTTCTGTTTCGATGGCATCTAATATGCCTCCTGTCAGTTTAAAATCATCGCTTTCCTTTAGCTGATAATAAACCACATCACATTTTGGGCAGGCTCCCTGTAAGCAGTATTCGTATCCTGAAAAACAGGGAACTACAAGCATAGCCTTTTTAGGAAGCAGGGCATGGCATATAGCCATTATGATTTCAGATGCGCCATTTCCATATACCACAACATCATTTATTACATTAAACATCTTAGCTGTTTCTGTAACTAAGCTTTCGTGAACAATGTCAGGATATCTTCCTGCGTGTAAAGCTGCTTCAGTAAGAACCCACTGTACCTCTGATGGAACCCCCAGTGGATTAGTGTTTACTGAAAAATCGAAATGAATACTGTTTCTGTAAATATCACCGCCGTGCATGTTAAAACCTTCCTTCTACTGCCAAAATCAAAATGCTGCAAATTATCACACATAAATTAGAGGTGCATGCCATAAGCTTATTTGTCCTTTTAATATCCTCTATTTCTATGGTTCTTAACATATCTCCAATATAAGGCTTATCCTTAAGCTTTCCAAAATAGCTAGCAGGACCTGCCAGCTGTACTCCTAATGCCCCTGCACAAACACTTTCTGTCTGAGCAGAATTAGGGCTTGGATGATTAAACCTGTCTCTCTTAAAAATATATATGGCATTTACGGTATTATAACCCTTTCCTAAAAAAAATGTAGCCATAATCATAAGATAAGCGCTAATTCTTGCAGGAATAAAATTTACTACATCATCTAATTTCGCTGCTGCCCTGCCAAAATCCATATATTTATCATTCTTATATCCAATCATGGAATCCATGGTGTTAATGGCCTTGTAGCAAATTCCAAGTATAGGACCGCCTATAGCTAAATATATCATTGGGGCAATTATTCCATCTGAAGTATTTTCTGCTACAGTTTCTACCGCAGCCTTTGTAACCCCAGCTTCATCAAGGGATGCAGTGTCTCTTCCTACAATCATTGAAACTGCCGCCCTTCCAGCTTCAAGTGAAGTCTCCTTAAGTGCATGATACACCTTCATGCTCTCAGTATAAAGACTCTTTGTTGCAAGACATTGATATGTGATTATTGACTCTACTACAATTCCAATATAGGCATTAATTTTATATGCTAAAATACTGCAAATACCTGTAACTAAAACCGATATCGTAATTACGATAACAACAAGTAATATTCCCTTTTTTCTTTTTTTATCAGATGAATCATTTTCCTTTAAAAGCTTTTGTGTAAATGCTGAAATAATCTTCCCAATCCAGACCACCGGATGAAAGCTGCCAAATGGATCACCTAATAAAAGATCTAGTACGTAGCCCATGATAAAGGCCGTTAGATGATAATTCAAATGTATATCCCTCGCCATTTTCTACATGATATGAATAATAATCCCCATCAAAAAGACTGCTTAAAATCGCCATGATAGTTCCGCCGTGGCAAACGACTGAAATATTCTTACAATCGCCGCTTAGCTTAATAAGCTTTTGAAAACCAATCATGGTACGGCTATTTGCCTCATCCCTACTTTCTCCATTTGGAAAAGGCGCCGTTCCTCCTGATTCTATCCAATCTATATATTCCTTGTTGTCAGCAAGCTCTAAGTAATTTTTCCCCTCAAAAATACCAAAATCTGTTTCCCGTAATTCCTCTATAATAACAGGCTTACATTCGGGATATATAAGCTCTGCCGTCCTGACACAACGCATCAGTGGACTAGAAAAAACTATATCGCATTTCGGATAATGCCTTGATATTATTTCCTTTTCGCCATCTACGCTCAAGGGTTCATCAGTGATTCCAATATACCTTTTTTCATAATTTCCTGGAGTCTTACCATGGCGGATTAAAGTGATTGTCTTTTCCATTATTTAATCCTTTGACCTATGCCTAAAACTACCCTGTGCACCTCTGTAGCTTCCTTGGCAAGCTCTATTAATATTTGACCTGCAATATCACGCCAATTTCTTTCATTGGCATCCATTGGAACCACGCCATTTCCTATTTCGTCAGCAATAATTACCCATTGCCCCTCAGATGTAGTCTCAAGAATTTCGGCCAAAATTTCTTCTTGTGTCTTATCCTCAGATAACCTCTTTTTTATAAATAGATGGGCCTGATTAAAAAATCTGGCTTTAGGAAAAGTATTAAGAGCATATTCTGTTTTCCCCTGATAGCTACCGCCTATTACAAGATTCATTTCACACCTCATAGATATTTATATAATGCAAGAAAAAGAGCAGCTAGAAACTCAGCGTTTACCACATACCAGCCAGCAACATCTCCGGTGATTCCACCAAACAATCTACCTGCTCTTTTTGCAAGTGTTAGGACTGTTACGATAGGAATAACAAATGCGAAACAAGCTCTAAAAGGAGATACTACAAATGCCAAACAAAAGCTTATTATTAATTCTATGCACAAGCATGCAAATACTGGTTTGTCCAATGTATTTTGGGCTTCTGAATAAAGCATCCCATCTGACTTAGCCTTCTTCCCCTTTACTACAAGCATTCCGCTTAAAGCTCGTGCCATAAAAAATGAAAAGCTCCAGATTATGAAGCTTTCTCTATCCATAATAAGAATGGAAGCAAATAGTAATAATCCAACAATGATTACATTGATAACAGAAAAAGCTCCGATGTGAGGGTCCTTAAGTATTTCAAGGCGCTCTTCCCTAGTCTTAAAAGAGCTAATAGCATCTTCAACATCCATAAAACCATCCAGATGAAAGCCCCCTGTTACTATAAGAGGTATTGCTATTGCAAGAGCCCCAAATGAAGCATTTGGAAAACCATACTTTTCAGTTAATAGCAATAGCCCGTACTCTAACAACCCTATTACAGCCCCAACCCATGGGAAGAAAATAAGATGATATTTCATATCCTCACTATCCCAGGTAAATCTTGGCATGGGAATTCTTGAATACATTGAAAAAGCTACAATAAACGATTTTATAATTCTCATAATTTTATTCCAATCCCTACCACTACTTCGTATACTTCATTAGAAAGCTTAGCCAGTCTTTCGTTTATTAGCCCTAAGGCTCTCATGTATTCCTTAGTACCTTCATCATAGCTTACCCCATCTTCAAATATGTTATTAGTAACTATTACAAGGGCAGCTGCTTTCTTAGACAAAGCAATTACATCATCTATTATCTTATCTGCACATTCTGTAAAAGAGACATTTCTTTCAACTGCAAACATTTCATTAGCCACTAGATTAGACATACATTCAAGAAGCACTATAGAATCAGCATCTACTATCGTATTTGCGATATCTGTAGGCTGTTCTATTGTGATGAAGCCCATGCCTTCTCTTTGCTTTCTATGCTTTTCAATTCGCCTATCAGCTTCTTCATCAAATGATTTCATTGTGGCTAGATAATATCTGTTTGGGTAATTAGTTTTACAAACTAAATCCTCAGCAAATGCTGATTTACCACTACCACTTCCACCATATACTAATGTAATCATGCTTCCTCTTTAAAATCCTTATACTGCTCCACTCCAGAATCGCCGAACTTTAATGCATCATGAAATGCAATATCTACTATCCTAAGGGAAGATACCATCATAACTGCACCTACACCCTCGCCTACAGCCATAGCTGCATCAATTGCAGGCGTAAGTTTAAGCTTATTTACAAGCTTCTTTGCCACCGGTTCTTTACTAATATGTGATGGAATCAGATAATCCTTAGTATTATCTAATAACCTGTCAGCCACAAGAGCTGATACCATACTAAGCATTCCGTCTAACACTACCGGCACACTATACACAGCACCACCAAGAATGATTCCTGTCATTGCTGCAAGCTCAAGACCACCAAAATTACTGCAAATCTCCACTGGTGACAGACCGCTGTACATTGATAAGGCCATAGATACAACGGCACGCTTTTTGCTGAAGCCTTCATCATCTAAGCCAGCCCCTCTTCCGGTAACCGCCTCTGCATTCAAATCCAGCAGATAGCCTGCAATGACTGCAGCTGATGTGGTATTTCCGATTCCCATTTCACCAACCAGCAGTAAATCATATCCACTTTCCTTGCTCTCCAAAGCTAAGTCCATACCAACCTGAACAGCTCTTGAAAATTCTTCAACAGACATAGCTGGCTGCTTTAAAAAATTGCAGGTTCCGTATTTCACTCTTCTATTTAGTGTATATGGCACCTCTTTGGCATAATTAATACCAACATCCACAGCCATAATATCTATCCCCAGGGATTTGGCCATGACACCAGCAGTAGTAAGCCCTTTTCCAATATTTGTTGCGCAGATTCTAGTGACATCCTGATCTGCCTGACTCACCCCTTCTTCAACAATGCCATGGTCTCCACAACACACAATAAGCCTTGGATGATATAAATCAGGTGCATCAACGCCTTGAATGGCAGCGATTTTGGAATGAATATTCTCAAAGTTTCCAAAGCTATCAATAGGCTTTGAAACCCTGTTCCATTCCTGCTTTACCTGTTTAATTTTTTCTTTATTAACAGGCTCTATTTTAATTTTATCCTCTAAAATGTCGTCAAATAATACTCTAGTATCCCCCATAATTTTTCATAGCCTCCACAAAATTTTTGATAAAATCCGGATTAGAAAGATAATATAGATGTGGGAACCCCACGAACCCACCATTTGCCTTATGAATGCACTGCCAGCTTCTTGTTGAAGATGGCTTTGTTGCCTTACAATCACTTCCATTATTATCTGTATCATAATAATGAAATTCATGCCCGTTAATCTTTCTTTCTCCATCATCTATTATAGCATATCCGAACCTAACAAGATGCCCTGTAAATGTGGCTTTTCCATTTATGGCAGAAACCATTTTATAAGCTGTATTATCACTATCTACTATCTCATCCATAAGATACATAAAGCCTCCACATTCAGCCATTATAGGCATCCTTTTTTCATAGGCTAATCTTATTTCATTTTTTATTTGATTATTAATAGAAAGCTCCTTTAGATGGTTTTCTGGATAACCACCGCCAAGCAATATTCCACTAATACCTTCTGGAAGATAAGAATCATATATAGGTGAAAAAAAGCAAAGTTCAATTCCAATGCTTTCAAATAGCTTTAAGTTTTCTTTATAATAAAAACAAAATGCTTCATCCTTTGCAACAGCAAGCTTTATCGTATTTACGGATTGCATACTGTTCATTAGTGCATCTAATTGCTCAGGTGCTTTAGCCTTTCCTATATCCTCACATGCCCCATTGGCAAGCTCCAATATCGTATCAACATCTATCTCTTCCTCAACCTTATTACCAAGAAGGGATAGCTGACTTTTAATATCTGCAATTTCCTCAGGAAGATATAATCCTAAATGCCTGCTTGAAATATTGATATCTGAAATATCAGAAAGGGTACCAAGATATTTTACGCCAAGCTCCTGTTCAATTATAGGCTTTAGAATCTGCCCAAAGCTCTTTGAAGTTTTATTTAAAATCACACCCTTAATAAGCTTATGCTTATCATAATCAATAAAGCCTTTTAAGGTAGCCACCACTGATTTGCCAGCACCCTTGGCATTAACTACTAAAATAATCGGGCAATTTAGCACTCTTGCTAAATCATAGCTGGAGCCTGTTTCTTCAACACCCCTTACACCATCAAAAAGCCCCATTACACCTTCTATAACACTGATTTCACCAGTGCATTCTTTGCCGTAAATCCATCTGGTAACCTCATCCTCTGTAAAAAAAGTATCCAGGTTACCTGACTCTATCCCTAGCACATTTCTGTGATACATAGGGTCAATATAATCTGGGCCACACTTAAAGCTGCAGGGCTTTACGCCTCTTTGCTTTAGGGCTGTAAGCAGGCCACATGTAATTGTAGTTTTTCCACTGCCACTGGCTGTGGCTGCTATCATAACTCTTGGTTTCTTCATTTGAGTTTCCAATATTCTAATCTTCCTCCGCTCGTTACGGTCACAAGCCATTATATTCCTACGCTTCGCATGAAAAGCTCTGCTTAAGAAACATAAGAGCTTGTTACCTACGAGCTCATCCAAATGCTAATCTAATTACAAAGAAAACGATACCACGTATACGGGATTTTGAGCTTGCATTACGTTGTAATCACCAATAGTTTTTGCTTTACTTATAGCAACTTGAACCACATCAGCATCACTTATTGCATAATCCTTTAGGATACCATTAACCTCTGCTATAGTCTCAAGGGTAACCGCATTTATTACAACCCTTGTATTATTTCCTTTGGCTTTTATAGTCCTTAGAATCTCTTCTAGTCTGCCTCCACTACCGCCTATAAACACATGAGTAGGCGCAGGCAGGTTTTCTAATGCTTCTGGCGCAACTCCCTTGTATAGCTTTACATTCTTCAGATTGAATTTGTTAATATTAGCTCTTATAAGCTCACAGGCCTCTTCCTTAAACTCTACCGTATATACGTTAATTGATGGGTGAAGCAATCCAATTTCAACAGAAACAGAGCCACTGCCTCCACCTATATCATAGACAACAGCATTCTCTGTAAGCCCTAGCTTGCAAATAGAAAGCGCTCTTATCTCTTCCTTTGACATAGGAGTCTTGTTACGCAAGAAAGCATCATCTGCTAATCCAGGTGATAACCTTCTGGTGGTAGGCTTTTTATTTTTTATCATAAGAACCACAAGACCATCCTCTGGGAATGTGGAACACTTCATGGCACTTAATTTAACAATCTTTTCATAGGAATATAGATTAACGCCAGCCACTATTTCATATTTAACATCGTAATCTTCTTCCAGCTTGCATAGGATTTCACCGATAATGCGAACATCTTTACCACCTGATGTAAGTGTAAAGACCTTTGCATTATGCAAGGTAGCATCAATAAGCTTAGGTTGCCATACACTTTCTTCAATACCATGGCAGCTCATAACAACTGCATCATCATAGCTTTCCCCTATACGGCTTGCCAGGGCACTTACTGATGAAATGCCAGGCATTACATTTACCTTTATCCTACCATCTGCTTTAAGTGCATCCCTAAGCTTTTTTGTTCCACTATAAAATCCGGTATCCCCCGAAAACAGTACCAATGCATTAAGAATTCCATAAGGCAGTGCTTCAATCCGTTCATTTAATACAGGCATAATATCCTTCGCCAGGTAATATGGATACTTCTTTCCCTTACACTCTATAGAAGAAAGCATCCTGGCAGCCCCAAATATAATGTCTGCATTTTGAATCGTCTCTTTAACCTCTTCCGTAATAGAGCCAAATCCCATTCCAAATCCTGCTAATGTAATATGGCATTTCACATCAGGAGTAATTTCTGAAAAAGCATTAGGCTTAAGGCTAACCTGTAAAACCTCTTCTAGCTTTTTAATTGCATCTTCATTAGATAAGCCTTCTGCTGAATCATTAGGCCTTTTTATGATGAAGCATTGTACCCCTTCTTCTTTTGCTGCATTTATTCGCTCAGCTTCTCCACTGGATTTGCCACTACTTTTAAGAACCATAATCTTAGCATTAGTTTCTTTTAGTTGAATTCTATTCATAGCCTTAGAAAATGGTCCCTGCATTGCAATGATTTGCTTTCCTGTAAGCCCGTTATCCATGCATATTTTAAGGCTTTCAATGCTTGGAATCACTCTTACAACTAATCGCTCTTTCAAAGCTTCATTCTTGCAAAAGGCGCTTAGCTCTTTGCTTCCAGTTGTAAGAAATATAATTCCACTGGTAGATTCTAGTGCCTTTTCGCATGAATCAACATCTTCAAAGAAAGTACAATCTGTATAATCTACCTCGTCTGCATCACGGCACACTCTTATAAATGATGTATCTTTGTATGAAAAAACTGCGCTATCTATTTCCTTTTTTACAATTTCTGCAAAAGGATGAGTGGCATCTACTATTACATCTGGATTTTCAGCTTCAAACAGCTTTATCATTTGGTTACTGTCAAGCCTACCTACCCTAACATCTATGCCATTATCACCTAGCACCATATCTTTGCCATATTCAGTTGCAACGCAGTAAATTACAGCTATCTTAGCCAGATTTAATTTCTCTGCCAGCTGTCTTCCCTCTGTAGTTCCACCAAAAACAATTGCTTTTTTCAAATCTGATATCCTCGTTTTGTTACAAGCTTACCTTTTATAATTTCACTTTTAGAATTGCCTATAAATACTGTAGTAAACATATTTACAGAAGCATCCTTCAGCTCGTCTAAGGTAAGTACCTTTGAGTTAGTTCCTTCCCTTCCAATATTTTCTACATAGCCACAGGCTCTTTTATTATCTGCTCCCGCATCTAACATTATTTCGCAGGCTCTCTGTAGATAATCATGCCTCTTTTTACTAGAAGGATTATATAAAACAATGGCAAAATCTCCCATTATTGCTGCCCTTAGTCTCTTTTCAATCACTTCCCATGGAGTAAGCAAATCGCTTAGACTGATTACACAGAAATCATGATTTATAGGTGCCCCTAAAACTGCCGCACCTGATATAGCCGCTGTTACTCCTGGAATAACAATGATATTATCTTCCGTAAAATCTGAATTCGTATTTACGTATTCAGGAAGAAGCTCATACATAGGGGCTGCCATGCCATACACCCCTGCATCTCCGCTACAAATAAAAGCAACATTATTACCTTCATTAGCAAAATCAAAGCATGCCCTGCACCGTTCTATTTCCTGCCGCATTGGAGTAGTAAAAAACTCTTTATCCTCAAAATACTCTTTTACCAAATCCACATAGACTGTATAGCCTACGATAACATCAGATTTTTTCATGGCACTAAAGGCTTCATCAGTCATCATATTTCTGTCCCCAGGTCCTATGCCAATTATGTATATTATTCCTGCCATTTTATGCTCCTTAAATCTCTAGTGCCGTAAGCCTTTGTCATGCCATCACGTGCCTGTTTTTTAGCTATTAGCTTAGCCCCTACACACACTGCTGCTCTTTCACTTACGTTTCCTACGCCTACATTTTCCTTCACAAACTCTGATTCACTAAAATCTCCTGAAACCGATTCTAATTCCTCAACCATAAAGGTTATAAATTTGCAATGAAGATATGCCGCAAGCTTAAGTAAGCCTATCTCATTTGCCTTTTTATCTATTGAACAAATTCCATATAGATTATCCTTAAGTTCTTCTAAGGTGTAATCCTCTAGGATAAAATCAAGCAATTCTTCAAAGCTTTTTCCTCTTTTACAGCCCATGCCAATTACTAAAGTCTTGGGCTTTAATATAAGGGTGCCATCATCTTTCTTTTTATCATTCATAAATACGAAGTCTATTTTTTCGCCACTTGCCTGATTAATATTTTTAGGCTCTTTATCTTGGAATTTTAAATCTTCGATTTCATTTTTGTAATAAACTATCTGGCCTTCTAAAAGCTTCATGGATACATCTTTAATCTTTGATTTATCAAGAATTATAAAGCCATTTCTTGCTGCAAAAGAATCTATAGCATATACACCTTCCACATCTGTTGCAGTAGTAATCACAGGATTTGCATTAAGTACTTTTGCAAAATCTCTCGCCAAATCGTTACCCATCCCATAGTGTCCAGACAAAACAGGAATAACATTTAATCCTTTTTCATCAATAACAATCACTGGAATATCTGAAAGCTTATTATCTATAAAAGGTGCAATAGTCCGTACAGCAATTCCCACAGCTCCAATAAAAATAAGCGGAATATGCCCCTCAAAGCTATCCCTTGCAAACTCCTTTAAAGATGTATTGTCATCCTTCACTTCAAAAGTAGCATTGCCTAAGGCCTGTTCAAGCTTGCTATAAACCTTCCTACCTTCGTCGGTAAAATATGAAATTCTAATAAGAAAATTTTCAATCATATACTCTCCAAAGGCTTCTCCCTCTGGGAGAAGCTGTCACCGAAGGTGGCTGATGAGGGCAACCATCATCTACTCTTCCTAAACTCCGTCTCAAATTCAGCATCATATAGTTTCGACAAAGAATACCCCGACTTCGAAATCACATCCCCTACAAGCACCACAGCCAAATTCTTTATGCCATGAGCCTCAGCCGTTTCAGCCAAAGTCCCAACAGTACAAATATATTTTTCCTCATCTGGCCAGCTAGCCTTATAAACTATAGCCGCCGGTGTATCCTTAGAATATCCACCATTTATAAGTGCTCTTGATAGCTTATCCATCATACCACTACTAAGATAAATTGCCATAGATGCATTATGTGTAGCCAGCTTTTCAATAGATTCCCTTTCCGGTACTGCAGTGCGCCCAGCCATTCTTGTAATAATAAGCGTCTGGCTTACATCCGGAAGAGTATACTCCAGATTAAGGCTTGCTGCCGCGCCAAAGCATGCACTCACCCCCGGACAGCTTTCATACTCAATACCATTAGCTTCCAATATCTGCATCTGCTCAAGCACTGCGCCATATATACTAGGCTCACCTGTATGCAATCTAACAACCATTTTCCCCTGCCTTGCAGAAGCAATTATCACAATCATTACCTCTTCAAGAGTCATGGTAGCACTATTATGAATCTCACAATTCCTCTTTGCATAATTCAAAAGCTCTGGATTCACTAAAGACCCAGTGTATATAATCACATCAGCCGCCTTCAGCAGATTCATACCTCTCACCGTAATCAAATCCGCCGCCCCGCAGCCAGCTCCAACAAAATAAACCAAAGGCTTCTCCCTTTTAAGGGGCGAAAGAGGTCCAGTGGACCTCTGCTCTGAGCCGACCGAAGCGGAAGCGGAGAAGAAGCTGTCACCGGAGGTGACTGATGAGGGTCTTTCCCCTTTGTTATTATCTATCATAAAAATTTCCTCTCACTCTAAATCAATCTATCTACATAATCCTCTCTTTAATCTTGGCATCTATATCTTCACAAACTGCCACAAAATTATTGTTTATATCATAATTAGAATATCTTAAAATCTTTATTCCCAAATCAGCTAAATATTTATCTCTAACTAAATCAGCTTCATGTCCTTCTTTTTCATAATGCTGACTTCCATCTAGTTCTATTACTATTTTTGCCTTAGCACAATAAAAATCTACTATATATTTTTCAAAGACTTTTTGTCTTTTGATTGTAATTGAATATGATTTTAAAAAGTCATACCAAAGATGTTTTTCCTCTTTGGTCATGTCATTTCTTAAGTTTCGAGAGTATTGCTTTAATTTAGGGTCCAGTTTTGGCATGGAAAATCCTTTCTGCTAAAAAGCGTTCTATAAATGTTATTACTCCCCCTCATCAGTCACCTACGGTGACAGCTTCCCCCCTAAAGAGGGGAAGCCTTTGGATTCTGCTAATAATCCAAATTCATTTGAATACAATAAACACTCTATTTTTATTCTACCTTGGGCTCTGAAGTCTAGGTAGAATAGGATTCGTTCTAGGACGATATCCATTGTTGGCTTTAGTAAGCCTGCATCCTCTATGTGATGAAGTGCTTCTTCAGTGTTTAGGCAGGCTAGAATCTTTCTGGCTAGTTCAGCATCTGCGCCTGCTTTAATGGCGCAGGCTGAAAGAATTTCCATTCTGGCATCCGCCTCATGGGAATGGGTATTCATTATGCCGCCAGCTACCTTAACAAGCTTTCCAATGTGGCCTGTGATGGCAAGAGTTTCAAAGCCCATCTCACAAACCATGTCTACAGTCTCTCCTATGAAGTTAGAGCACTTTACACTTTTATCTAAATCATAGTCATAATTATCCTTCATAAATTTCAGGCCGTAGTTGCCTGGGGTTACGAAGGCTGTTTTAAATCCTAAGGCTTTCTTCTGGGAAAGCTCAACTCTTATTGTATCCACCAATGCTTTTGCACTCATTGGCTCAACGATACCTGTTGTTCCGAGTATTGAAATACCTCCTACAATTCCAAGACGAGGATTGAAGGTGTGACTGGCAAGCTCTTTTCCTTCAGGAACAGATATGATTACACTAAGCTTTCCACAGAAATCAAAAAGCTTGCAGACCTGTAGCACTTCCTTTTCAATCATCTCTCTTGGCACATGATTAATTGCAGCATTTCCCACAGGCTGATCCAGACCTGGCAATGTTACCCTGCCTACACCAAAGCCTCCATCTATGGTAATAGCACAATCTCCTGTATCACAGGATTCAACCATACTCACTGTAGCCACCACATGACTTCCAGTAGTCACATCAGGGTCATCTCCACCATCCTTTATAACAGCGCAGCTCACCCGCGACTCTTCTCGTTTAATATCTACAATATCCGCATTAAACATAATCCCTGCAGGAGTTTCTATTTCAATATTCAGTTTTTCCTTCCCCGACAAAAGCATGTAGGTCGCCGCCTTCGCAGCCGCCGCCCCACAGCTTCCCGTGGTAAAACCTTTTTTCATGGAAAACTACCTTTTCTATAAGCTATATAGTAACGCATTTACGATGGCAGCGGCGATGTTGCTGCCGCCTTTGCGGCCTTTGTTGATGATGTACGGAACTGAGGAGTTAAGGAAAAGTTCCTTGGCTGCCTCTACATTTACGAAGCCAACTGATACGCCGATGACAAACTCGGGTGTGAATATGCCTTGCTCCATCATTTCGTATAGGGAAATGAGAGCTGTTGGGGCGTTGCCTATGGCAAAGATTACTGGCATAGGCAGGGCTGCTGCTCGTTCCATGGATACAGTAGCTCTTGTAACCTGGCGTTCCTTTGCTTCCTTGGCTACGTCTTCATCTGCCATGAAGCAGTGTACCTGGCCTCCGAAGGATGCCAATTTCTTTTTGTTGATGCCGGCTAATGCCATGTTAGTGTCAGTAACTATGTGAGCACCATTTTTTATTAATTCCTTGGCAAGATCAATTGCACCTTGCGAATAACACATGGTTTTTGCATAATCGAAATCAGCACTGGTGTGGATTACACGCTTTGTGATGGGAGCTTCTTCCTCGGGGATTGTGATTCCCAGGGAGTCTAGCTCGGCGGTTATGATTTCGAAGCTTTTGTGTTCGATTTCGGTTGGTAGAATGTAGTCTATTTTCATGTTCACCCTCATCCGCCCCTTCGGGGCACCTTCCCCCTACTTAGGGGGAAGGCTCATTATTTCGTATATATAGTTTATATCGAGATTTGCTCGGACTATGTAGGCGAGTTTGTCGTATTCTTTTTCTTTCATGGCCATATAGTCCATGGTTTCATCCGATAAGCTTAGGCCTTTTTTGGCTGCTAAGGACTTAGCAAGCTTTAGGGCTAAATCTCCATTGTCAAAACAGCCGTGTACATAGGTGCCAAATATATTACCGTTTTGATAGCTACTTACAAATTCTTCGCTAATTTTTGAGCGTCCATTATGTATCTCATAGCCTTCAAAATATTCTCCTGAGAGACTTTCGAAAATTCCGTCCATTATTCTAAAATGGCCTTTTGTCTGGCTTCTGTATTTGCCATCAACAATAACTGTATCCATAGGAATAAGCCCTAGTCCATTAATTCTGCCTACTCCTGCGCCCTCAACTAAATCTGGATCACTGATGGTGTTTCCCAAAATCTGAAAGCCTCCGCAGATTCCTACTACAGGCCCATGGTTTGCAAATTTTTTGATGGCGGTAGACATGCCAGTTTCAATAAGCCATACCATGTCTGAAATGGTATTTTTGCTGCCTGGAATAATCACCATATCCGCCCCATCCAGCTCAGATGGTTTTGAGACAAATTTAACCTTTATGCCATCAATATTTTCAAATGGTGCCACATCAGTGAAGTTAGAAATCTTAGGTAAACGAATAACTGCAATTTCAATTACTGCATCGTCCTTAGCTAACCCCTTATTATCAAGCCTTTCGCTAAGACTATCCTCATCATCTATCATAAGCCTTGTATAAGGAATGGTTCCAACCACCGGAACGCCACCCCTGTCTTCTAGCATATCTATGCCAGAATCAAGCAGTGTTTTATCCCCTCTAAATTTGTTAATTATTAATCCTTTTACTCTATCTCTTTCATCTTCTTCTAAAAGCTCCAATGTTCCAAGCAATTGTGCAAATACACCGCCTCTATCAATATCTCCCACAAGAAGGACCGGGGCATCCACCAGCTTTGCCATTCCCATATTAACAATATCATCTGCCTTTAGATTAATCTCCGCAGGGCTTCCTGCACCTTCTATAACTATTACATCTGCCCACTGAGCAAGCTTATTGTATGCAGCCTTAATATCGCTTATTAAGTTTTTCTTATAAGCAAAATATTCCCTAGCTGTCATGTTGCCTAGCACTTCCCCATTTACAATCACCTGAGAGCCTACATCATTAGTAGGCTTTAATAGAATGGGGTTCATATATACACTAGGCTCTACACCTGCGCACTCAGCCTGCATTACCTGGGCGCGGCCCATTTCAAGGCCTTCCTTTGTTACGAAGGAGTTTAGGGCCATGTTTTGAGATTTAAATGGTGCCACTTTTAGGCCGTCTTGTTTAAATATTCTGCATAAGGCACCCACCAATAGGCTTTTGCCTACGTTTGACATGGTGCCTTGGATCATGATTACTTTTGACATATATTCATACCCTCATCCGCCCCTTCGGGGCACCTTCCCCCAGAGGGGAAAGGCATAATTTAGAGAAGCCTCCGAATTGATGTTGAATAGTTCCAGAGGCCGCTGCATATTATTTCTCCGGTGCCGGGGGTCATTTTGTACATTGTTTCCAGGTTGGCTCCTGTTAGGACTTCTTCTGGGGAGCCAGTGACGTACACTTCATCGCCAGCGATTCCGATTACTTTATCAGCTACGGCTGGGACAAATTCTAATTCGTGTATAGACATGAGAACTGCAACATTCTTTTCCTTTGCCATTTTCTTAATTACCTTTAGAATATCCAGCTTATACTGCAAATCCAAAAATGAAGTAGGCTCATCTAAAACCATTATTCCTGTATCCTGGCAAATAGCTCTGGCAAGCATTATGCGCTGCTTTTGGCCATCACTGATTTTTGAAAAATCTTTATCTATTATCTTTCTTGCCCCTACTAAATCTATAGCATAATTCACAGCTTCCTTGTCTTCATCAGACAAAAAGCCTAATCTGCCTGTATATGGATATCTTCCTGTGGCTACCACCTCAAAGCATGTCATAAGCTCAGGATGAATCCGCTCTGTCATTACCATAGAAACAGACTTTGCCACATCCTCTTCACGAAGGTTCGCCTCATTTACTCCATCAATGATAATGCTTCCTTCCAGCTTTTTTAGCTGCCTTACAATAGTCTTAAGCACTGTAGATTTGCCAGCCCCATTGGCACCTATAAGGCATACTATCTCTCCAGGTAAAATATCTATGTTAACATTATTAAGTACAATAGATGTGCCGTAGCCCACCTTTAAATCTTCTAATCTTATTCCCTTATCCACGGGATACCTCCCTTCTTGCCACCAATAGATAAATCACAACTGGTGCAAGAAAAACAGATGTAACTGCACTAATGCTAATTTCGGTTGGTGCAAAAGCTGTACGGGCAATGCAATCACACAAAAGGGTGATAATTGCTCCTCCTAAGAAACAGCCTGGCACCATCACAACAGGCTTGGCTGTTTTCATAGCCATTCGCATAATATGAGGCACAGCTATTCCCACAAAAGATATAGGTCCTGCAAAAGCTGTAACAGTTGCAGATAAAATGCTAGAAAGTAAAATCAAAATTATTCTAATACGTTTTATATTTACACCCATATTTCTGGCATAATTCTCACCTAGCTGAAAAGCCCCAATAGGCTTAGAAAATATGAATGTACAAATAACTGCAATAATCACAATTACAGATGATACAAGCACCTGTTCCATATTAATTCCAGAAAAACTTCCCAAGGACCAGTTATGAAGATTTACTATGTTTGTATCGTCTGCAAATGTAACTACAAATTCTGTTATAGCTGAACAGATATATCCAATCATTACTCCGCACACTACTAAAAGCGACATGTTGCGCACCTTCTGTGCCAATGCCATAACAGCAGCCATGGCAATAATAGAGCCGATAAATGCTGCAATGACCATTACAAGAGAGCTAATCATTACTCCCCTACCAAGCAAAAACACCATAGATAATGCAACGAAAAGCTTTGCCGCAGAAGATATTCCAAGAACATAAGGACCTGCTATTGGATTTCCAAAAAAGATTTGCAATAAATATCCAGACACTGATAACGCCCCACCTAAAACTATGGCAGCAATAATCCTAGGAAGTCTGATAGAAAGTAAAATCCTTCCCATATAAACATCCCCAGGATTAATAAGAGATTTACTGATATCCACTACAGAAATATCTGCACTTCCAACTCCCATTCCTACAAAAAAGAATATAACAAGTGCACAAATCATCACTAGAAAACAAACCTTATATCTTTTCTTATTTGAATCCATTTTTCTACTCCCTTAGCCTTATAAAGCAATCTCCCTTATCAAAAGAGCCCTCTAGAATTTCATTAAGCTCCTCTATAAATTCTGCCACATTTGTACTCTTTTGGAAATAACCTTCTCTTAAACAATACACATTTTTTTGTTTTATCGCCTTAAAATCCCCCAAAGACTGCTCTAAAGCTATCAGCTCATCCAGAGTTTCAATCTCCCCTTCAATGGTGCTGTTGTATATAAGAACATCAGCATCTAATGCTCTAATATAAAAATCCTCAGTGGTAATTTTCATGGTGGATAATGCATTATCTTCTGTTACGCTTATATCATCAGGCACATAATGTCCCCCTGCCATAGATATCATGGTAGCAATATAATCCTTAGGCTTTCTTACTATTATTTGTCCATTGGAATTAACAGAAAAGAATGCCACCTTTTTTCCATTAGACTGAAGCTGCCCGATTTTATCTACTCTTGCAACCTGCTGATTAAAATAAGCTTCCGCCACATCCTGCTTATCATACAGTATCCCGTATAATTTAATCCACTCTAATCTTCCCAGAGGATTTTCCTCGTAGCTGGAACGCTCTACCATCACAGGGATTCCTATCTCCTCTAGCTTTTCCTTAACCTCTGGATTGTGATATATCATGGTATTTTCTATTGAAAAATTACAGCCAGATGATAAGAGCAATTCATAATCAGGTGCTGAGTATTTTCCAGCGTAAATTATTTCTCCTGATTTCATAGCAACTTTTGCTGCTGATACATACCAATCCTTTGCCTTTGTGCCAGACAATGCAATACTTTTAAGAGCATCTATTTGGCATACCATATCCATCACAGATGTTGACACCAGATAGGTCTTTGAAATATCTGGTAAATATTTAATATAATCAGATACCCCTTTAGGCCTTTCATGTGCCCCCTTCATAGGCTTAAGAAAGCACTGCATGCTATCACCGCTTCCAATTGTGATTGCAGCATATTCATTACTATCACTATCTACATAAAAATCCACAGAATATTCCCTGGCATAATCAAGTGGATAGGAGCTTACAAAAGTTAAATCACCAAATGAACGGTCTTCATTCTTAGCTACTGATTTATTACCAACTGTCGATTCTTTCTTTTCCTGAACCGATGTACCTTTTTTCTCAGAAAAAACAGTGAGCTCATACTCTATTTCATGAGGTGTGCTCATTGCAGTGGTATCGCCTATTACAGTGAATGGTTCATTGAATGAATCAAATGGTATGGTAAATACGGAGTTGGCATTTGCTTCTGCCTCATTATCGTATCTAATATCATCTACTATCATGTAATCGTAGTTAGAGCTGGACCAAACAAGCTTTACCGTATTTCCCGATTCAGAAGTTACTACTTCGGCTGGAGATTCTACAGTGACTTTGCCGCTGCCACCAGTAAGTGTTACCTCACAAAAGCAGGTTCCATATTCAGTTTCGTTGTTATTAAAAAAGCTGCAGGCTGTTAGAAGTATAGCCAGCGCTGCAGCGATTATATATAGATTTTTTTTCATTTACCCTCATCCGCCCCTTCGGGGCACCTTGTCTCGCCTCCCGGCTCGGTCGTTGCTAAACAGGCTCCACTGGAGCCTAGCAACCCATAGGGGGAAGGCTTTATAGTGTTACAGATACTACGTGGTCGTACCAAGTACCTTTTTCACCTAAAATTGCTAAATCAAAATCCTTATCAAGTGCCTCAACAGGAACATCAAATCCATTAACTGTTTCTGTTGTTCCATCAGAATATGTTACCTCATCCTTTGTAGGCTGAAGCCAGTTAGCCTTGTCGCTTTCAGCATCAGCTGCTTTACCTACATAGAGGTTTACAATCTTATCAGATACAAGCGAGATATGAATTGTCATCTTGCCATCTTTAACAGTAAGCTCACCCTTGCCATTCTTTGCTTCGTTCACATGGAACATGCTGCTATCTGTTGTAAACTTTGCTTCGTAAGTTTCGCCTTCCTTAAGCTCATCTGTATGTGCAACTTCTGCAGGCTTAACACCAGTAGCCTCTGATGTATGTGCTACATAAATAGCCTGAACATCTGCAATCTCACCAAGACCTGCAATCTGGCACTCAACTGATTCAAAAGCACCATCAGCTTCAAACATAGACTTCCAAGAATCCTCTTCATCACCAGCCATATCGTTGTTAGCGTGGTCACCAGCAACTACCATAAGTGGACGAAGGATTACCTTCTTATATCCAGCCTCCTTAACAGCCTCGATAATGTTCTCACAAGCTGTCTCCTCTGGCTCACCCTCTACTGTACCGATGAATACGTTCTTGTAACCAAGCTTATCCATCTGTGTCTGCATCTGGCTGTATGTAACCTTTGCAGTGTGGCTTGTACCATGACCCATAAATACAAATGCTGTAGAATCATCAGCTGCAGCATCAAGTGAATCAAAGCCTGCTGTCTTAACAGCCTCTGCTGTAATTGCCTTTGCAACTGTTTCCTTATCACTGTTTACTGCACTAGCGTCTGCACCAACTTCTCCAAGTAATGGCTCAGCGATCTTTACACTTTCAAACTTATCAGCGTACTCATTTACCGCCTCTGTTAATTCATCGTACTCAGCACCATGCATTAAATGAGTTGGCTGAACTACCAAATTCTTCACCCCGTTTGCAACAGCTCTATCTAAAGCCTGTTGCATGTTATCAATCTTCTCCTCATCACGAGCCTGGATATGATTGATAATAATCTGTGCTGTGAAAGCTCGTCTTACAGACCACTCTGGATATGCAGCTGCGATTGCCTTTTCTACACCACCGATATCAGCAACACGGCTATCATTAAATGATGTACCAAAGCTTACTACAAGAATCTCATTCTCACCAATTTCGTCCTGGTTTAATGGGTCATCCTTAGATGCATCACCTGTATCTCTTCCAAAATAATCAGGATCAGCAAATTCACCCTCAACCAATTCCTTTTGAGCATCGCTAAGTGCGTCCCATGCTTCCTTAGCAGCCTTGCACTGCTCATCTGTCTTATCTGTACGCTCCTGTACATAGATAGCATCGATTAATGCTGCACAATTATCTGCCATAGCCTGATCATCCACCTCAGTCTCAGCCTCTACAGCTGTATCTACTGTTTCTTCTGATTTTGTTCCACATGCTGCAAACATCATTGTGGCACTTAGCATTAAAGCCAAGCTTGTAACTAATTTCTTCTTCATGTTAATCCTCCTAAAATTCATTTGGTAATTTTGACACGAGAAATAAAAAGACTGCTATTAAATAGCAGTCTCTAAAATCAAAGCTTGGCACATAAAAACCTAAAATGCGTTTTGCTAATCTGATTCGAGTTCCGCAAATCAAAATTACCTGATATAGGCAGGTCTCCTGACTTCGATCATCATTTGCACTCTCTTCCCAAGACTAGCTCAGTGATATGAGTACAAACTCCCTAACACAGTGACGGCTTCGCTCTGGATTCTCACCAGATTCCCTTTTCACCTATGCAAATTAATATTCCATAGGCACCTAAATCATATTTTTAAATTTCGTAAAAGAACATACCACATTTATCAAATACTGTCAAACCCTAGTCCCCACTACTTACAGCCACAATAACAACTTCAAAGGCTTCATATCCGTATACAGGATTTTTGCTAATTTTTCTAATGAATAAATTCATTATCAATCCTTCTATTTTTAGGTTCTCAACAATTGCCCATTTATTAATTTTATTACATGTTTTTATAACATCTAAGAAGTCTTTTTCTGGCGGACGTTTTTGCTTGATTAATTCATGTCCCAAATCAATCTCATCTAGATAGTCAACTTTCAGCATAAACTCAGCAAAGGTTCTGTTGTAACGCACTATATAAACATCTTCACCTCTTAATTCAAGCACACCTGTAGGAAGCTGTCCAAAGAATTCATCAGCTTTCCAATTGTAATCCTCATTGACAAGTGGTTCTACTAAATTAGCCCTACTTATAGCTTCGTAATAGTCATTTTCTTTATAATCTTCAATTCTATTACCAACCTTAGCATTACAAATAGCATACCATTCTGCAAGAGGTATTGGCTTTGCAAATAAAAATCCCTGCATCTTGCTACATCCAATTTCTCGTAAGAATTTCACCTGTTCTATGGTTTCTACACCTTCAACAACTGTATCTAATCCAAGCTTGGTAGCCATCTGAATTAATTCCTGCAATATGATATGATTCTTCTTTGACATATCAAATTCACGCATGAATTTCATGTCAAATTTAATCAAATCAAAATCAAACTTCTGTAAGGTATTAAGTGATGAGTATCCACTTCCAAAATCATCCATCCACACCTTAAAGCCTGCTTCATGGAATCTACGAATCTGGGTGGCAACAAAATCACTATCAAGGCTTGATACACTTTCTGTTATTTCAATGGTAATCATGTCAGGTGTAATGGTTGATGCCTTTACCCTCTTATTTATTTCTTCTACTATATCGCAAAGTTCAAAATCGTATTTTGATAGATTAATAGAAACCGGCACAATAGGTAAATTCCTTTCAGCCACTTCCTCTAAATCCCTTAATACGCAATCAAGGATATATAAATCAAGCTTATGTATAAGCTTTGAATCCTCTAATACATAGATAAAATGGTTTGGAGGTATTAATCCTCTGGTAGGGTCTATCCACCTGGCAAGAGCCTCTTCGTCGCACACTAATCCATTAACAGATCTTATCAGCTGTTGATAGTATGGCTGAATCCAGCCCTCTTCCATTGCCTTTTCAAAATTATTAATTACATATTCAAAGTGAGTTGCTGCAGCATGAGTGTTCTCATCATAGTAGGCGAACTTGGAAACATATGCTCCCTTTTCCTTATCGCTGACAATCTTTGCCCTATCACACGCACTAGAGGCTGTAACATCTTCAAACTCCATGGAATATATGCCCACGTGTACTGGCAATGTTTTACCATCATTGGCGGACTTAATATCTTCAAATATTTCATGGAGAATTTCTTCAATTCCTTCCATCTCAGCAAATACAGCAAAATGATCCTGACCCATTCTTCCGCAATCTTCATTGGAGAAATACTTTTTCAGAATCATACTAAAGGCAACCAGTAGATTGTCCCCTTCTCTCAGACCATATTTTTCATTAAAGAATTTCATACCTGTAAGGTCAAAAAATACTATTCCAGGGGTACATCCCTTTTTATAAATAGCTTCTTTTCCTGCATCAGCAAGAGTAAGAAAATATGACATATTTGGTAGACCTGTTAATGTGTCATAGAAATTATCACGGATAAGACTTTCCTTAGTCATTAACTCCTTAAAATTAGAAGCAAGCTTTTCTGTAAGTGGATTTTCACAATCCTCTCCTATACCCTCAAGCATATATATAGTGGTAGAAAGCATTATTCCATTTTCAGTAAAGAAATGACTGCCATGAGAATGAATAATTACATAATCCCCTGTTAAATGAGATTTAGTCCTGTAAACGCAGTCAAAGGAATCTCCGCCAGAAGCAAATTTAAGGGCAGCATCAGCCACCCTGGCTTTATCATCTGGATGGGTGTCACGATACATATCGTTATCTAAAATCCTAATCACTTCATCCCGCTTAACTCCCATCATATTGCATAGTCCATCTGTAACAAGAAGTGTTACCACCCTCTTATCAATAAACTGGTATATAGCCATTGGGATATTAAGCTTCTCAAGTACCATTCTTTCGTTATCGCCAAATTCGTATCTGACCATATTTTCATCCTCCGTGAATGTTTTCAGGTCACCTCATGATGCGTCTATTTAACTATAATCAAAACCTATGAATTTTCTGTTAAAAAAATGTATTTAGCCTTTTAAATAGTTTATTTTATGTTATAGCTTTCTCTTAGTTCCTTTGCCTTTCGCTCCACTTCTTCTATAAAATCTCTTGATGAAAAAAGTCTAGCTCCAGCCCCTCTGATAATAACCTGTTCCAAGCCATCAGAAGTTACTACTGTAATATCATATTTTTTACCATGCTCATGGGTAAAACGCTCTATGTATGCATCAGCAGTTTGGGCTTCTGCAGTGAATACCTGATGAATATTAAGATAGTCCGATGCTGTCACCTCATGCCCTTTTACCTTATAAGCATCAAATACAGCAATCACCTCATAATCAGTCATGGCTTTGTAGTTACTAAGTATATCAAGTAGTTTTCCTCTTGCTCCGTCTAAGTTTACATCTAACACTTCTTTAAGCTAAGGCCATGCATAGATAAGATTGTAGCCATCCACAAGAAGATACTTCTGCCTTGGCTTAACCTCCTTTGGTGCAGTATACACGTAATCCGAATCCACTCTCCTTGGTCTTGTAGAATCCCCATAATGCCAGCCCTTCTTAGGATTCTTACCATGATTACTATGTGTAGCCTGCCTTAAGATACTGTCTATCTCATCAGGATCTAACCATTCGTCCACGCTGTGATTCATTCGCTTTGAGTTGATTGGAATATTCATATCTATATCCTTATCAACTGCATTTTCAATACATGGTACATGACACTTATCCTTTACCTCATACCATGGTACGATAACCCCAGCCCCGTGAGAGCAGAATACTGAATCCGCCGGATTATCTATATCCGCTTCAGGATTATAATTAGAGCTTGCAATTACCTCTTCACTATTTTTGCATTTATCGTAGTGTGCATTGCTTAAAGTAATTCGACCCATGCCCTTTGTAAATGTCACAAGACTGGCCTGATAATTTCTGATTGCAACAGCCGGTGCCTGACCTGTGATTTTGGAATCGCCGCCTAAATCCTCTGGTGCATCAAAGCTTCCACCCATATTTTCAATATCAGTCATAACTCGTCCTATTTGAGTGGATGGTAATACTATTTCAAAATCAAAATATGGCTCTAAAATCTCTGTGCCAACCTCCATAAGACCTTGCCTGATAGCTCTGTAAGTGGCTTCTCTAAAATCACCGCCTTCTGTATGTTTAATATGGGCTCTACCTCCCACTATAGTAAACCTAACATCTGTAAGTGGAGCGCCTATTGCAGTTCCTAGATGTTCCCTTTCAAGGATGTGGGTAGTGATTAATCTTTGCCAGTTAAGTGCCAAATCATCTGTAGAAACCTGGCTTTTAACTTCTATTCCGCTTCCAGTAGGAAGTGGCTCCATAAGAATATGGGCTTCTGCATAATGACGAAGAGGTTCAAAATGCCCTACCCCCTCCACTGGCTCCTTTATAGTTTCCTTGTAAAGTACCCCTGCCTCTGTAAACTTAGCCTTAATACCAAGCTCTGTTTCGATACGTGTAAGTAAGATTTCTGTTTGAACCTCACCCATCAGGTTAAATGTAATTTCTTCCAAGGCCTCATTCCATTTTACATTTAAGGATGAATCCTCATCACCTAAAGCCATCAGCTTAGGGTATGCAAGACGAGGAATAGTATCATCCAAAAACTCAAGCTTATATTTAAGCACAGGAGTAATATTTAGCTCCGGTCTGTTAGAAACTATCCCTAAGCCTTGTCCTGCAAATGTATTTTTAGGACCTACAAATGCCACAACATCACCAGCATTTGCTTCATCCAGTTGGGTGTATTTTGCCCCTGAATACAGGCGAATCTGATCTACCTTTTCACCATTTGATAGTGTATCCTTAACCTTTATTTTTCCTGAAGTAATTTTGACAAAGGTAAGGCGACTGTCTCTTCCAAGGCTTTCTATCTTATAGATTTTAGCTCCAAATTCAGCCTCTTTCACATCTTCATTTTTCTTATTTTTATATTCACTTAAGCCTTTAATAAAACTAAGCAATTCATCTACGCCTTGATTTTTCAAGGCTGAACCTTTAAAAACCGGGAACAATTCCCTATTAACTGTTAATTCGTATATACGATTATCTGATAGAGTGTCTGTATCTAAGTATTCCTCCATTGCCTCTTCATTTGCCATAGCAATATCCTCAAGTGAGGTAAGCAAATGACAAGAGTTTGATATTTCTTTTAAAGCATTAAGACACATAGCCTCATCGAAGCCTGGCATATCAGTCTTGTTTATAAAGATAACTGTAGGTACATTATTCTTTTTTAGAAGGGAAAACAGTGTCTTAGTATGAGCCTGCACTCCATCTGTACCGCTAATAAGAAGAATAGCAAAATCAAGTGCCCAGATTGCACGCTCTGTTTCTGTGGCAAAATCCACATGCCCTGGAGTATCAAGAAGTGTTATCTTAGTTCCCTCATATTCAAATACTGCTGGCTTTGAAAATATAGTGATCCCCCTGTTTTTTTCCTGCTGATTTGTATCCAAAAAGGCGGACCCCTTGTCTACTCGACCAAGGTCCGCCAAAACTCCAGCGTTATATAAAATTGCTTCTGATAGTGTAGTCTTGCCTGCATCTACGTGAGCAAGAATTCCCCATGCCTCATTCATTAATTGTATCCTCTAAAGCCTTTTCCTATAATTTCGCTACTGTTTGTAATCGCAATAAATGCTCCAGGCTGATTGCGTCTGATAAAGTTCTTAAGCTCCACTGCCTGCTGACGCTTAAGAATTGTAAGAATAACTGTCTTTTCAGTGTGACCATAAGCTCCCTCAGCCTTGTACACTGTAGCCCCTTTGCCTAAATCATTCATAATATAATCTACTATAGGCTCAGGATTTGTACAGATTATTGTAAAATACTTGGCAAGATTGATGTTTTCTATTGTCTCATCAACTACCAGTGATTTTGCAAGAAGACCTACAAGGGAGAACAATCCTGTTTCAACATTAAATACTAAGCATGCCAAAATAACGATAATAACATCTGACATAAAAAGTGCTGTACCAATATCTACCTTAGTGTATTTCTTAAGTACCATGGCAACTATATCTGTTCCACCACTAGATGCACCTAAGTTAAAAAATACTGCAGATGCAAAGGCAGGAAGTGCTATGGCAAACATAAGCTCAAGCACTGGCTGGCTGGTAAGTGGCCCATTCATAGGAGCAATCTTCTCTAAGATGCTAGGTCCAAAAGAAACAAGCAGTGTAATATATGTTGTCTTAATTCCAAAGGATTTGCCAAAGGTAACAAATCCCAAAATAAGCAAAATAATATTAATCACCAGGTTAATATAGCCAGGTGTATGAGGTAGTAGCTGTGCTAATACAATAGAAAGACCACTAACTCCACCAAAAGAAAAATGGTTTGGGAATTTAAAGAAATATATTCCAATTACCATTACCGCAGATGCTATGGTAAACATAAGATATTCATATATGTCTTGTTTATGTCTGTAAATTTTATGTATCATATCTTCTTAGTCCCTTCGGATAGTGATTCTTTATCTGACCTTTAACAGATTTTCCCCAACCAATAGAAACCCCATCAACAGTAATTAAAGCCCATCCATCAGCTACGCCATCTATACGAAGTGATTGACCTAATAGATAGTTTTTAATCTCCTGACTGTCACAAGAAAAATCTATGCTGTTATTAACCTCATCAGCCTTAAGCGCCAAAGCCATAGCATGGCTTGGTTCAAAACGATTCTTCTTAAGGGTGCCAAGGAATAGCCCACCTCTTAGCACATGAAGTCCGCTAAAATCAGGACAATTCTCCGGTAATTTATACAGCAAATCATTAATAAGAAGCAGATTATTCTTCCACTCCTTAGGCGCCTTAAATATCTCCTTAATAAAGGCATAATAATCCACTAACATTTTATCACTAGGCCGCTTAATATCATAGTAGTTTCTATCAAAGCTTTCCATACCAGCCTTTTCAAGAAGGCATGCATAGTGACCTTCACCCTTATCCTTATGCGGCCACAGCCTACGCTCCTCTACCACCTTCATATCCGGATGTCTTTCTACAAATGCTGCTACTGCTTCCTCATCCTCAAGCCTTGCAAAGGTGCAGGTGCTATAGCACATCCTTCCACCAGAAATTAACATTTCGTAGGCACTATCAAGGATTTCAGCCTGACGCGATGCACACATCTTAACAGAATCAAGAGACCATTCATCACAGGCATCGTGATTCTTTCTAAACATCCCTTCCCCAGAGCAAGGTGCATCCACCATAATCTTATCGAAATATTCAGGGAATTTATCTGCAAGCTTATCTGGATATTCAGATGTTACGATACAGTTTCTGATTCCAAGACGCTCTACATTCTCTGAAAGAATCTTGGCTCTGTTTTTCATAGGCTCGTTGGAAACTAAGATTCCCTCTCCAGCTAAATATCCAGCAATCTGTGTAGATTTTCCACCAGGAGCAGCACAAAGATCAAGACAAATATCTCCAGGCTTTGGAGCTAACATCTCCACTGGAAGCTGGGCTGATGCATCCTGAATATAGTACAAGCCTGCCGCATGATATGGATGAATACCTGGACGGTTTATTTCATCATAGTAATAGCCATTAGGGCTCCACTTCAACTGCTCTTCAAGCATAGACTTAGTGTTTTCAACAGCCTTTTCATTTGATTTTATAGGATTAAAACGTAAAGCTGATATCTTGCTTTCCTCAAATGAACGCAAAAACGCATGGAAGTCAGGACCTAAGTCCTGCTCCATGCGATTAACAAAATCAATTGGTAAAAATGAATGATCACTCATTACATACGCTCCGGTGCCTTAAAGCCAAGTAAATCGATAGACTTTTCAAGGACGCTACGTGTAAGCATAAGAAGCTTAAGGTAGCTTGCCTTTGTAGCCTCATCCTCCTCAGCTAAAATCTTAGTGTCGTGATAGAATCTATTAAATGCATTTGCTAAATCATAGATATATGCACAAATCTTGTGTGGTGCCATATCTTCATAAGCTGATGTAAGAGCAGCCATAAACTTAGTAAGCTCAAGCTGTAAACCACGCTCTGAATCAGAATGTGCTGGAAGGATAGCGCCATCAATGCTTTCTACTCCTGCCTTAGCAAGAATTGACTTACATCTAACAATTGTGTAAAGGATGTAAGGACCTGTGTTACCTTCTGCAGATGTGAATCTGTCAATATCGAAGATATAATCCTTAGAAGCCTGGTTAGATAAATCACCATACTTAACAGCTGAAAGGCCAACAATCTGAGCTGTCTTAATAGCATCCTCATCACTCATTGTGCCATTCTCTTTAATCTTCTCAAGCATCTTATCTTCTACTTCCTTAAGAAGATATTCAAGACGCATAACTCCGCCCTGGCGAGTCTTAAATGGCTTACCATCCTTACCGTTCATAGTACCAAAGCCTACGAAGTAAAGATTCTTGTCAGCTGGAACAATGCCTGTTTTCTTAGCACAACGGAACACCTGTGTAAAGTAAAGCTCCTGACGCTTATCAACAACATAAATGATTGAATCTGGATTATAATCCTTCATTCTCCATACCATTGTTGCAAGGTCCGTTGTATTGTAAAGAGAAGCACCATCTGATTTAAGAATCATACATGGTGGAACTTCCTTAGTATCTGTTTCTTCCTTAACATCAACAACAAGAGCGCCTTCAGAAATGTAAGCGAATCCATCATCCTTCATCTTCTGAACCATATCAGGGATGTAAGGTTGTGCGTCTGATTCACCCTTCCATAAATCAAAAGTAACATCAAGCTTCTCGTAGTTTCTCTTAAGATCTGTAACTGAAACATTAAGGATGTGTGAAAGAAGTGCCTGATAGCCCTTTCTTCCATGCTGAAGCTCGTAAGTAGCTCTAAGAGCTGCTTCCTTGTATGCCTCATCCTCCTTAGACTTACCTGATGCACATGGGTAAATCTCCTCAAGCTCTGAAATAGTAAATGGTGGCTCTGTAGGATATTCACCATCATAATTCTCATCAAAGTAAACAAGCTCTGGCTTACGAAGCTTAAGCTCTGTAATGATAAGACCCATCTGAAGACCCCAGTCACCAAGATGAACATCGCCTATCACCTCATCACCCATGAAACGAGCTGTACGCTTAATAGACTCACCTATAATAGCTGAACGAAGATGTCCTACGTGAAGTGGCTTAGCAACGTTTGGTCCGCCGTAGTCAATCATAACCTTCTTAGGTGTGGCAACCTTTTCAACGCCAAATCTTTCAGTATCTGCTGCCATGCCTGAAACAAAGCCTGCAATAAACTCATCCGAAAGATTCATATTAATAAATCCTGGAGGACATGCCTCACACTTTGAAAACATTGCATTTTCTGCAAGCTTCTCTACCACTTCGTTGGCAATAGCTATAGGAGCCTTCTTGTATTCCTTAGCAGCTGCCATAGCGCCATTACACTGAAACTGGCATAAATCAGGTCTGTTTGAGAGGGTAACCATCGCATATTTCTCATCAAACCCGCAAGCTGCAAAGCCCTTAACTACTTCTTCTTTAATCTGCTGAAGTATTTCTTTCATCTCGTCCTCCAAAAAATAATATTAGGCATTCACCTGATTATCTCTAAAAATAAACATTCTCTCTTTCCAAAGAGCTGCCTTTAAAATCATTCCTAAAATGCAAACGCTAATAACCTCTCCTACGCATACTGTTACAACTAAGAACCAATATGCATCAGGCATTTTATAAGCGAATCTAAGTACTAATGGAATTATAACACCATTTGCGATAACTGGTGGTAATGTAAATAAAAATTTTGTTTTTCTAAGGTAATAAGTACCGATTGCACCAAGTAATGTAGCAAGACTTCCAAAAACAATATCATAGATAGCGCAGCCAGTAATGATGTTGGAAAGTACACAACCTACGAAAAGTCCAGGAATTGCTGCTGGTGTAAAAATAGGTAAAATGCAAAGAGCCTCAGATATACGAATCTGAATTGCACCATTTGCAAGACCGAATGCATTGATAAATACTGTCAATGCAACATAAATGGCTGCAATCATTGCACCCTGACATAATAATAAAACTTTTCTATTCATTTAAATATCTCCTAGTTTTGATTTACGTGAGGATGGTTACGAACTCACGGAGTTGAATTATAGCACAAAAATGGCTATTATACAAACCATAGAACACAGGAAAAGAGGTAGAAATAATGCTAGAAGTTGGTATGAAGGGCACAGCCCAGACAAAAGTAACAAAAGAGAACACAGCCAAGGCTTTTTGCAGTGGCGCACTTGATGTATTTGCTACACCTGCCATGCTTTCTTTAATGGAAGAGACCTGCTGGAAAATGATTCAGCCAGAACTTGGTGATGGTGAAGGAAGCGTTGGCACAAAGGTTGATATCAGCCATGACCGTGCATCAGCTATTGGTCACACTATCAAATGCGAAGCAACACTTGTAGAAATCGACAGACGCCGTCTTGTTTTTGAAGTAACCTGCTTTGATGGGGACAATGTAATCGGCAAGGGAACCCACGAGCGTTTCATTATCAACAATGAAAAATTTATGGAAAAAGGGGCTGTTAAAAAACTCCCCTAAAAGGTAAGGAGTGAAATCTTCGGATTTCACTCCTCTTTTATTAAAAAAATGAGCCACAGACCTATGGCTGTGACCCAAATCCGGTATATAATATACCTATGCTAACCACTAC
>NZ_JAFUSK010000092.1 GCF_017471675.1 Pseudobutyrivibrio sp.
AAAGACACTTCTTAGAATCTCTTCTAAAAAGTGCCTTTAAAAAGCTTATTTTCCTTATAGACCAAGTAATTATCGGTAATTATCAGTGCCTATTCCCCATTAAAAATGGGTCTTACATAGGTCTTTTTCCGACTCAATTACCTCAAACCCTTGATTTTACTGAGATTACTCAGCTACGTAAGGCATAAGTGCCACGTGACGAGCACGCTTGATAGCTACTGTAAGAGCTCTCTGGTGCTTAGCACATGTGCCTGTGATACGACGTGGAAGAATCTTTCCACGCTCAGAAATGTACTTCTTAAGCTTTGCTGTATCCTTGTAATCGATAACGTTATCTTTACCACAGAAAACACAGACTTTCTTTCTTCTATGCATTGGTCTTCTTCTCTGCTGACCATCGCTTGTCTTATTAAAAGCCATGATTTAACCTCCTATTGATGTTAGCCAAGGCTTTCGTTACCTTGACTTAGTTGAACGGTAATTCCTCGTCAATTCCATCAGGGATGTTCATGAAGCCGTCGCCTGCGTCAGAGCTTGGTGTGAAATTGCTGCCACCGTCAAAGCCGCTGTTTGCTGCGCCACCGCTCTGAGAATTCTTGCTCTCTGCGAACTCAACATTCTCGCAAACTACATCGGTAGTGTAAACCTTCTGACCTTCCTTGTTAGTGTAGCTGCCAGTCTGGATACGACCTTCTACTACGAACTTTGTGCCCTTGCGAGCATACTTTTCAAGGAACTCAGCTGTCTTGCCAAATGCAACACAGTTAATAAAATCAGCTGTCTGCTCATCATTTTCACGCTTGAATCTACGATCTACAGCAAGTGAAAATCTTGCAACAGCGCTATTGTTTGCTCCACCGTAACGAACCTCTGGGTCTCTTGTGAGACGTCCCATAAGAATAACTTTATTCATAATTAATCTCCTTGTCTTACACTATTAAGCCTCGTCAGCTCTAACGCATAAGAAACGAAGAACGTTGTCCATGATGCGAACATTCTCTTCAACCTGAGCAGGTACGCCTGCCTCAGCATCGAAATGGATGAAGTAATAGAAACCTTCATTCATCTTCTGAATTTCGTAAGCAAGTCTCTTCTTGCCCCAATCATCGACGTCTGTAATCTGGCCACCAAAGCGAGTGATGTACTCCTTTGCCTTTTCAACTGTGGCAGTTCTTGCATCGTCTTCGATCTTCGCATTAACAACGAGTGCTAATTCATACTTGTTCATGCCTTCTACCTCCTTTTGGTCTATTGGCCAAGCTATCAATAAAATAGCCTAGCAAGGATATAATAAATTTTATACCACGAATTAAGATAATAGCATGAACCGTTGCATTTTTCAAGGCTTTAATAGTATTTCTTTTATTATTTTTCTTATTTATCAGATAGCTATTACAATTCTATCCCTTGTAACTTTGCTAGTTCAGTAAATACTTTACCGATTCTCTCGCGAATTATCAGTGTGTTTTCTGCTTTTCTTACATCCAAATCGCTTTGATTAATAATTACTAAATACTTACCTCTAAAATAATTAATAAACGAAGCTGCTGGATAAACAGTAAGAGATGTTCCACCAATTATCAGCATATCTGCTGATGAAATAGCGCTTATAGCACCTTCCACCGCATCTTCAGGCAACCCTTCTTCATACAAGGTAATATCGGCCCTGACAGTGCCGCCACAATAATCACATTTTGGTATCTCGTCCTCTGAATCAAAGATATAATCCACAGGATATGTAGTGCCACAATTCATACAATAATTTCTAAGTGCACTACCATGAATCTCGTAAACCTTTTGGCTGCCGGCCTTTTGATGCAATCCATCAATATTCTGGGTTACCACACCAATTAACTTGCCTGTTTCTTCAAGCTTTGCAAGATACTTATGAGCATTGTTGGGCTCGATATTTCTTGTATCCATTTTCTGACGATGAAACTCGAAATATACCTTTGGCTCTCTCATTAGGCAGGAATGGCTAAGCAGATACTCTGGCTGATACATATCAAACCTTACATCATGCTGATTGTATAGGCCATCCTTACTACGAAAATCTGGAATACCACTTTCTGTAGAAACTCCAGCGCCTCCAAAGAAAACAATCTTTGAGGATTCATCAATCATTTCCTTAAGCTTTGCAATGCCTTCTATATTTTCCACTACTACTTCCCCCTTTCTCACATTTTGTAAATCTATTATCAAACCAATCTTTAGAATGGTATGTGATACACTACTACCGCGCAGATTATTCCAAGTATTATCCCTGCCACAAGCTCAGGGACTGTATGTCCAAGCTTTTCCTTGAATTTGATAATATCAAGAGGTTGCTTGCCCTCTTCTTTTCGTTCATCATTAAGGTTATTTAATGCCCTACCCTGGCGCTGTGTCTCGTAGCGAACGCCTCTGGCATCATATATAACAATAAACCCGAAGAATAATGCCATTGCAATCTCAAAGGAACCACCGCCGTAAATAGCACCTGTTATAACGATTAATCCTGTAACGGTAGCTGCATGTGAACTTGGCATTCCACCGCCACCTATAAGCCTTTCTTTGCAGAAACCAGACTTTATTGAATCGATAACCACCTTGATTATCTGGGCGAAAAACCATGCCGATGCTGGTGCTAGAAACACCTTATTTGTGAACAAATCTGCTAAAAATTGCATTTTTCTCTCCTTTATTTATTAAAGCAAAGCATTGTAAATATCACGCTTGCTAACTCCCCTATCCTTTGCCACTGCCTTCATGGCATCCTTCTTATCCATGCCCTGATCTAGGTACATTTGCATGTGGTCTTCAATGCTCATTTCATCAAATGCCGCTCTCGCTTCTTCTATAACCTCTGCCTTTGATTTACCAGCTATTACAAGCACATACTCACCTCTTGGCTCTTTACTCTCGTATGATTTTAACGCGCCGCCTATCGTTGTCTTTTCCTTTTCTTCATGCTTTTTTGTAAGCTCTCTACAAAGGGTAATTCCTCTATCTTCGCCTAACACATCCCTAAGCTCCTTAAGTGTACCTATCAGATGATGTGGCGCCTCATATATTATGATTGTTCTTGTTTCATTCTTGGTCTCTTCTAATACCCTACGACGTTCTTTTTTGTCCTTTGGAAGAAATGCCTCAAATGCGAAGCGTCTACAAGCCTGTCCCGACATTGTTACTGCTGTAATGCACGCTGCTGGACCTGGCACTGATGTTACCTCAATCCCTTCCTCATAGCACATTTTAACAAGCTCTTCCCCCGGGTCTGAAATACCTGGTGTACCTGCATCTGTAATGACTGCTATGTTTTGGCCTTCCTTTAGCTTCTCTATTAATGTGATAGCCTTATCCACTTTATTGAATTCGTGGTAGCTGGTCATCGGTGTATCTATTTCAAAATGATTTAATAGCTTTATTGAATTTCTTGTATCTTCTGCTGCAATCAAATCTACCTCTTTAAGGATTCGCACCGCGCGAAATGTCATGTCTTCGAGGTTGCCGATTGGGGTTGCAACTAAATATAATATTCCACTCATTTTCATTTCATTCCATATATTTCTAATATTTCCTCAGTATACTTGCCTGGTGCGTCGTATACGATAAGTGGTGACTCCACTGTTAGCTGTGGTCTGCCGCCTCTAACTCCCTCTACAAGCACCATGTTAGGCTCCTTATCTACATAAGGATACACAAGCCTCATACGTTTTGGTTCGATTCTATACTGTCTCATAGCTTCGAATATTTCCACAAGCCTTGATGGGCGATGTACAAAATAGCACCTTCCCTTAGGCTTTAGCACTGCCGCTGATTCCCTGACTACATCCTCTAAGGAACACAGTAGCTCATGCCTTGCAATAGCCTTGGCATCATTTGGATTCTTTAATCCATGGTGATTAGTCATGTATGGTGGGTTACTTGTAACCACATCCATGGAAGCCTTGCCAAATATCACACTGGCCTCTTTAATATCACCCTCTATTATATCAATTCTTTCCTGCAAATCGTTATACAAAACTGAACGTCTTGCCATTTCCACACTTTCAGCCTGAATCTCTAGCCCTGTATAGTGGTCTCCTGAATATTTTGCCTCTAGTAATATAGGAAGAATGCCAGTGCCTGTACCTAAATCCAAAGCCTTTTCACCCTCATTTACTGTCGCAAAGCCTGATAGCAAGACAGCATCCATGCCAAAACAGAATTTGTCAGGATGCTGTATAATTTTATATCCTTTTATTTGCAAGTCATCCAGGCGCTCATTGTCTCTAATCAGACTATCCATTAATCTCTATCCTCCAGGTCAGCAAGCTCCTTAGCTTCTTCCTTAGATACCTGAATCTTGCGCTTTCTAGGCTTAAACTTAAGTTCCGTAGTAGGATAATCCTTTACTTCCTTTAAATCGCCTTCTTCAAAAAGCACACGTACAGTCTGGCGAAGTACATTAACCGACTGAACTGTTCCCTTGATTCCTTCTGGTGTGATAACTGTATCATTGATACCTGGCAAGCGACTATTGAGATATTCATAAGTCTCCTGCTCGTTCTTAAGGCAGCACATAAGTCTACCGCAAAGACCAGAAATCTTAGTAGGGTTAAGTGAAAGGTTCTGCTCCTTAGCCATCTTAATTGATACTGGAACAAAATCACCAAGCCAGCTTTTACAGCAGAGCTCTCTACCACAGATGCCTATACCACCCATAAGCTTAGTCTCATCCCTAACACCAATCTGGCGAAGCTCAATACGTGTGTGGAACACTGCAGCCAAATCCTTAACAAGCTCTCTAAAATCGATTCGCCCATCGGCAGTGAAATAAAAGATAAGCTTGTTATTATCAAATGTGTACTCAGCACCAACAAGCTTCATTTCAAGCTCTCGCTTTGCGATTTTCTCCTCGCAAATCTTCATTGCCTCTTTTTCTTTTTCGATGTTCTTCTCGGCCTTCTTTACATCATCCTCTGTTGCCTTGCGGATGATTTTCTTGATAGGACCTGGAACCTCATCATCTGAGATTTCCTTATCAACTAATAAAACTGTTCCGATTTCTACACCGCGAACTGTTTCAACAATAACCTGATCTTCGCGCTTAAAATCAACGCCGTTTGGATCAAAATAATATACTTTTCCGCCCCCTCTGAAGCGTACTCCAATAACCTTTATCATTTAGTGTTCTCCTTAATCGCATTTATAAGAAGCATAATGGTCAACTCAAAATTGACATTAGCATTTAATCTAGCTCTCGTCTGAGATATTGCTTCGATTATCTCATTTAGCCCTGCATAGGAGCAGTTGTTTGCCTGCTCATGTATATCAAACGAATCCTCTTTAAATAGCATTAGATTATCGTTTAATGTCGCTTTATATAATAGCACATCTTTGAACCAAAGGGTTATTAAATCTAGCATTTGGTCCATAAATCCTTCGAATTTGTCAGGATTATCGTTCTTTTTGTCTGAATCATTCTCCTCTTTTATTGCCTTTACTTCATCAGCTATCTGGGCCTCTTCCATTTTTCCAGCCTTTTTGCACAATGCTACCACCCTGCTTTTAACATCGTTAAAGCTACTATCTGTGGCAAGTGCTATGGCCTTCCCCACATTTCCCTGGGCAAATGATGCTACCATGTTCGCCTGATAATCCACAGCATCATATCTATTTTTTAGGATACTCTTAATGCTTTCTGTATCTACGGATTTCATTTGAATAAGAACGCATCTTGATAGAATTGTTTGCAGGAATGCATTGTGATTTGCCGTAAGCAAAATTATTATCGCATATTCAGGAGGCTCCTCGATTGTCTTAAGAATTGCATTTTGAGCCTGCTGATTCATGCGCTCTGCTTCATCGACAATATAGATTTTATATTTGTTGCTATAAGGCTTAATGTCTACATCGTTAACAATCTGCTCTCTAACAACATCTACGCTAATGTTTGCCTTGCCATCTTCACGCTTTACATAGATGATATCAGGGTTATTCCTTGATAAAGATTGCTTACAAGAATGGCACTGTAGGCAGGCATCATCTGTTGGATTCTCACATTGAAGCATAGTTGCAAATGCCTCTGCAAGCATCATCTTACCTGAGCCCTTTTCGCCGCTGAAAATATAGGCATGGCTATGATTTCCTGATGTTACTGCATTTTTCAGAAGGTTCTTCGCATCCTCCTGTCCTATAATTTCTGCAAAGCTCATTTAACAAAATTCTCCTAATCTAGGTGATGATATCAAGTAACAATCCTCTGATTTCATCTACCTTGTTTAATATATCTAAGTGGTCCCTTTCATCCTGTACAAGGGCTGTGGCTAGCTCATCCATCTGCTCATCCACAAGCTTTATCATGCCGTATACCCTGTGGCGGCCTCGTCTATCAAGGAAGTTTTCTCTTGAAAACTTGTGGCTCCTGTTAACTACTTCATTTAGAAAATCCTTAACCAGGCCTCTGTATCGCTTCATGTCCCTAATATCCATGTGTTCCGATAAAAGCTTTCCCTGGGTGGTGATATCGTTTAAAAGATTGGTAAGCTTCGCCTGCAAATCTGTATCATCAACAGCTGCTGCAAGCGTGAATTTAAAGGTGTCGTCCACAGGCGCAGTCTGCTTTACACCCTCTGTAGATTGAACCTGACTTACATCATTTACTCGAATATCCATGCTAACCCCTTCTTTTCTTTATAAACTGGGCGATTTTTTCACTGGTCTTAACGCTATCCTCATCGTTGTTAAACAGATTAGAGACCCTTGCTGCCTTAAGCTTCTCCTTAGAAAAATCCTGCTGGTCAGCTAAAAATCGCCTACACATCTCCTCGTATTTTGGGCTTGCCTGCTGCCTCTCACGCTCAAGTGCACGTGATAACCTTAGCCCATCATCTACCTCTATATATATCGGCAAAACTACATCATCCCCGTAGTAGTCTCTGATTTTTGTAAAGCTTTCCACTGTTCCAATAACAAGATAATCATTATTTTCTAAATCAATCTTTCCATCATCCACTGTGAAATAAAACCAAGGGCCATGGACTGTATCGTATTTACGAATCTCGATTACCTTTCCATCTTTTAAAAGCTTATCCTTCTCCTGAATAGATACGTAATTATATTCCTCACCTGGCTTTTCATTACTTCTGATTGGTCTTGTGGTGTATGAAACAATCCTGTTTAGCTGTAAATCTTCCCTAGCTAGCAAAAGCTTAAATATTGTGTCCTTTCCCGATGAGCTTTTGCCCATTATGCAATAAATACTTCCCATACTATCCTCTTTATTTTTTACTATCTCAAGTATAATTCAAGCCTACCTAATTGACAACGCAGATTAATCCATTATTTAACCCGGTTACATGGATTTTTGCTTTTTTAGCTTCTTCGATTAGACTTACCATCTCTTCTGTTATTACTTCACCTGGCACAATCACTGGGGCTCCAGGTGGATACAGGCATATCATTGATGTGCTGACCTGCCCTATGGCATCCTTTAATTTGCAGGCTGTAACTGGCTTTGTCTTAGCCTCCCAAAGTTCCATTTTCTTTATTGGCGTAATGTTATCAGCTATTGGAACACTTATTTCTCCCTTTTGTAAAGAAGCATCAATCTCTACTAATGCCTGCTTTAATCTTTCAAAGCCTTCCCTTGAATCCATAATACTTGTCATGGCAAGCAGATAAGAAAAGCTTGATAATTCTGTTTCTATTTCATACTTTTCTCGTAATATCTTTGCAAGCTCTACACCTGTGATATTGGTATATTTTGTAGATATTACAATCTTTCCCATATCCTTTTTATCTGTCTTCTCAGTTATGATTTGAAGAGCTTTAAGCTTTCCACTAAAGCTGTAAAAATGCTCTAAGTTATCCACATAATTCTCAAAGTAATCCATAGGCTTTTCTAACAAATCAATGCAATTACTAATGGAATTCATCATTACATAACTAGGCGAGCTTGTTTCAAATATATCAAGAGCTTCCCTCAATCTATTGCTATCTATCCTATCCCCTTTTACTAACAATGCTGCACATCCGGTAAGGCATGGCAATGTTTTGTGGAGGCTGGTTATTGTAATATCAGCCACATAGGAAGCCTGATTTGGAAAGCGCTTATGAAATCCAAGGTGCGCCCCATGGGCTTCATCCACAATCAATAAGAGATTATTGCTATGGCAATATTCAGTAATAGAACAAACATCACAGTAATATCCCTCGTATGTTGGGGAAGTGATTACTATAGCCTTTGGCTTTTCTTTATTTTGTTCTATCTTACTCTTTATTTCTTCTAAGGTTATAGCTTGATAAATTCCGTTTTCATCAATTTCAGGATTCAGATAGCCTACTCTTAAATGACGAAGTGTCGCCCCATTATACACGCTCTTGTGAGAGTTTCTTTGGATAAGCACAAAATCATTTTCATTTAAGCTTGCGTATATTGCAGCAAGATTTCCCACAGTTGAGCCACCTACAAGCATATACGCCCTGTCTGACTTATAAAGCCTAGCAAGCCTTGCCTGGTCTTCTGCTATAACATCCTCAGGGTCATGTAAATCATCAACCCCAGGCACCTCGGTCATATCTATCTTATATGGACCATCAAGCATTCTTTTGTGACCTGGCATATGAAATGGGTACATATTTGATTTTGAATAGTTTTCTAATGTTTTCTTTAAACTCATAATTCTTACTTTTATTTTTATTTAATAATCAATATAATGTATTTATTCAAACCTACGGAGGACTTCATGAATAAAACATTAGTTATCCTTTGCGGTGGCGATAGCTCACGTATGGGAACCAAAAAAGCTTTATTACCATTTGAAGATAAAACTATGGTTGAATATATCTACGATAAGTTCAGCCCTTTTTTTGATAAAGTCTATCTTTCTGTAAATGAAAGAGGAGACCTTGCACATCTTGGGCTTAATGCTCAGGAGATTCCTGATATTTCTAGAAACGCTGGACCTTTTGGAGCTATCCTTTCATGCCTTACCATGATTTTAGGAGATAGAGCTTTTTTCATGTCCGTTGATACTCCATTTTTGGATCCACGTACCGCAGTCCTACTATATGAACAATCTTACAATTACGATATTACCACCTTTAATTTTGCTGGTGACCAGCTTGATTCCATTTGTGGTGTATACAATAAGCGTTGTATTGGTTCTCTTTTTAAATGCATCTTTTTTAAGAATACCACTCGCAACTATCTGCAGGATAGATGCTACACCAATATTATCTCAACAGATGAAATAGCAAGTGTGTCCAAAATTTCTATGGAACAACAATTTTATAAAGTTAACGATAGACGCTCATATTACTATGCTGTCTTTTCTATCCTTAAACATAATTTTGTGTGCTAATCAATCTAAGAATCGTTTTAGCTGAGGCATCCAGTCTCCCAGGAAAACCATATTTTTTTCCATAGCCTCCCATATAGGCTCAAGGAAATTTATAATGCATTTATTTACGTCTGACCATTCTGGCTCAGACTTTTTCTTTTGCCTTAGTTCCACCTTCCACTTCTTTTTCATGTAGGTATAATCACTATAGCTTGATAGCATTTTAATTCTTGTATCATCTACTGTGATATTTTTCTCTCTAACAAGCTCTGCTAATCTATCCTTTACCTTTCTTCCGTTTATTGGATTAGCAATAAGGATTTCGTATGCATTCATATATTGATCCATATCATTTATCAGTTCCAGCTTTTCAATAATTTCAAATAGATGCTTTGATAATTCTTCTTCCTTAGGATTAGTCAAAACATCAACAGTTCTATTTTCATATGCAATCAACTGAATAGTAATTTTCTCTGGTTCGTGTGTTGTTCCATGCTTTTTAAAATACAAATGCAGAGGAATATACATTTCATCTACAGTTATTTTTAATGTAATACGATTATCCTCTACAGAACCATTTACTACAAAGCCTTCTAGTGCAGCCTTTGACATTATTTCCTTTAAGATATCCCTCATATAAAGGATTGCCATCTTATCATCAATATTCTTTACATACTCATAGTAAATATTTGTAATACAAAGATTCCTATAAACATCCTGGTTAAACTCATTATAATTGCAAAGGTATAGCTCATTACAATATTTACCATTTGCAAGTAACTCAATGATTATTTCAGATACTGCTGCCGATAAAAGATTTTTAAATGGAATATTCAGTTTTTCTGCCTTTTCCTTTATTCCTAATCTATTTATCATAGCCACACACCCACCATGGTCTGAACCTTCTTTAATACCTTTCGCTCCTTAGCATATTCCATTAGCTTTGCAACGTCTTTATCCTCATCCATAATGTATGCCCACACCCCTTGCTTAAACAAGTCTCTGTCAATTTTTTCCTGATATTTTAATACATCACAGATTAATCTTTCCTTAGTGTAGATTTTCATTTTGCCACCAGCAAAATCTGTTTCTGTAACACCTAGCTCTAACACCTCTGGTTCTGTATAGTATGGTTCCACTATTGGATAATCTATGTGGAATCTGGATTTAGATGTGTTTTTGTTAATTGCTATACTCCATTTATATGGCCTATCATTAAGATATCCGTACACATACAGAGCAGATTCGATTGTAAGAATTCCATCTTCTCCGAAGAGCTTATATATCCATTCTTCCTCAGAACATTCAAAATACTTTGTAGTGTAATAACCACTTTTTACTCTGATAAGATATCCTTCTTCAACAAATTTCAACACTCGTCTATAGTCAACACCTAAGGCCTCTATCTCACTTGTTTTGATTAGACCCCCGTTGTTTTCTACTAAATCATTAATTTGTTCTAACTGGTACTGCTTCTTTTCATCCCTTGAAAACAAATTTTCCATTTTTTCCACTCCTACATGCTCTACGAGGTTATTTTCTTCATTATCCCATTGTAATACTGCGAAGTCAATTAATTAACCAAATCTACACATTCTTTTTTGTGACAGTTTTAGTCTTCTATTCAGCTTGTATTTGTCTTATTATATATTTAGTACATTAATTATTGTCTTTGGAGGGAAAATTATGTCTGAAGAAACTATGGGGCTTAGAAAAAATCCTTCACGCAAGGAGTGCGAAAAGATTATTAGAAAGATTCTTATGACTGAGGTTTTAGAGAGGGGAACCAATGAACACTTTAAAAGTGCTTCTGATTTTATGGGATATTTTAAATCACTATATCCTGCTAGTGACAGTTTGACCAAGCAGGTTCAACGTGCTGTAAAATCTCTTGGAATGCCAAAGGATGAACGAGGCTATTTTATAATCAATAAAACAGAGGCTCAGCTTAATCAGGATAAAGAAATTGCTTTTCTAATGCACAAGTGCAAATGCGAGCTAGTGCCATTTGAAGAATATCAAACCTTATTTCTAAAAGCTGATGGAAATTATAGAGATTATCTTTATCAGCTTTTATCTGAATCAGAGACCTTTGCAGATAAGATTATCACCATAATTAACTCTTCTAATGGCTTAATATTGTTTACAAACAACAAACAACAATTAGAAATTATGATAAATAGTTTGATAAATAGATAATTTGTTTAAGTTTCTAATACAAAATATTTAGAGTCTGATAATTATAAAAACGACAGCTATTTAATTTTTTAGCTGTCGTTTATTGTTTGATTTGTCGTATTTATAAATATTTAAGACAATTATAGTCGTTATTTACGCCTTTTTCGTCTTCTTCCATTATTTCTAATAATAACCATACCCTTTTTGGATGGCTTTGCATGTCTACTTTCATATCTATGCTTATATAATAATATATCGCTTGATTTGCTCTTTATAAATAGGATTAATGCAACAAGCGCTGCTATTATTAATATAATAAGTCCAATTTTAGGGTAATTAACCTGAATGTATTGTTTACCACTTCCACCCTTTTCTACCGGCAAATTATCAAATGGATAACTTCCTGTTTTTGCATTAGTAAACAACAGATTAGCAAACCCTACATTTCTTCCTGCATAAGTATATCTTAGTTGCCCTATCACTGAACTGTTAGACTCGTCACTATATGGAATTACTTCAGCAGAAACATCTAACACACTTGCTGTTTTAGGTATTACTATTAACCCTGATTTATCTACCTGGATTAGCTCGCTGTTTTCACTAAGGATTCCTGTAACATTTGTATCATCCTCTGATATAGATGCGAAATCTGCCACCTTATATGTACTGAAGTTATCAAAGCAATACTCAAATAGATTTGTTGTATCTAAATACTGGTCTGTTGTATTATCCTTCATAACTACACAAATAAGTGTCATTCCATCCTTCTTTGCATAAGTTACAAGTGTTGCACCTGCAACAACAGTATATCCTGTCTTACCGCCTAAGCAATAATCATAGATATATTTGTTAGTCTTGTAGTAGTGAAGCATCTGATGATGGTTATTAAGTGGGGTTGGATCGGCATGCTTATTTGTAGGTGGAATGGTATAATTCTTAGTTCCTACAATCTCCGCAAATTTTGGAATGGAATATGCTGCTCTTGCAATTAAAGCCATATCATGGGCACTAGTGTAATGTTCATCATCTGGAAGACCATTGGTGTTATTAAAATGAGTATGTGTACATCCTAATTCCTTTGCCTTAGCATTCATCATATCTACAAAGGATGGTATATCACCAGCCACATGCTCTCCTAAAGCATAGGCACACTCATTAGCAGATTCTAGCATCATTCCATATAAGGTCTGCTCCACTGTCATCTCTTCGTTTACATCACGTGCTATACTAGATGAACCAAGCTCTGTTCCATAAACTGCATCTGCCGAAAATACAACTGTTTCATCCAAATCACAGTTTTCCAACACTAAAAGAGCAGTCATAATTTTTGTTATACTGGCTGGAAAATGCTCATCATCTATATTTTTAGAATACAGAATAGTTCCAGTCTCCTGCTCCATTATTATTGCTGATTCTGCCGTTACTCCTACACTTCCTGGCCAATAATCTGCTGCCTTTACAGTGCTAAAATTTATAGCCAACAGGCTATTACAAAAAAATAAGAAGACTACAGCCTTAATTAATATTCTTTTCATTTTCATAATCTCTTTCCTTTACGCCTATCTAGTATACCTTTCCTTTTTATATACTTGCAATACTAATCTGCTAAAATTTATGGTATAATCGTCTTTGATTTTATTTTTGGAGGTATATATGAGATTAAGAAATATCCCAGGTGCTGATGAGGTTGTTAATAACAGTCCATATTGCATTAATCAACCAGTAAAGCTTAAGGGTAAATATAAATCAGAATTATTTAATAATGACAATCCGCTCTATATTGAAATCGGCATGGGCAAGGGACAATTTATCACTACTTTGGCTAAGCAGAACCCTAATATTAATTACATTGGTATAGAACGATACACAAGTGTACTTTTACGTGCTATTCAAAAGGTAGAGGAAGAAGAAATTCCAAATCTTAGATTTATCTGTTTTGATGCTGCCGATATTCTTGATATTTTTGCTTGTCACGAGGTAGATAGAATTTATCTTAACTTTAGCGATCCTTGGCCTAAGGATAGACACGCAAAACGTCGTCTTACATCTTCTACTTTCCTAAATAGATATAATTCTATTTTAGCATTAGATGGTCATATTGAATTTAAGACAGATAACAAGGATTTATTCGATTTTTCTGTTGAAGAGATTAATAATCACCTATTATGGAAATTAGATGCTGTTACTTATGATTTACATAATGACCCTGTAATGAATGAAGGAAACGTAATGACAGAATATGAAGAAAAATTTTCTAGTCAGGGAAATCCAATTTTTAAATTAATAGCTAGTAGATAATATTATGCTCCGCTTTATAAGGCGGAGCTGTTTTTATATAAAAAATACCGCCGATTAATTATCGACGGTTAAGTGCGCGATCAGGGGTTCGAACCCTGGACACCCTGATTAAGAGTCAGGTGCTCTGCCAGCTGAGCTAATCGCGCTCACTTATTAAATTCTTATTGCCTCAGCAACGTATATAAGTATATAGCCTAAAACTAATTTTTGCAAGTCTTTTTTTATATTTTTTACAACTTTTTTTGTTTATATTTTTAGAAAAAATAACACCTGCCTATTTCGGTAAGACAGGTGTTAACATATAGTCATTTACTTTTAGATTGCCATAATCTACTTCATAACATATCCTGCAACAAGTCTTAAATATTTGCAAATAGCTTTTCTATTTCTTCTGGACTCATTACTCTGTTAGGATCTGTCAAATCTACTCCAACATCCGGAATTATAATGGAATCATCCTTTGGCTCTTCCGGTTCTGGTTCAGGCTCTGGCTCTGGTTCTGGAACAGGTTCTTCTACTGTTTCTCCAATCTCTTCCAATAAAGCATCCAGATTTGAACCAGGATCATCAGAAGCAGGTGCTTCTGGTTCTACTACTTCATCTATAGTAGGCTCTTCAATTGCTTCTTCTACAACCGGATTTTCCGGTGGATTTTCTTCTACTGGTGTTTCATCAGGTAACACTTCCTCACTTGGAAGTTCTTCACTTGGAAGTTCCTCTGTAGTTTCTTCAACAGCAGTGTCTAAATCCAATCCCAAATCATCTACTGCTTCTATCTCATTAGATTCTTCTACTTGTACTTCTTCTGCTGCAGATTCCTCTGGTATTGGTTCCTCAGCTACAGGCTCTTCAGGAATATTCTCTAAAACTGGTTCTTCTGTTGTAAGCTCTTCTGTAGTGCTCTCTTCTACAGGTGCATCCAAATCCAAACCTAAATCATCTACTACCGGTTCCTCAACTACTGCATCTAAATCTAATCCTAAATCATCTACTACTTCTTCTGAATTAGTATCATCTGTTACAGCCTCTTCAGAAACTAATTCTTCATTTACTGCTTCTTCTACAGGAATATCTTCAAGGATTTGTTCTTCACTTGGAATTTCTTCCATTACCTGTTCTTCTGTAGAAGGTTCAATATCAGGTTCCGGTTGAATTTCTGATTCTAAATTAATATCCTGCTCTAAACTAATGTCTGGCTCCAGATTAATTTCTGGTTCAAGACTAATTTCAGGTTCAGGTGCCGCCACTACATCAGGCATTGGTGGTGTTACCATCTGCACTTGCTGCATTTGAGGCATAGGTTGCGCTGTCATCATAGGTATTCCATTTTGAATTTTACCTTCGATGATAGATATTTGTGATGTCAACTCTGATATCTTCTGCTGTATATCAAAGTTTGATTCTTTGATTATAGACTGCTGCTTTTCAATAATTCGATCATTATTGCTATCTATTTTTGCTTGTATACTTACAAGCTGATTAATCAACTCGTCATTTGAATTCATTAATGCATCTGTATTTTCTTTGCTTCGAGAAATAGTAACCTTCGCTACAGCTTTCTGAGCATTAATGATATCTTCAGCAGGTAAGGAGCTGTTTTCTTCGATAGCTCGAAGTCTTTGCTCCATTTCATCAAAGCTCTTTTTAATTACCAGATAAGACGCTTTCTGTGCATTATAGATTTCTTCGTATTTTTCTTGCTCCATATCCTTTTGCTTTAAGGACATATCCATTAATGCACTAATCAGGAAAAATAGCGCAACTATCATCAAAAGTATTCCCACAGCCATGGCCATAAAATTGCTTTTGAAGTTTATCATGATATAGAATTCCATGATAATCAACACAGCAAGCGCAATACTTGCAAGAATTACTTGTATTTTGTCTTTGGCTATTTCTCTTTGAATTTTCTTAGCGTTCTCGTCCATTGTGCCCCCTAATTATCCTTCTTTTCAAATAGAGATACCATATCAAGTGCAAAAGTAATCGGATATAGCTGTACCATAACCGAATCTACTATTGTGCCTATTTTTAAATTAAATGTAATCTTTACAAAATCTATTTCTGGTGATTCAAATAACCTTTCAAAAATCTTTACACTCTCAACATCGATATTATCTGTCTTTGGTGGGGAAATATCTACAACTCTATCAAGTAGCTGAGACATAGAAGAAGCTGCACTTCCCATCATCTGGTTCATAGCCTCAGATACTGCTGATAATTGAATCTCGCCAATTTCTCCTGGATTTGCTACACCAGGTCCCCCCATCATCAAATCAGCAATTATCTTAACATCATCTTCTTTTAATATTAATACATTACTACCTGATAACCCCTTCACATAATTAATATGTACTAGCACACATACATTATGATAATCGTCCAATGACTCACTTTTTCTTATCAACTCAATCTTTGGAGTTGTAATATCTACTTTTAAATTATTTAAAAGAGCACTAAGAGACGTTGCTGATGAGCCCATACTTATATTAGCAATTTCCCCCAGTGTATCTTGCTGTTCCTTAGTAAGTGTTACATCTGCCATTAGCCTTTTCCTCCTTTTGATTTTCTCCCTTTTTTTAAGAATCTAAAGAAGTGCTTTTTTAACCCCATTAATCATTGTCAAATAACTATTAATTAGATTATACAATATTTGCAATTTTTAGACTACTTTTCACACTAAAAGTATTGTAACCTAATATTGCGAAATATCTGTGGACAAATTGTTATTAAACACTATAAAATCCACAAAAAAAAGAAGCCGATATAAAATCGACTTCTAAAAATATAATGTTCGAGATGGGATTCGAACCCACGACCTTCCGCTTAGGAGGCGGACGCTCTATCCAGCTGAGCTACTCAAACAAGCAACTATTTGATTTTAATCTACTATAGAAGAAAAATCAATGCTTTATTACTCTTTAAATCATTAATCAAAGTTAACTGTTCCCTGTAGCCAAATAGTTCCTTTAAAGCGTCTACCAACAAGTGGTTCACCAAGAAGATTATTCTTATTAATACATACTTCAAAAACTACATCATTACTTTCGATTACAAGTAAGTATAATTCTTCCATTGTAAGATGATTTACTACATTTCTTACATCAAGTATATCTCCAAGAATTTCGTACTTATCATTTTCAATACCATAAGGCATAAAATAACTGGTAACCACACTAAGAATATCTTCTCTTGCTACTCTTCTGCTAATACGTTGATATAGGTCAATCTCATCCATAGTAAGATTTTCAAGAGCTTCTTCATTTCCCTCTCTGGCCTGAACAACAAGATCAATTCTCTTTTGATTATTCATTTTTTCTTTTATACGACTCTTTTCATTGTCATATAAAGGAAGAATAATCTTACCATCTAAAGAAAGGGCTGAAAGGCTGACACTTCTATCAGCACTTTTACCATCCATAATATTATGTCTAAGGTACTCTCCCATATTCTGCAATTGAAAAATCAGATTAACACCTAATCTAATTTCATCAACCATAACCTGGTAGTTATCCTTATCAGATTGCTTGATTATTTCTACATCATTAACTAGAGATACAGTTTCACCAAAGAATGTTGGGTAATAATAATCCAGAATAAATTCATCATCGTCATTATATATTCCGCGAAGAACTAACCCAACATTATCGGTTACCATATATCTAATTTCTACAAATTGATTTCCTTCAAAATCAATTGCTGATTCCTGGTAATCAGGTCTCAGCTTTATCTCTTGAAGTAAATCATTTAATGTATCATTATTAAGTTTACTAAATCCAATTGCTGGTAAATATTTATGCATTAATTACATACCGCCCAAAGCTTGTTCTAGTGCCTGCTCTTCTTCCTCAGCAAGCTGAATTATAGAATTTCCATCTATAATTTCCTTAACATAAGTATAACATCCTTCTCTAGAATGCATAGCATTAATTATAAAACCTGAATTCTTTTCATTTAATAAGCAAAGAGAAAAACTAAGCTTGCCTCCCATTTCATTAAATGCATCATACTTTACAAGTCCAATCTTCTGAAAACAATCCTTCATATTTTTGAAGATTGTATCTATATTTCTTTCGTTACTTGCATTAGCTTCAATTAACTCATCAACCTGTTCTAATCTATATACTAATGTATCTTCCAAAGACTTTGCATTGTTTCCTTGCATAAAAATCTTATATCTCTTTTTTAGTTTGCTCATCTGAACGATGAAAACTATTAAAAGAATCATCATTATCAAAACTAATGCAGCAAGACCAATTACTATATAGTCTGTGCTTATTCCTAAATACTGCTCAATCATTGTTGTCTCTCCATTCGAACATATATTCTATCTTATAGATTCAAGTAAATCTACGATTCTGTTAAGCTCATCCTGAGAATAGTATTCTATCTCAAGCTTGCCACATTTATTATCCTTAGCATTGATGAATACCTTTGTTCCAAGAACGCCCTTAAGCTTTTCTTGAGTATCATGGTATACAGCTTGAAGCTGTGGATCAATTCCAGCACCCTTTGTTTTTTTGTCATTCTTATCATTAAGAAGCTTTTTTACCTCACGCTCTACATCACGTACTGACATCTTTTCATCAAAAGCTTTTTCGGCAAACTCATATTGCTTATCTGGATCAGTGATTGCAAGCATAGCACGAACATGACCAGTTGTAAGTTTATCATCAATAATCATATCCTGTACACGCTTATCAAGCTTTAATAATCTAAGAGCATTTGTGATAGTAGTTCTACTCTTTGATACTCTCTCTGCTACCTCATCCTGCTTTAACTTAAACTCATCAATAAGTCTTGCAAATGCCATAGCCTCTTCAATAGGATTTAACTGCTCACGCTGGATGTTATCAATAAGAGAAATCTCAACGAACTCCTGCTCGCTAAGCTTTTTGATAATAACTGGAACTTTTTTAAATCCTGCAAGTCTAGCAGCTCTCCATCTACGTTCTCCACCAATAATTTCATAGTAAGAACCTCTATCCTGTACTATTAAAGGATTAACTATTCCATGAATCTTAATATTCTCAGAAAGTTCCTGTAGCTTATCATCATCAAAATTCTTTCTAGGCTGAAGCTTGTTAGGCTCAATCTTATCAATATCTACTTCAACAGGTGCACCATGCTCTTCTGGATTAGCAAGTACTACACCCTCATTTTTATTTACGATAAGAGAATCAAGTCCCTTACCTAGTCCTCCCTTTTTAGCTGCCATTACTAAATATCCTTTCTCCCGATTATTTCTTTTGCAAGGTTACGATAACTCTCTGCTCCAGCAGACTTTTCATCATATAGATTAATAGGAAGTCCATGTGATGGAGCTTCTGCAAGTCTTACATTTCTTGGAATAATTGTCTGATATACTGTAGCATTGAGATTATTCTTAACTGTATCAACAACATCTGAAGAAAGATTTGTTCTCTTATCGTACATAGTAAAGACAACACCATCAATCTTAAGCTTTGGATTAAGTCTCTGCTGAACCAAATCGATTGTATGTATTAATTGGCTAATACCTTCCAACGCGTAATACTCACACTGAATTGGAACTAATACAGAATCAGCTGTGGTCATAGCATTGATTGTTAACATATTAAGTGAAGGAGGACAATCTATAATTACATAATCAAAGTCATCCTTTACATAATCTACTGCATTTCGAAGAATGTATTCCTTTTCATTAATTCCAAGAAGCTCTATCTCAGCACCAGCTAAATCTACATTCGATGGAATTATAGTAAGGTTAGGAATATTTTCTACCTTATACATACATTCCTTAATACTACATTGATCAAGAACTAAATCATAAACAGTATTCTCGCATTCATCCTTATCTAATCCAAGTCCACTTGTTGCATTTCCCTGTGGATCAGTATCAATAACTAATACCTTCTTACCTGCTTCAGCTAAACATGCTGAAAGATTAATACTTGTTGTAGTTTTACCAACACCACCCTTTTGGTTGGCAATTGCGATAACTCTTTTCATTAGTTGTCTCCCTCTTTTTTTATTTATCTCTGAATAGTTTACATTATATCATTCTACTTTTTTCAATTCTACCAAGAAAATTAATTTGTTTATCCAGAAATTGTATTCATAGTAACTATATGTAGTTATCCTGTTATTATTGTAATAATGTTTCACGTGAAACATTATTTAGTTAAAATAGCAATATATAGAAGTTGATTCAAAAATCCAAATACTATATTTTGTGTTTAATATAGAATATAACCACTAATGTTTCACGTGAAACATTACTAGATTTAGTCAAATTATAGTGTTGAAATGATTTTTTCTAATTCAATTTTTGCTCTATATGGATCTAATACAATGTAATTATTAATATCAGATAAAGCATTTTTTAAATAATTATTAGAATTATCTAATGTATCATTATTAACTAAAGTATTATCAACACCTGGTCTATTAATCACAGCAGTATTAGTTAACAAAGCATTAATTTCAACTAATCGTCCATCATAGAATTTCATTTGTTGATTTTTAATATCCATCTCTTTATTTAAATCTTCAAGGATAAGCTTTATTTCTGCTGCCTTTTCATTATTTTTTGCATTTATATCTCTAGGTGTAAATTCCTTAAAATAAGATTCGTTGGATTCTTCCAAAAGAGCTAAAAATTTATTTTCTTCATTTATCTTAGTCTCCAATAAATCCATATCTTCTTTAAGTTGAATCTTATCAGATATAAGTTCCTCTTGATATTTTTTTAGAAAATCATTAATCATAAATTATTCCTCAATAATACTAATAATAGTTTCATGTGAAACAAGATTAGCTTAATGGTTCCTTGCTAGGAGTACCTGCTTTTCTTGGATACACCTTTGGAGTATTTTTTTCTTTATTAATAATAAGGAAAGACCTACTTATATCAGTATCAGGTAAACTAAATAATATAGGCTTTTCTAATTTTCCTCCTAATTTATTAATAGCTTTACCAGATAATTCTATTTCATTATTAATATCACCAGACTTAAAGCTAATAAAGTATCCACCAATTTTTACAAGAGGTAAACAGTATTCAGATAAAGTAGCAATATTAGCAACTGCACGTGAAACTACTAAATTAAACTGTTCTCTATATATTTTATTACGCCCAGCTTCTTCTGCCCTTGCATGAACTAAAGTAACATTATCAAGTCCAATACAATCAACAACTTCCTGTAAAAACTTAATACGCTTATTAAGGGAATCAATTAAAGTAAATTGAATATTAGGATAAGCTATAGCCATAGGTATACCTGGAAATCCTGCTCCAGTTCCTAAATCACATATAGTATGAATATCATTTGGCATAACAGTACAAATAGATAAACTATCAGCAAAATGTTTTACTATTACTTCATCAAAATCAGTAATAGCAGTAAGATTCATTACTTTATTTTTTTCGATTAACAACTCATAGTATTTATCAAGCTTCTCTATTTGTTTTTCAGTTAATTCAAATTTCCAACCAGATAAAGTTTTAATTAAATAAGAATAATTTCTATTCATAAATCTCCTAAAAATCGATTGTTTTAAGGGTAGATTTATATACCCACTAAACAAACAATTTTATTTATTTTTATAGGTTTCCAAATATACTAACAAAACAGAAATATCTGCAGGACTAACACCAGATATTCTTGATGCCTGACCAATATTAGCTGGTCTAAGCTTTGTTAACTTTTGTCTAGCTTCTATACGAAGACTAGATACATCATCATAATCAATATCACTAGGAATTAATTTTTTTTCAAGTTTTTTAAATTGTTTAACCTGCTTCTCTTGCCTAGTTAAGTATCCTTCATATTTAATATAGATATTTACTTCTTCTCTAACCTCATTAGAAAGAGAAGGTCTCTCTGGATCAATTGGCGCAAGCTTATCGTAATCAAGCTCAGGTCTTCTAATTAAATCAACTAACTTAATTCCATTAGAAAGAGGTATACTTCCGTATGACTCTAAAAGTTCTTGAACCTCTTTTCTAGCACCAATATTAATTTCTTTAACACGTGCAACTTCTTCATTGATTAAACGCTCTTTTTCTACTACATGTTCATAGCGTTCTTTAGACAATAATCCAACCTCGTACCCGATTTTAGAGAGGCGAATATCTGCATTATCCTGCCTAAGTAAAAGCCTATACTCTGCTCTGGATGTCATCATTCTATAAGGCTCTTTTGTCTCCTTTGTAACAAGATCATCAATAAGAACACCAATATAAGAATTAGATCTATCAAGAATCATAGGCTCTTTGCCAAGTAATTTTAAAGCAGCATTTATTCCAGCAACTAAACCTTGCGCAGCTGCCTCCTCATAACCACTACTACCGTTAAACTGACCGGCAGCAAAAAGACCATCTATATTTTTAAATTCAAGTGAAGCCTTTAATTGAGTTGCATTAATACAATCATATTCAATGGCATAAGCATTACGAACAATTTTACAATTTTCTAAACCAGGAACAGTATGATACATAGCATACTGAACATCCTCTGGCATAGAAGAACTCATACCACCAATATACATTTCGTTAGTATTAAGACCTTCAGGCTCAACGAAAAGCTGATGACGATTCTTATCTGCAAAACGAACAACTTTATCTTCAATACTAGGACAATATCTTGGACCAGTACCTTCAATCACACCTGAATACATAGGTGACCTATCAAGATTAGCTCTAATAATCTCATGTGTTTTTTCATTAGTATATGTTAAATAACATGGAACCTGCTCTATCTGTACATCATCAGGATTGGTACTAAATGAAAAAGGAACAACAGGAGTATCTCCTAATTGAATTTCCATCTTAGAATAATCGATTGAACGACTATCAATTCTAGCCGGAGTACCAGTTTTAAAGCGGTTCATTTCTACATTATTATCTGTTAAAGATGCTGTTAAATGATTAGCAGCCTTTAAACCATTAGGTCCAGTATGTTCAATAACATCTCCATACAAACATCTAGCTCGAAGATATGTACCAGTACAAATAATTACAGCCTTTGCATGATAGATAGCACCAGAAAGAGTTTTTACTCCTTCAACTTTTCCATTGTTAACAATTAAATCAGTAACTTCAGCCTGACGTAAAGTAAGATTATCAGTATCTTGCATTGTCTTTCTCATTCTAAGAGAATATGCAGACTTATCAGCCTGAGCTCTAAGAGAATGAACTGCTGGACCTTTAGATGAATTTAGCATCTTAGATTGAATAAATGTATGATCAATATTGATACCCATTTGTCCACCAAGTGCATCTAACTCTCTAACTAAATGTCCTTTAGAACTTCCACCAATATTAGGATTACAAGGCATAAGTGCAACTGAATCCATACTAACTGTAAAACAAATAGTATTTAAACCCATTCGTGCAGCCGCAAGTGCAGCTTCGCATCCAGCATGTCCTGCACCAATGACTACAACATCATAGGATTCTTCTACAACAGACATAAATAACTCCTTTAAAACAATCTTATTTTCCCATACAAAATTCTGAGAAAATCTTATTAGCTAAATCATCATCAATAGTTTCACCAGTAATTTCACCCAAAAAATTATATGCATCCATTAAATCAATTGAAAAGAAATCTTCTGGCATCATATTATCAATACTTGCTATTACATTCATCAAACTATTCTTTGCATTAGATAAGCAAGAAGCTTGACGAGAATTTGTAATATACAATGTATCATCAGTTTTAACCTCTCCACTGAAAAACATATCAGTGATAGTTGATTCTAATGTATTAAGTCCATCCATACTAACAGATGAAAAAGAAATAACAGGTTTATCATATTTTTTACATATATTCACCTCGTTAATCACTGTATCGAGGTCAGATTTATTTAATAAAATGATTACCTTTTTATCCTTAATCTTATCAATAATAAATTCATCATCAGTATCAAGTGGTCTGGATGAATCTAAAACAAACAAAATCAAATCAGCATCTTCTATAGAATCTATAGCTTTATCAACACCAATTTTTTCAACTATATCATCAGTCTGCCTAATACCAGCAGTATCAATTATATTAAGAGAAATTCCATTTATAGTAATCTGTTCTTCTAATGTATCTCTTGTAGTTCCAGGAATAACTGTAACAATTGCTCTCTCTCTTCTTGAAAGAGTATTAAGAAGTGATGATTTTCCAGCATTTGGCTTTCCTAAAATAAGTGTATTAATTCCCTCTTTTAAAATATGACCAGAATCAAATGATTTTATTAAATCATCTACAGAAGAAATCATATCCTCAACTTTTATTTTTAACTCATCAGGATAATTACTTAAATCATAATGCTCAGGATCATCAAGTGCTGATTCTATAAATGCTGTTTCGTATAAAATCTTATCACGTAAATCAACAATAATTTTATTTAAAGAACCTGATAACTGCTTAATGGAATTTTTCATGGCAAGTTCTGAATTAGAAGAAATCAAATCCATAATAGATTCTGCCTCAGACAAATCTATTCTTCCATTTAAAAAAGCTCTTTTTGTAAATTCACCAGGTTCCGCTATTCTCGCACCTGCATCTAATAAAAGCTTTAAAACCTTTTTTAATATAAGAACTCCACCATGACAATCAATTTCTATAGTATCTTCTGTAGTATAACTACGAGGTCCTCTCATTATCATAACAAGAACTTCATCTACTACTTCTGAATTAGAGACAATATGTCCGTACTGAATTGTGTGTGTATCACAATCAGCTAATTTATTTTTTCCACGAAAAATAGAATCAACTATATTAATTGATTCTTCACCACTGACACGAATAATACCTATGCCAGAACTATTTAGTGATGTAGCAATAGCACAAATTGTATCACTTTGATACATACCATCCTCCATTTTGTTAATTAATAAATTGAAGAACATTCTTAAACTTATTGATTAACAAAGTCAAAGGGTTAGCCTAAATAAAAAGACTAACCCTTGAAATTAATTATTTCTTAAGAGTAATAACAACGTAGCGATATGGCTCTTCACCCTCTGAATGAGTAGTTACACTATTATCATTCTGAAGTGCAGAATGAATAATACGTCTCTCATAAGGATTCATAGCCTCAAGAGTAACTGCCTTCTTTGTTCTCTTAACCTTGCTAGCCATATTCTTTGCAAGATTTTCAAGAGTCTCTTTTCTACGACGTCTGTAATCCTCAGTATCAATCTTTACTCTAGTATAATTTTCTGATGAACGATTAACAGCAAGATTTGTAAGATACTGTAAAGAATCAAGTGTCTGTCCACGCTTTCCAATTAATACACCCATCTCTGGACCAGCTAAGTCAATAGATAATGTCTTATCCTCTTCCTTGTAATCCATAGAAATATTAACCTCAAGCTGCATGGCTTCAAAAACATCTTTAAGAAATACTTCTGCGACCTGCTTAGGATCTTCGTCAGCAGAAATAACTACTTTGATAATAGCATCTTTAGATCCAATACCAAGAAAACCAGAGCTTCCCTCTTCTACTACTTCATATTTAATCTGATCAGAAGTAACTCCTAAAGAAACAGTAGCATTAGTAAGTGCATCAGCAACTGTCTTACCAGTGAACTCTTTAAATTCCATAATATTTGCCCCCTTATTTATTATTCTTTTCATTAAATTCTTTTACAAGATTTGCTTTTGCTGCAAGAGAATTAGAACTTGCTTTTGATCTAAACTCATCAGCCGCTTTAAGAGCTTCTGCATTATCTTTTACAAGGTTTGCTTTTGCTGCCATAGATGATGTACGTGTAGACATCTTAGCTGCTTCGTAAATCTGAGCCTGACGAATACCACGCTTTTCAGCCTTTGCTGCAGCTTTATCTTTATTCTTCTCAATAATGCTTTCAAGATCAATCTTCTCAAAATGCTTATTAAGGAAATACTGTTGAACAACACGTACCAAAGCACCAGCAATCCAGTAAAGACCAAGACCTACAGGAACAGTAAAGCAAATAAATAATGACATAAGTGGCATCATAAGATTCATTGTCTTCATCTGAGCTGCCATCTGCTCTGACTGACCCTCTGTAGATTGAGGTGTAAGCTTTATATTTAACATCTGAGTTAAATAAGAAACTACTGGAATAAGTAAAGCGCAAATAATAATAGCAAAATCTTTAGTATCAGCTGACCATCCTGCCTTAATAAGATTAAGTGGAGTATCAGAAATATTAAGAACAAATAAATAATTAATCTTTTCAAGCTTAGCAACAACAGTATCAATTGAAGATGTTAAATTAGGAAATGCATTACTAACAGCTTCCCAACCTGAAGATGGAAGCTTGTATAAAACATCTATTAAATAATTAGATACTACAGTTTTATCAGAAGCTGTAAAATCATAAACAATATTCTTAAGATTTGAAGAATCAGCAATAGATGTCATTGTATCAGCAAAACCATCTGTTGCCATAATACCTTTAACAAGCTCTGCAAAAACATTTTTTACAGAAGTGATATAAGCAGGTACATTATAGAAAACTCTATAAAGCGCAAAAAGAATAGGCATTTGTATTAACATATAAACACAGCTACCAGTAGGTGAAATACCGTATTTATCATAAAGTGCCTGAGTTTCCATTTGCTGTTTTTGCATGCTATCCTGGTCACGTGCACCTTTATACTTATCCTGAATTGCTTTCATTTCAGGCTGCATCTTACGTGTTAAAACAGCAAACTTTTGCTGCTTATATGTAAGAGGAAACATACAAAGATAAATAACAAAAGTAAAAATAAAAATTGTAAGAGCAATGTTTTCAATGCCAATAGCAGCAAGTAAAACATAGATCTTATCCATAATCCAACCTAAGAAAACTGCAATAGGTCCAAGGATTGATCCACCATAAGCGGTAAGTAATAAATCGCTCAATGTAAAACCTCCAGTTGATTAAGGAACCGGATCATATCCACCATGAGAAAAAGGATTACATCTAATAATTCTCCAAAGAGCCAAACTACCCCCTTTAATAGCCCCATATTTTTCTACAGCTTCTAATCCATAAGCTGAACATGTAGGACAATAAGGACATTTAGTAGTTTTCATTGGAGATAAGTATTTTCTATAAAATTTGATTAAAAATATAAACAACTTCTTCAACATAATAGAAAGGATGATTCCAATTATTTACGAGTTACCTTGTGAAGATTTGCAAGATGAAGCAAAGATTTTTGTATCTCAGCAAATGTTGCGGAAGCAGCAGCTTCTCTTACAACGACTACAATGTCCAAACCACTATTGAACACCTCTTCATTTAGTCTATAACTTTCTCTTATCAGTCTCGTCAAATGATGCCTAACTACTGAATTTCCAACCTTTTTACTAACAGAAATTCCAATACGATTTCGATCTGTATTATTATGGTAGATATACATTACAAGCTGTCTATTAGCTTTTGACACACCTCTTCTGTACACGAGCGTGAAGTCTTTATTCTTTTTTAGAGATTCACTAAATTCCATAACAATATTTTCCTTTAAATAAGAAGAAAGACCACATGGTCTGTGGCCTAAGCTGATAATTTTTTTCTTCCTTTTGCACGTCTAGCAGCAAGAACCTTACGTCCACCTGCTGTGCTCATTCTTGATCTAAATCCATGTACTTTGGATCTCTGTCTCTTTTTTGGTTGATATGTCATCTTCATAATATATCCACCTCCTCTTTATGAGAAAACATCAGTTGAAATTATAAAGGGAAAAGCGCATAAAGTCAATAAAAAATGAAATAATAAAATGAAGATTATAGCTGTGGATAACTCAAAAACACAATATCTAATTACAAAGTGAAAATAATAATACTAAATCTTGTAGAAAAATGTTTAAAAAAAAATATATTTTATCTACAATGCGTGGAAAACTCTGTGGATAAGTTAGAAATAAATCAATTTTATCCACAAAGATTATATAAAATAATGTAAAATAAAGGAAGAAAATGTGGATAAATATATTTATTTAAATGTGGATAACTATAATCTCAATTTTAAAGGCCCAAATTTACAAAATAAGCCATTTTACCTCTTTGACAATCCCCACCACGTTTTTGTACTAAATATTGATTTAAAGCCGTATTTAGGTTAGAATATAAAATAGTTTAAAATGTGGATAAAAGGGAAATTGTATGGAAGAAATTGTTAAAAAATGGGACGAAGTCCTAGATTATCTTAAAACTGAGTATAGCATCTCAGATGTATCTTATAATTCTTGGTTAAAACCTCTCGAATTATTTCAAATAGAAGATAATAAATTATACATAACCTATAATGGTGATCAAAATCAAATGACTATAGGTTATATCACTAGAAAATATGCAACACCAATTAAAGTAACAATTGCAGAAATAACTGGAACACAGTTTGATGAAATAATTTTTATTACCCAAGAAAACGCTAATCAAATAAAAAAAGAAAAAAATATAGATCTTATTAAAATAGAAGAAACAAATTCATTTGAAGAAAAAAGAATAGGTAATTCTACTATTAATCCAAAATTTACTTTTGATAATTTTGTCGTTGGTCGTAATAACAGATTTGCTCAAACTGCAGCACTTGCAGTTGCTGAATCACCTGGCGAGTTTTACAATCCCCTCTATATATATGGCGGACCTGGACTTGGTAAAACTCACTTAATGCAGGCAATTGGTAATTATATTGAAAATCAAAATCCAAATACTTATATATTATATGTAACTTCAGAAGAATTCACTAACGAAGTTATTGAAAATATGAGAACAAACAACAACGCTACTGCAATGCAGCGATTTAGAGATAAATATAGAACAGTTGATGTTCTAATGGTTGATGATATTCAATTTATAATAGGTAAGGAAGCAACTCAGGAAGAGTTTTTCCATACATTTAATGCACTTCATGCAATGGGTAAACAAATAGTTATATCTTCTGATAAGCCACCAAAAGATATGGAAACTCTTGATGACCGTTTTAAATCAAGATTCGATATGGGTCTTATGGCTGATATCGGATATCCAGATTATGAAACTAGAATGGCCATCCTTAATAAAAAAATTGAAGAGAAAAACTTCAACCTGGATGAATCTATTAGAAAATATATAGCTGAAAATATCCAGTCAAACATTAGAGAAATTGAAGGAGCTCTTAATAAGCTTATTGCTTTCTCAAGGCTTGAAAAGATAGATATCACAATGGATATAGCTGAAAGAGAATTACAAAACTTTATCTCTCCTAACATATCAAGAGAAATAACACCTCAGCTTATTATAGAAGTAGTAGCTGAACACTTTAATATAACAGTAGATCAAATGGCATCTAAAAATAGATCAAGCTCAGTAGTTAGACCAAGACAAATAGCCATGTACTTATGTAATACAATGACAGATTCATCTTTACAAGCAATCGGCCTATTATTAGGTGGTAGAGACCATTCTACTATCATCCATGGTGCTAACAAAATCGAAGATGAAATTATTAAAGATGAAAACACAAAGAATCTTGTAGAAACCATTAAGAAAAAGATTAATCCTAATTAATGTGGAAAAAATGTTGATAAATATGAAGATAACTTGTGATTAAATTGTGAATCAAATGTAGATAAAATTTTATTTTAAAAATTTAACATTTTTTATTCACAAATTATCCATACATTATCAATATAAATTTCACATATTTCCACGAATTATTAATTCATGTTTTACGTGTAGATACTGGAGTTTCACAGTTATATACAAATCAACAATCTATAATAATAATACTTAGAATATAAATTATATTTTTTTATGTTTAAGAAAGGGAGCACACCATAATGAAAATATCATGTCAAAAAGCTGACCTTGTTAAAGGAGTAAATATTGTATCAAAAGCAGTACCAACTAGAACTACAATGGCAATACTTGAATGTATTCTTATTGATGCTTCTTCTGGAGAAATAAAACTTACTGCTAATGATATGGAAATAGGAATTGAAACTATTGTTAGCGGAACCATCCATGAAAGAGGAATAATCGCACTTGATGCAAAGAAATTTTCAGAGATTGTAAGAAAGCTTCCTGAAAATGAAGTTACTATAGAAACTGATACTTCTTTTAAAACATCTATCACATGTGAGAAAGCTAAATTTGATATTATAGGAAAATCTGGAGAAGACTTCTCTTATATTCCAGTAATCCAAAGAAATCAGCCTATTGTTATTTCTCAGTTAACATTAAGAGATATTATCAGACAGACTATTTTCTCTGTTGCTGATAATGAAAATAATAAATTAATGACAGGTGAGCTTATTGAAATAAAAGATAATAAGCTTAAAGTTGTAGCTCTTGATGGACATAGAGTTTCTATCAGAAATATTGAATTAAAGAATCCAGCAAATGATGTTAAGGTTGTAGTTCCAAAGAAAACTCTTAATGAAATTATCAAAATTATAGATGGTGGTATTGATGATGAGGTAAATATCTTTGTTACTGATAATCATATCATTTTCGAATTTGATCAAACAACAGTAGTATCTCGTATAATCGAAGGAGAATTCTTTAAGATTGAGCAGATGCTTTCTGCTGATTATGAAACAAAGGTAAAGATTAATAAAAGAGAATTCTTTGATTGTATTGATAGAGCTACTATTCTTGTTAATGAAGGTGACAAAAAGCCAATTATTGTAAATGCTGTAGATAATACAATGTCTCTTTCAATATCATCATTTATTGGAACAATGAACGAAGATATTGATATTGTAAAAGAAGGTAAGGATATTATGATAGGCTTTAACCCTAAGTTTGTACTTGATGCACTTAAGGTTATTGATGATGAAGAAATCAATCTATTTATGCTTAATGCAAAAAGCCCATGCTTTATTAAAGATGATGCTGGTTCATTTATCTATATTGTCCTTCCTGTAAATTTCAATAATCCAGGAGCAAACTAATGGAAAAGATAGTTATACGTGATGAATTTATTAAACTTGGTCAACTACTTAAGCTTGCTAATCTAGTTGAATCTGGAGCAATGGCAAAGGAAGTCATTGAAGAAGGTTTAGTAAAATATAATGGCGAGGTTGAAACGCGCCGTGGTAAGAAAATCTATCCAGGTGATATTGTTGAATTTAATGGAGAAAGTGTAACAGTTACTAATGATAATTAAATCCATTGAGCTTGAAAATTTTAGAAACTATGATTCACTTTCAATTAATTTTGATGAACATACTACTATTCTTTTCGGGGACAATGCCCAGGGAAAAACTAATATTCTTGAATCTGCCTATATGTCTGGAACAACAAAATCTCATAAAGGCAGCAGAGACAAAGAAATTATAAAGTTTGGAAAAGATGAAAGTCACATAAAGACAGTTGTTGTAAAAAATAACAGAGATTATCAGATAGACATTCATCTTAAGAAGAATAAATCAAAGGGAATTGCTATAAATAGAGTCCCTATAAAAAAAGCCGCTGATTTATTTGGACTTATAAATATAATTTTCTTTTCACCTGAGGATTTGAATATTATTAAAAATGGTCCGGCTGAAAGAAGAAAATTCATGGATGCCGAGCTATGTCAAATTGATAAGATATATCTTTCAGATTTGACAAATTATAATAAAGCATTAAATCAGCGAAATGCTCTTTTAAAAGAGATGATATATAAGCCAGAGCTTAAGGATACATTAGCTGTTTGGGATGAACAATTAATAAGCTATGGTAAAAAAATAATTAATAGACGTCAGCAGTTTATAAACGACATAAACATCATTGTAAAAGATATTCATTCTAAAATTACAGCACAAAAAGAGCAAATTGATGTTAGCTATGATCCAAATATTGAAGATATTTTCTTTTTGGATGAGCTTGTAAAAAACAAAGAAAAGGACATGCGATTTTGTCAAACTTCTGTTGGACCACATCGTGATGATATTAAAATTACTGTTGATGGAATTGATATTAGAAAGTTCGGAAGTCAGGGACAGCAAAGAACCTGTGCTCTCTCACTTAAGCTTTCAGAAATAAAACTTGTTGAAAATACAATAAATGACAAACCAATATTGCTTTTAGATGATGTTTTATCAGAGCTTGATAAAAATCGACAAAGTGATTTATTAGATAATTTACTTGATACACAAACCATAATTACTTGTACAGGTCTTGATGAATTTGTCAAAAATCGATTCAAGCTTAACACAGTTTATAAAGTAACTGATGGTTCTATAGAATTAATAACGGAGGAACTAAATGGCGGGCGAAATTAATCAAGAATACGGTGCAGACCAAATACAGATTCTCGAAGGACTTGAAGCTGTTAGAAAACGTCCTGGTATGTATATTGGTTCTACCTCTGAGAGAGGTCTTCATCATTTGGTATATGAGATAGTTGATAATGCTGTTGATGAAGCTTTAGCTGGATTTTGTACTCATATTCAGGTAACAATCAATCCAGATAATTCAATAACTGTTATAGATGATGGTCGTGGAATTCCAACTGGAATCAACCACAAGGCTGGTATACCTGCAGTAGAAGTAGTATTTACTGTTCTACATGCCGGTGGAAAGTTTGGTGGTGGAGGATACAAAGTATCTGGTGGTCTTCACGGCGTTGGTGCTTCTGTTGTTAATGCTTTATCTAACTGGGTAGAGGTAGAAATTAAGCGTGAAGGCAAAATCTTTAAGCAAAGATATGAGCGTGGTAAGACTATGTACCCTCTTAAAGAGATTGGTACATGTAACCCGGAAGAAACAGGTACAAAGGTTACATTCCTTCCAGATGATACAATTTTTGAAACTACAGTTTTTGATTATAAAACATTGAAGGTACGTCTACGTGAGACAGCATTCCTTACAAAAGGTCTTCGCATCACTCTCACTGATACCAGAAGCGAAGAAATTAAAGAAGAAAGCTTCCACTACGAAGGTGGTATAAAAGAATTTGTTCAGTATATCAACCGTGGTAATAAGCCACTTTACGAAGATGTTATTTACTGTGAAGGTACTAGAGATAATATCTATGTTGAAGTTGCAATGCAGCATAACGATGGATATCAGGATCAGGCTTACAGCTATGTAAATAATATTGTTACTCCAGAAGGTGGTACTCATCTTACGGGATTTAGAGGTGCCCTTACTAAGGTATTTAATAAATATGCCAGAGATAACAAGATTTTAAAGGATAATGACCCACAGCTTGAGGGTGATGATATCAGAGAAGGCTTAGCAGCAATCATTTCTATCAAGATTGAGGAGCCTCAGTTTGAAGGTCAGACTAAGCAAAAGCTTGGTAATTCAGAGGCAAGAGGTGCTGTTGATTCAATTGTTACAGAACAGCTTACATGGTTCTTAGAGCAAAATCCTGCTACAGCAAAGCTTATTTGTGAGAAATCTCTTCAGGCACAGAGAGCTAGAGAAGCTGCTAGAAAAGCTAGAGATTTAAGCCGTAGAAAAACACCACTTGAGGGAATGTCACTTCCAGGAAAGCTTGCAGATTGTTCAGATAAAGACCCTAAGAATTGTGAAATCTTCATCGTTGAGGGAGATTCCGCTGGTGGTTCTGCTAAAACTGCAAGAAGCCGTGCAACACAGGCTATCTTACCTTTACGTGGTAAGATTCTTAATGTTGAAAAGGCTAGAGAAGATAGAATCTATGGTAATGCAGAAATACAGGCAATGATTACTGCATTCGGTACAGGTATTCATGAAAACTTTGATATTTCAAAGCTTCGTTATCACAAGATTATTATCATGACTGATGCCGATGTAGATGGTGCACATATTGCAACACTTATGCTTACATTCTTATACAGATTTATGCCAGAGCTTATTAAGCAAGGCTATGTATATCTTGCTACTCCTCCACTTTATAAGCTAGAGAAGAACAAGAAAGTCTGGTATGCATATTCTGATGAAGAATTAAATCAGATTCTTACAGAAGTAGGTCGTGACGGAAATAATAAGATTCAGCGATACAAAGGACTTGGAGAGATGGATGCGGAACAGCTTTGGGAAACAACCATGGATCCAGAAAAGAGAATTCTTAAGCGCGTAGTTATTGATGATGAAGATGTTTCAGAAATTAACGTTACATTTTCAACTCTTATGGGTGATAATGTTGAGCCTAGACGAGAATTTATCGAGGCTAACGCTAAGTATGTACAGAACCTAGATATATAATCTAAAAAATTTCGGGCTACGCCCGATAGGAGCAAAAAAGGAAAAATATGGACGACAAAATTTTTGATAATATTCATAATGTTGACCTAAAAGAAACAATGGAAAACTCTTATATCGATTATGCCATGAGTGTAATTGCCTCACGTGCTCTTCCAGATGTAAGAGATGGTCTTAAACCAGTTCAGCGTAGAGTTCTCTTCTCTATGATTGAGCTTAATAATGGACCAGATAAGCCACATAGAAAGTGTGCTCGTATTGTTGGTGATACAATGGGTAAATATCACCCTCATGGTGATAGTTCTATTTATGGAGCACTTGTCAACATGGCTCAGGAATGGAACACACGTTATCCACTTGTAGATGGACATGGTAACTTTGGTTCAGTGGATGGTGATGGCGCTGCTGCCATGCGATACACTGAGGCACGTCTTTCTAAGATTTCAATGACAATGTTCGGTATTAATTACAAGGATGATAAATTCACTCTTGGTAAGGATATCGATATGGATGGCGTTGATTTCATGCCTAACTTTGATGAGACTGAGAAAGAGCCTACTGTTCTTCCAGCCCGCTATCCTAACCTTCTTGTTAATGGTACAACAGGTATTGCAGTAGGTATGGCAACCAATATTCCACCTCACAATCTCCGTGAAATAATTGGTGCCGTTAATAAAATTATAGATAACCAGATTGAGGAAAACAGGGATACAGATATTGATGAAATCCTAGAAATCGTTAAAGGCCCAGATTTCCCTACTGGTGGTGTAATTCTTGGTAAGGCAGGAATTGAAGAAGCTTATCGTACCGGTAAAGCTAAGATTAGAGTCCGCGCAGTATCTGAAATTGAGCCGATGGACAACGGTAAGAATAGAATCGTTGTAACAGAGATTCCTTATAATGTTAACAAGGCTCGCTTAATTGAGAAAATTGCAGAGCTTCACAAGGACAAAAAGATTGATGGAATTACTGACCTTCGTGATGAATCATCAAGAGAAGGTATGCGTATTTGTATTGAGTTAAGACGTGATGTAAATCCTAATATCATCCTTAATCAGCTTTATAAGCATACTCAGCTTCAGGATACATTTGGTGTAATCATGCTTGCTCTTGTTGATAATCAGCCAAAAATTCTTAACCTTAAGGAAATGCTTACACATTACCTTAATCATCAAAAGGATGTTGTTACTCGTCGTACTAAGTACGAGCTTAACAAGGCTGAGGAAAGAGCTCACATCTTAGAAGGTTTACTTATTGCGCTTGATAATATTGATGAGGTTATTCAGATTATCAGAAGTTCTGCAGATGTAAATACTGCCAAGGCTACATTAATGGAGCGTTTTGGACTTTCAGATGCCCAAGCTCAGGCTATTGTAGATATGCGTCTTCGTGCTCTTACAGGCTTAGAGCGTGATAAGATTCAGCAGGAATATAATGAATTACAGGTGCTTATTGGTAAATTGAAGGCTATTCTTTCAGACGAAAATGTTCTTCTTTCTGTTATTAAGACAGAAATTACAGAAATCGCTGATAAATACGGCGATGATAGACGTACATCTATCGGTTATGATGAGTACGATATTAGTATGGAGGATATGATTCCTGTAACCAATACTGTAGTTACATTTACAAAGCTTGGTTATATCAAGCGTATGAATGAGGATAACTTTAAGGCTCAGCACCGTGGTGGCAAGGGAATCAAGGGAATGGATACAATCGATGAGGATTATGTTGTAGAAATGCTCATGATGTCATCCCATGACTATCTCCTATTCTTCACTAATAAGGGAAGAGTTTACAGGATTAAGGCATATGAGATTCCAGAATCTAGCCGAACAAGCCGAGGTATAGCTATTGTAAACATATTACAGCTTCAGCCAGATGAAAAGGTTACCGCCATGATACCTATCGAGGATTATCATGAGGATAAATATTTGTTCATGGCTACTGCTGATGGTTTTGTTAAGAAAACAAAGATTACAGAATATGACAACATCAGAAAGAATGGTCTTACTGCTATTACTCTTCGTGATGATGATAAGCTTATTGAAGTTAAGCTTACAGATGGCAAGGAAGATGTAATCATGGTAACAAAATACGGTCAGGCTATTCGTTTCAGTGAAACTGAGGTTAGACCTACAGGTCGTGCAACCATGGGTGTTATTGGTATGAATCTTGCTGCTGACGATATGATTATTGGTATGCAGATGATTTCTCAGGGAGAGTCTTTAATGACTGTTTCTGAAAATGGTTTAGGTAAGTGTACATTAATGTCGGAATTCAACACTATCCATCGTGGTGGTAAGGGTGTTAAATGTTATAAGATTACAGAAAAAACTGGAAATCTTATAGGTGCAAAGGCTGTAGAAAAGGATGATGAGGTAATGCTTATTAATACAGCTGGTACAATCATTAGAATTGAAGTAGCTGGTACTGCCCTACTTAGCCGAATTACTTCTGGTGTTAAACTTATTGATCTTAAGGAAAATACCAAGTTAATTAGTATCGCCAAGGTAAGAAAAAGTGACAATATTTTAGCTGAAGAAGGCGAGGAAACACCTGAAAATTAAGGCATAATCAATAATTAAAAAACTTTTTGGGGAAATCTTAAAGATTTCCCCATTTTTTTGTTGACTTTAGGCTTAGACTCTAGTAGAATAACACTTGCGTCGAAGAGAAAAAGAAATACCTACAACTTGGAGAAGTACTCAAGAGGCCGAAGAGGCGCCCCTGCTAAGGGTGTAGGTCGGGCAACCGGCGCGAGGGTTCAAATCCCTCCTTCTCCGTGTCTTTTAAAAAGACGCTAATGAAAAATGTAAGCTTCGCTTACTAGAACGCTGCGAGATTGAATAAGTTCAATCTGCTCGCATCCATATGGTGCCATAGCCAAGTGGTAAGGCAAAGGTCTGCAACACCTCTATCACCAGTTCAAATCTGGTTGGCACCTCTAAATTAATCCCTCGACCCTAGGAAATGGGGGCGAGGGATTTTTTGTATAATACTAACTATTCAAAAATGTGAGAAAGGAGAATTTTGCAATGACAATTTACGACGAGTTAGTAGCTCGTGGCCTGATAGCCCAGGTAACGAACGAAGAAGAAATCAAAAAATTAATAAATGAGGGCAAGGCTACTTTCTATATCGGCTTTGATTGTACTGCAGATAGCCTTACAGCTGGACATTTCATGGCTCTCACATTGATGAAGAGATTACAGATGGCTGGCAATAAACCAATCGCCCTTATTGGTGGTGGTACTACAATGATTGGTGATCCTTCTGGTCGTACAGACATGAGAAAGATGCTTACTAGAGAGGATATCAATCATAATGCTGAGTGCTTTAAGCGTCAGATGGAAAGATTTATTGATTTCTCAGATGATAAGGCACTTATGGTAAATAATGCAGATTGGTTACTTGATCTTAACTATGTTGACCTTCTTAGAGAAGTAGGTGCATGCTTCTCTGTTAACAACATGCTTCGTGCAGAGTGTTACAAGCAGCGTATGGAAAAGGGCCTATCATTCCTTGAATTTAACTACATGATTATGCAGTCTTATGACTTCTACTACATGTTCCAGAAATACAATTGTAACCTTGAGTTCGGTGGTGACGATCAGTGGTCTAATATGCTTGGTGGTACAGAGCTTATCAGACGTAAGTTAGGTAAGGATGCCCATGCAATGACTATTACTCTTCTTACAGATTCACAGGGTAAGAAGATGGGTAAGACTGCTGGTAATGCAGTATGGCTTGATGCTAACAAGACATCTCCATTTGAGTTCTACCAGTACTGGAGAAATGTTGGCGATGCAGATGTTCTTAAATGTATCCGTATGCTTACATTCCTTCCAATCGAAGAAATCGAAAAGATGGATAGCTGGGAAGGTGCACAGCTTAACGAAGCTAAGGATATCTTAGCTTATGAGCTTACTCAGATGGTTCATGGTACAGAGGAAGCTGACAAGGCTCGCGAGGCTTCTAAGGCATTATTTGCTGGCGGTGCTAATTCAGAGAATATCCCATGCCATAAGCTTTCAGATGAAGATTTCCGTGATGGTAAGGTAGATATTCTTCAGATTCTTGTATCTGCTGGCCTTACTGCTAGCCGTGCGGAGGCACGTCGTGCTGTACAGCAGGGTGGCATTTCAGTAAATGGAGATAAGGTATCAGATCCATTTACATCTTATGAAAAGTCAGCATTTGCAGAGGAATTCCTTCTTAAGAAGGGTAAGAAATCATTCTGTAAGATTGAAGCTTAATAGTATTTTCACAATAAAAATATAAAATAGTGCCAAGGTTAAAAGCCTTGACACTATTTTTTTCAGGAGGAATATATGGAAGCTATAATTGAACAGTCTAGGGTATTCTATTTTGATTGGGAACTAGATTTACTACACTGGTTTCAAAGTATACATAATGATGTTTTAGATTGGTTAGTGCCTAAAATAACTTCTCTAGGTAATGCAGGATGGTTTTGGATTGTAGTTACTCTCCTACTTTTAATACTTCCATATAACAGAAAAATAGGAGTACATGCAGCGATATCACTGATTCTCACTGTGATAGTTTGCAATGTAATATTAAAGCCATGGGTAATGAGATGTAGGCCATGCTGGCTAGAGCCTGAAGTACAGATGCTTGTTAAGATACCACATGATTTTTCATTTCCATCAGGTCATTCAAATGCAAGCTTTGCAGTAGCAACAGCAATATTTATCAGAAATAAAAAACTTGGAATACCAGCTCTTCTACTTGCTGCTGCCATTGCAATCAGCCGTTTATATGTGTTTGTTCACTGGCCAACAGATGTGTTAGTAGGTTCATTAATAGGAATATGTGGTGGAATAGTCAGTTATTATATAGTTGAGTTCATCTATAAAAAGACAATGACAGTTGACAAGAACCTTTAAATTTTAGTATATTGTATACATCTCGTGAGGGAGTAGCTAGCGCAATAATTGATTGTGTTGTTTGTCAACAGACTCGGGTTATCCCTGGCAAACATTAAATAGTGAGACTCACGTGTAGTTATGTTATTCATGATTACACGTGAGTCTTTTTATATGCATTACTACTGCTCTCTTCTGCAGGTAAAAGGAGTTTATATGAGTGTATTAGATATTTTTTTATTGGGAGTAGGTCTTTCAATGGATGCATTTGCAGTGGCAATTTGCAAGGGTCTTGCCATGAAGAAGGTAAATAAAAAGCAAATGATATTGATTGCTCTATTCTTTGGCGGCTTTCAGGCTTTGATGCCACTTGTAGGATGGCTTGTTGGAAGCACCTTTGCAAAAAAGATTGCAGCATTTGATCATTGGATAGCTTTTGTACTTCTTGCACTAATTGGTGGCAATATGGCTATAGAAGCCATAAAGGAATGGAATCAAGAGGACAAGGTGGAGATAATTGATCCACCAATTGATTTTAAGGAACTTACTCTTCTAGCAATAGCTACAAGTATTGATGCATTAGCTTGTGGAGTAACATTTTCTTTCTATGAAAACTTTAACATCATTGAAGCAATATCTATAATAGGTGTTACTACATTTGTTATATCAGCAGGTGGTGTTTATGTTGGAAATATATTTGGTGATAAATATAAGGCAAAAGCCCAGCTTGTAGGCGGAATAATCCTTATATTTTTAGGAATAAAGATTCTTTTAGAGCATACAATGGGAATAAAATTATTATTTTAGGAGGAAAATATGACCACATTTTTTCAAACAGTGCCTGGAGCACTAATTTTATTAGTTATTGGTTTTGTATTTCTTATTAAAGGTGCAGATTTCTTCGTAGAAGGTGCATCTGCAGTAGCTAAAAAGCTTCACGTACCAGCTCTTGTTATTGGAATGACAATTGTTGCCATGGGTACATCACTCCCAGAGCTTTCTGTATCAGTAACAGCATCAATTGCAGGAAGTAATCAGCTTGCTATTGGAAATGTTGTTGGTTCAAACATTTTTAATCTTATGGTTGTACTCGGAAGTTGCGCACTCTTCTCTGTTCTTGAAGTAAGCGACGATACAATTAAAAAGGATTTACCATTTTCAATTATATGTACAGTTGCTCTTATGGTAATGGGCCTTTTTGGAAATTCAGTAGGACATATTGATGGAGCAATACTCCTTGTTTTATTTATATTATTTTTGGCATCTATGCTTAGAGCTGCAAAGAAATCCAGAACAACTGCAGCAGCCATTGCTGAAGAAGACAATGAAATAGTAGATATTCCTACATGGTTATGCATTATTTATATTATAGGTGGTGCTGTTGCAATTAAGTATGGCGGTGATTGGGTTGTAGATTCATGTACTACTCTCGCACTTAAATTTGGTATGTCAGAGACTTTAGTAGGTCTAACAATTGTAGCACTTGGAACATCACTTCCAGAGCTTGTAACATCAATTGTTGCAGCTAAGAAGAATGAGCTTGATATGGCTATAGGAAATGTTGTAGGCTCAAATATTTTCAATGTTTTATTGATACTTGGTGTAGCAGGTGCAATTTCACCAATGACATTCCTTACAGTAAATGCTATTGATACTTTGATTTTAGTAGTTTTTTCAGTTATTGTTGGTTTAATGTGCCTAAAGAAAAAGAATTTGAATAAAGCTAATGGTATTGTAATGCTTCTATTATACGCAGTATACCTAGGTTATATTATATTAAGAGATGGGGTATAACCTATATTTACAAATAAAGTCTAATATAAATGTGGAAGAAGGAAATCACTTTGTGGAAAAAGTGGTAAAAAAGCAGTTATTGTGTTAAAATCAAAAGGTTTAAAGGGGATTTTAAACCAAACGGAGGTATTTATATGGGACTATTAGATGAACTTTCAGATAGCATTGCGAATACAACAAAAGACCTTGGTAAAATGGCTCAGAATGCTGGAGATATGACTAAGCTTCAATATGATAAAAAGGTCAAGGAAGGGGAACTTACTAAGCTTTACGAAAAACTTGGTAGGAAGTGCTACGAAGAACACAAGGATGATGATATTGAAGAAATCAAAGAAATCACAGCCTGTGAGCTTCGTTTAAAGGAAATCTCTGATGATATTATGGCACTTAAAGGTGGTAAGGCATGTCCTAAGTGCGGAGCTTTGGTTAAGACAGGCTCTAGATATTGCAGTGCTTGCGGAGAGAAAATAGACGATATTTTTGAAGAGTAGGAGTTAAAAATGGGTAACAAAGGCAATTATTACATTACTACAGCAATTGCTTACACATCAGGTAAGCCACATATTGGAAACACTTACGAAATCGTTCTTGCAGATGCTATTGCACGTTTTCGTCGTCAGGAGGGATATGATGTATTCTTCCAGACAGGTACAGATGAGCATGGTCAGAAAATCGAGCTAAAGGCTGAGGAAGCTGGCATTACTCCAAAGGAATTTGTTGATAATGTATCAGGTCAGGTTAGAAACATTTGGGATTTAATGAATACATCTTATGATAAATTCATTCGTACAACTGATGAAGATCATGAGAAGCAGGTTAAGAAAATCTTCAAGAAGCTTTATGATAAGGGCGATATTTATAAGAGCTCTTATGAAGGACTTTACTGTACACCATGTGAGTCTTTCTGGACAGAGTCACAGCTTGTAGATGGTAAGTGCCCTGACTGTGGCCGTGAGGTTCAGCCAGCTAAGGAAGAAGCATACTTCTTCAAGATGAGCAAATATGCTGATAAGCTTATTGAATATATTAATACTCACCCAGAGTTTATCCAGCCTGTATCACGTAAGAACGAAATGATGAACAACTTCCTTCTTCCAGGTTTACAGGATCTTTGTGTCAGCCGTACTTCATTTACATGGGGTATTCCAGTTGATTTTGATCCAAAGCACGTAGTATATGTATGGCTTGATGCCCTTACAAACTATATTACTGGTATTGGTTATGATTGCGATGGAGAATCTTCTGATAGATTCAAGGCTTTATGGCCAGCTGATCTTCACCTTATTGGTAAAGATATTATTCGTTTCCATACAATTTATTGGCCAATCTTTTTGATGGCACTTGATCTTCCACTTCCAAAGCAGGTATTTGGTCATCCATGGCTTCTTACAAAGGCAGCTGATGGCGGTGATGATAAGATGTCTAAGTCAAAGGGTAATGTTATCTATGCTGATGAATTAGTTGATTTCTTCGGTGTTGATGCTGTTAGATACTTTGTTTTACATGAAATGCCATTTGAAAACGATGGTGCTATTTCATGGCCACTTATGGTAGAGCGTGTTAATTCAGACCTTGCCAATACACTTGGAAATCTAGTAAATCGTACAATCTCAATGAGCAACAAGTATTTTGGCGGTGTTGTAGAGGACAAGAATGTTGCTGAGGATGTAGATGCTGATCTTAAGGCAGTAGTTACTGGTACAGTTACAGCTGTTGAGAAAAAGATGGCAGATCTTCGTGTTGCAGATGCTATTACAGAGGTATTTAATCTGTTTAAGAGATGTAACAAATACATTGATGAAACAATGCCATGGGCTCTTGCTAAGGATGAAGCTAAGCAGGATAGACTTGCAACAGTTTTATATAACCTTGTAGAGGGAATTTCTATTGGTGCTACCCTACTTAAATCATTTATGCCAGAGACATCTGAGAAAATTTTAGCTCAGCTTGGTGCTAAGGAAATTGCATACGATGAGCTTTCAACATTTGGACATTACCCAAATGGCGGTAAGGTAACTGATACACCTGAAATACTTTTTGCCCGCCTTGACCTTGATGAGGTTATGGCTAAGGTTGCCGAGCTTCACCCAGCACAGCCTGAGGAAACAGCTGATGATGAGGAAGGCATTGATATTGAGGCAAAGCCTGAAATCACATTTGATGATTTCATGAAGCTTCAGTTCCAGGTTGGTAAAATCGTAGCATGTGAGGCAGTTAAGGGCTCTAAGAAGCTTCTTTGCTCACAGGTTAAGATTGGTTCTACTACTAAGCAGATTGTTTCAGGTATTAGTAAGCACTACTCTCCTGACGAAATGGTTGGTAAGAAGGTAATGGTACTTGTAAACCTTAAGCCAGCAAAGCTTGCAGGCGTATTATCAGAGGGAATGCTTCTTTGTGCAGAGGATGCAGATGGTAATCTCTCCCTCATGACACCAGAGCGTACAATGCCAAATGGCGCAGAAATTTGCTAATTAGGTAATTGTTTACGTGACAGGCGAGAAAGTTATTATAGCAAGTAAAAGTAGCCTGTAATTGACAATCAAAATATTACTGAAAGGAACATCTAGTGACTGTAAGTAATATTTTGTATTGTCAATGTAACAGGCGAGATTTAGTTTAGGAATATTTGTATGATTTTTGAGACTCATGCTCATTATGATGATGAGAAGTTCGACCCAGATAGAGTCGAACTTCTTTCTCATTTATTGAGAGAAAACAATATAGGAAAAATAGTAAATGTTGGAGCTACTTTTAAAGGTTGTAAGGAAAGTATAGCTTTGGCGGAAAAATATGATGATGTTTATGCAGCTATAGGCATCCATCCAGAGGAAATTGATGAAATAAACGATGAGGTTATTGAATGGCTTAGGCAGAATTCCTCAAATCCAAAGGTAGTAGCTATAGGTGAAATAGGCCTTGATTACTATTGGGTAAAGGAAGAAGAACAACGAGCAAAACAGCGTTTATGGTTTAATAAACAGATGGATTTGGCAAAGGAGTTGGAAATGCCTGTGATTATCCATTCAAGAGATGCCGCAGAAGACACTTTAAACACAATTAAGCTGTATAATAATAGCCATGTAAAAGGTATTGTCCATTGTTACTCATATTCAAAAGAAATTGCAATGGAATATGTAAAGATGGGCTGGTATATAGGCGTAGGCGGTGTTGTCACCTTTAAAAATGCTAAAAAGCTGGTAGAAACAGTGGAGGCTGTTCCACTTGAGAGCATAGTCCTTGAGACAGATTGCCCATATATGGCACCTGTACCTCATAGAGGTGAACGTAACTCTTCTATCTTTTTAAGTCATGTAGCTGAAAAAATAGCAGAAATAAAGAATATTAGCGTTGCTGAGGTAGAAAATGTAACTTACCAGAACGCGTTAAATATATATAAAAAAGCAAATAGATAAGGAATAAAAAATGGCATATTTAAGTAATCCAACCTATACAAGAGCTGTTTTAGAAGCTCATGGATTCTCATTTCAAAAAAAATATGGACAAAATTTCTTAATTGATGGAAATATCCTTGATAATATTATTAATGCAGCAGGAATTACAAAGGATGACTTCGTTTTAGAAATAGGTCCGGGAATAGGAACAATGACACAGCGTCTTTGCGAGGAAGCAAGGGAAGTTGTTGCAGTAGAAATCGATAAAACTTTAATTCCAATTTTGGATGATACTCTCTCATCATACAAAAATTGGAGCGTAATCAATCAGGATATTCTAAAGGTTGATATTAAAAAGTTGGCAGAAGAAAAAAATGGTGGAAAGCCAATAAAGGTGGTTGCTAATTTGCCTTATTACATTACAACACCTATTATTATGGGATTATTTGAAAGCCATGTGCCCCTTGAATCAATCACTATAATGATTCAAAAGGAAGTTGCCGATAGAATGCAGGAAGGTCCAGGCTCTAAGGAGTATGGTGCTCTCTCACTTGCAGTTCAGTATTATTCTAATCCACAGATTGTTTGTGATGCACCACCAAGCTGTTTTATGCCTCAGCCAAAGGTTACCAGCACAGTAATCACACTTAAGTGTCACAACAATCCACCTGTAGAATGTGATGAAAAGTTATTATTCCAGATTATTAGAGCATCCTTCAATCAAAGAAGAAAGACATTGTTAAATGGATTAAGCAATGGATTGCATTATTCTAAAGAACAAATTGCGGAGGCTATCGAAAAGGCAGGATTTACACCAACTGTACGAGGTGAAGCATTATCATTAGAGGATTTTGCTACACTAACGAATATATTAAAAGAAATGTAGTCAAATAGTGGAGAGTGCGGTCAATGAATGTCATGGGATACAGCAGAGAAATCCAATTGTTAATTGGAGATATTCAAAAAAATAGGGGAAAAGATCCAAGAGCCATTTTAAAGGCCTGCGACAAGCTATTAACCTTTGGAAAGAGCTTGAAGGATGATGCCTTAATAGGCTATGCCTATTTTTCAAAGGGTGAAACCTATTATTTGTTGAATGACGCATCTAACTTTTACTCTCAGATGCTTTCTTGCATGGGTCCTATGGAACATGTTAAGGAATGGGGATATGTTGCCATGGCTAATAATATGCTTGGCATCGTATCTTTAAACCGCGGAAATGCTCCATTTGCTCTTGATTATTTCATTAAGGCCATTAGTATTTGTGAGGATTACTCTCTTCCAGATATTGAATGGATGATTCATATGAATCTAGGTTCTTTATATCTAAATATAGAAGAATATCAAAAATCTATCTCCCACACAGAAATTGCTCATCGTTATTTGTTAGAGCATAAGGACATAGAAAATTATATAGAAAGCATGACTGCCATATTGCTTGGAATGGGTAGAGCTTATTTAAAGCTTGATATGGAAGCTAAGTATCTAGAAGTCGAAAAGCGCCTAAGATTAGACTGTATGCCATTTATGCAGAAAATTGATAAGGTAGTTATATATTGTTTTTTTGCAAGAGTACATCATGCAATAAACGAAATGGAGGCATGTGAATACTGGATTAATAAAATTAATAAAAACACCAGTATAAATATGCCTATTTTAGATGTTTTTGACGATTTTTATGACTATCTCCACATGCTTCTTTCTATCGAAAGATATGATGATTTCTTTAAAGCCTATACAGTTTTAGATGATTTAACAAAGCATACATCTATAAAGAATCTTGAACGGAAGCTTTTGACTTTAAAAATAAGATATTATCGAAAAGTAGGCCAGATTGAAGAATATAAAATTGCTTCTGTTTTGTACTTTGAGCTTTCAGAATATATGGAACGAGAAAACAGATTAATGGTCAGCAATATGGTCGTTATGCGTAATTCGTATATGGAGCTTACACAAATTAACCGAAAAGTAGAGGAAAAGAATACATTCTTGCAAAAACGTTCAGAGACAGACCCACTAACAGGAATGTATAATAGACTGAAGCTTAATGAATATAGTGAGGATGCTTTCGCTAAAGCTCTTTTAAATAAGACAAGTATTGCTGTAGAAATTCTTGATATAGATTTCTTTAAACAGTTTAATGATAACTACGGGCATCAGGCCGGGGATGATTGCATTAAATTTATAGCAGATATGCTCATCAAACTTTCGGCAGATGATGGAATATTCGCCGCTAGATATGGTGGTGACGAATTTGTAGTTATATATGAGGGACTCTCCATGGAAATGGTAGAGGCGAAGGCAAATGAATTAAGAGATTTAATTTATGATGCAAAAATGGAGCATAAATTCTCCTTAACAGATGATAGAGTGACTATTTCTCAAGGAATCTGCTATGGCATGCCAAGTAATGATGACAGTATGTTTATGTATCTCCAAAAGGCAGACAATATGCTATATGAGGTTAAGCAGCAAAGCAGAAATGCAATCAAAATTTGCAATGTAGAAGAAAATATTAAAGGGAAGAAGGATTAATGAAAACCATTAAAAAGATTTTTATCGATGATGTTGTAGGTTTAGTAAAAAACTTTTTTGCATTAGTAATTGTGGTTGGTATTTGCTTTTTACCAGCCCTTTATGCATGGTTTAATATCTATTCTAACTGGGACCCATACGGCAATACAGGGGCTCTAAAATTTGCTGCAATTTCTTTAGATAAAGGATACACAGACGAAAATGGTGAATATCATAATCAAGGAGATACTATAATTGAGAATCTTCATGAGAATACAGCTGTTGATTGGCAGTTTGTTAAGTCTGCAGATGAAGCTATAGAAGGTGTATATAGTGGAAAGTATTATGCAGCAGTAGTTGTAGATAAAGATTTTACCTACAATATGTACAATGTTTTTACAGAAGAAATAGATAGACCAACTCTACACTTTTATGAGAATCAAAAGAAAAATCCAGTAGCAACAAAGATTTCTGATACGGTAGTTCAAACCTTACAAAACAATATCAATGTAGCATTTACAGAGGTAGTTGTTAGTGGGGTATTTTCTAGTGCATCAGATTTTTCCGATGAAATACAAGAACAAGGTGGAGTAGATAAAGTCCTAGAAAAGCTTAGGGGATTAAGTGGAGATTTAACTCGATATCAAAACACAATCAACACCATAATTGCAAACGATGCAGCATTAAAGTCCAATTTAAACATTGCGAAAACAGATGCATCAAATTTAAAAAATCAAGCAGAGCAAAGCGCTAAAGCAATTGGTAATACTGCTGGTGTATCAGGTACTGTTAATACTACCTTAGATAGCTATTCTAAGGATATAAGCGAGGCTATGGATATAGTCTACTCAAAATCTCAGGATATGCGAAAAAATATAGATGTATCAAGAGCTACAGAGGATGCAAATAAAATGGCATCTACTACAAAACAGTTTTTAATGGATGCATCTGATGTTGAATATAAATTAGCAGTTGTGGCGGCAGGTATTCCTACTGATAAAATAGATACATATAAAAACACAGCTATAAATCTATTAGACGGCGTAATAGCAATAAAAACAATTTTAAATCTAGATACCAGTAATGAAATAAGCCAAAGAGAAAGCATAGCTAAAATAGATGCCACTAACATTAAAGAACAATCCGCAGAGGTAATGTCCAAGGCTGAAAAGAATAAAGAGGCAATTAGTAACATAGATACAAATGCATTAGTTGCTAATGGTTCAGATCAGTTAAAAAAGGCAATTAATGAAGCCGATGCAAAAACAGTGGCATTTCAGGATGCCTTTAATAATAAGCTAAGACCAGGCGTTAGCAGTAATATCGCTTCGCTAACTAAAACATTAAATGATACAAATACATTGCTTAATTCAGTAGGTAGTACATTTGGAAATTTAATGGTGATGTTTGATGCTATTAATGGTTCCATAGATTGCGCCAACACTAGCCTTGAAAAAACAGGAGAGGCTATTACTTATGTAAATGGTAGATTAATTGATGTTATAAACAATGTTGAAAAGGCTGGGGAAAGCGAAAAGCTTCAGGTATTAGTTAACGCATTATCAGGTGATCCAGAGGTATATGGCAAGTTTTTCTCTACACCAGTTGATGTTGTGACAGAGGCTGTTTATCCAATAGAAAACTATGGTTCAGCTGTTGCACCTTTCTATTCAACACTTGCTTTTTGGGTAGGTGCTTTAATTCTTACAGCAATTATTAAGGTAACACCAGATAAAAATAGATATCCAAATGCGTCTCAAAGACAGTTATATTTTGGAAGATATGCACTTTACTGGGTACTTGGACAGCTACAATCAATAATCATTGTCGCAGGAGACATTTTATTATTACATGTTCAATGTATTCATCCTGGCCTATTCTTCCTTGCAGGTTCATTTATAGCTACTACATTTACACTTTTGATTTATTCTTTGGTAGTTACATGGGGAGATGCAGGCAAGGCTCTTGCTGTAGTTCTTGTAGTTATACAGATTGCTGGAAGTTCTGGTACATATCCTATTGAGTTACTACCAGAGTTTTTCAAGAAGGTATATATTTTCTTCCCATTCCCATACGCAATAAATGCAATCAGGGAATGTTTGTGTGGAATGTATGAATTAGATTATCTTAAATATTTAGGAACACTGATTGTATTTATGGGTGTTTCTCTTGTTATAGGATTACTCATAAGAATTCCATTTGAGCCAATTAATCATTATATGGAAGAACGTATGGAAGATACTAAGATGATGTAAATCATCCTTTAGGAGGCACACATGGGAAAAGAAAAAGAAATAGTATATGAAAAATTCTTGGAATTGCAGCAGCAGGTCCATTTAAAAAATCAAAAGAAAATAAGAGTTGGTTTGAAAGTAAACATCCTATTACCACTAGTATTTTTGATAATAAGCTTTGTATCAGACCGTTCAAAGCTGGTATTCTTAGTACTTTGGATTGTTTCTTTGTTTGGAATAGCATTTTATTTGTTGTATGTGGAATACATGGATTTTAAGCTTCAGGAGCAGTTAATGGAATTTGGAATAATGGAAAAAGAAGCAGAAGCTCAGGCTTTGATAGGTAATGAAGTAGTTCAGGGAATGGCAGATATTAATAATGCTAGGAAGGAAGTTGAAAAGGATATTAAGGACTTTAGAAAAGAATTCAAAAAAGAAATTAAATCCGATATCCGTACAATGGGAGGCAAATTAAAGAAATGAAAAATATAATAAAAATAATTGCCTCTGACATCAAAAGGTTATCGACAAATGTTGTGGCAATGGTAGTAATAATTGGATTAACAGTTATACCATCTCTTTATGCCTGGTTTAATATACTATCTAACTGGGATCCTTATGGTGAAAGCGCTACTTCAAATCTACAGGTTGCGGTGGCGTCTTCAGACCAGGGCATCGTTATTGGAAATATAGAGCTTAACGTTGGTGATATTATTATCAGCAACCTTAAGGAGAACAAGACTATTGGCTGGGTATTTACAGATACAGCTCAGGAAGCAATTGCAGGTGTGCATTCAGGCGATTATTATGCTGCGCTTGTGATTGATGAAGAATTTAGTGATAACATGATTAGCTTCCTTAGCGGCGATATTGAAAATCCAGTTATCACTTATTATGAAAATGAGAAGAAGAATGCCATTGCACCTAAGATAACAGCTAAAGTGAAGACTACTATAGAGCGAGAAGTAGATCATGCTTTTGTTAGTACTGTGGCACAGGCTTTGCTTAAAGGTGGAGAATACTTTGCTACATTAGATGAAGAAGGCAATATTACAGGTCAGGGAATAGCGAAGCTTGAGAGATTAGATTCAGATTTAAATGGGGTAATTTCTATTTTAGATTCCTATATTGCCCTAATGGATTCTACGGAGAATATTTCAGAAGCAGGTGCAGCAGTGTCTAAGACTGCTGATTCTATAACTGAGCTGGCAAAAAGCATGGCAGATAACGCACAAAAGAGTGCCAGTGATGCCAAGCAGGATTTACAAAAAGTAAAAGGAATAAGCGACGATAAGATAAATGAGCTTAATAAAAAGCTTGATGACGCAGATGCAATAGCAACGGATTTAAATAATAGGCTTGCAAATGTTGATAATAAAGATTCTGAGAAAGTCAATGACATTGTAACTAAAGTTAATAAGCTAGCAAGTGCCTGGGGAAACAAGGACACACCAGGTACTATTTCAAATGCAATTTATACCTCACCTATTGCAAATGATACTATCAGGCAAAATATAGCTAACACAGACGCCACAGTTGCTAAGCTTCAGGCAGATGCTACACAATTAGGCGAATATGCAGCTACAGATATTGAAAAGTTTAATAACACAAAGGCAGCACTAGTTCAAGATATAGCTGTAGTGTTGTCAGACACAAGAGATGTAAGGGCTAAATACGAAAATGAAATATCACCTTTAGAGCAAAGAGCTATTGATTCAGCTGCTAATTCTGTAGCAGAGGTAAAGAAGCTGTTAAACTACAATGCAAATAGCATAGACCTTGTTATATCAAGCTTAAAGAGTTATTCATCATTGGCTGATCAATCTAAGGATTCATTGATAAAATCCCGTAACGAAGCTGTTGAAATGGAAAGACAACTGTCAGCTTTGATTTCAGATATTAAGAGTATTGGGGATAATGAGGCATATCAGAAGTTTGTAAATCTTTTGCAGACAGACCCAGATTTGCTATCTGAATTTATAAGTAGTCCAGTTGAGATATCAGATGAGTACGTTTACCCGGTTGAAAATAATGGCTCCATGACAGCACCATTTTATATTGTGCTTTCAATCTGGGTAGGAGCATTAATAATGTCGACAATTTTAAAGACGGCAGTAAAAGATACTACTGGCATGAGAAATCTAAAGAACTGGCAATGCTTCTTTGGAAGGTTTTTTGTGACATTTGTAATTGGTCAGTTGCAAACAATTATTACAGTAATGGGAGCATTTTTGTTTGTAGGTATACAGTGTGAGCATCCATTTTATTTTTGGCTGGCTTGCGCATGGACATCTTTAATTTATTCATTGCTTTTATACTCATTTACCTATTCATTTGGCAATGTAGGAGAGGCTCTCTCTGTAATTCTTATGGTTATTCAGGTAGCTGGAGCAGGTGGAACCTTCCCTATCGAAGTATTACCAAAGGTGTTCCAGGTATTGTATAAGTTTATGCCATTTAACTATTCAATGAACGCGCTAAGAGAATGTATTGCTGGATTCTATAAGGATACATATAGAAACTGCATGCTTACATTGATTATTTATGGCATTGTAGCTATTTTTGTAGGTATAGTACTTTACTATCCTTTTAAAATATTAAATGAGAAAATTGAGAGTAGTAAGGAAAAATCAGGTATTCTGATTTAAATAAAAGGCAGGGCAACCTGCCTTTTTGTAGTAAAAACAAAAGACAGGAGGTTATTATGCGAGATATTGAATGGGTTAAAGAATCAGTGTTTTATCACATTTATCCACTTGGAGCTTTTGGATGTCCTAGGGAAAACAAAGGGGAAGAGACCAAAGGACATAGAATACTTAAGCTAATAGATTGGATACCTCATCTAAAGAAAATAGGTATAAACGCCATTTATCTTGGCCCTATTATGGAATCAGGAACTCATGGTTATGATACATATAATTATTATCAGATTGATAGCCGATTGGGGGATAACGCGGATTTCAAAGAGGTGGTAAAACAATGTCATCAAAATGGCATAAAGGTTGTATTAGATGGTGTATTTAATCATGTTGGCAGAGGGCATGAGGCCTTTGTTGATGTATTAAAAAACAGAGAAAAATCTAATTATAAGGATTGGATAGCTGGTCTTAATTTAGGTGGTAATAACTGGCATAACGATGGATTATCCTATGAATGTTGGTCTGGTGCAGAAGAATTAGTAAAATTGAATCACTGGTGTGAAGCTGTGGATAACCATATTTTAAATGCAGTAGGCATGTGGATAGATGAGTTTGATATAGATGGCCTAAGATTAGATGCTGCGGATTGCATAGAAAGAGGATTTTTTAAGCGATTAAAATCCTTTACAGAGCAGAAAAAATCAAGTTTTTGGCTTATGGGCGAGATTATTCATGGTGATTATAATATCTATGTGAATGAAGAAATGCTTGATGCTGTAACTAATTATGAATGCTGGAAAGGTATATATTCAAGTCATAATGACCACAATTATTTTGAGATTAACTATGCAATGAAGCGTCAGTGGGGACAGGGCGGATTGTATAGTGGAAAATATCTGTATAATTTTGTGGATAATCATGATGTAAATAGAATAGCTACTTTACTTAAGGATAAAGAAAATATATTCCCTACATATACATTATTATTCACTATGCCAGGAATTCCATCAATTTATTATGGTAGTGAATTTGGAATCGAAGGAGATAAAAATGCAGGTGATGGAGACTATGCCCTAAGGCCAGAACTTGAGCCCGAAAAGCTAAATAACCCTGATCTAATTGACCATATCAAAACCTTAGCAGACATAAGGAAAGATTTAAATCCATTAAAAGAAGGAATATATGAGGAAGTCCAGGTAAGAAATGAAACATTGGTATTTGCAAGGGTGTTAGGTGACGAATATGTAATAGTTGCGTTGAATAATACCCCAGAAAAAAAGCCCCTAAGCTTTGACTATAGAGGCCAGCATTACGATATTGAATTAGCACCACATGGAAGTAAAATATTGAAATAATTAGTTGTCAGCCAGATAGGCGTACATGCAATGATCAAGGCGTTCTCCGTTTATAATGATTTTATCACGGAGGATGCCTTCATATTTGAAGCCTAATTTTTCCACCATGTGTATGGAAGGATTATTATCAGGCAATATAAGTGCTTCAAACCTATGTATACCAAGCTCTTTTGCAATAAGAGGGATTGTAGCCTTTATTGCTTCACTACAATATCCCCTATTTACATGGTTTCTGTCCATCTTATAACCAATAGTACAGCTTTCATATATTGGACGTACAATATTTCTGTAGCTAACAGTTCCTATAATCTCAGTAGGATTGTTTTTATCAAAAATCCAATATCTAATCATAATAAGTTTTAGAATATTTTTGTGTTCAAAATCCAATATTTTTTTCTGATGACCTAGAGTGTAAAAATCATCGCCTATTACAGGTTCATATTTTTCAAAAATATCCCTATTTCGTTGATAAAAGCTTAATACCATAGAAGCAGCTTCAGAACCTAGAACTTTAAGAACTAACCTGTCAGTAGTAACCTCAAATTTCATATCAATCCCCCGTTTGGTTTTTAATCCACACCTCTAAGATTAGTATTAGGGATGTATGGTTTTAATATATCTACAAACTCATTAAGAGTTTTTATACTGTGACTAGAGAAAATTGGATTGATAACCTGCTCAGATTCCTTATAGCTTTGGATATAATAGGCTTTTGCCCCGGCAAGCCATTGTCCGATGGATTGCATATCATCCTTAGAGTGGCATTCCTTCATTACCGTAGTCCTAAATTCATAATCTATCTTACCTTGCATAAGAATAGAAATTGATGATTCAATAGGCTTAATATCGAAGTTAGTCATGCAAGCAATATCATTGTACTTAGTTTTAGATGTTTTTATATCCATTGCTATGTAATCTACCAACCTGTTATCTATTAAATATTTTAGCATATCAGGATTAGTTCCGTTAGAATCAAGCTTAACTAAAAGACCTAAATCCTTTATTTGTTTAATAAAATCAGGTAAATCCTTATGAAGTGTAGGCTCCCCGCCAGTGATACAAACTCCATCTAGAATCTTACTTTTGGAAGTCAGATGCTCAAATATTTCATCCAAACTATAAGCAAAGGCATCCTTAGGGGGAAAAACCAATTCGCTGTTGTGGCAAAAAGGACATCTAAAATTACAACCGCCGGTAAATATTGTTGAAGCAACTTTGCCTGGAAAGTCTAAAAGAGTAGTTTTTTGTAGACCAAGAATAAGCATAAACATTCCCTTTTCTATCTAAAAGTGTTATAAATAAAATAGCAAAAATTAGGTTTAAATGCTATTTTTCCTAGTAAAAGTATATCAAAACAGGAGGGGAAAATCCATGATGTCAAAAGAGGAGCGTGAAGAAAAGCGACTAGCTAAATTGCAGGAAAAAGAAGAGAAAAAAAATCTTAAAATATACGAAAAATACATGGAACAGGCTTTAAAAGAGGCTAAAAGAGCTTATGATATAAATGAAGTACCTATTGGATGTGTAATAGTTCAGGATGACAAAATCATCGCAAGAGGGTATAATCGCAGAAACACCGATAAAAGTGTACTGGCTCATGCAGAGATTGCCGCTATCTCCGAAGCATGTAAAAAAACAGGAGATTGGCGATTAGAGGATTGTACACTTTATGTAACCCTTGAGCCATGTCAGATGTGTGCAGGCGCCATTGTACAAGCAAGAATTCCTAAGGTAGTTGTTGGTGCAATGAATCCTAAGGCAGGCTGTGCAGGTTCAATTATCAATATTCTTCAGATGCAGCAGTTTAATCATCAATGTGAGGTTGAAAGAGGCATATTAGGAGAAAGATGTACAGAAATGATGACAAAATTTTTCGAAGAGCTTAGGGAACAGAAAAATCAAGTAATGTAAAATAGGCAATATTATTGACAAAGGAGTCCTTGTTATCATAAAATAAGGACTCCGAGCAATATAAGATATCATTTGGCGGTCGTTTTGTAGGATGCTGATCTTTGGGTCCTGCGTAATGGGCACCTACGAATCGTGTCAGGGCAGGAATGCAGCAGCACTAAGTAGGACCGTTCATCTGACGCGGGGTCGCCTGAGGGGAGTCCTACAGAGCGGCTACCAAATGATATCTAATAGATGGCTCGGTATTTTTATATAAGTAAAAGGATTAAATTATGGGCGCACAGGATAGAACAGAAAGAGTATTAAGAGATATGCACGTGTTGTTTTCTAAGGCACAGCCTTATGAGGGTAGCACCAGAAATGTCATTGTGGATAAAAATGCCATGATGGATTTACTCAAAGAACTAAATGAGTGCATGTACGATATGATGGAGGAGCATGAGCTTACCGTCAAAAGTCGTGATAAAGCCAACCGTGAGATGCAAAAGCAGGGTGATGATATTGTATTCGAAGCAACTAGAAAAGCCGAGGATATCTATGCAGCATCTTTAATGTATACCGATAATGCTTTGGATTCTATTCAGAAAATCATCAAGGAATCTCAGGAATCTATTGCAAAGATTTATGAAGAGGCCAATAAAAAAATAAAAGAAGAAACAAAGTCCGTAAAAACCAACCAGTTAGAGCTAAAGAGTCATTTAAATGATTTGATAGATACACAAAAATACTTAAGACTCATTGATGAGGAAAATATGCGTATCCGTAAGGAAAAGGCTGAGGGCACCACAGAGGAATTTGATGATGCCCCAAAATACGCAGCACCGGAAATCAGAATTGATAAGGATTACTTTGCTAGAGCTGGTCTAGAAATAGATGAAGATTTAGACCAACCTACAGGAGATATTGATGAAGAGAACACCATCTCTTCAGAAGATTTAGATGCAGAATATTTTAAATGGCAGGAGGAAGAATCTGCAGAGGAAAAGAAACCAGGTAAAAAAGGACTTTCAAGTCTTTTTGGATTAAAACACTAAAAGGAGAATAAAGGATGAAGCTTTACAACAACGGAGTGTACTTAATTAACGGTAGCCAAATTGTGGAAGATGGCCCAGAGGCTATTGCAAAGATTAAGGCTACAGTAGGCAAAGAAGTAACTAAAGACGCCGCTCACAAGGAAACAATGGCATATGGCATTTTAGCTAACCATAATGTTTCAGGTAACATGGACCACCTGCAGATTAAGTTTGATAAGTTGATCAGTCATGATATCACTTACGTAGGTATTATTCAGACTGCAAGGGCTTCAGGCCTTGAAAAATTCCCTATTCCTTACTGTCTTACTAACTGCCACAATTCACTTTGTGCCGTAGGTGGTACTATCAACGAGGATGACCACATGTTTGGTCTTACTTGCGCAAAGAAGTATGGCGGTATTTATGTTCCACCACATCAGGCAGTTATTCATCAGTTTGCCCGTGAAATGATGGCAGGTGGCGGAAAGATGCTTTTAGGTTCTGATTCTCACACTAGATACGGCGCCTTAGGTACCATGGCAATGGGCGAAGGTGGACCAGAGCTTGTTAAGCAGCTTCTCAATCAGACTTATGATATTTCAATGCCGGGAGTTATCGGTGTTTATATGACAGGAACACCTAGAAAGGGCGTAGGTCCTCAGGACGTGGCTCTTGCTATTATCGGCGAAATTTTCGATAAGGGTTATGTTAAGAACAAGGTAATGGAGTTCGTTGGACCAGGCGTTGCCAATCTTTCTATGGACTTTAGAATTGGCGTAGATGTTATGACTACGGAAACAACTTGCTTAAGTTCAATCTGGACTACCGATTCAAAGACAGAAGAATTTTACGAGATTCATGGTCGTAAGGAAGAATACAAAGAACTTAACCCAGGTGAAGTGGCATATTACGATGGAATGATAGAGATTAATCTTGATGAGATTAAGCCTATGATTGCAATGCCATTCCATCCAAGCAACACATATACAATCGAAGAATTAAACGCAAATCTTATGGATATCCTTGATGACTGTGAGAAGCGTGCTAAGGTTTCACTTGATGGACAAGTAGAATTCTCACTTAAGGATAAGGTTAGAAATGGTAAGTTATATGTAGACCAAGGTATCATCGCAGGCTGTGCAGGCGGTGGATTTGAGAATATTTGTGATGCAGCAGATATTCTTCGTGGCACAAGCATTGGACCAGATGAATTTACACTTTCAGTTTATCCAGCATCTACTCCAATTTACATGGAGCTTGTTAAGAATGGTGCCGTAGCAGACCTTATGAGTACAGGTGCTATCGTTAAGACAGCATTCTGCGGACCATGCTTTGGCGCAGGAGATACACCATCTAACAATGGTTTCTCTATCCGTCACTCTACAAGAAACTTCCCTAATAGAGAAGGTTCTAAGCTTCAAAATGGTCAGATTGCATCTGTTGCACTTATGGATGCACGTTCAATTGCAGCAACAGCAGCAAATAAGGGATATCTCACAGCAGCAACAGATATTGATGTTGATTATACAAAGCCAAAATACTATTTTGATGGCAGAATATATGCAAACCGTGTGTTTGATTCTAAGGGTGTTGCAGAACCTGAGACAGAGATTCATTTTGGGCCAAACATTAAGGATTGGCCAAAGATGAGCCCTCTACCTGAAAACTTATTCCTTCAGGTTGTATCAGAGATTCATGATCCTGTTACAACAACAGATGAGCTTATTCCATCAGGAGAAACATCATCATATCGTTCTAATCCACTTGGCCTTGCAGAGTTTACATTATCTCGTAAGGATCCTGAATACGTGGGACGTGCTAAGAATATTCAGAAGGCTCAAAAGGCATTAGAGGCTGGTGAGTGCGCAGGTGAGGCTGTTCCAGAGCTTAAGAAGATTGTGCATAAGGTGAAAGAAACCTATCCAGATGTTAATCACGATAACTTTGGCGTAGGAAGCACAATTTTCGCTGTTAAGCCAGGTGATGGTTCTGCAAGAGAGCAGGCAGCATCTTGCCAAAAGGTATTAGGTGGATGGGCCAATATTGCCAATGAATATGCCACAAAGAGATATCGCTCAAACCTTATTAACTGGGGTATGCTTCCATTTGTAATCCCTGAGGGAGAGCTTCCATTTAAGAACCTTGATTATTTATTTATTCCAGGTATTAAGGATGCTGTTGTTAACAAGGATGACACAATTAAGGCGTATGTTGTAAAGGAAGAAGGCCTTAAGGAATTCACCATGACTCTTGGAGAGCTTACAGATGATGAGAGAGAGATAATTCTCAAGGGCTGCTTAATTAATTACAATAGACAATAAAGCTGGGGGATAAAAAAATGCCAGAGGAAAACGAAAAGCTAGAAAGAAGACAATTTAGGAAAAAGCTAGGAAGCTATGTATTTGCTGCTTGTGTAGTAATTCTATTTTACTTCTTACTTAGGAATGGCAGAAGTGTATCCACGGCATTAGACCATTTTAATAAAGTAATACAGCCAATCTTCATAGGATTTGTCATGGCATTTTTGATGAATCCTATGATGGGCTTTTTTGAAAAAAGATTTCAAAAGATATTTGCAAGAGTATGCAAAACAGAAGTTGGTGCTAAAAAGGGCAATAGAGCTTTATCAACCATATTGGCATTAATAATATTTGTTGGCATACTGGTATTTATTATTGGCAGTATTGTTCCTAATTTGACAAGTACAATAATATATTTAGCTAACCATATTGAAGAGCAGATTGCAGCTGTTTTAGATTGGTGTAATGTAATTACCAAGGGAAATTATGAAGAAGCCCTTATGAAGGCAAAAGACAATAATATTGGTGATTTAGTAGATCAAGGACTGGCTTTTGTTGACCAATACATTGATTACGACGAAACGGATATGATGTCTGTGGTAACAACCAGTGTCCTATCTGTAGGAAAGTTTGTAGTTAATATTATTATTGGAATGTTTGTATCTGTTTATGTGCTTTTGTCAAAGGAAACCTTTAAAGCACAGACAAAAAAACTTGTATGCGGAATATTTGTACCTAAGTATTCCAATATAATTTTGGAAATCAGCAGAAAATCAGGTGATATATTCTATGGATTTATTATTGGTAAGATAATAGATTCAGCTATTATTGGTGCAATTTGCTATATTGGCTGTCTGATTATGAGTATGCCATATCCTGTGCTTGTATCTGTTATTGTAGGCGTTACAAATATAGTACCAGTATTTGGTCCATATATAGGTGCTGTTCCAACGGTAATTATCATATTCCTTACTGAGCCAATGAAGGGAATATATTTCTTAATATTCATTCTGATATTGCAGCAGATTGATGGAAACTTAATCGGTCCAAAGATTCTTGGGGATTCAACAGGAATTTCATCTTTCTGGGTAGTGTTTGCTGTAGTAGTAGGTGCAGGCTTCTTTGGCGTAGGTGGAATGATTGTAGCAGTTCCAATAGTTGCAATTGTTTATTACATAATCAGCAGAATATCTGATTATTTGGTTGAAAAACGAGACTTACCAAAGGATACCAGTGAGTACATCCTAATGGATTATATTGACCTTGATACAAATGAGCTTATTAAGCATCAAGAGAATGTTTCAAAAAGAAAAACTCATTTTTCATTGAATTCGATGAAGCATAAGAAAAAATAATTCTCAAAAACCAGGATTTTTTGTCCTGGTTTTTTGATTTTAGAACCGACGTATGTTAAAATTTCTATTAATTATAAGTATGTAATTTTGGAGAATAATTCTGTGGAAAAAATGGAGTATCGTACTAGGATTGAAGAGATGAAAAATCTCGTATCAAAAAATAAATTCGCTGATGCAATGAATGTGGCTGAAACCATTAATTGGCGAAAAATTCATAATATTAATGATCTAATTGCAGGAAGTGAGTCTTATGAAGCAGCTGGAAAAATAGACGAGGCTAGAGATTTGCTTCTTCTTGCTCATGAACGTTCCCCTATAGGAAGAATGATACTGTACAAGCTTTGCATGATTTCTATTAAGCTAAAAGAAATCGATGAGGCTCAGGAGTATTATAACGAGTTCGTTCAAATTGCACCTCACGACAGTCTTAAATATATTCTCAAGTATAATATTAATGTTGCTAAAGGCGCTGATACAACCACTCTTATCAAAATCCTTGAACAGCTTAAGGATAATGATTTCATCGAGGAGTGGGCTTATGAGCTTGCTTATCTTTATCACAAGACAAACCAGGCAGACAAGTGTATAGCTTTATGTGACGAAATAATCCTTTGGTTTGGCGATGGACCAGTGGTAGAAAGAGCATTAGAGCTAAAGATGCTGTATCAGCCACTTGATAAGTCTCAAGAGGATAAATACCGTAACCTTAGGCAAAAGAAGGATGGTATCACAGAAATCACACCAAAAGCAGTGGTAGATTCCAGCAACATTGTCCCAAATGTAAAAGCTATCCCACTTCCAGAGGGACCAGAGCGTTTTGATACTATCAATTTGCAGGCTGAAATCAAAAAGAATATTGATGAGATTATGAAGGCAACAGATGCAGGAGAAGTATCTGAAAATATGGATGCCATAAAGAATCTTGTTGAGGAAATACCATATCTTCAAGTTTCTGAGGATGAAGTAGAAGAAGAGACAGAGACTTTTTCAGTAAATGATACCTTCCAGCAATATCTTGAAGAGGGCTATGATGGACAGATTAGCCTTAGATTAGCTGACGAAAGCAGAGAGACTGAAGAACAGATTGAAGGTCAAATGACCATAGAGGATGTTTTGGCTGAATGGGAAAAGACTAAGCGTGCAGCAGAGGCTGCTATGGAGGATGCCAAAACAAAAGAGCTTGAAAGTGCCAGAACAAGAGCACTACGTGAAGCAAACAATGTGCTTAATCGCTTAGAGGGCGTAATGTCTAAGTTAGATGCAGGTGTAAGCTCACAAGAATTATTAAAGGAAGAATATCTCTCATCTACAAATCAAACTGAGGCTCCTGTAATTGAGGAATCTTCAGTTGCAATTGATGAGAATGCTTTAGAAGAAGACTCAGTAGATGCAGAGGAAGTGGTAGAGGAGCAAATAACAGATACAGTAGAAGAACCTATAGTAAAGCCTGATAATGAGCCTGCAGGACGAGTAGGCTTTGCAATTCCAAAGCTATCTACCGATGGTTTACAGGAAGGATTAGTTGATATCCCTGTTATATCAGCTGAGGAAGCAGCCCTTTCAGCAGCAGGAACAGTTGCAGCAGCATCTATAATGCGTGCTGTTGATGATGTGGAAGATGTTACACCTAGCTGGCAGCCTCCAACACTTAATATTGAAAAGGAATCTAAGGAAGCTCAAGAAGCAGAAAATCAAGAAGATGTTGATTTAAAAGAAGCTTCTCAGATGATTGCAGATGTTAATAGCCTATTGCAAAAGGAAATAGATAGGCTAATTACAGATGATAATGATACACCATCTGATGAGCAGCCAGAAATATATACGGAAGAAGGCGCTGCTAATGAGCCTATTAGCGGGCCTTTCAGTGAACCAGTAGAGATTACTGAAGAAGAAGGAAGCACTTATGTCTATGATGATTTTGAGCTTCCTCCAATCGAGCTACCACAGGATATACTTGAAGAGGTAATGTCAAAATCTACAGTTGTAGATGAAGTTGAAAAAATGCCACAGGTGGAAACACCACAGGAACCAATAGAATTTGCAGAGCCAGTGGAGGTAGAAGAGCAATTGCCACCACAAGAGCCTGAAATCAGCCAGGATTCAAATAGATTTATCGATATTGACGAGGATGATTTATCAGTATTTTCTTACTTCCTACCTATAGGAGGTATGAAAGCTAATATTAAAAAGGTTATTGAAGGTGCAGCAGAGCACATGAGCAATCCAAAGGACAATGGCGGAAGTATTGTTATCGTTGGTGAGCCAGGCTCTGGCAAGACTCAAATGGCCACAAGTATTATCAAGGTTCTTCAGAAAAAAACAGGTTATCCAAAGGGCGGTATCGGTAAGATTTCAGGAGAAAAACTTAACGAGAAGGACATCCAAAGATTATATGCCAAGATTCAGGGTGGCTGCCTAATCATCGAAACTGCAGGTGGCATTTCTAAGGAGACAGCGGTTACATTATCACTTCTCATGGAATCAGATAATACTGGTACAATCATAATTATTGAGGATAATAAAAAGGGAATCGACAAGGCATTAATGAAAGATGGTTCATTTGCTAAGCGATTTACTGAGAAGATAGTTATACCAGTATTTTCAATTGATGAATTAGTATCTTTTGCCAAGACATACGCATTGGAAGCTGGTTGTACAATTGATGATATGGGAATACTTGCACTTTACAACCGTATCAATCTAATTGGTCGCTATGACCATGTAACTACAATCAAAGAAGTTGCAGAGATTATGGATGATGCCATTGAAAAATCTACAAGGGGTGGCTTTTTCAATAAGCCTAAATATGATAAAAATGGCAATATCATTCTAAAAGAGAAGGATTTTGATAAATAAATATAAAAGGGGATAGTAGTATATGAGCAATTTTACAGATTTAGATGCATATTTGTTTGGACAAGGAACACATTATGATATCTATAAAAAGCTTGGTGCCCACAAGGGTAAGCAGGGAAAAGAAACAGGAGTATATTTTGATGTTTGGGCACCACACGCAGCTAGTGTAGCCGTTATAGGTGAGTTTAACGGTTGGGATGAGAATCGCAATTTTATGCATAGAGTGGAGCCAGCTGAGCAAGGTATATTCGAGACATTTATACCAGAAGCGCAAGAAGGTCAATTGTACAAATTTTTGATATACACAGAGGATGGTAAAAAGCTTTACAAGGCTGATCCTTATGCAACATACGCTGAAATCAGACCAGGCACTGCATCTCGTATTTACGATATTACTAAGTTTAAATGGACTGATCAGACCTGGATGAAACAAAGAAAAGCAACTAAGAACTTCTGGGAGCAGCCAATGGCTATTTATGAGGTGCACCCAGGTTCATGGAAGCGCCATCCAAGGCCAGAAAATGATGGTTTTTACAGCTACAAAGAATTTGCTCATAGCCTAACAGAATATGTGCTTGATATGGGTTACACCCATGTTGAGCTTATGGGAATCTCTGAGTATCCATTTGATGGATCTTGGGGATATCAGGTAACAGGCTACTATGCACCAACATCTAGATATGGTACGCCTGACGATTTTATGTATCTTGTTAATTACCTGCACAAGAATGGAATAGGTGTAATCTTAGATTGGGTTCCAGCTCATTTTCCTAGGGATGCACATGGCCTTGCAGATTTTGATGGAAGACCTCTTTACGAGTATGCAGACCCACGTAAGGGCGAGCATCCTGATTGGGGCACTAAGATTTTCAATTATGGCAAGGCAGAAGTTAAGAATTTCCTAATCGGAAGTGCATTGCAATGGGTAGAACAATATCATATTGACGGTCTTAGGGTAGATGCTGTGGCATCTATGTTGTATTTAGATTATGGTAAAAAGCCAGGACAGTGGGTGCCAAATGAACACGGCGGCAATGAAAATCTTGAAGCAATCGAGTTCTTCAAGCATATTAATACTCTTATAAGAGGCCGTAATCCAGGTGCTGTAATGATAGCAGAGGAATCCACAGCATGGCCAAAGATAACTGGTGATGTTGAAGATGGAGGCCTGAATTTCTCTTACAAGTGGAACATGGGATGGATGCATGATTTCATTGATTACATGAAGTTAGATCCATACTTTAGAAAAGATAATCATAACAGAATGACATTTGCAATGAGCTACAATGAGGCAGAGCGATATATTTTAGTTCTAAGTCATGATGAAGTGGTACATCTTAAAGGCTCAATGCTTGCAAAGATGCCAGGTCTGGAAGTAGATAAATATAAAAATCTTATGGCAGGATATGCATTTATGATGGGGCATCCTGGTAAGAAGCTTTTATTCATGGGTCAGGAGTTTGCACAAGGTACAGAATGGAGCGAAGCAAGAGAGCTAGATTGGTATGTTTTAGATAATCCAAACCACCGTCACGTAGCCAGAATGTTTAAGGAACTTTTGACCATATACAGAAATTATCCTGCAATGTACGAGCAGGATGTATCATGGGCAGGCTTTGAATGGATTAATGCCAATGATAACTATAGGAGCATTTTCAGCTTTGTTCGCAAATCAAAGAATGGAAAAAATAACATTTTATTTGTAATTAACATGACACCTATGAGATATGATGATTACAAAGTAGGTGTACCTGAAAATAGAAAATGTAAGCTTCTTTTAGACAGTGAAAGCAAAGAATTTGGTGGAGATGGCGGCACTATAAAAGAAAGCTATACACCAAGCAAAGAAGAATGCGATGGAAGAGAATATTCAATTGCTTTTCCTGTAGCACCATATCAAGTGGCAGTATTTGTATATTAAAGCAATTTATGGGCTGTACATACAGCCCATTATTTTTTAGATAGGTCAAAAACATGGAAGAATTCAAAATAATAAAATTACCTGAAAAGCAGCAAGAGGAGGATAAAGAAGAAAAGGAAGTGCAGGATATTCCTGTACAGGATGATGATTATACCCCTCCAAAGAAAAGGTATATATTTTTACTCATTTTATTATTAATAATAGTGGTTTCAATCATGGTAATAAGAACCATTTCTACCTATGATGACTATGAAGTGGAAAAAACATGGGAGAGAAAAGATTCTGCAGAAAGCCATTATATTAGTTATAACAACAATTTATTAAAATATAGTGCAGATGGTATTTTTTATACTGGATTCGATGGAGCACTTATATGGAATTATACTTATGATATGACTAATCCATGTGTGGATATAAGTGGCGATTATATAGTTGTCTACGATAAAAAAGGAACTGAGGTTGATATTTTTTCATCCAAAGGTTTTATTAAGTCAATTGGAACAACAACGCCTGTAGTTGAAGCAAAGGTTGCATCTCAGGGAAGTGTTGCTTTGCTTTTGCAGGAGAATTCTGTTAGTTACATCCAGATGTATGATAAAAAAGGCTCCTTGCTTGTAGCAGGTGAAATACACCCTGAAAATAAAGGATTTCCAGTTTCAATGGCCTTATCCTCAGATGCAACAAGGCTACTTCTATCTGTTATTAATGTTGATGATGGTGAAGTATCTTCTGAGCTTATTTTTTATGATTTTACAAGTGCTGGAAAAAAAGAGCAGGATAATATTGCGGCAACTTATCAATATATAGGAACATTAATACCAAAGGTTGACTTTGTAAAGAATAATAAAGCAATAGCCTTTGCTGATTCCAAAATAATAATATTCAATAATAACTTTAAAGCCTCTGTAGCTAAGGATATTTCTGTCAATGAAGAAATGAAAAGTATATTCTATAACGATAGCCATTTTGGCTATATTTGCGAAAAGGCATTAGAAACGGGAGAAGTAGTTAATGAATTAAATGTATACAATCTCTATGGATTCAAAAACGTTTCAAAAGAAGTAGATAATAGCTATGAAGAAGTATCAATACTAGAAAACGATTATATACTATTAAAAAACGAGAATGAGATAGCCTTGTATAATCTGCAAGGTATAGAGAAGTTCAACTATAAATTTGATGAAGTTGTATATGATGTTATTTCTACAACTGCAGCAAAGCGATATTATGTGATACAAAAAGATAAAACAGAAGAAATATATCTTAAATAGGAGGACTCATGGAACTTAATTACTTGCTAATTGCATTTGCCATATTGATGCTTATATGTATTATAAGAGGAGCCACTAAGGGAATGTTAAGAATAATATTTGGATTAGTGGCATGGATATTTTTAATATGTCTTGTAAACTTTGGCACAGAGGTGGTTAGTAGTTATATAAGGACTAATACAGTACTTCCAGCAACAATTCAGGAAAATTTAGATTTACATCTCCATGAGAGATATAATGCATCAGAAGAGAAAGAAGCGGGATCTGGTGAAGATGCAGTTAAAGTATTAGTTCCACCTTCAATTAAAGAGAAAATAGAAGAATCTGTACAAAGCTCTATAGATGGTACTATCAATATTATAGCAAGTGAATTAACAGAAGCAGCAATTAAGGGCATATCAACTATTATATGTGTAATTTCAGGTATATTAATAATCTTCCTGCTTGATAAGCTTATTAAGGCAATAGGCTTTGTACCAGGGGTAAGAGATATTAATAGGTTTATGGGTATACTGGCTGGCTTTTTAGAAGGTATATTACTGATATGGTTAATTATGTTTATTGCGGACTGTTTTCCAACCTCTACCTATGGCAGATTTATAATAGAAAACACAGAAAATGACCAGATGTTGTATTTTATTTATCAAAACAACATAATTGAAAGAATTATCGGAATATAAAGACATTAATTATTTTGAAAAAACCTGTTGACTTTGTGGGATTCAGATGATAATATACTATTCGTTCCGCGAGAGCAGAACAAGTTAAGAAATGAGTAATTTCTTAATAAGAGATTTGAAAAATAATCTTAAAAAGTGCTTGACAAAGCTGCTTGCTCATGATAGTATATACGAGTTGCTGCTGAGGGCACAACAAGATGAAGATTGATAACTGAACAGTGAAACAAACCTTGAATTAATACAAGTTTTTAAAACATGTATCCTTGAAATTCATTTAGTTTCTAAGACGAAACAAAAACCTTTATTAAAGGGTAAGGATTTTCAAAACTTGATTTTTAAAATCATTGCCTAGTAAGAATCTTTGATTCTTACATATCAAGTAAACAATTCAGTTTTATACTGATTCGGAATTAAATTCTTTTTAACATGAGAGTTTGATCCT
>NZ_JAFUSK010000010.1 GCF_017471675.1 Pseudobutyrivibrio sp.
GATAGTTGATAGCATCCAACTTGAATTGCTTGCTGTGTTGTTTTCTTTGACGTGACATAATGAGTTCCTCCATTTGTTGATTATACAATACTTGAAGGGGATATCTCATTTTGTTTTGTACTATTTAGATGCTAACACTAATAAGAATTTTTATTCCAAGCTTCATGATAAGGATGGCAATCACGTATCATATGAAAGAAAAACTGATATATCTAGTCAGCTGAATGGTATTGATGTGGAACTGATTGTTGGAAATCGGCATTTCTTTATTGATGAGAAGGCATCCATATATTATAGCAATGCAATGATTCCTACATTCGCATTTGAGATTAATTCTATGCAGCATGGGCATGAACAACCTATTGATGGTTGGTTTATAAATGAAGATTTAAAGACAAATTATTATATGCTGATTTGGCCGAATGTTAAATGTGAATTGACAGATGGAAAGTGGATAAGAAAGAATCCTAGTGAAATCCAGTATTCAGATTTTACAATTATTGAGGCCATGCTGATTGAAAAGAAAGACCTTGTTAATGAAGCAATCAAACATGGTTGTGATAAAGTTCATCTCATTGAATATGCTATTGAATTAAGAGAGATGATGGGAATCAGCAATGAGCGCAAAGATATTAAGGTGGATGATTATTTCAAAATAACTTATACAGGGGCACTTAATGAAAAACCAATTAATGTAGTTATTCAGAAGTCGGTACTTAAGAAAATTGCCAAGGCTACGTATCTTATTTCCGAAGATGGTTATGCTGAAATATAAGAGGAGGCATTATGGGGCAGAGAGAAGTTAGATTTGAAGATTTGGAAAATGCTGATTTATATGTGGATTGCATATATAAGGGTGGTACTCTACCGAATATGTCAGCCGAACCTTTTCACAAACTTATACCTGGATGTGAAAATGCGGGAGGCTTTAGAAAAAAGCTTAGAGAAGATGGTTCTGGTAAGTACGCATATGTGGTTCTGTATACTTCCATGGAAGAGCTAGAGTGGCCGGATTATCTTGATGAAGAGACAGGTATATTTAGGTATTATGGAGATAATCGTGAGCCAGGTCGCAAGCTGACCGATACGAAGAAAAAAGGAAATAAAATTCTTGAGATGGTTTTCAACTTGTTAAATGAAGGCGTTAATCTTGAAGACTTGCCTCCATTCTTTATCTTTAAGAAGACTGGAGTGGGGCGTGATGTCCAATTTCTTGGATTAGCTGCGCCAGGTAATCCAAAGATATCTCCCGATAAGGATTTAGTTGCGTTTTGGAGAACAGTAAAGGAAAAGCGATTCCAAAATTATGAGGCATATTTTACTATTTTAGATACTGGGGATAAGCCTATCTATAGGAATTGGATTGAGTCTTTAATCTATGACCATGATAATAGTTTGCAGTATGCTCCAGAAGCATGGCAGCGTTTCATAAAACTCGGTCGTAATGGAATTACAGCGTTAACCGCTCCGAGAATGCACAAAATCCCTACAAGATTTGAGCAGCTTCCTGCCGGTAGCGATACAGAAGGCTTATTATGTCTTGATGCTATTAGAAATCATTACAATGATTTCAGCCAGGGGTTCGAGGCTTGTGCAACAAGCATAATCGGTAAGATGGATACAAATTTCGTGGATTTTTCACTCACAAGACCTTGGCGAGATGGTGGTCGAGATGCACTTGGCTTCTATTCTATAAGTGCAGGTGGTAAAGTGAATTCACCTTTAAAGATTGATTGTGCCTTAGAGGCAAAATGTTATTCTCCGTCCCATGGCGTAGGGGTAAAGGAAATGTCTCGTCTAATTTCACGTATAAGATATAGACAGTTTGGAATAATGATTACTACAAGCTATGTTGATAAGCAAGCATATCAAGAGGTGGTTGAAGATGGACATCCAATACTTATTGTTTCCGCTGTTGATATAGCAGGTGTTTTACGTAAAAATGCAATCAACTCTTCAAACGTAGAAGAATGGTTAAAATCTGTGGATAATACAGATAAAAGAATAATGGCATATTATCAAGGAATTAAAAATCTTTTAAATAAGTAGTTAGGGGTTTCTTAATGTTTGATGAAAAACTTGGTTACGATCCAGCTAGTCCAGATAGCATAGAAGAATATGCAAAAAAGCTAGAGGACAATACTTTTTTCGAGATAATTAAATCAAGAGGAATTGAAGAGCAGACAGCCGTTCAGGCTTATGCTAATAAGCTTCGAAAAGGTGGATTGGGGAATCTACTTGAGGAAGTATACTTTGGATATAAAGCTAATTCTAATCAAGAGGCAGATTTTCCGGAGGCTGGCGTTGAACTTAAAACTACACCATATGAAGTAACAAAGAAGGGTGAACTACGAGCGGGAGAGCGCTTGGTTCTTACTATGATTAATTATGATTGCCCAGTAGAAGCTGATTTTTATAAGTCTCATGCCTGGGAGAAAATGCGCCTTATTTTGCTAATTTATTACTGGAGAGACAAGAGGCTGGATAGTAATCTTCTTTACCCCATTAAATATGTGAAGATGTTTACGCCTCCAGAGACAGATTTGGAAATTATAAAACATGATTATATGTACATTATAGATTTGATTCAGCAAGGACGAGCCCATGAACTTTCTGAGGGAGATACAATGTATCTTGGAGCTTGTACAAAAGGTGCCAATGCTGAAAAGAGTACTGTGCCTCAGTTCTATGGAGATAAAACACCTGCAAGAAAGCGGGCATTTTGCTTTAAGAATTCCTATATGACATATGTGCTGAATCATTATATAGCGGGTGATTCAAGTGATAATTCTATTTTGAAAGATGCTTCTATTTTGAAGGAGAAATCTTTTGAAAATATACTTACAGATATTGTTAGCAAATATGTTGGTAAGTCAGATAAAGAATTATGTGAGGATTTTGGACGAGAGTATAACAATAATAAGGCTCAGTGGAATGATTTAACTTGGAAGATTCTTGGAATTAGAGATGAACATGCTGATGAGTTTGAAAAAGCCAATATTAAGGTTAAGACGATTCGTGTAGAAGAGAATAATAGAATCGTTGAAAATATGTCATTTCCACCATTTAAGTTTATGGATTTGGTGGATGAAGAATATGATGACTCTACGTTGCATGATTACTTTGACGAGACGCGTCTCTTCTTTTTCATCTGGAAGAAAGATGGAGATGTCTATCGTGTAAAGGGGTGTATGCTTTGGAATATGCCATACCACGATTTAGATGTTGTAGTGCGTCGTGAATGGGAACAGTATAGGCGCATTATTCAATACGGCATAGAGTTTACCAAGCATATTGACTCAAAAGGAAAAATTAGCTTCTCTAATAATTTACCTAACAAAAGCGAAACAGAGATTATTCATGTTCGCCCACATGCCACAAAGGCAGCGTACAGATTCAACAACGGTGAGGAATATGGAAATGTGAATAGAGATGCTAATGTTTTGCCCAATGGCGAATATATGACGACACAGAGTTTCTGGATAAATAATTCATATATTTTGGAGCAAATTAAAAATATTCTAGATGAAAGTGAAAAATGATCTAGACATTAATTAATAAATGATGTAATATATGATATAGAAAAAAGAACGATCGTTCATACGCTCGTTAAAACAAAGAATAGGGAGATATTAGTGAATAAAACGGTTTGTGAATTATTCGCAGGAGTTGGTGGATTCCGTTGTGGATTGAATAATATAAAGACATTAGAAGATACAAGTAAGCCAGAAAAATGGGATACTGTCTGGTTTAGTCAGTGGGAACCAGTTGATAAAAAAACTCAGTGGGCTCATGATTGCTATGTGAATAGATTTGGTACATGTCTTGATTTAAAAGGTAATGATACAACTAATTGTGATATTAATGCGGTAGATAAAAATGATATTCCAGAACATGCATTGTTAGTAGGTGGATTTCCATGTCAGGATTATTCAGTGGCATCATCACTTGCTACATCAAAGGGACTTGAAGGGAAGAAAGGTGTTCTTTGGTGGGATATAAGAGATACATTAGAGGCAAAGCAGCCACCATTCGTTTTGCTAGAAAATGTAGATAGACTAATAAAAAGTCCTGCTAGCCAGCGGGGAAGAGATTTTGGTATTATCTTAGCTTGTTTTAGGGATTTAGGATATACAGTTGAGTGGCGTGTAATTAATGCAGCAGAATATGGATTTCAGCAGCGCCGCAGAAGAACTTTTATTTTTGCCTATCGTGAAGATACTAAGTATGCTGGGATAATGAATAAGTCTACAAAGTATAATCGTATGTTTGGAATAGAGATGCATAGATCCAGCATGGGCAAAACTATTTATACAGATGGTTTCTTTGCTAAGTCCTTTCCTATAGTCGAAGAGGATTATAAGAAAATTAGAATCACAGAATTGCCAAAGGGGATAGGTGAACTGTCTGAGAAATTTAGCTTTCCATTTGAAAATACTGGTATTATGAAAGATGGTATCGTATATACGGTAAAGACAACACCCGATTATCATGGTAAGCAAATTACATTGGGGGATATTATGGAAGAGAATGAGGTACCCGAATCTTTCTTTATTCCTGATGCAAAACTGTATTATACAAATCCTGACGTTACTCATAGTGATGAGACACATGAAAGATTACCTGATGAATCGCGTAAGACTTGGCAGTATTTGAAGGGAGCAAAAAAACTTCCAAGAAAAGCAGCTACGGGTCATGAATACATTTTTTCAGAGGGAGCTATCCCAATGATTGATGAGTATGACAAGCCTGCTAGAACAATGCTTACAAGCGAAGGGGGATTTAGCAGAACCACTCATATCGTAAGAGATAAAGTGACAGGCAGAATTAGATTGTTAACTCCAATCGAAATGGAACATATTCAAGGATTCCCTTCTGACTGGACTAAGGAGTGTTTAGTTGATGGTGAGAAGGTGGAAATGCCATTGAATAAGCGTAGATTCATGATGGGGAATGCACTTGTAGTGAATCTGATTGCACAGATGGAACCTCAGTTGGATGAGATAATTGGGGCGGAATAAGCTATACAATGGGAACTACTTACAAATGGACATAGAAAGGTCATTATGGTAAAAAAATAGTTAGGAATCAATTTTTTTACAGCAAAAGACCGAGCCAGTTACAGAGGCGAACACTCAGGTGATTGTGGGTGTCTCTGTATGGCGTGAGATATGACAACATTGAAGTGGATTATATGAATCAAGACTATCAGCCTAAGCATTGTAAGCACAGCGGATTTACAACGCAGATTATTCAGTATTTTAGTGGTGAATTGCTTTAGTAGGGAAGAATGATAATGGATAACTCTATGTATCAGAATGTTAACGAAAGAGTAGGTGAGTATATGGGAGGAAAAGTTTTAGATATAGACATCATAAAAGCTCATGACGAGGGTGTTACTGAAGGAGAAGCACGAGGCGAAGCACGAGGTGAAGCTAAAGGCGATATTTCTGCAATCAAAAATCTTATGAAAAACGCTGAAAAAACATTTGAACAAGCCTGTGAATTGCTCGGAATTAATAAGGAAAAGCAAAATATTTATAAGAACCAGATATAAAGCTAATCCCTGCCAAATATCATTTTGGTGGGGATTTTTTATAGAGGTAGAATTAGTAAATCGTCTATAGTTATGAGAGGGATGCAATGTATTTAATATCTGCTTATTTTGATGAAAACACAACTAATGTTTTAAATGGCTATATTGAAAAAGTGGACCAGGCAACAGACAATGATTTTATGGTAGCAAATAATGTTCCACCACATTTAACATTGTCAGCTATTGAAGCTAGAAGTGTTGATGTGTTGGTGCCTGCATTTGAAATGCTAGAAGGCAGAATATCCAAGGGAGATATTTCCTTAATAACAGTTGGGCAGCTTATGCCCAAGGTTTTGTATGTTGCACCTTATCTGAATGAATATTTGCAGAATCTTGAACAGCAGGTGTTTGATTGCTTTAAAGCTATCCCTGATACAACGATCAGCAACTACTATCGCCCATTTTCGTGGCTGCCACACATAACATTGGCTAAGACCCTTACTAGGGAGCAGATGGTTACAGCAGTTCAGATGATGGAAGAGTTTAAAAGATTGGATGCCAGTATTGTACGCCTTGGATTAGCAAAAGTTAATCCACATGAGGATGTGAGGCTTATTGAATTGCACTAGGCACAACAGATTTAAGTTTCTAAGTAGAGTCGATTATGGCAAGCTTCACAATATTGAGCTAGAGAAAGAGCCTGTCCTAGTAATTTAGGAACAGGCTCTTTTAGAATGTTATCAATCGCTATTATAATAGCAGATAAGATGGGCAAAAAATCTTTTCTGACATATTTTGTCGATTTATAGGCATAAATGGTATACTTACTTCAGTATATTAAAAAGGGGAAGAACTTTTAATGTTAAGAATTGCGATAGTTGAAGATGAAAAAGAGTGCCAGGCAAGCTTGGTTGAGCATCTTTCCAGGTATGAGAAGGAGCATGAGGACAATTTTATTGTACGCACCTTTTATGATGGCATAGATATTTTGGATGACTATACATCAGAATATGATTTGATTTTCCTGGATATTCACATGAAATTTCAGGATGGCATGACCACGGCTAAAAAGATAAGAGAACTGGATGATAGTGTAATCATTGTTTTTATCACTGCTCTTGCACAGTATGCAATCGAGGGGTATAAGGTAAATGCCATGGATTTCATACTTAAGCCAGTTGTATATCAGCAATTAGAAGGTACCATGGATAAAGTCTTAAAGATAGCAGACAAATATCATAAGAGCAAAGAAGTTATTGTGTCAGATGATGGTGCTAAGCGCAAAATTGATACTGAAGATATATATTATATAGAAGTTGTTGGTCATACTATTGTTATTCACAGCAAAGCGGGGATTTACGAAACAAGGAGCAAGACACTCAAGGCAATTGCTGAGGAGCTTAAGGAATTTGGCTTTGTTCAAAGTGGACAATCACATTTAATCAATCTTAAGTTTGTGGACAAGATTAAGGGGGATGTTGTAACAGTGGCCGGTGATGAGTTATTCCTTAGCAGAAGTCGTAAAAAGGATTTCATTGCCGCATTTGGTGAGTACGTGGGAATGGAGATATAGTATGGATACTTCATTTAATATAGGATATCTTCTGGAAATGCTATTGCCTGTTGTGGGAATTTGCACTGTCCTCAATAAGAAAAAGCATCCTATAATTAAAGGCGCAGCCTGTGTTGGTTTAGGTCTGCTGTTTGATGTGGTTATGACCAGCGTGCTGAAAATGCAAGGGCTTTCAGGAACAGATTATGCAGATGTAACTCCATCAACTTATATTTTTTTATTGTTCTGGTTTATGTCAATATGGATTGCTGTCATAGTTGGAATCTATCTTGCATGTGATGTTTCATTGCATGAGGCGATATATCTGTTTGCTGTCAGCTATGGAATAGAGCATATCTTTTATTGCATAAGGCAGCTTGTGGATTATCGTACTAATGGTATGATTGCTGACAATCAGCCTGTTCTTTACACCTTTTGTCTGATAGGTTCATTTTGTATGGCATATTTTTGGTTTGCAAAGCGAGCCGTGAATAATGGAAAATATTTGATAGAGACACTTTCGGCTACAACTGCGACGGTCATTATTCTTGTGGTAGTTTGGTGGATGAGCATAATCGCAGGCTTCAACAATATAGGGTACATACATGCTATCTATGCAATACTTGCATGTCTATTTATTCTTGTTAATCAACGGGCACAGCTCATCAATGAAAATGAGAAGCAGGAATTTAGATTAAAGGAACAGCTGTGGAAGGACACACAGGTCCGTTATCAGTTTTCCAAAGATGCAATGGCGGTAGTTAATCAGCATTATCATGATATGAAGCATCAGATAAATGTTCTGGCAAATATGGAAAATGATGAAAAGCGCCGTGGTATATTAGCTGAGATGGAAAACGATATCGCTGTATATGATGCTGTTGTACGCACTGGAAACGAGCTGCTTGATACAGTCCTAACAGAAAAGAAGCTGATTTGCCATAGCAAAGATATAAATATGAGCTGTATAGCAGATGGTGAACAGCTTAGATTTATGAACGATATTGATTTATATACTCTGCTTGGCAATGCATTAGATAATGCCATTGAGGCCAATGAAAAGATTGCAGATACATCTAAAAGGTGGATATCTGTTCAGATTCAAAATAAAAAGGGAATTGTGCTGTTAGAAATTCTAAATCCATTTGTTGGAAGTATCAAAATGCAAAATGGTCTACCAGTCACCTCTAAAGAAGATAATCTTAGTCATGGCTTTGGCACACAAAGCATACAAGCCATTGTAGATAAATATAATGGACAGATGGTTATTAAAACAGAAAATGACAAGTATTTACTTAGGATAATATTCTCTTAAATTAACTTGCCAAATATGACAAAAAACATGCAGGCTGTGACAAAGCCTGCTTTTTTAATATACTCTTTGATATTCTTTTCCTAGGTTATCAATCAGGCAAAAGCCTAAGAAAAGGAGAAAGAGAATGAGTAAAGGAAGAAAAATTGTTGGAACATGTATCCGCTCTATTCTTATTATCGTATTTGCGATAATTATAGTGGCGGTGAACAACATCTTACCAAACTACGCCAGAATGGTCGATAGTATGCTGGGAGGAATTAATACAAAAATCGATAATTCAGATGTTGATACTACAGGATTAGACCTTCAGTACAACAAGGCTGATTATGATGCTGATTCAATCAAGCCAGTGGAAGCAAAGCTTCATCAGAAAATCGCTGATGAAGGAACAATCCTGCTTGAGAATGAAGATGGCTTCTTACCTAAGACTTCTGATTCTACATTTAGTTTCTTTAGTGTGAATTCGGCAACGGTTGCTGCAAATGACAGTATGATGGGTGGAAGAAGCCTTGCTGATATTTTTGATGCAGCAAATGTTTCTATTAACAAAACACTTTTTGACTATTACAAAGAGCAGTCTGAAAGCTATGGCTTAGGAGCTGGCTCGATTTCATTTGGTGACGGGGAGGATTTCTCAATCAATGAATTGCCTCTTTCAGAGCTTAAGTCAAATAAAGAGGTAATGAATTCTATCAAAGATACCGTTCCTGTATATTTCTTGAAAAGAGTTGCAGGTGAGGGAAGAGATATGCCTCGTTCTATGTACAATCATGCTGACAGTGCGGAGGATAAGGCAAAAACATATCTTGAACCAGATTCAACAGAGCTTGAAATTATTTCATACTTAAATGATAACTTTGATGGAGTTATTCTTGTAAGCAATTCAAATGCGGCACTCGACCTTGATTTTGTAAAGGATTATCCAAATATCAAGGCAGTAATTTCTGCAACTGCAATTGAGTCATTACCATATATTTTAACAGGACAGGTTAATCCATCTGGTAGAACTGTAGATACTTTTGCAGCCAATCCACTTGAGTCACCTGCAGCAATGAATTTTGGTGATTATCAGTATTCTGATTCAAATGGCGAATTGACTAAGTACAATTATGTAACCTATGAAGAGGGTATCTATGTTGGATACAAATATTATGAAACAAGATATGAAGATGTAGTTTTAGGCCGTGAGAATGCGGGGGATTTTGATTATGATTCTGAGGTGGTTTATCCATTTGGATATGGATTGTCATACACCACATTTGACTGGTCTGATATGAAGACAACATGGGATGGTGATACATGTAATGTGGAAGTTACAGTTACCAACACAGGTGATACAGCTGGTAAGGATGTGGTAGAAATCTATGCCCAGAGCCCATACACAGAATACGATATTGCAAACGGTGTAGAGAAGTCTTCAGTTCAGCTTGTAGCTTATGATAAAACAAAAGAGCTTGCAGCAGGAGAAGCTCAAACACTTACACTTAGCTTTGATAAGTCACAGCTTAAGGCTTATGATTCAAATAATGCCAAGACATATATCTTCGACGCTGGCGATTATTATATTACTGCAGCAAAGAATGCTCATGAGGCTGTAAACAATATCATTGCTACAAAGCAGCAGAATGTAAAGGCTACAGAGTCAGCAAAGGAAGAAAATGCAGAGCAGCCAGAAGCTGCAGAAATTTCAGAGACAGCAAGTACAACTGATTTCGTATCAGTTTACACACCAGACAATACAGAGGTAGACACTGTTACATATTCAAAGGACAGTTATTCAGGAGTAGAAATTACAAATCAGCTTGATGATGCTAAAGGTGAGGCTACTTATCTTACAAGAAATGATTGGGTAGGAACATTCCCAACTCATGATGGCAAGCCAAGTGCTAAGATAAGTACATGGGGTAATGAAATCAATGGAGATGACGGTGCATCTTACACATATACTAAGACTGCAAGTGATGATTTAATTGCTACACTTGATAGCTTTGAGACAGGTACTCCTGTAGATAAAGATTCACTTTCCGATACTAAGATTGTTTATGGTGCAGACAACGGCCTTAAGTTGATTGATATGCGTGGCCTTGATTACAATGACCCACTTTGGGAAGATTTTTTAGATGAACTTACAGCTGATGAAATCTATAATGCAATCGGCGTTAGCGGATATGGAATTGAATATATCAAATCTATTGAAAAGCCATTTAATATGGATGCTGATACAGCAGCAGGTCTTATCTATGGTGGAACCAGTGCCATGTTCCCAAGTGCAATGACACTTGCACAGTGCTGGAATCCTTCACTTGCATTAGAATTTGGAACAATGATTGGAAACGAAGGTTTACTTGGTGGCGCTGATGGTTGGTATGCTCCATCAATGAACATTCATCGTACACCATTTTCAGGAAGAAACGGTGAGTATTATTCAGAGGATGCATTCCTTTCAGGAACTGTTGCTTCAAACGCCGTAACAGGTGCAGCATCAAAGGGTATGTACACTTATATTAAGCATTTTGCGTTCAATGACCAGGAAAACCACCGTGGTGATAGAGATGGACAGTTCAGTATTGCCACATGGCTTAATGAGCAGAGCGCTCGTGAAATTTATCTTCTTCCATTTGAAATGTGCATGAAGGCAGGAGATGTTACACTTAATTATGTAGAAAAGCAGGCTGATGGCTCTTATACAAATGCTTCTAAGGAAATTAGAGCTTCACAGGCAGTGATGACATCCTTCAACAGAGTTGGTGCTACTTGGGCAGGTGGAGATTATGGTCTCATTACAGGCATTCTCAGAAATGAGTGGGCTTTTGACGGTCTTGTGATTACAGATAACGCAAATACAGGCGTGTTCATGGATGGCTATCAGATGACCGAAGCAGGGGCAGATATTAAGCTTACATCACTTCCAGCGGCAGCAAGATATGATTTTGACAAGAATGATCCTGCCACATACTACTACGCTAGACAGGCTATGCATCATTTGCTTTATACAATCGCAAATTCTAAGTCGATGAACGGTGCAATGCCAGGAAGCCATATTATTGATGGTATAAGAATTACAACTCTTGTTATGAGAGGGGTTACTGTAGTATTCTTGCTATTAATCATTCTTGAAATTTACAAGATATTTAGATTATTTAAACCAACGGCAAAGAAGCTTGCTAAGCTTCAGGCTAAGGCTGAGAAGAATATTTAATTACACAACATCTCTTTCAATGAGAATAGTGCAACAAAAATGATATCTAGCTGTTGATAGATATCATTTTTTTTGTTAAACTACGGACTTTGTGAAAGAGAGGTAATTATTATGAAGAGATTGGATACAAATGATATTCGATCGGGCCGCCTGGCCTGTAGTTTAATTTTAATCACATCAATTTTATTAATTAGATATTGCCACTGCTACATCAGAAGTTATGCCATGCCTCTGGAGGCGGCAGAAGCTCAGATGCTAGAAGAGGTAAATGAAGTTCAAATGTCAGAAAAGACAAATGATGAGGCCCAAAAAGCTGTAGAAGAAATTGTAGAGGAAGTTGAAAAGATAACTTATGATATTCCAAGTAGCTTTGTGCATCCAGTCACTGGAAAGACTGTAAGCTACAAAGGAGGCAAAACTATTGAGCGCACCGGTAAGATTACTTATGGTGATGCTGGTGATATTAATCGTATGGCAAGTCCTGACCAGGATGGATTTATGAAGCTTGATAATCGATATCTAATTGCAGTTGGAAGCAGATTTGATACAGTACCTGGACAGTACATGGATTTGGTTTTGGAAAATGGCGTGGTAATTCCTTGCATTATGGGAGATTTGAAGGCAGACCAAGACACAGATTCAACTAATACATTCACCTATCATTCCAGATGCTGTAGCGAATTTATTATAGATGAGGATTCAATCCGTACAGACATATATGAGCGAGGAAATGCTTCACTAAAGACAAGTCTTTGGGATTCACCTGTAATGAGTGTTATTGTATATGACAAGATTTATTAAATAGTTAGGCTTTGAAGCAAACAAAGTATGTGCAAAAACCGGAAAATTTGTCTTAATCTAAAATAGAATGTATAATAACTAAGATTTTGTTTTTAAGGAGATTTTTATGAGAATAGCAGTTACATACGAAAACGGCCAGGTGTTTCAGCACTTTGGACATACACAGGAATTTAAGGTTTATGAAGTAGAGGATGGCAAGGTGGTATCATCTGAAATAATCGGTTCAGATGGTCAGGGGCATGGCGCTTTGGCAGGCCTTCTTAGCAATAAGTCGATTGATGTGCTTATCTGCGGAGGTATCGGCAGTGGTGCTCAGGCTGCTCTTAGCGAACAGGGGATTGAGCTTTGCGCTGGTGCATCAGGGGATGTTGATGCTGCAGTTGAGGCATACCTTAAGGGCGAGCTTGTAAATTCTGGTGTTAATTGCAATCATCATGGCGAAGGTCATACATGCGGCGACCATGAGGATGGACATAGCTGTGGTGACCATTCTAGTTGTGGTGGATGCCATTCTAAGCCTGAATTTGAGGGTAAGAATGTTGGAAAGACATGTCGCACTCATTACAGAGGTACATTTAACGATGGTACACAGTTTGATTCATCTTATGATAGAGGTGAACCACTTGAATTTGTTTGTGGCGCAGGCATGATGATTAAGGGCTTTGATAAGGCTGTCGCAAACATGGAGGTTGGAGATAAGGTTGATATACATCTTATGCCAGAGGAGGCTTACGGACAGCGTGATGAAGAGGCTGTTTTTACAGTGGAGATTGCTCAGCTTCCTGGTTCAGAGGAGCTTGTAGTTGACCAGCAGGTATACTTGCAGGATCCTTACGGCAGACCATTCCCAGTAAAGGTTGTTGCTAAGGATGATAAGACAATCACTCTTGATGCTAATCATGAGATGGCTGGTAAAGAACTTAACTTTACAATCGAGCTTGTAGAGGTTAAATAACATATACATACAACAAGGCTTCACCCTTTTGGGCGAAGCCTTGTTTTTTTTAGCATCTAAAAAAATCTGCAGCTATAGTGAATTAACAATGAATAATCTGTGAAAAACGGCAATTATCAGACAACTTCTGCTATATTAATAAGTAGCTTTTATGGCTTACAACATTAATTTGGAGGAGGTTCCGAAATATGGAAGGCACAAAAAAGAGGGGAAGTCTTAAAACTACTTTGGTAGCGGTAATTCTAACTGCGGTAATCGTAACAGCTGGCATTATTTCAATTTTTACTATTTTTAACACAATTAAGACTAACAATGAATCAACAGAAGCGTATAGTTCACGACTGCTTGAGGATGTTAAGTCTCAGTTGAGATATGAAACAGAGGAAGCCATGAGTATCTGTCAGGTAATGTATGGCAGATACCAGGCAGGTCAGATGACACTGGATGAGGCTAAAAAGGAGTCAGCCGATATAATCAGAGAACTTAGATATAATGAAGGTAATGGATATTTCTGGGTTGATACATCTGATGGTATAAATGTAGTTCTTTTGGGACGTGATACAGAAGGTCAGTCACGTTGGGATTTGACAGATTCCAGCGGAAATAAATTTATACAGCAGATGATTGAAAATGGTTTGCAAGAAGGCGGTGGTTATACACAGCTTATGTTTGCTAAGCCAAACGAGACTGAAGAACTTCCAAAAATTAATTATACAGCATACTATGAGCCATTCGATTGGGTATTGGGTACTGGTGTATGGATTGATGATTTAGAGGCTCTTGAAAAGGATTTTATTTCACATCAGCATCAGGCTTTGATTACAAGCGTAGTGCAGACAATTATTATTCTTTTAGTACTAATTGTTATAGGTGCATTTGTAGCATTCTTCTTTGGCAGCAAGATTACAAAGCCAATTATTCTTTCAGCTAATCAGATGATTAGAATGTCCAATAGTGATTTCACTGAGAATGACGACATGAAGGAAGTTAGAACCCTTACAAATCATAACAATGAGATTGGTGCTATTTCAGAAGCTCTTGATATGATGCATTCTAATATCCGTAATTTAATGCTCCAGATTTCAGATACAACTTCGTCTGTTGCATCTGCATCTGAGGAACTTTCAGCATCTGCATCTCAGTCTGCTGAGGCTAGTGAGATGGTTGCTACATCTTGTACAAACGTAGCTACATCTTGCTCTGGTCAGATTAATGCAGTTACAGGCGCAAGTAATGAGACAGATTCTTTCGTTACTAATATGGAAGATTTCAAGGAAGCTATCAGTCGTTCATCAGAGATGATTAAGGCTACAAACGAGGCAGCTATTAATGGTGCTGCAGATATGACTAATGCAACAGATATGATGAACACAATCAGAGATTCTGTTGAGAACACAGCTCAGGTTGTTGAAGACCTTGGTGAGAGATTAAAGAGCATTGATGAATTCGTTGTTACTATTGCAGAGATTGCAAGTCAGACAAACCTCCTTTCTCTTAATGCTTCTATAGAGGCTGCAAGAGCTGGTGAGATGGGTAAAGGCTTTGCAGTTGTTGCCAGCGAGATTTCTAAGCTTGCTGATGAATCTAACCAGGCTGCACAGAAGATTAACGAGCTTATTGCAGGTATCATGAAGAACTCACAGGAAGCAGTTACAGCTATGCGTCAAGGAGCTGAAGAGGTTGTAAATGGTTCTGAGCTTGTTAATGAAGCAGGTGGAACATTTAACAACATTGTAAACATGGTTAACTCTATTTCAGAGGAGTCAAATACAATGAGTGCTATTGTTGAACAGCTTTCAGGTGGAACAGATACTATTGCAAAGAACATACATGAGATTGAGCAGATGAGTATTGCAGTGGCAGATGAGACATCAAATGTATCAGCAGCATCAGAGCAACAGACTGCTTCTTCATACGAGGTTGCACAGGCATCTGACAGATTGGCTGGTAATGCTCAGGAACTTCAGGATTTCGTTGCAAGATTCTCATTATAAATTTTTATGATTTTAAATGGCTCGCCACAGTTCGTGGTGAGCCATTTTTAAAAGAACTATTGGCACAAGATTTAGTAGATTCTGTGATAATGCTATACAAAAGATGGCAAAAAGTGATAAAATTTAGATAGTAGTATAAATTGTGCAACAATAGAAAGGCTTTGGGAGGGCATGTTATGCAGGGAGAATATAGCGGAAAACCTATATTTAGACGTAGATATGTCAGCATGAACGAAGATGCCATACGTGAAGAAATTAATAGGCTTCAGGATGAATTATATTCTATGCAGGAAGTCTTGGAGTTGTTTGGAAAAGATAATAAAGACATAAGAAATCAGGTTCTTAATGGCCAGGAAAATAACGAACGTCTTATGAAGGCGCTTGGCACCAAGGTTGAGAATCTAGAGCAGAAGATTGACTATAGAACACCCTTGAAGACCCAGTTTGCAGAGGCCATTGCAGAATACAAAGAAAAGATAAGCCAGCTAAATGATGAAATAGAGGTAAAAAGCTTCAAAAGAAGCATTAGGGGATTAACACTACTTACTATTGTAAATACGATATTGTTGTTAGTGATGATTGTACTTATAGGATATTCAATTCTATCTATTTAACTTAAATAAGGAGCAAAAGATATATGGATTGGGTTGTTGTAAATGTACTTGTTATTTTCTGTGGCATAGCACTTTTGATAGTGCTTCCACTGTTTTTTAAAAGGAAAAACATACTTGAAGCTGCTAAGCAGGAATACGAAGCAAAGCTCAAGGAAATGGTGAGCTTAGACAAACAATACGCACCTTATATCAGCCAGCTAAACAAGAATCTAACTATCATAAACCATTGGCTAAAGACAGGAAAAGACCCTAATGAATCAGAGGAGGAGTCTGAAAAGACTGAACAGGAAGACAGGTTTTTTGCAGGACTTATGAGCCCCCTTGAAGCTAAAAAGTGGAAGGAAGCAATAAGAAAAGCCAAGGAAGAGGATAATATAGATTTTGATATAAAGTCCCTTAGAGTAAATGAATTTGAAGTGGATGCTATGGAGCCTTGTGATGTTGAACAGACTACCATGAAATTCAATTATTCTGAGGATTTTGGAGAGAACATTTATTATTGTATTAATCCAGATGCTATTGCAAAGCATTTATACAAGCATTTAATATTTTTTACCACAGCAAGAACCACCAACATACCACTTGTATATCCTTATAAGTATGAGGGCGCCCAGATGCTTTCCTTGTATAAGCATCCCGCTCAGACGGTATGGTTTTTACGAAACTGGAAGTTGATTCGCGAAGGATTGGAATCTGCCGATGTAGATATACCAGAACTGGATGAATCCGTAACCGACGAGTTCGACCTGTAGATTTAATTGAAAAAGAATAAGAGCCAGTAGGTAGCTATCAAGCTCTAAGTGTTGCTAAAGCGTAGCTTTCTATGCGAAGCGTAGCAATATCTTAGGCTTGAGAGCGTAACCTACTGGCTCTTGTTATAGTGTCTCTTAACCTTCTACAGAGTAGTTAGGTGCTTCCTTTGTGATGTGAATATCATGTGGATGAGATTCCTTAAGTGAAGCAGCAGAAATCTTAACGAACTTTCCACGTTCCTGAAGCTCTGGGATAGTAGGGCAACCACAGTAACCCATACCAGAACGGATACCACCGATAAGCTGGAAGATAACGTCCTCAAGGCTTCCCTTGTAAGCAACACGTCCTTCAACACCCTCTGGAACAAGCTTCTTAGCACCTTCCTGGAAGTAACGATCCTTAGAACCATTCTCCATAGCTGCAAGACTTCCCATACCACGGTAAACCTTGTACTTACGTCCCTGATAAAGCTCAAATGAACCAGGAGCTTCGTCGCAACCTGCAAACATTGAACCCATCATACATACTGAACCACCAGCTGCAAGAGCCTTTGTCATATCACCAGAGTACTTGATACCGCCATCAGCGATGATTGGAATACCGTATTCCTTAGCTGTCTCGTAGCATTCCATAATAGCAGAAATCTGTGGAACACCGATACCAGCAACAACACGTGTAGTACAGATAGAACCAGGTCCGATACCAACCTTAACAGCGTCAGCACCAGCCTCGATAAGAGCCTTTGTAGCAGCGCCTGTAGCGATGTTACCAGCGATAACCTGTAAATCAGGATAAGCAGCCTTAACTTTCTTAACAGCCTCGATGATGTTCTTAGAATGGCCGTGAGCTGAGTCCATAACAATAACATCTACCTGAGCCTCAACAAGTGCAGCAACTCTTTCCATCATATTACCGGTGATACCAACACCAGCACCACAGAGAAGTCTTCCCTGATCATCCTTAGCAGCATTAGGGTATTTAATCTGCTTTTCAATATCCTTGATAGTGATAAGACCCTTAAGCTTAAAGTTATCATCTACAATAGGAAGCTTTTCCTTACGAGACTTACCAAGAATCTCCTTAGCTTCTTCAAGAGAAATACCTTCCTTAGCTGTAACAAGGCCTTCTGAAGTCATAGATTCACTTATTTTTTTAGAAAAATCAGTTTCGAATTTTAGGTCACGATTAGTGATGATACCAATGAGTGTGCCGTCTTCCTTAGTAATAGGTACACCGGAAATTCTGAATTTGCCCATTAACTCGTTTGCCTCAGCAAGAGTGTTGTCTGGTCCTAAGAAGAATGGGTCAGTAATAACACCGTTCTCAGAACGCTTTACTCTGTCTACTTCCTCAGCCTGTGCTTCGATAGACATATTCTTATGGATGATACCGATACCGCCCTGACGTGCCATTGCGATTGCCATGCGGGATTCAGTAACTGTATCCATAGCGGCACTCATCATAGGAATGTTAAGCTTAATTTTTTTAGTAAGATTTGTGTGAAGATCAATAAGATTTGGAGTTACTTCCGAATACTGTGGAACCAGTAAGACGTCGTCGAAAGTAATGCCATCACCAATAATCGATGCCATAAAGGGTAACCTCTCTTTCTTTGAATGACTGTAAATTTTTTAAAATTATATTTAACAAAATGGCTTGTGTCAATGATAAGAGGAAAGATAATTTTTACAATTTTTTCTATTATAAATGCGGATTTTTTGACATGTGTATCTAGTGAGGACAAGTGTCCGTAGTACACGGCTTTTTCGGGCTGTAAGTCCACAAAAATGGAGAGATTGTTAATTTTTTAGCAATTTTATACAAGAAAACAAAATTATTTAACAAATTTGTACTCAAAAATGAACAGAAAAGCCCCTTTGGTCTGTTGAAAAATTTTTTCATTAGTTCTATCATAAAATCACGACATTGTGGGGTGGCAATCCGGTTTTTAATTAGCCACTCTGGGAACTATAGATGTCATAGTTAATAAGGAGGATTTAAAAATGCCAAGAGCAAAACAGTCTATGGATGGTAACCAGGCTGCAGCACACGTAGCTTATGCTTTTACAGATGTTGCTGCAATTTATCCTATTACACCATCTAGCCCAATGGCCGATTTCGTTGATCAGTGGTCAGCAGCAGGCCTAGAGAATATTTTTGGAAATCAGGTTAAGGTTGTAGAGATGGAGTCTGAGGCAGGTGCTGCAGGTGCCGTTCACGGTTCACTTGGTGCAGGTGCACTTACAACTACATTCACAGCTTCACAGGGTCTTCTTCTTATGATCCCTAATATGTACAAGATTGCTGCAGAGCAGCTTCCTTGCGTATTTGATGTATCAGCTCGTACAGTTGCTACACAGTCACTTAACATCTTCGGTGATCATTCCGATGTTTACGCTTGTCGTCAGACAGGTTTCGCTATGATGGCTGAGACAAACCCACAGGAAGTTATGGATCTTTCTCCAGTAGCTCACCTTGCAGCTATCGAGGGACATGTTCCAGTACTTAACTTCTTTGATGGTTTCCGTACATCTCACGAAATCCAGAAGATCGAGAAGTGGGATTATGCAGATCTTAAGGAAATGGTTAACATGGATGCAATCGCAGAGTTCAGAGCTCGCGCACTTAATCCAGAGCATCCTACAATGCGTGGTTCACACGAAAACGGTGACGTTTTCTTCCAGCATAGAGAAGCTTGCAACACAGCTTATGACAACTTCCCAGCTGTAGTTCAGAAGTACATGGACAAGGTAAATGCTAAGCTTGGTACAGATTACAAGCTTTTCAACTACTATGGTGCTGCTGACGCTGACAGAATCATCGTTGCTATGGGTTCTATCAACGACGTTGCAGAAGAAGTTATCGATTACTTAAACGCACACGGAGAGAAGGTTGGTGTACTTAAGGTTCGTCTTTACAGACCTTGGTCATCAGAGGCATTCCTTGCTGCACTTCCTAAGACAGCAAAGAAGATTGCTATCCTTGATAGAACAAAGGAGCCAGGTGCTCTTGCTGATCCTCTTTACCTTGATGTTGCTACAACACTTCGTGAAGCAGGTCTTAACGACATCGTTATTTGCGGTGGTAGATATGGTCTTGGTTCAAAGGATACACCACCTTCATCAGTATTCGCTGTATACAAGGAATTAGAGAAGGATACACCAAAGAGCCGTTTCACAATCGGTATCGTTGATGATGTTACAAACCTTTCACTTCCTGAGGTTAAGCCAGCTCCTATCACTTCAGCTCCTGGTACTAAGGAGTGCAAGTTCTGGGGTCTCGGCGGTGATGGTACTGTAGGTGCTAACAAGAACTCTACAAAGATCATCGGTGACCACACAGATAAGTACATCCAGGCATACTTCCAGTATGATTCAAAGAAGACTGGTGGTGTTACAATTTCTCACCTTCGTTTTGGTGATAACCCAATCAAGTCTCCTTACTATATTAACCAGGCTGACTTCGTTGCATGCCACAACCCAGCTTACGTTACACAGGGTATGAAGATGGTTCAGGATGTTAAGCCAGGCGGAGTATTCATGATTAACTGCCAGTGGTCAGATGAGGAACTCGAGAAGCACCTTAACGCTGAGGCTAAGAAGTACATCGCTGACAACAACATTCAGCTTTACACAATTAACGCTATCGACAAGGCTATCGAAATCGGTATGGGTAAGCGTACAAACACAATCCTTCAGTCAGCTTTCTTCAAGCTTGCTGATGTAATGCCTATCGACCAGGCTGTTGAGTATATGAAGGCAGCTGCTAAGAAGTCATACGGCAAGAAGGGTGACGATGTTGTTCAGATGAACTACAACGCTATCGATGCTGGTGTTGATGCTGTACATAAGGTAAATGTTCCAGATTCTTGGAAGAACCCAACTCCAGACGCTCCAAAGCCAGAGCTTCAGGGACGTCCAGAGCTTGTTAAGATGGTTAAGAATCTCCTTGAGCCTATCTCTAAGATGGATGGTGATTCACTTCCAGTTTCAGCATTCGTTGAGAACCCTAACGGACAGTTTGAGCTTGGTGCTTCTGCTTACGAGAAGCGTGGTACAGCTGTAACAGTTCCTACATGGGATGAGACAAAGTGTATCCAGTGTAACCAGTGTGCATTCGTATGTTCACATGCTACAATCCGTCCATTCATGCTTTCAGAGGACGAGGTTAAGGCAGCTCCAGCAAACATTAAGCTTGCTGATACAAAGCCAAAGGCTTCAGAATACAAGTACACAATGTCAGTTTCTCCACTTGATTGTATGGGATGCGGCGAGTGTGTTACTGTTTGTCCAGTTGGTGCTATTTCAATGGTTCCACAGGCAGAAGAAGCAGACGAGCAGCCAGTATTCAACTACTTAGTAGCTAATGTTGGACGTAAGGAAGCAGCAGGTTCTGACCTTACAGTTAAGGGCTCACAGTTCAATCAGCCACTCCTTGAGTTCTCAGGATCATGTGCAGGTTGTGCTGAGACATCTTATGCTAGACTTATCACACAGCTCTTTGGTGAGCATATGTACGTTTCAAACGCTACAGGATGTTCTTCAATCTGGGGTGGTCCAGCAGCTACATCACCATTTACAGTAAACAAGGATTCTAAGAAGGGTCCAGCATGGTGTAACTCACTCTTCGAGGACAACGCTCAGCATGGTATGGGTATGGAAGTTGGTCAGAAGTACTTACGTGACCGTGCTATCGAGTCAGCTAAGAAGTGTGCTGAATCAGACAAGGCTTCTGCAGAGCTTAAGGCTGCATTTGCTAAGTTTGAGGAGACAGTTAACGATACACGTTCTAACGGTGTTGCAACAGATGCTCTTGTAGCAGAGCTTGAGAAGGCTTGTGCAGCTGGATGTCCAGACGCTAAGGCAGCACTTGACCTTAAGGATTACCTCGCTAAGAAGTCTATCTGGATCTTCGGTGGTGATGGTTGGGCTTACGATATCGGATTCGGCGGTCTTGATCATGTACTTGCATCAGGCGAGAACGTTAACGTTATGGTATTCGATACAGAAATGTACTCTAATACAGGTGGACAGGCTTCTAAGGCTTCTAACATCGGTGAAGTTTGCCAGTTCGCTGCAGCAGGTAAAGAGGTTTCTAAGAAGTCTCTTGCTGAAATCGCAATGTCTTACGGTTATGTTTATGTTGCACAGATCGCTCTTGGCGCTAACATGAACCAAGCTGTTAAGGTACTTGCAGAGGCAGAAGCTTACAACGGTCCATCACTTATCATCGGTTACGCTCCATGTGAGCTTCACGGTGTAAAGGGTGGTATGAACCACTGCCAGGATGAGATGAAGGCAGCTGTAACAGCTGGTTACTGGAACCTCTTCTCATTCAACCCAGACCTTAAGAAGGAAGGAAAGAATCCATTCACTCTTACTTCTAAGGAAGGTGATTACAGCAAGTATCAGGATTTCCTTGCAAACGAGACACGTTACTCACGTTTGAAGAAGGCATTCCCAGAGCGTGCTGACAGACTCTTCGCTCTTAACGAGGAGACAGCTAAGGAGAGATATGCACATCTCAAGAAGCTTGTAGATTTATATTCATAAGATATAAATAATTTAAGGGTTTCCACATTTTGGTGGAGACCCTTTTTTAGTTGATTTATAGTGTCTGTTTTGTTAAGATAATACTAGATATTGTGTCGTGAAAAATAACTATTGGAGGTTGTTATGAAGTGTCCATTTTGCGGTAGCAATGATACCAGTGTAATCGATTCAAGACCAGCAGATGATAATACTAGCATAAGAAGACGTCGCTCTTGTCCAGAATGTGGCAAGCGTTTCACTACCTATGAAAAGGTTGAGACAATCCCTCTTATTGTTATAAAGAAGGATAATAACCGTGAGCCTTACGATAGAACTAAGATCGAAAAGGGTGTTCTTATCGCATGCAGAAAGCGTCCAGTTTCAGCAGCTCAGATTTCTAAGGTTGTAGATGAAATCGAAACAGAGATTTTCTCTCTTGAGGAGAAGGAAATTCCTAGTACAAAGATTGGTGAGATTGTAATGGAACACCTTGAGACAGTTGATCCTGTTGCATATGTGCGCTTCGCCTCAGTGTATCGTGAGTTCAAGGATGTTGATACATTCATGGATGAATTAAAGCGAGTTTTAGATAAATAGCTTTAAATTGTTATAAAGGGGTTAAGTATTTGCTTAAATCTACGATATTAATAATGTAAGCAAATATGGAGTGTGTTTATGAATATATCAGGAATTCGCCCATCAGTAGGGTTTTATGATCAAAATTCAATAAGATTTAATGCTGAGTTTGGTATTCATGCTAATGAGGAAATTAAGGAACAGGCACCAGCTGTAGAAGAAGAGTCTGTTAAGGTTTCTATTTCCGATGAAGAGATTGCAAAGGCAAGAGGCAGTCAGACATTTGGTTCCTATGATTTCGCTAGCCAGTACAAGCCAGAGGAAGTTCATGAGCTTAAGGGAGCTGACAGTGATATCAAGAATCTGGATGTTGAAAAGGCTGTTAGTGATATGAAGAAGGATACAGCTATTCATCGTTATCAGTATTTCGTTCAGAATAAAGGGGCTACTGGTGAAGCTAATCAGGCAAGAGCTACTGAGGACTTTTCACTTTAATATTATTTGATTTATACCTAGGTCATGTGGCCTAGGTTTTTTTATGCCATTTTTTGTAATGGTAAAGATATTTTTGATTTAATAAAAATTTACTTGCTTTTAGTAAAACTAATTTTGTCAAGGGGTAAAATTTTACGATAATTTGTGGAAATTTTGTGAAAGAAATTGTATTTACATATTTCCTTAAAACAATAAGATAGAAGTATGGGGGTGACATTAGTCACATTATTTTTACGAAATGGAGGAATGGTATGAAAGGGGTTAAAGGGAGAATTGCCTCTGTGGCATTATGCTCTGCGATGGCTTTTACTACTATTGGAAATGATGTTTCAATGATAGCCAATGCTGAAGGCGTGCTACAGGACGAAGAAACAATTCTTGAAGACCAGGAAGAAATGGAATCAGAAGCTTCAAAAGAAGAGGCTGGGGAACAGCCAGAGGACGTAGTAGAAGCTGAAGAGGAAAAGAAACTGGAGGAATCTGAAGCTGAAGCTTTAGAGGAATCTGAAAAAGATTCTAACGAAAATTCAGACGAAGAGTTAAAAGAAGAGTTAGAAAAAGACCAGGAAGAACTTGAAAAAGAAGAGAAAGAAGAGGAGGAAACTGAAGTTAAGCTTATCGCCTCCTTTGATTTCGATGATGAAGCTTCAGGCTTTTCAGGTGAAGGAGCTAAGGCGATTAATCACGGTGTTACAGTTGAGGACACAGATTTAATCAAAAACGTAGCTCACTTTGATGGAAAAAGTGACTATCTAGAAGTAACAAAAGAAAATGGAGATAGCCTTCTTACAGGGAAGGATGAATTTACGGTATCTTATCTTCGTCAGGTAGACAGTTCTAATTATGCCTGGACATTATTTGCAGCACCAAATACCAACAAACAGTCATACAAAAGCGAAAAGTATATTGGTGTTCTTGATTCAGGTTCTAGCAAGCTGGTAGAAAGATACAATTCTAATAATCAGGATAGGCCATCACAGCTTACTGCAAATGGCGGTTCTAAGAAATGGGAGATGGTAACAGTTGTAGTTGGAAAGAACGGCACATCAGTTTTTGTTAATGGTGATTGCATTGGCTCTAAGTCAGATTACACCCATGATATTGATGTGGCTAAGCTGCTTGGAGATTCTAGTATATTTCAGATTGGTAAAGGAAACTGGAACGATGGGGAATTCTTTGAAGGCTACATCGATGATTATAATATCTACAGTGGCGCAATGACATCAGAGCAGGTGAAGGAGCTTTACCAGCTTAAAAAGGACAAGCTTGTAGAAAAGGTAGAGGTTATTGATGATGTGCTTCAGGCTGATTACGATAACCTTGAAATATATAATGCATCAGACATCAGAGGCAACATCACCCTACCATCAGAGGGTAAATATGGCTCTAAGATTACCTGGAAGTCTGATAACACAGAAGTGATTACAGATAAGGCTACTAAGAACGATGGTTATGCAGACACACCAGCTGGTGTAGTTAAGCGTGGTTCATCAGATGAGACAGTTAAGCTTACTGCAACACTTAGCTTTGATGGTGATGAAAAGACCAAGGAGTTTCAGGTTACAGTTAAGGCAAAGCCATCTGTGAAGAAGACTACTGATTACCTGTTTGCATATTTTACAGGAAACACTGTTAGTGGTGAAAACATATATTTTGCCACATCAGAGGATGGATTTAATTACAGTGAATTAAATGAAGGTAAATATGTTCTTACATCTGAACAGGGTGAGAAGGGCTTAAGAGACCCTTATATCATGAGAAGCCACGAAGGTGACAAATTCTACATGATAGCAACAGACCTTAGCATCGGCAGAAATGGTGACTGGGGCAGAGCACAGAACGCTGGCAGCCAGGCTATTATGGTTTGGTCATCAGATGATTTGATTCATTGGAGCAAGCAGTCTATGGTAACTCTTACAGACAGCATTGATGCTGGATGTACATGGGCACCAGAGGCATATTATGATGAGATTACTGGTGAATATGTAGTATTCTGGGCATCAAAGGTGGCTAGTGATAACTACAGCCTGCAGAGAATTTACTACAGCAAGACCAGGGATTTCAATACATTCACAAAGCCTCAGGTTTGGATTGATAGAAAGACAGCATCTACAATCGATACAACAATTATTGCCGGAAACGACGGATATTTATATAGAATATCAAAGAACGAAGGCAACGCTACACTTGAGGATGGAACAAAGGTTACAGGCTCTACTGTATATATGGAGCGTTCTAAGAGCCTCTTTGGTACATGGACAAAGGTAGAATCCAGCTCATTAGAGGGTATCGGTGGTGTAGAAGGACCTACATCCTATAAGCTAAACAGCGATGATGCCTCTGAGGATACATGGTGCGTTCTTCTTGACCATTTTGGTGGAAGTGGATATGCACCTGTAGTTACAACAGATTTAGCAAAGGGAGAATTTAAAAAGCCTTCTAGCTACAATCTGCCAAAGGCTCCAAGACACGGCACAGTGCTTAACATCACAACAGATGAGTACAAGGCACTTGTGGATTACTACGGAATTAAGGAGCCAGAGGAGGATCCTACAGAAATAAAGGTTCCAGATGATGTATTATACTTCATCGATTCAGGAGCAAACACAAGCTCTAAATATGAGGAGATTAACAAGAAGCATAAGCTTTTAAATGATAGCCCAGATCAAATCTACGAGGAAGGCACCTGGGGTATTGTAAATGAAGGCGAGACCAATGATGGCCGTTACAACTCAGATGCTGATGATGTATATTCAGATGGCTGGTGGGCAAGAGGCGGCAAGGATTGCGAATACATAGTGCCACTTGCTAAGGGTACCTACAAGGCTACAGGTATTTACAATGAATGGTGGAGTGTTACAAGACCTATGAAGTTCTATGTTACCTACACAAACGATGAAGGTAAGCAGGTTACTTCTAAGGCAAAGGAGGTTACTGTATCAGGCAGCACTCCTAGAACAATGGCAACTATTGAGTTTGAAATTGAAAACGTAGCTAAGACTACAGAAGTTCATTTCATCACCAAAAAGGCAGGCAGCTCTGATCCTGTTATTTCAGGCCTTATGATTTCGGGAACTGCTCAGCCAGAGAGCACAAAAGAAATGGAATACGATACAAGGATTAAGCTTACACCTTCTACAAACACCAGATTTAATGATACAGATGCAGATGGCTTTGGAGAGTTTCAGGGTTGGGGCACATCACTTTGCTGGTGGGCAAATAGATTAGGCTACAGTGAGCCTCTAACAAAGGCTGCCGCAAAGGCATTCTTTAGCGATGAGGGACTTAATCTTAATATCGGCCGCTACAATGTAGGTGGTGGTGATGATCCAGATGAGAAGAATCATCCTAGCCACATCATCCGCTCAGATTCAGGGGTTCCTGGATATTGTGTAGATGTAACTAAGATGGATTTAACCAAGCATAACCTTAGTTACTATGAGGATAAGTTTGATAGAGCAGATAAGACATCTGGCTATGCATGGAACTATGATTGGTCAGCAGACCAGAATCAGTTAAACATCCTTATTGCAGCAGCCAAGGCATCTGGTGATGATTTTATTGCAGAGGCATTTTCTAATTCACCACCATACTTCATGACAGTCAGTGGATGCTCATCGGGAAATACTGATGCAAACAAGGACAACCTTAGAGAAGATTGTGTTAATGCATTTGCCTGCTACATGGCAGATGTTATTGAACATATTAACAATGAGAACAATGGTATTAATTTCCAAAGTGCAACTCCTATGAACGAGCCTTACACCAATTACTGGCAGGCAAATTCAAACAAACAGGAGGGCTGCCACTTCGACCTTGGTGAATCTCAGTCAAGAATCCTGGTTGCTCTTAATAAGGAGCTTGAGAAGAAGGGCATCGATATGATTATCTCTGCTTCTGATGAGACATCTATCGATACAGCTATTGATTCTTACAATGCTCTATCAGATGAAGCAAAGGATGTTGTTACACGCATTGATACACATACCTACAGCGGCTCTAAGAGAACTGAGCTTGCTAAGACTGCAGCTGCGGGCAAGGAAAATCTTTGGATGTCAGAGGTTGACGGCGCATTTACAGGTGGCTCAAACGCTGGGGAAATGTCAGCAGCTATTGGACTTGGCGGCAGAATCGCAACAGATATTAAGGGCTTGGATTGCACAGCTTGGATTATGTGGAATGCAGTAGATATGCATGTGGATAGCTCAAAAGCAGGTCAGGCTTGGGTAAAGAAGGGCTCTGACAATGATTATCTAAATGCAGCTGATATGGAAAAGGCATGGAAGTCTAGAACTGCTAATGGATATTGGGGTGTTGCAGCAGCAGACCTTGATAATGAAAAGCTGATTCTTTCAAAGAAATATTATGGCTTTGGACAGTACACAAGATACATAAGACCTGGCATGACAATCATTGGTGCAAATGGTAGTACACTTGCAGCTTATGACCCTAAGGAAGATAAGCTTGTTGTAGTTGCAATCAATTCAGCTAAGACTGACAAGATGGCAAAGCTTGACCTTTCAGGCTTTGATAAGCTTACAGCATCTACCAAGGTTACAGCTATAAGAACAAGCGGAAGCCTTGCTGATGGTGAAAACTGGGCAGATGTATCAGATACTGATTCAATCACAGTAAGTGCTGATGATGCAGCAGTATATGCAAATCTTCTTGCTAACTCAATCACAACATACATCATTGATGGAGTTCACTATTCTGGTAAGGGGAGCGGTGAAGCCACAGATGACAAGCCAGCAGTAGACCATGATATGTCTAAGCTTGAGGAGATTGAGCTTACAGATGATATGCTATCTGGTTCTACTCCATGGAACAATGATAAGAATGCAGATGTAGATAAGACTATCGATGGAAACTTAAGCACATTTTTTGATGGTTTAGAGGGTGGATATCTTACTGTAGATTTAGGTAAGGAATACGATATTAAGGCATTCTCTTATGCACCTAGAAAGGGCTACGCATCAAGAATGCTTGGTGGAGCTTTCTATGGCTCAGTTGACGGTGAAAAGTATGTATTGCTCCATGAGATTTCATCTACAGAAGCACCAGAGGCTGATAAGCTTACAACAGTGTTTGCAGATGAGTTTGAAAGAACAGGTGGCAAGTATAGATATTTCAAATACGAGCCAGCAGATGGACAGTGCGCTAATATCGCAGAAATCAAGCTATACCAGGCAAAGACTGAAAAGGAAATCAAAACATATACATCCTTTACAGGTGCAAAAGGCGCTGTATTTACAGATACAAATGGTAATGTGATTCAGGCTCACGGTGGACAAATCCAAAAGCTTACTGTAGATGGTGTAACTAAGTATTACTGGATTGGCGAGGATAAAACAAACGATTATAGACCATGTGCAGGAGTTCATATGTATAGCTCAACAGACCTTTACAACTGGGAAGATGAGGGACTTGTACTTCGCACCATGAAATCTGAAGCTGATTTTGATGATGATTATTTCAAGGCTCTTTATGGTGGCAGAAAGGATGGCGAGCTTTCAGAGGAACAAAAGAAGATTTACACCGATTTGTGGGCAGGAAGTTCAGATTCAGGATGCGTAATTGAGCGTCCAAAGATGCTATATAACGATAAGACCGGCAAGTATGTATTATTCTTCCATGCAGATGGAAATAGTCCATATTCTACAGATTCTTCATCTAACTATGCTAAGGCAAAGCTTGGTATTGCTATAGCTGATTCTGTTAATGGACCATACAAGCTTCTTGGAACATATCTGCTTCACACAGATACTGGTTATGATAAAAACTGGGATGGTGAGAACGGACATGTCCGTGATATGAATGTGTTTAAGGATGATGATGGAACTGCTTATGTAATCTATTCATCAGACGGAAACGCTAACATGTACATCGCTAAGCTTAATGATAGCTACACAGGACTTGCAAAGAGTGGCAAGGATGAAAATGGAAATCCTGTAGGCGTTGAAGGCAAGGATTATACAGTAAACTTTGTTGGAGCAAGTCGTGAGGCACCAGCACCATTCAAGAGAAATGGCAAATACTATATCATTACATCTGGTTGTACAGGCTGGGCACCTAATGCTGCACAGTACGCAGTGGCAGATTCAATGCTTGGTGATTGGACTGTAATGGGAAATCCTTGTACAGATGATGGCGCTAGCACAACCTATGATACACAAAGCACCTGTGTGGTTGACTTAGGCGAAGGCAGATACATGTATATGGGAGACCGTTGGGCAAATCCTGACAAGGGATATCTCCTTCGTGATTCAAGATATGTATGGCTTCCAATAGAATTTACATCAGATGGAGGAATTAAGATTTCAAAATATTCTGATTGGGATTTATCAGTTTATGATTCTCTTAAGCCATTTACAGTAGTAACCAAGCTTCCTACTAAGGCAAACAGCCTAGCATCACTTAAGAAGGAGCTTCCATCTGAAATAGAGATTCGCTATGAAGGAGCTGATACAGAAGAAGCTGTAGCAGTAACCTGGGATGAGATTTCAGATAGTGAATATGCTATTGGTGATTTTGAGATTAAAGGAACGCTTGCAAATGGCAGAACAGTTAAAGCAACAGTGCAGGTTATTAATGAGAAGCTTATTTACTTCTTTGACTGTGGTGCAGCAGATACCGAGGAGGCTATCGATAGTTCATTCTATGATGCAGTTAAGGACGAACTTGGCAAGCAGATTGTAAATGATGTTATGGATCAGGCTTACACCTCAGATAATAAGGCTGGATATACTGGCAACTTTACAGATGACCTTGGAGTGAAATATGCAAGCTCTGATATTTGGGGACACGGTTTCTGGGCAAGAGGCAACAAGAATATTGATTATGCATTTGATTTAGATGCAGGTAAATATGCAGTTGACCTTGGATTTTCTGAGTGGTGGAATACTACAAGAGCACTTAAGATTACTGTATTAACAGATGATGGTGAAATCGCTGCAAAGGACTTTACATTGAAAGCCAGCGATGTAACAAATCAGCAGACAGTAGAGTTTGAACTTGAAAAGGCTGCAAAGGTTACAGTATCAGTTTCAAAGACTGGTAATCCTGATGGAGTACTTAGCTGGATTGCTGTAATTAAGACTGACCTTGAAAAGAAGGCTGATGAGCCAGTAGTTCCAGCTCCAAGCAATCCTAGCACACCAAGTAATCCTGGAACATCTGGCAATTCGGGCTCATCTGGTAATGCCGGCACATCTGCTGTACCTGCAGTAGCACCTGCGCAGCAGACAACAACTATCGCAGATGCTGCGACACCACTTGCAGGCAAGGAAGTATCAGCTGATAAGCCAAAGGATACTAAGCCAGCTAAGACTTCACAGACTGTAAATGTAGAAGAAACTGAGCAGGAGGATGCAGTTGAAGCAGATGAAAATACTAATGATGAAACTACATCTGAGACTAATACTGAAGTATCAGAGAAGGAAGATGTAGAAACAATTGCTGACGAAGAAGTTCCAGAGGCTTTTGATGAAAATGAAGAAGCTTCAAAAACAGGATTTATCTATGGAATATTAGCAGCTATGGTAGCTATCATGGCAGCAATCGGCGCAATTGTATTTTCTAGAAAAAGAAAGCTATAAAATAACCTGAATGATAAGGGCAAATAGGGGCATGGTTTTCATGCTCCTATTTTTGTGTTAAAATCGAGCCTATGAGTAGAAGAAATTTATATCCAAAGGACTATGTAGATAGCACATACGCTATCGATTTTAAAAAACTATATGAGCAGGGCTATAGAGGTGTAATTTTTGATGTAGATAACACACTTGTACCACACAATGCCCCTGCAGATGACAGAGCCAAGGCTCTTTTTAAGGAATTGCATGAAATAGGTTTTCAGGCCCTTCTTTTATCTAACAACAAGGAGCCTAGAGTAAAGACATTTAAGGAGGCTGTCACATACTGTACCTATATCTACAAGGCTGGCAAGCCAGGAGTAGCTGGCTACAAAAAAGCTATGGAGCAAATGGGCACAGACACTACAAATACTATCTTTGTAGGAGACCAGATTCTCACAGACGTATGGGGCGCTAATCGTGCCGGCATTCGCTCAGTTATGGTAAAGCCTGTCTTAAAATGGAAGGAAGAGCCACAAATCATATTGAAGAGATTTTTGGAGGCGATAATTCTTTTAGGCTATAGAATTTATAAACTGACTCACAGCCTTCCCCTTGAGAGGAAGGTGCCCCTTAGGGCGGTAGAGGTGTCATAGTAAATAAGAGGAAAGGCTAATTGTTATGCTTGAGAACAACAAAATGAAACTATATGAAAATCTAGTGGAACCTTACGGCTTTTCAGAGGAAAATGTTTCTTTTCTAAAGGCAATGTATCCTGAGATTGCAAGGGATATTAAAAGCTTATATGTTGC
>NZ_JAFUSK010000011.1 GCF_017471675.1 Pseudobutyrivibrio sp.
AGTTCGGTCCCTATCCGGCGCGGGCGTAGGATATTTGAGAGGAGCTGCCCCTAGTACGAGAGTACCGGGGTGGACGGACCACTGGTGTATCAGCTGTCTACCAAAGGCATAGCTGAGTAGCCAAGTCTGGACGGGATAAACGCTGAAGGCATCTAAGCGTGAAGCCCCCCTCAAGATGAGATATCCCCTTCCTTCAAGGAAATAAGATCCCTTAAAGACGATAAGGTAGATAGGTTCAAGGTGTAAGTGTGGTAACACATTCAGCTGATGAATACTAATAGATCGAAGGTTTATTCAAAGAAGATGTAGCGAAAATCGGAAGACTAAGTCTTACTGTGTGAAGTTTTGAGGTTGCTGCGTTTCATGATTATCAAGCAATGTGTAGAAAATTGAGAACATGAGCTAATAGTTGTGTTTTAGGTAGAAATAGCAAATATTTTGAGGCAAGCGTGGGCTTGCTTTTTTTGTACATAGAAAGATTTAGAATTTCTTGTAAAAATTCTTTGAAGCATAAATATTCTAGAGCTTTGCTAAGATAAACAATATGTATAGGTTCTTGTGGGCTTTTTCCTTAAGTAGACCACAAGAAGGCATACTTATTGAATAATTGTCCAATTTCATTTTGAGTTAAAGAGAATTTATAATTAGAAAAAGATGAGAACATTAAAACAATTTGTAAAAAACGAAATAGTATTATGTGTAGCTTTTATTTTAGCGACAATATCTTGCTTTATTATTGTCCCAAGTAAAAGCTATTTAGAATATATTGATTTCAGAACACTAAGCATTTTGTTTTCATTAATGATTACAATGGCTGGGTTTCAAAAACTTTCCGTATTTCGACAGATTGGGGAGGCTTTAGTTAATAGAACTAAAACATTGAGAGGACTTGTTATAATTTTAGTTTTACTAAGCTTTTTTTCTAGTATGTTTATAACTAATGATGTTGCGCTACTTACATTTGTTCCATTTTCTATAATTACTCTTTCAATTGCAAATAAGAAAGATAAATACATTATTGTAATAGTATTAGAGACATTGGCAGCAAATTTAGGGAGTATGCTAACACCTCTTGGAAATCCTCAAAATCTATATTTATATTCGCTTTCAAATATGGGCTTATGGAGTTTTGTGAATTTAATGCTTCCCTATAGCTTGTGCTCATTGATATTACTTCTGATTTCTGTAGAGTTTTTTATAGGTAAGGAAGAAGGAAAGCTGACAAAAACACAGGTAAATATATATCAAAGAAGTAAAAAGGACAAATTACTAATCGCCATATATGTAATATTATTCCTTGTTTCTATACTGGTTGTTAGTAGAGCGTTGCCTTATTACATTGGGTTAATTATTGTAATTACTGCGGTGATATTATTTGATAATAGAGTATTGAGAAAGCCAGATTATTCTTTATTATTTACTTTTATATTTTTATTCATATTTATAGGGAATATAAAAAGAATTCCAGTACTTAGCGATTTTTTGAGCGAAATAATAAAAGTAAATGAGGTGGGAGTATCTATATTATTAAGCCAGTTTATAAGTAATGTACCTGCAGCTATATTATGTTCTGGCTTTACTAAAGATATTGTAAAGTTAATTGTTGGTACCAACCTAGGTGGGTTGGGAACGTTAATAGCATCTATGGCTAGTCTTATATCATTTAAGCAATACAGTTACATAGATGGAGCTGATACTAAGCGATATATATTAGTATTTACAGCTTTAAATATTATATATTTAGCATCTTTATACATATTGCATGTTATATTTCTAGGAAATTAATTGTAACATTATCAGGGCCTATAATTGTCATAGTTTTTTGATTGGAATATATATCTAATGTGTAATCACTTACAGGAATATTGTTTTTCTGTAGGTGATTTTTTAATATGTCCAGGTTCTCAAATGTGATTGTTATAGATTGGGATGGTATAGTCACATCCTTATTTAGGCAATGTATTGCTATTTGAGTTCGACCGGTAGTGAAAAGAAAGTAGCTATCGTTAGAGTCGGTAGGCACTATAAATCGTTTTGGTTGCAGTCCTAATAGCTTAGTGTAGAAATCCCATACATCTTCTTCATTTTTGGCAATAATATTAACTCTGGACATTCTAAAGCTTCTTACAAATGGGTAGAGAATTCCTTTTTTAGCAAGTTTTTTCCAAACTTTATAATTTTTATAATCTTTGCGCCATTGTGGATTTGTTAGTATATAGGCTATTTGTAAAAATAGATATGAACCGATAAGAGCTCCTGAAGTATTAGCAATAATATCTGAAGTATCATAAGTACCTCGCTTAGTCATTAATTGAATGTTTTCTATTAATACAGAAATAAGAAAGGAAGCAATTAATGGTCTTCTAAGGGCATGGGCTCTAAAAAATTTAAATATATAAGGAAGTAAATAACCCATAGGGATAAAAAGCATTAGATTCAGATAGAATTCGAAAAATTCCATAGCAGGCATATCAAATCCCTGCCATGTCATAATAAATAAACGTATACCGGAATTTCTAATTAGATAGGTTTCATTTTCACTTCTAGCAAATAGGACGAGATAGAATAAAATAAATAAATATATCGCAAATACGATATATAAAACTGTTTTTCTAATAATTGCGTATCTTGAAGCATTCTTTTTTTCATTTAACCCACCGTGTAGATTAAGTCCAAAATGCTTACAGATTTTTTTGTCGATAAAGGGAAGAATGCATGATAATAAAACTGCGATTGCAGTCACAGATAAAATTAGAATAAGATTAGTAATCCAGTTATTTTCATATAAGTTATAAAAGCTGTTTAGTTCCATTAATCTAATTGTCCCCTATTAGATAATAATTGTTATTTTTGAAAAATCTGTGAAACATAAATGGGTGTGACATAGCTGTGACAAATTATATGCTATTATGTCATCATAGAATAGTTATTTGAGGAGGTACCAGCTATGGAATTGAAATTTGATGATTTAGAAAAAGTAACTGGAGGAGTTAGTACTAGTACTAAGGATGTAGTTTGTTATTGCAAAACTTGTGGTATGAAACTCAAATATATTGGACAGGCAAGAGATGAGGGTGGAAATACAGGCGAATACCAGTGTGAAAATACAAATTATAAGCGTCCAGGAAACAGGTGTCCTGAGTACCATGTAATCAAAAAGAATGATGAGGTGGATTTTAAATAATCATTCGGGAGGTAGACGCTTATGGATATTAAAGGTAAAGAATTAAAGTTGGATGAGCTTGATAAAGTTGGTGGAGGAGTTAATCAATCTAATAGCCAGGAAATTGTAGCTGATCACTATTGCCCAACATGTAATAAGACGACTAAGTTTGTAGTTTATTCTGGCGCCAGAGGAAGATGCAAGGTTTGCGGAACAATGCAATATGATCTATAAATATGATTTATAAAGAGGAGGCTTAAGAATGAAAAGAAGAGTAATTGGGATTTTGCTTATGTGCCTTACATTTGGAGTAATTGCTACTGGATGCGGAAAAGCAGATGTAGTTAAAGATGAAGTAACAGATACTAGTACAGAAGAATCTGTTGCTGTACAAAGTGAAGAAGAAACAGCGGCTGAAGAGATCACAGAGGAAGCTACAGAAGCTGATGTTGATTTAGATGACTATGAGTCTTTCTCTAAAGCTACAGATGCATTACCTGACTATGAGTATCCAGGACCAGAGGCTTTTTATTCTGAGCTTTATGATTATGTTGAAGATTTGAATGAAGGATATCCTGAAGCTGATGTTAGTATTCCATGCATTCGTATAGTTGATATGGACGAATCAGATAATAGTGATATTAAAGTGTATGGAGATTTTTCTATATACAATTATAATTTGGCAGGAGATACATTATTATGTGCTTCAGGTGGCAGCTATCCAGGTGTGATTCATGTGAAGCTTACAGAAGATGAATATGAGGTAACAAAATTCGATGCAGTAGAAGATGGATCTAATTTTACATCAAGTGCTAAAAAGCATTTTGGTGATAAATATGATGCTTTTATGGAAGTGCTTTCTGATGATGATGGTAGAGAAGAAATTAGAGCTCAAATTATTTCAAATTATGTGTTTGCGAATAATTTGGACGTAAAGCATTATCAGGATTTTGGATGGGATAAGAAGGACTTACCAGAGCAAAATATTGATAGCTTTTATAGTAAGTTAGACTAAAAGTTAATAAATATAAAATTGTTAATAGATATTATAACCAACCCAGCTAAAGGCTCTATTGCCAGTAGCTGGGATTTTTTGTGAATCATTTGTGAAAATAGTTTAGTGAAAATAGATACTGTGAGATAATTACAAGGTGAATAAGATATAAATAAAGTACAAATTAACAGGTGTGATACTAGTGTGACACTTTTGTGACAAATAGAATGATACTATTATTCATGCTGGTAGGTAGCATACTGGGCTTTGTGAGGTATATAGATGAAAAAAACATTTCAGTGTGAAGCAAAAATCGAAAACCTGAATACAGCTACAGCCTTTCTTGAAGAGACACTTGAAGAAATAGGCTGCGGGATGAAAGAATCTATGCAATTATCCGTTGCACTAGAAGAGATTTTTGTTAATATAGCACACTACGCCTATGCCAAGACAGATTCATCTGGAAAGATTATTCCAGATACGGGGAGTGGACAAATGAGCTTGACATTGGTTGCTGAGGATGGAAAGGTTTACATGACCTTTGAGGATGAAGGGATTCCTTATAATCCCTTAGAAAAAAAAGACCCAGATGTTACATTATCGGTAGAAGAAAGAGAGATAGGTGGGTTAGGAATCTATATGGTCAAAAAAAGTATGGACGAAATCACCTATGAAAATAAGGATGGAAAAAACATCCTTACTTTGATGAAAAAATTGTGAAACCACAGTTTTAATGTATAAAATCGGTTATACTTATAATTGACTAATTTAATAGAAAGGGGAGTTAAATGCAATCAGAACGTATAAAGCTTGATGATTTTCAGGAAAGTTTTGAAATTGTCAAGCAAGTTGCAGAGCAGTATGAAGAAAAGGCTAAAATAAATGGCAAAGACGCATTGCGGTTTTCTTTGTTGGCAGAAGAGTCAATAAGATTAGTGTCATCTATTATGACGGAAAAGGATCCAATTGAGATTTGGTTCGAAGGAAATCGCAGAATATCTCATATTTGTATAAAAACTGAAACAGATATAGATGAAAATAAGCGTGAAGAGTTTTTATCAATCTCTTCTGCTGGTAAAAATAGTGCAGATAGAACTTTTATAGATGATTTTAGAGAGTTTATTATAAGACCTAAGAAACCAAGATGGTCTTTAGCTGAATATGAAGCAGAGATGATGCGCAAGAGAGCGGAGGATAAGTACTCAGAAGAAGCCTGGGGAAATCTGGAACGCTCAGTATTAGCAAATCTTGCAGACGACATTGCAGTTGGTGTAAAAAATGATAATCTTTTGATAATCGTCACCAAAGATTTTTCTAATTCACTTAAGACAGTCGGTTCAACCAGACCACTTGCTTATTCAAGCCAGATTTTCTTAGCTTCCAATGAAGATGCTTTGGAAAAGGCTTATACAAAAGTAGATAAATGTGCTGAAGAGCTTAAGCTAAAGAATAAAGATACTCTTCGAGTAAAGCTTCTGCTGGAAGAAACTATTGGAATGTTTGAAGAAATGACGGATGCTTTTACAGCACTGTTGTGGGTAGAGAAGTATAAAAATCAGTGCGCTGTTAAGCTAATTGGAAATACAAAGATTGATGCAGAAACAAAAGTAGATTTGCTTTCTGTATCTACTACAGGAAATAACAGCTTGGCTAGGGGCTTTATGGGGAAGATTAAGGATATTATAGAGACAAGCATCCTTAATTATGAATCAGTAATGAAGCTTAATCAGCAATATAATGGAATTCCTGTAAATTATGCTGGACTGGGTGTGTACAGCGATATAGGTCTTGCAACAAATCCAGTTGCATTTTCTGGTATGGTGTGGTCTATGAATGATTACAAGCAATCTCTTGAGGAGGGTAAAGCTTCTAATGAGGGAATGTTAGCGGCGTGGGATGAATTGGAAAAATCTATTGTTGCTAATATAGCAGATGATGTAATAGTAGGAGTAGACAAGGATAAAGTACAAATCACAATGATTTATAAATTGAAGGAGGAGTGAGACATGCTTAACATTAATATTTTAAAGGATGGAGAAAAGGCCGTTTATGTACTTGAGGGGAGATTAGATACATCTACAGCACCTCAGTTAGAGGAGGCGGTTAACGGTAATATATCTGAGCTTAAGGATATCTCCTTTGATTTTGCAAATCTGGAATATATTTCAAGTGCAGGATTAAGAGTGTTATTGTCAACACAGAAGACAATGAACAAGCAGGGAAAAATGGTTATCAAAAATGTATCTGAAGAAGTTATGGAAATATTTGATGTTACAGGCTTTTCAGATATTCTTACAATCGAGTAGTTTAAAAATAGCCCACATTCTAATTAGGATGTGGGATTTTTTTAGAATAAAATAGTATTTGTTAAATAAAAAAGCGTTAAAAAAGGATTAGCTCACCTTCGAGCTAATCCTTTTTTTACCTATTATTCTTTTGGTCTATCTACTACAGAACAAGTGATTGAGCCTGTGGCTTTATCAGTAGTATTAACTGTAACCATGTAGTTACCGGCGGGAATCTCGTAATATTCCGTAATTCCGATACTGTCAAATTCATATTCTATAGTAGCTGGTTTATCCGCAGAGGGAACTTCATTAATATTATCCCCGCCAGAAACAACTTTAACTTGAACAGCGCCTGCTGTGATTTGACTGTCAATTACAAGATATTCGTTATCATTGATTGAAATGCCGCTTCCACCAGCGGTGCCTTTGCAGGTTTCATTAAAGAAAGCTGTTACTTTTTTTCCATCTTCTGTTACATCTATAAAAGTCTTTGGTTCCTCACTACTGTTAGAGGTTCTGGCACATCCCATGAAAACTGCCATGGTACTTGTGATTACAAGCCCGGCCAATACAAAATTTGAAACCACTCTGTTATTTTTCATTTTATATTCCCCTTTCATTTTACACTCTTTTGCACTGAGTATATCCTAGCATTTGTTTTGTCACACAAGTGTCACAGATGGATAATCAGTCACAGGTTGATAACAATTGTCTAGTAAAATGTCTTTACATGATGTTGATACAAAAAATTCAGAGGAGGAAGAGTTGTGAAAAAGGGAACAAAAAGAATAATTAGGATTGGAAAATCTGTAGCAGCATTAATATTTAGTGTATGTATACTTATGACCTCTTCGCAGGTAGGAGAGGTTTATGCTGCTAATTCGGATAATCTTTTAAGCTCATTGCACCATAATGGATATAAGCTTGAGCAAGTAGTTGTGCTTAGCCGCCATAACATTAGATCACCATTAAGTGGAAAAGGTTCTACACTTGATAAATCAACCCCATATAAATGGCATGAATGGACATCAGCTCCTAGCGAACTATCTTTGAAAGGTGGAATGCTTGAGACTTCAATGGGGCAGTATTTTCGTAGATGGTTAGAAGCAGAACAATTTATCCCAGCCAATTATCATCCAACATCAGAGGAAGTAAGAATATATGCAAATTCAAAGCAAAGAACAATAGCGACTGCACAGTATTTTGCAGCTGGAATGCTTCCAACTGCAAACATGGATGTGGAATATCATGCGGAATTTGACAAGATGGATCCGGTATTTAATCCACAGCTGACATTTTCAAGTGATGCATATAAAAAAGATGCAACCAATCAGATAATGGCTTTGTATGGAAATTCTATTGCTCAACTTGAAGATAACTATGACCTTATGGAAGATGTTATAGATTACCATAAGTCTGAAAGATATAAAACCGGAGAATTAACTGATTTTGTCACAAATGATAGCAGTACTAAACTAGAAGCCTGGCAGGAACCGGGGGTGCTTGGTTCTATAAGAACTGCCACCCAGATTAGCGATGCTCTGGTTTTACAATATTATGAAGAAACGGATAACAAGAAGGCTGGATTTGGCAAAACTCTTTCAACTAAACAATGGGAAGATATATGCGAGATAAAGGATGTGTGCGTAGATGCTGGATTTGCAGCTCCGCTTGTGGCAATTAATGTGGCCAATCCTTTATTAGAAGAGATGTATTCTGAAATGAATAATACAAATAGGAAGTTTACATTTTTATGTGGACACGATTCTAATCTAACAAGCGTGTTGGCAGCACTTAATGTGTCAGAATACAGCTTACCTAACGCAATCGAGACAAAGACACCAATAGGTTCAAAAATTGTATTTTCTAAATGGATTAATGGAAGTGGCGAAGAATACTGGTCAGTTGACATGGTATACCAATCAACAGAGCAGTTAAGAAACGTAACAATGCTTGATTTAACAACACCTCCTTGTATATATCATTTACAATTTAACGAAATCAAGCAAAATCAAGATGGTTTATATTTGACAAAGGATTTGGAAAATCTTTTCTTAAGAAAAATCAATGACTATGATGTTCTTTACAGTATATATGCTAAACAAGCTGCATAGCTAAAAGGAGCGTTAGTATGAAGCGAGCAAACAGCAGAAAAATTATGAGTATGGTAATAGGCGGCAGTATTATTGTGTTAATGATACTGGTGTTTGGAACTATATGGACAGGTTCTAGCGCAAGCAAAGACACTGAAAAAGCTGTTAGGAATGTAAGCCTTTTGTATTTGGAGGAGCTGGCTGGAAGAAGAGAACAGGTAGTGGCTTCTACATTAAACGATTATATTAGTGATTTGGATGTTGCTATTGGATTGATAACACCTGATGATCTGAGTAGTGTAGAAAAATTGCAGGCATATCAGCTTAGAATGAAACAGCTTTATGGGCTGGAAAAATTTGCTTTTGTGGATGAAGATGGGGTGATTTATACATCCATGGGAACAAGGACAGATATAGAGGAGTATAATTTTGATTATGCTGCTTTAACTGAGCCTGAAATATCATTGAAAAATGCTAATGGAGAAAATACTAAGGTTGTTATTGTGAACCCTACGGATAGATTACCATACCAGGGACAT
>NZ_JAFUSK010000012.1 GCF_017471675.1 Pseudobutyrivibrio sp.
TGAAAACGTAGAGAAGATGATGAAATACGGTTTCATGGGTATTCCAGTACCAAAGGAGTATGGCGGACAGGGATGTGATGTTCTTACATACATCATGTGCGTAGAGGAGCTTTCAAAGGTTTGCGGTACAACAGGTGTTATCGTTTCAGCACATACATCACTTTGCTGCGATCCTATTCTTACATATGGTACAGAAGAGCAGAAGCAGAAGTACTTAGTTCCACTTGCAAGTGGTAAGAAGCTTGGTGCATTCGCTCTTACAGAGCCAGGTGCTGGTACAGACGCTCAGGGCGCTCAGTGTAAGGCTGTAGAAGATGGAGATTCTTGGGTACTTAACGGTTCTAAGTGCTTTATCACAAACGGTAAGGAAGCTGACATCTACATCGTTATCGCAGTTACAGATATCGTTGAAGATGCTAAGGGACGTAAGTCTAAGAAGTTCTCTGCATTCATCGTAGAGAAGGATACTCCTGGATTTACATTCGGAACAAAGGAGAAGAAGATGGGTATCCGTGCTTCTTCTACATACGAGCTTATCTTCCAGGATTGCCGTATTCCAAAGGAGAACCTCCTTGGACAGAGAGGAAAGGGCTTTGGTATCGCTATGCACACACTTGATGGTGGTCGTATTGGTATCGCTGCTCAGGCTCTTGGTATTGGCGAAGGCTCAATCGATGCAACAATCGATTTCGTAAAGGAAAGAAAGCAGTTTGGTCGTCCAATCGCTGCATTCCAGAACACATCATTCCAGCTTGCTGATATGAAGGCTAGAATGGATGCTGCTAAGTACTTAGTTTACAAGGCTGCTTGCACAAAGGATCAGTATGCTGTTGATCACAAGACAAGCTACTCTGTAGAGGCTGCTGAGGCTAAGCTTTTCGCTGCTGAGGCTGCTATGGCAGTTACAACAAAGGCTGTTCAGCTTCACGGTGGTTACGGTTATACAAGAGAGTATGACGTAGAGCGTATGATGCGTGATGCAAAGATTACAGAGATTTATGAGGGAACATCTGAGGTTCAGAGAATGGTTATCTCTGGCTCAATGCTCAAGTAAGATTAGGATCATATAAAGGAGATTAAATACATGAATATCGTAGTATGTATTAAACAGGTTCCTGATACAAAGGGCGGCGTAAAGTTTAACCCAGATGGAACTCTTGATAGAGCAAGCATGCTTGCTATTATGAACCCTGATGACAAGGCAGGTCTTGAGGCTGCTCTTCGTCTTAAGGATGAAACAGGCGCAAAGGTTACAGTTGTAACAATGGGTCTTCCAAAGGCAGATGATATGCTTCGTGAAGCTCTCGCTATGGGTGCTGATGAGGCAGTTCTTATTACAGATAGACGTCTTGGTGGTGCTGATACTTGGGCAACATCTTCAACAATCGCTGCTGGTCTTAAGAAGCTTGATTATGACCTTATCATCACAGGTCGTCAGGCTATCGATGGTGATACAGCACAGGTTGGTCCACAGATCGCTGAGCACCTTGGTCTTCCAGTTATCTCATACGCTGAGAAGATTCAGGTTGAAGGAAACAATGTTATCGTACAGCGTCAGTACGAGGATAGATATCACGAGATTAAGGCTCAGATGCCTTGTCTTATCACAGCTCTTGCAGAGCTTAACGAGCCACGTTATATGACACCAGGCGGAATTTTCGATGCATTCGATAAGGAAGTAACAGTTTGGGGTAGAGATGATCTTACAGATCTTGATGATGCTAACATCGGTCTTGCTGGTTCTCCAACAAAGATTGCTAAGGCATCTGATAAGGTTCGTAAGGGAGCAGGCGAGAAGGTTGCTCTTGACCCTAAGGAGTCAGTTGATTATATCGTTGGCAAGCTTAAAGAAAAGCATGTAATTTAATAAGAGGAGGCAAACATAATGTCATTAGAAGAATACAAGGGCGTAGCTATATTCGCTCAGCAGGTTGATAATAAACTTAGCTCAATTGCCTTCGAACTTATCGGTAAGGCACATGAGCTTGCAGCAGATTTAGGAACAGAGGTAACAGCAGTAGTACTTGGTTCAGGTATCGCAAACCTTGCAGATGAGCTTGGTGAGTACGGTGCAGACAAGGTAGTTGTTATCGATAACAAGGAGCTTGAGACATATCGTACAGAGCCATATGCACAGGCACTTGCTGCATACATTAATGAATACAAGCCAGAGATTATGCTCGTTGGTGCAACAGCTATCGGTCGTGATCTTGGTCCTACAGTTTCAGCTAGAGTAGCAACAGGTCTTACAGCTGACTGTACATCACTTGAGATTGGTGATTTCCCACTTGTAGCTAGAGAAGGTCAGGAGCAGAAGCATAATCAGCTTCTTATGACTCGTCCAGCATTCGGTGGTAACACAATCGCTACAATCGCATGCCCAGACAACCGTCCACAGATGGCTACAGTTCGTCCAGGTGTTATGCAAAAGCTTGAGAAGGTTGCTGGCCGCAAGGCAGAAGTTATCAACTTCAACCCAGAAATCAAGCCTAACAACAGATTCGTTGAGATTCTTAACGTTGTAAAGAACGTTGCTACAACAGTAGATATCATGGATGCAAAGATTCTTGTATCTGGTGGTCGTGGAGTTGGTTCTCCAGAGAACTTCAAGCTTCTTGATGACCTTGCAGAGGTACTTGGTGGTACAGTATCTTGCTCACGTGCAGTTGTAGATGCTGGCTGGAAGCCAAAGGATCTTCAGGTAGGTCAGACAGGTAAGACTGTTCGTCCTAACGTATATTTCGCAATCGGTATCTCTGGTGCTATCCAGCATACAGCAGGTATGGAAGAGTCTGATATCATCATCGCTATCAACAAGGATGAGACAGCTCCTATCTTTGATGTAGCTGATTACGGTATCGTTGGAGATCTTAACAAGATTCTTCCAGCTCTTACAGAAGCTCTTAAGGCAGAGCTTGCTGCAAAATAATATTTTGTGATTATTTAATTATAATTACGAGATTCCTTTTAAGGACTACATTTAATCTATTAAGATTAGATTTTTCCTATAATTTCTTTCTTTAATTTTATTAAAGGCGAGTCTTCGGACTCGCCTTTAAGTGTCTAAAGTGGTAAAATCAACGTATGAATAAAGCAAAAATAGATATGACTCATGGCCCACTTCTGGGCAAACTTATAATTTTTACAATTCCTATCATCTTATCAGGTGTGTTGCAGCTTCTATTTAATGCAGCTGATGTAATTGTTGTGGGGAGATTTGCTGGAGAAGCCTCCCTTGCTGCAGTAGGTTCAACTGGTTCCCTCATAAATCTTATGACCAATTTATTTATCGGTATGTCGGTAGGTGCTAATGTGTGTGCAGCACAGTTTTATGGTGGTGGACAGTATAAAGATGTTAAAAAGACATTGCATACAAGTACAGCATTCTCAATTATTTGCGGTGTTGTTTTGATATTTATAGGACTTTTTTTAGCAAGACCAATACTAGAGATAATGGGTTCACCAGAGGATGTTATCGGACTTGCAGCACTTTACGTAAGAATATATTTCATAGCTATGCCAGCAGTAATGCTGTATAACTTTCTTGCAGCTATTCTTAGGGCAGCTGGTGATACCACACATCCACTTATTTTCTTAACAGTGGCTGGTGTAGTGAATGTAATTCTCAATTTGATACTTGTTGTTTTCTTTAATATGGGAGTTGCAGGTGTGGCTATTGCTACAGTTACTTCTAACTATATTTCATGTGGAATGCTTGTGGCATTTTTTACTAAGCAGGAAGATGCACTAAAGCTGGAATTCTCTAAAATCAGGATAGAAAAGAAGATATTAAATCGTATTATAAGAATTGGATTACCTGCAGGAATACAGGGAACTGTGTTCTCACTTTCTAATGTTGTAATCCAATCTGCTATCAATTCCTTTGGAACAGCTGTAATTGCAGGTTCATCAGCTGCAGCCAGTATAGAAGGCTTTGTATATGTATCTATGAACTCCGTATCCCAGACTTGTGTTACCTTCGTAGGTCAAAACTATGGTGCTGCAGATGAGAAGAGGGTGAAGCGTGTAATATTTGAATGCCTTGGAATTGTAACTGTAGTTGGTTTGATACTTGGAAATCTTGCTTACTATTTTGCAACACCACTACTTGGAATATATACTGATAGTTCTGCAGCTATAGCAGCAGGAACACTTAGATTGTTCTGGGTTTGCTGTCCATATTTTTTGTGCGGTATTATGGACACACTTACTGGTGGATTGCGTGGCCTTGGCCGCTCCACAGTACCAATGATTGTATCTTTAATCGGCGCTTGTGCAACTAGATTAGTGTGGATTGCAACTTATTTCCAGCTTCATAAGACGGAAGACGTCTTGTTCTTCTCATACCCTGGCAGTTGGCTGTTAACCCTATCTGTACACAGCATTTGCCTTATCATCGTCTACCACGCCTGGGTAAGGCGCAAATCTTCGGAAGTACGTATATAATCCTCGTAGCGACGATCTTTTCGCCCGCGTATATGATAAAACAAGAATAATATTAAATTTATAGATGAGGCTGTTTCAAGTAATCAAAGTTAATATAACAATCACAAATCTTACATGAGGCTGTAGTTAACAAATATAAATGTTACTCAAGGAGCAATCCCGCGACGGAGTAATATTTATATTTGTTAACGTAACAGCCGGACTAGGAAACCACAAAATTGTTAACGTAACAGCCGGACTATATGCATGAGAACAACTAGGAGGGGATTTTTTTATGTATTGGAAAGAAATGCTAGGCGCCATTGCTAAGCCTGATAAGAATGCTAAGAGGTATGAACTTAGCACAGACTATAAATATGAGGGGCTGCAGGAATATCCAAGACCTCAATTGGAGCGCAAATCTTATATTAATCTTAATGGCAAGTGGGACTACCGCATCATAAGTGGTAAGGGTCAGGTTGTGTCATCAGGCCTTATAGAAGTTCCATTTTCTCCAGAGACTGCACTGTCTGGCACAGATAGACACACTCTCCTTCCCGAAGAAATGCTTGAGTACACCAAGCGTTTTACAATTGAAAAGGTAAAAAAGACTAAACATCTGCTACTGCATTTTGGAGCAGTGGATCAGGTAGCATTTGTTTCATTAAATGGAATAAATCTAGGGGTTCATGAAGGCGGCTACACATCCTTTACATTTGATATTACTGATTACATAGTAGAGGGTGAAAATGAGTTAAAGGTAAAGGTGAGAGATTATACTGATAGAATTGGTTATGCCAGGGGTAAGCAGAGTATCGAACCAAGTGGTATGTGGTACAGCGCCCAAAGTGGAATCTGGCAGACAGTATGGATGGAATGGGTTCCAAAGGTGTATGTTTCTAATATCACTATGATTCCTGATATAGATAACAATAAATTAAATGTAGAATTAAGAGTATCTGAACTAAAGGGGCAGGTGACTATCACTACATCTAATCCTGATTTAATAAAAGGCTATAACGTGGATTCTATTAAGGATGATAAGATATTTGTGACAGTCAAGCTTAATAAATACAAGTTCTGGAGCCCAGAGGAGCCAACTCTATATTTCTTAAATATTGAATATGGTAAGGATAGTTTTTCTACTTATTTTGCCATGAGGCATTTTGGAGTGGGAGAGGATGAAAATGGAATACCTCGCTTGACCCTTAATCACAAGCTATATTTTATGAATGGTGTACTGGATCAGGGCTATTATCCTGAAAGTCTTATGACTCCGCCTTCAGATGCAGCTATGATAAATGATATAGAAACCATTAAAAGCCTTGGCTTTAATATGATTAGAAAGCACTGTAAGATTGAGCCAATGCGTTGGTATTTTCATTGTGACAGAATCGGCATGATTGTATGGCAGGATATTGTAAATGGTGGAACCAAGTATGATATGAACATGATTTGTAATATTCCTACCGTGGTGAGACCTTTTGGAAATACCAGGGATAAGAATAAGCTATTCCTTAGATTTACAGGAAGAAATACTGATAAATCCAAGGAGGTATGGTTTAAAGAATGTGCAGAGACTATTAATCAGCTAAAGAGTGTGCCTTGTATTGGCCAGTGGTGTTTGTTTAATGAAGGCTGGGGACAGTTTGATGCCAGGTCATGCTTGGAATATGCCAAAAAGTATGATGATTCAAGACCAATTGATGCAGCTAGCGGCTGGTTCCATGAAGGCTGTGGAGATGTATTTTCTGAACATGTATACTTTGAGGATTTGAAGGTTAAATTGTCTAATAAACCTTATGTTGTATCTGAATATGGAGGTTTTTCTTTAAAAGTGGGTAACCATGTGAAAAGAGATACTGTGTATGGTTACAAAAAATATGACCACCCAAAGGACCTGCAAGATGCATATGAATGCATTATGGATAAAATAAAGTCCCTCAAAGACGAGGGACTAAGTGCTGCTGTATATACTCAAGCTACAGATATTGAAGACGAGCTAAATGGTCTTATGACTTATGACAGGAAGGTGCAAAAACTGTATTAAACCAGCTTTGTGGGAAGGCCATTCCAAGGATAATTCCCATTACGATAGCACCAGCTGTTTTTAATGTGGATAAACCATAGCTTGCAAAGGTCTCCATGTTATTAGTAATTAAATAATAGGAAGTATAATAAATTCCGGCACCGGGTACTAAAGGGAAGATTCCTGAAATCAAGTAAACGGTGACGGGATTTTTGCGTTTAGCGGCAAGAGCTCTGGAAAATGTAGTAAGCAGAAAAGAACCTACTATATTGCCAAGGGTAGGTGCTGACAAAGCAGCTGAGATTATTATGTAAAAAATCCATCCAATGGCACCTGAAAGTCCGCAGTGGATTAACTCTGATTTTGGTGCACTGAAAACAATGGCAAAACAAAGTGTTGCTATCATGGCAACTATAAACTGTGCAATATAATCTAAAATCATTATATAATTATTCCTCCAATTTTTACGATTGAAATAACAATACCTATTCCGACAGCAATGCAAAATGATGTAAGTAATGCATCGATGACTCGAATAGAGCCAGACAGGTAATCACCATTAATAAAATCTCTTATACTGTTTGTAAGTGGTATACCAGGTACTAATGGCATAATGCTTCCTATAATAATTTTGTCAAAATGAACTGGTAGGCCACTGATGTAAAACAGTACAGCCACAATAGCTATTACCATGCTAGCAAGCACATTTGTTATAGTTTTTGAGTGCGTAGTTCGTGATTCAAAATCCAAAAATAATTTAAGAATAGCACCAACAACCACGGCGCATAGTGCGTCTAAGACAGTGCCTCCAAACATATAAGAGAAGCCTCCGCAGCCAATGGCTGTTGCTATAACCAATACAGGTAAACTATAGGATGAAATTTTTTTACATTCTTCCAGTTCTTTCCATGCAGCATCAAGTTCTATTTCTTTTGCACATACCCTTCTACACAAAGAATTAAGAGCAGCTATTCTTCCTAAGTGCATTGGGTACATAGGAACATGTCTGATCATAGAACTTGCATGTTCAGTTACCTCATCTGCACTGGCAAAGATTCCATTGCTTAATACGTACACATCACAATCAGTAATTTCGTATGCATTCAGTATTGCAAGAACACTGTCTTCCACTCTATATACTTCAGCTCCATTTCGAAGCAAGATGTCTCCTAATTCAACTGCGAAGGATAATACTTTTTTAGTATCGTTCATGTTAATCCCCTTGTTAAAAAATATTACCATTAGATTATCTACGATTAGGGAAAGTTTTTCAACGACATTATTAAGTTATTTACATATGTGGATAACTTTTGGGGAAAACTATGTTCGTTGAAAGATGTGTCAGTTAATTCATAATCTTGCAAAATCAAGGTTTATCAACGGATAACAATGAAACTATTGTGGATAAATGTATATAATTATAGAATAAATGAAGTTATCCTCAACAATAAAATAGATAATTGTGGAAACTGTGGAAAACTATGAATTTATGTTGAAACTATCATCAACTTGACTAACTAACTACATATTCCATTTAATGTATTCATAAATAAACCCATATATATTCAGTAGATATGATATAATATGACCACAAAGGCATAGACGCGAACGCGTCTAACTTTGTGGTCTAGTAAGCGAAGCTTACATAGCATATGACCACAAAGGCATAACTGCAAGTATCTAACATTGCGGTCTAGAAATAGTTTGTAAATAGGAGGTCTAAAATGGCAGATAACGAAACATGCGCTTCAGCAAGCTCATGTAGCAGAGGTTCTTGTGAGGGCTGTCCTTCTAAAGAGGCAGCTGCAAAGGGCGTTAGAAATACCGCTTTTTTAGAAGAGCCAAATAAAAACTCGCATATTAAGCACGTAATAGGTGTAGTATCTGGAAAGGGTGGCGTTGGTAAGTCACTTGTAACATCTTCATTGGCAGGTGTTATGGCAAGAGCTGGATATTCTGTAGGTATATTGGATGCAGATATTACAGGACCATCTATTCCAAAGATGTTTGGTGTACATGGCCCTGCAACAGGTAACGAGGATGGAACATTCCCTGAGGTAGCAGAGGATTGCACAAAGATTATGTCAATTAACCTGATGCTTGATGATGAGGAAGCACCAGTTGTATGGCGTGGTCCTGTTATTGCAGGTGTTGTTAAGCAGTTCTGGACAGATGTACAGTGGGGTGATGTGGATTATTTATTTGTAGATATGCCACCAGGAACAGGTGATGTACCACTTACTTGCTTCCAGTCGCTTCCAGTTGATGGTATCGTAATAGTAACAAGCCCTCAGGAGCTTGTTCAGATGATTGTGAAAAAAGCATACAACATGGCAGACATGATGCACATTCCAGTTATCGGACTTGTGGAAAACTATTCATACATCGCTTGTCCTGATTGTGGAAAGAAAATCCAAATCTTTGGCGAAAGTCATGTAGATGAGGTAGCAGCTTCACTTAACATTCCCGTACTTGGCAAGATGCCAATGGATAGAAGCTTCGCCACAGCAGCCGACGCAGGCCGCATCTATGATGTTGACAACACATATCTCGTTAACGCGAAAGCTGAACTTGAAAAGTTATAATAATTATTTAATCATAAATTAACAATATAACATTAAATGAGGATGGTTTAGTTTATAGTTTAAATAGGCTGTCTTTAACAAGCTATTATGTTTCTAAAGCGAAGCATCCTTAGCTGAGCGTAGAAATATAATAGCTTGTGAAAGTAACAGCCGAGCCACAACCTATATCAACCATCCGGATTAGGAGATTAATATGGCACAGAATCCAGTAGTTACAATTGAAATGGAAAATGGCGATATCATGAAGGCTGAGCTTTATCCTGAGATTGCCCCAAACACAGTAAACAATTTTATTAGCTTGATTAACCATAACTTTTATGATGGTGTAATCTTCCACCGTGTTATCAATGGCTTTATGCTTCAGGGTGGAGATCCAGATGGTACAGGAATGGGTGGCCCAGGATATTCTATCAAGGGTGAATTCTCAAGCAACGGCTTCAAGAATGATTTAAAGCATGAGCCAGGTGTTCTTTCAATGGCTCGTACAATGATTCCTGATTCAGCAGGAAGCCAGTTCTTCATTATGCACAAGACAAGTCCACATCTTGATGGTGATTATGCAGCATTTGGTAAGGTTATCGAAGGTATGGATGTTGTTAACAAGATTGCTGAGACTGCAACTGATTGGTCAGACAGACCTGTGGAAGAGCAGAAGATGAAGAAGGTTACAGTAGAGACTTTTGGCGTAACATACCCAGAGCCAGAGACTATATAGCTTAGAATCAAACTTGATTTGGTTATATATATGTGTTATCATAACGGCACGCTTTGCGTGTCGTTATTTTTTTAAGCCATTAAAATATGAATAGTAATACATTAATATCATGCTTTAGTCTTTGGGTCATCGTAGAGTTGATCTCTTTATTGAACACATTTTTCGGTGGAAGAATCCTTAAAAAAAGATATGAAATGAAACGTATATATTCTACCCAGTTATTATTTCTTTTAAAGAAAAAAGGAAATGAGTGTAGATTATTAGAAAAATTATATGTAGGATTAACAAATAAAAGCCTCAGAAAAATTCTTTTAAAGGCCATAAGGAAAGGCTCGCTTAAAAATCAATTTGCCTATATAGATAAAAAAATAGGATGTGACATTATAACCTTAATACATAATCACATTTTACATCCAATTAAGTCCTATGAAGGTCTTGTTAAAGAAGTATATGATAAGCTTAACATAATGGAATTATCAGTTAACCAGATTAAAAAGACATTAATTAGAAACAAGTTAAGGCTATTACTTGAAAAGACAATAATAATGTTTATAAATCTGGCGTTATATCATCAACTTCAAAATGAATACAGCCTAATTATATTTATTGTTGTTAACACAATAGGCGTTATTTGGTTCATTGTTCTGGATTATGAGAGCATATCTGTAGTTTTACAATTTCAAGAAAGAAATCTTGCAGATGCAGTTAGGGTAAAAAATAAGACCCAAGCACCTGCCTATGCTGTAAAAAGAATCTTTACAACAGTTGCAGGGTTAGGTCTAATAATTAATATATCTATGATTGCTGTTGGTTATCTTGGGCTGGTAATTTAATGCGAAGCTTTGTTATACGTTTCTTTTCTACAGCCAGTACTCTGATGATGGCACCGTTTTCGGATACGTAGGTTTCACCGGCATTTGGGAAATGGTCAAATGCGCCTACTATGTATCCCCCAATGGTGTCATAATCCTCACTGGTAAAGCCGAGAGGGATGATATCGCACAGGTCTTCTAAGTTCATAGAGCCTAGAACCTGATATTCTCGTTCGCTCAGCTTTATAATTGGATCTTCTTCATCCTCATCATATTCATCACGAATTTCACCAACGATTTCCTCTAACAAATCTTCCATGGTAATCATTCCAGCTAAGTCGCCGTATTCATCTAAAACAATGGAAACAGTAGCGGCCTCCTCACGCATTTCATCAAAAAGGTCCGATACGTTTTTCATTTCAAAAGTAAAATATACATCTCTTATATAATCATGAATGTTAAAATTCTCCGATGGCGAAATCCCAAGAAAATCCTTCATATTAACAATACCTATGATATTTTCTGAGTCAGGTTCGCACACAGGGATTCTGGTGTACATATCCTCTTTAAATACATTGATTAAATCCTGGTAGCTTATGTCAGACTCTACCATTGTCATATCGATTCTTGGAATCATAACTTCCTTTGCACAGGCATCTGAAAAATCAAACACCTTGTGAATCATGGTGCGCTCGTCACCTTCAATGGCACCATTCTCATGGCTTACATCTACCATGGTACGAATTTCTTCCTCTGTAATAGTTTCGTCCTTGAAATCAGGGTCTATACCAAAAAGCTTGATTATTAGTCCAGACAAGAAATTTACTATAGCTATAACAGGTGTAAGCAGCCACATTAATGAACCGATAAATGGCGCAAACAAAAGGCTTAGGTTAGTGGAATTAAGAGTTGCCAGTGACTTTGGCGTAATCTCACCGAAAATAAGGATTAACAATGTAAGAATACCCGTGGCAATACCAGCACCAACACTGCCGAAAATGTCAATTGCAAGTGTGGTGGCAAGTGATGAAGCAGAAAGGTTAACAATATTGTTTCCGATTAAGATTGCAGAAAGCATTTTCTTAGGTCGTTCAATGACACCAAGTACTCTAAGTGCTTTTTTGTTACCATCGTCTGCCATAGTCTTAAGTTTGATTTTGTTAACAGTAGTAAGTGCTGTTTCTGCAGAAGAAAAGAATGCAGATAACGCTAATAGTATAACAAGAATAATAAATCTAACTAACAGGTGTGTGTCCAATTAATGCTTCTCCTTTTTAGTAAGTGTTTTTATAGTATCTACTTTATAATAACACAACATTATCTCTACACAAAGAACTCTATCTTTGTTAAAATAGTTCCTATGAGAAAAAGAATTATTATATTTTTATTAACATTAACTTTATCCGTTAGCGCAGTGGGCTGCGGTAAATATAATCAATCAGAAATAGAACTTAGGGATAAGGGCGTTGCTGCACTTGATTCGGGTGATTATGATAATGCAATAGATTTATTTAATCAGGCTCTTGGTAAGTCCATAGGTAAGGTAACTGACCTAGAGATTGATATTAACTATTACAAGGCGGCAGCTCAGTTTAAGGCAGGCTATTTCAAGGAGGCTGCTAAGACTTATTCCTATCTTATTAGATATGATAAAGATAATTACGAGGCATATTTCCTAAGGGGCAGTATTTATGCCGATGAAGGAGAAATCGGCGAGGCCATATCTGATTATGATTCTGCGGTAGCCATAGATGAGAAGAACTACCTATTGTATATACAGATTTATGATAATCTTAATGCCCTGGGCTATACAGACCAAGGCCTTGTTTATCTTAATGATGCACTTAAGGTATCTGATAAGTCTGCTAATGGCAAGTATTACAAAGGCAGAATATATTACCTGCTTGGACAGACAGAAGAGGCCACCTCTAATCTTCAAGCAGCAGTGGATAAGGATATAATAGAAGCGAAGCTTTATCTTGCTAAGATTTATCAGGATGCAGGAGATTTTGAAAAGGCTCAGGCTCTTTTAGAGGAATACGCCGAAAGTGATGAGGTGACTAGTGATGCACTTGCTACTCTTGGTGATATAGAAATGGCCAGTGGCAATTACGAGAGCGCATTAGGCTACTATCAGGCAGGGTTGACTCTAGATTCAATAGACAATATGCCATCCCTTATGAAGGGACAGGTTGCAGCTTTGGAAAAGTTGGATAGATACGCTGAAGCCAAAGACATCTTGACACAATATGTTGAGAATTATCCAGATGACGAAGCAGCGGCTAAGGAGTTAATTTTCTTACAAACACGATAATTATCTAAATTTAGACACACTATATATAGTGTGTCTATTTTGTGTTTAAATACCAAATATTGTGTGTGTTGAAACATAAATCCACCTAGAAAATTATCAAATTAAAAACGTTATTTTAGGTAATTATGACGAAAAACACAATATCTAGTTTTTACCATTGAACGCCTCACTATATTTTGATAACATATAGGTGAGTCGAAAGTACCTTAGATGAACCAAATGTCGCGACAGCCAAAAGGTGAAGGGGAGTCCTTTTTGACACACTTAAGGATACTAGAGAAAGGAAATTGGTGAGTAGAATTGTTTGATGTTGTAAAAAGAGATGGAGAAATCGCAGAGTTTAATTTAGGAAAAATTAACGATGCAATCGCAAAGGCTTTTGAAGCTACTGGCAAGGCTTACAATGATGATATTATCGGCTTATTATCACTTAGAGTCTCAGCAGACTTTCAGTCTAAAATTAAAGAAGGAAAAATCTCAGTTGAGGATATCCAGGATTCAGTTGAGAACGTCTTAGAGCAAACTGGCTATACAGATGTGGCAAAGGCTTACATATTATATAGAAAACAGCGCGAAAAGATGCGCAACATGAAGTCTACAGTTCTTGATTACAAGAATGTTGTAGACAGCTATGTTAAGGTTGAGGATTGGAGAGTTAAGGAGAATTCCACAGTTACATATTCAGTAGGTGGTCTTATTCTTTCTAACTCTGGTGCAATCACAGCTAATTATTGGCTTTCAGAGATTTATGATGAGGAGATAGCACAGGCACACCGCAATGCTGATATTCACATTCATGATCTTTCAATGCTTACAGGATACTGCGCAGGTTGGTCACTTAAGCAGCTTATCCAAGAGGGCTTAGGTGGAATCACAGGTAAGATTACATCAGCTCCTGCAAAGCATTTATCAGTACTTTGTAATCAGATGGTTAATTTCCTTGGTATCATGCAGAACGAATGGGCTGGAGCTCAGGCATTCTCATCATTTGATACTTATCTTGCACCATTTGTTAAGACTGATAATCTTTCATATCAAGAAGTTAAAAAGTGCCTTGAGGCATTTATATATGGTGTTAATACACCTTCACGTTGGGGTACACAGGCTCCATTTTCTAATATCACATTAGATTGGACAGTACCAAACGACCTTGCAGAGCTTCCTGCTATCGTAGGTGGCAAGGAAATGGACTTTAAGTACAAGGACTGCAAGAAGGAAATGGATATGGTTAACAAGGCATTCCTTGAGATTATGATTGAGGGTGATGCTAATGGACGTGGATTCCAGTATCCAATTCCTACATATTCAATCACACGTGATTTTGATTGGTCTGACACAGAAAACAACAGACTGTTATTCGAAATGACAGCTAAATACGGAACACCATATTTCAGCAACTATATCAATTCTGATATGGAGCCAAGTGATGTTCGTTCTATGTGCTGTCGTCTTCGTCTTGACTTAAGAGAGCTTCGCAAGAAGTCAGGTGGTTTCTTTGGTTCAGGCGAGAGCACCGGTTCAGTAGGTGTTGTAACTATCAATCTTCCTCGTATTGCATACCAGGCTAAGGATGAGGCAGATTTCTATGCAAGACTTGACAAGCTTATGGATATCAGCGCACGTTCACTTAAGATTAAGCGTGGGGTTATCACAAAGCTTTTAGATGAGGGATTATACCCATACACTAAGAGATATTTAGGTACATTTGACAACCACTTCTCTACAATCGGTCTTATCGGTATGAACGAAGTAGGCCTTAACGCTAACTGGCTTCGTGCAGATATGACAGATAAGAGGGTTCAGCAGTTTGCAAAGGATGTGCTTAATCACATGCGTGAGCGTCTTTCTGATTATCAGGAGATGTACGGTGACCTCTACAACCTTGAGGCTACACCAGCAGAATCAACAACATACCGTTTTGCAAAGCATGATAGAGAGCAGTTCCCAGATATTATTACAGCTGGTAAGGAAGGTGATACACCATTCTATACAAACAGCTCACACATGCCAGTAGAATACACATCTGATATCTTTGATGCCCTTGAGGTTCAGGATGAGCTTCAGACACTTTACACATCAGGTACTGTATTCCACGCATTCATTGGTGAGAAGCTTCCTACTTGGGAGTCAGCTGCAAATCTTGTTCGCAAGATTGCTGAGAATTACAGATTACCTTACTATACATTGTCACCTACATACTCAGTATGTAAGGAGCATGGCTATATTGCAGGTGAGCATTTCACATGTCCTCACTGCGGCAAGCCAGCAGAGGTATACAGCCGAATCACAGGCTACTACCGTCCTGTTCAGAACTGGAATGAAGGCAAGACTCAGGAGTTCAAGAACCGTAAGCTTTATGATATTGCAGGCAGCATTTGCCGTCGTGCCGGTGAAAAGCAGGCCGCTTCAGCTGAGCAGCCTGAGATTAATCTTCAGGTAGTTTCAGAGGAGCCTACTACAGGTGTTAAGTACCTCTTCACTACAAAGACATGTCCTAACTGCGCTAGAGCTAAGGAAATATTAGAGGATGAGGATTACATCCTTGTTGATGCTGAAGAGCAGGTAGATATGACAAAGAAGTACGGTGTCATGCAGGCCCCTACACTTGTTGTAGTAAACGGTGATGATGTTAAGCGTTATGCTAATGCTAGCAACATTCAAAGATATGTTGATGAAAATTAATTTAAATTTTAAGAAGGGCGCTTTGGAATATTCCAAAGCGTCTTTTTTCATTTATTTATAGGAGATAAAAAATGACACTATAATAAAAAACAATGCCTTATTAATTAGCATGTAAAATCCCATAATCAAATTAAAGTCGACAGTTCATGTCAAAAATTGGGAGGTGTAATTACATGAAAAAAAGGGAGCTAACAAGAAGGCTCTGTGCCACAGGTTTGGCCGCGGCACTGGCATTTTCAAGCACAGGATTAATGGCCCTTGCTGACGAAAAGGAAGAGCAGGTGGTAGCGCTTGAGGATGAGACTGAATTAGAAGAAGGGGGAAGTGAAAAAGATGAAAAATCAGCTGATGCTGTAAATCTTGAGGAAAAGGATACAGAGCTTTATGTTGGAAGTGACTGGGCAGGAGCAAATGTATCTGCAAAGACAGAAAATACAAAGGTCACATTTGATGTGAAAAATTTTGGTTGGGCCAACAGTGAATGGGGAATCCAGTATATTATTAAGGACTTGGGACTAAATAACAATACTACCTACACTGTTGAGTTTGATATTACATCATCTGTAGACAAGGATATCTTCCTTAAGCTTGATGATGCAGGTGGCTTTATAGCTGAAAAGGTAGCCCTTGAGGCAGGAAAGACTAAGCATTACATGAAAACTGTTAGCTGTGGCGAGTTTAGTGCAAAGCCATATCTTTTCTTTGCATTGGGACAAATGTCTGGTGAAGAGGTAAGCAGAAGCGGAGAAGTAATACTAGAAAATCTGGTAATCACTAAAGGTGAAAAGGAGCCAGAGGATATCAGTGATGATGATAAGAAAAAGGGGAAAGAGTACGATTTCACAAAGGATAATTCTGAGTTTGATGCGGCAGATCCTGGTAAATCTAAAGCTGGGTATGAATTAATTTGGTCAGATGAGTTTGATGGAAATTATGGCGATGCTAGTGTTGATAAGAATACAGGTCTTAACCTGGATAACTGGGCATATCAGCTAGGTGATGGTTCCACTGATTGTGGTAACTATGGCTGGGGTAATAATGAGCTTCAGTGCTATACTAACAGACCTGAGAATGTGGGTGTTAACGAAGATTTAAATGATGATGGCAAAGGCGAAGGAGTCCTTAGAATCACAGCAAAGCGTGAGGATGGATATACATACAGGTCTGAAAGTGCTAAGAACTACACATCAGCAAGACTTCGCACTACAAGACCTACAGAGGCACTTTTTGATACAACCTATGGATATGTGGAAGCTAGAATCGCACTTCCAGCTACAGCAGGGGCCTGGCCAGCATTTTGGATGCTGCCACAGAGCACCACTGTATACGGCAACTGGCCTGTATCAGGTGAGATAGATATTATGGAAACCTGCGGTGCGTTCACAGATAAGGGTAATGATGTGGCTTGTGGAACACTTCACTGGGGCACACCTACACATGTGTATAAGGGCAGTGGATATGTGAATCTGGATAGTGACTACACATATTTCCACACATACGCAATCGACTGGCAGCCTGGTGAAATCACCTGGTACTACGATGGCAAGGCAATCAACACACTTTCAAATTGGGAAAGTGCAATCCCTGGAGCATCTGACAGCCTTGCATTTGATGCACCATTTGATATGCCATTTTACATGTTACTTAATCTGGCTGTGGATAGCGGTCAGTTTGGAGGAAGCGTTAATAAGGCAAGATTTGAAGATGATATCAATATGTATGTTGATTATGTAAGAGTATTCCAAAAGGAGGATGGATATCCTGACTCTGTTACAAGAAAAGCATCTGATAATGCAGCAGATAATTGGAAGGATTACGCTGGAATTAATCAAATCGCAGAGCTTACTGCTGATAATCTTGAAACCTGCGAAGGTGGTGGCATGAGCGATTCATCAGCAGATAAGGGCAAATGGTATTTATCGTATCAGCAGGATGCAACTGATGCTAAGCTTAGCAAGGTGACACAGGATGGAACTGACTGGGCAAAGGTGGAGATTACATCCCCTGGTTCACAGGATTACTCAGTACAGCTTATTGGACATTATGATGCTAAGGCAGGTTATGTGTACAAGGTATCCTTCGATGCCTATGCAGATGGTGGCATGGTAGGCAAGTCTGTAAACTGCGATTCCAAGGAGTGGAAGGGTTGGAGCACCTACGGTGTTACCCAGGCCAAGCTAACAAAGGAAAAGACTCACTACTCATACACATTCGCCCAGACTGAGGACTTTGATAACTGTAGAATCGAATTTAACTTGGGCGCTCAGGCTTCAGGAAATGTCTATATTGCAAATCCTAAGGTGGAGATAGTAGACCCTGCAGCCCTTGGTATCAGCGAAAAAGCAAGAACACCTCTTTCTGATGGTAACATGATTTACAATGGTTCATTTGACCAGGGGGACAATCGCACAGGCTATTGGAATGTGGTTGATGGCACAAGCTTAACTGTACCACGTTATATAACCAAGGCTCTTAAATCAGATGATATGATGGTGATTGATGTTGCATCAAAATCTAACTATGAAGCAATTTCAGATGGTAAGAAATATTTTGAAAGAAGAGCTGAGATTTCTACAACTGGAAAGGATGGAGCTACCATCTACCAGCCAGATATGAAACTTTCTGCTGATAAATACACTGTTGAATTTGATATGTATAGCGACAGTGATAGTGCAGTGAAGGTAGGTGCATATACCCTTACAGGTACAGGTAATGTAGTGAAGCTTGGAAAAGAGTTAGGATCTGCAGCAGCTTACTACAAAAAGTCTGATGGTGTGAGACACTACACATTAACCTTTGAGACAAAGGAAGATGCAGACAATGCAGCAGTAGCTTTTACCTTTGCAAAGGGTACAAAAGTACAGCTTGATAATGTGTACATGAATGGAGCTAATCAAAAATCAAATGCTGATGAACATCCACTTAAGGCAGACAGCAGCTACAGGGGCGACAATGGTGGCGGTGTAGAGCTTCCTCTTGAAAATAATGATGGAGCCGTAACAATGTCAGGCATCACAAGCGGTGGCAGCTGGTATTCGCCACAGCTTGCATCTGAGGATTTTGAATTAGTAGCAGGTCAGAAGTATGTTCTTTCATTTGACTACAAGCTTTCTGGCAATCACAACAACACATTCCAGTACATCATCCAGGAAAATGGCGGAAGCTGGCATGTATATGCAGATGGTCCTGAAACTGTAAGCTTTGATAGTACAAAATCTGATGATGGATTTAATCACTACGAGAAGGAATTTGTAGCAGATGCCAGCATATCAGCAGTGCATCTTAACTTCGGATTCGGTAACAGTGGAGCAAATGGCGATGCAGCCTTTACATTCAAAAATGCTAAGATTGATTTAGTAAAGCAGACAGCAGTAGTTGGCGAAGCTGACAATGAGAATGTTGCAGATAATGTATTCTATGACAAGGAAAGCACTACGCCAGCTAAGCCTGTTGATCCAGTTAAGCCAGGCAATTCTGGAAGTGCAAATTCACCTTCAAGCTCAGGTTCCTCAAATAGCTCTAATACAGTAGCAAACAATAGCAAAATTGAGACTATTGCAGAACCAGTGGTACCAGCAGTAGGAAATTCCCCTGCAGTGGCAGATGCTAAAAAGCCAGTTAAAACTGATAGCACAAAGGTTACTTCAAAACAATCAGCTGCAGAAGAGAACGTTGATGTTGACGAAACATCTGAAGCTGATGTAAACGATGCAGATTCTGTAGAATCTGATGACACTGTAGCCATCCCAAATAACGACGAAACCACAATTGCTGACGAGGCCACCCCGGAAGTTATTGATGAAGCAGCTGTAGAGGTGAGAGGCTTTAATCCTATTGCATTTATTGGAATCATAGCTGTTTTTGCAGCAGCAGCCGCAGGCACACTAGCTTTCATAAAGAAAAAATAGTGCACCACTGTCACAAAGCAAACGAAACCAAAGGCTTTGTAGGATATCTTGTGACAGAAAAGAAACAAAAACAGCGTGGTTCTGTCACAAAGCAAACGAAACCAAAGGCTTTGTAGGATATCTTGTGACAGAAAAGAAACAAAAACAGCGTGGTTCTGTCACA
>NZ_JAFUSK010000013.1 GCF_017471675.1 Pseudobutyrivibrio sp.
ACAAGAATAAGGCTTTACGCCCTTTCTGTCCTGAGAAATTTGCACATAAAACTGGTCAGCCTGGCACACAAGCTTTTTATCAGAGTGACGGGTCACAAAGCTTTCAGGCTTAAGCTTTCTATTTTCGATAAAACCCTTATCACCTGAGTCAAGCTTTACAATACAAGCATCTATATCTGAAAGCACCTTCTCAACTGTTGCAAGATGAACTTCCCCAACTTTTGTAACATCCAGATTAATTAAATCCAGTGGCTTATCATATTCATCAAAAGAAACAAGGAGCCTAAGCTCCTTGTCCTGATATAATCCATTTGTAATAACTACTTTATTAACGCTCATCCCCTATGTCTCCCAAAGAAACAAAGCTATCAGCCTCACCTGTAAACATATCTACACGATGAATATCAAGTGTAAGCTCATCAAATTCTGGTAAGCCAAGATATTCATGAAATGCCTTAATAACAAGCTCTGGCTTTATATTATCTGTACTTCCTGATGAAAGAAGTAAATCGTATACAGGTACACCATCTTTTACTTCGATGTTGAATCTGTAAATGAGTGGCTTTAAATCAAGCTCGCGCTCACCCTTTTTAGTCTTTTTTACGATGTTAATAGCTGCAGCCTCATCAAAGAATTTTTCTTTAAGATCACAGATATTTTCGATGTAGCAAGCATCATCCTTGCTGTCCTTATAGGTAACAATGTAGCTTGCAGCTGTAACAGCACTCATACATTTTTCAGCATTATCTGGAAGATATTTGAAGCTTGTGATTGCAAGACCTTCTACCATGTTCTCATTAAGAGAAGAAATCCCATTAGCAGAAGCAACCTCTTCTTTAATATCAATATCCATGTATTCACCCTCAGATGTAAGCCCAACACCAAGAGGTGATGCAAAGGACATAATCTGATGAGGATTAAAGCCTTCTGAATATCTGATTGGAAGGCCTGATCTTTTAACAGCCTTTTGGAAGAAGCGCATCAAATCCAAATGGCCTACATATCTCATAATTCCTGTTTTTTCAAATCTAATTCTAACGCGCATTGTGACATACCCCCGATCCGATTTTTGCAGAACCGCATCCGCTGCAGCCCATCTTACAGTTAGGAGTAACCTTTTCATTCATTGCGTTATTCCATTCTCTCTTTAAGAATTCCTTTGACACATGACAATCAATGAAATCCCATGGAAGAATTTCATCTAAATCACGCTGTCTGTAAGCATAATAATCTATTGAAATATTGTTCTTTTCAAAAGCAGCAAGCCACTTATCGAAATCAAAATATTCGCCCCATGCATCAAAGAAGCATCCGCTATTATATGCATCTAAAATTGCAGGACAAAGTCTTCTATCGCCTCTTGCAAATACACCTTCAAGTACAGTTACATCTGAATGATGCCAGTTGTACTTAAGTGATTTTTGATTAAGCTGTGCCTTCATTTCGTCGTTAACTACCTTGGCACGACGTAAGTATTCTCCTGCTTCGTACATAGGAGCCCACTGGAATGGTGTAAATGGCTTTGGTACGAAGAATGATGTAGAAATAGTAATCTGGCATCTTCCCTGACGCTGATCCTTAGGAACAGTCTCGTAATAAGCAGCAGCAATATCGTTGGCAAGCTGTGGGATAGCCTTCATATCTTCGTCAGTCTCAGAAGGAAGACCAAGCATAAAATAAAGCTTAACCTTATTCCAGCCACCCTTAAATGCAAGTGTGGCACCGCCTAAGATATCTTCTACAGTAAGACCCTTATTGATAACGTTACGCATTCTCTGGCTACCAGCCTCTGGAGCAAATGTGATGCTAGATTTTCTAACATCCTGAACCTTAGACATAACATCAAGAGAAAATGCATCAATTCGTAAAGACGGTAATGATACATTAACACCCTCTGATAAGCAATCATCGATAAGGAAATCCATAAGCTCTCCTAGAGCATGATAATCACTTGAAGAAAGTGAGCTAAGTGATATTTCCTCATGTCCAGTTGCTGCAAGTAAATCCTTAGCCTGAGCCTTAAGAACATCAACAGATTTCTCACGGTTTGGTCTATAAATCATACCTGCCTGGCAGAAGCGACAGCCTCTGATACAACCACGCTGAATTTCAAGTACAACTCTATCCTGGATTGCACGAACAAATGGAATAAGCATCTTTGTAGGATAGCTTGAAGAATCCATATCCTTAACAACCTGTCTTTCGATGTTAGCTGGAACATCATCGTAAATAGGTTTGAAGCTTTCGATGGTTCCATCGCTTTCCTTATATGTAACTTCGTATAAAGAAGGAACGTAAATGCCGGGAATCTTTGAAGCTTCACGTAAAAATGCTGTTCTATCAAAGTGGACAGCCTTGTGCTTTTTATAAAGCTCTAAAAGTACTGGATAGCTGGTCTCACCCTCACCTACATAAACTAAATCAACAAAATCTGCTATAGGCTCTGGATTTGTAGCACAAGGACCTCCAACTACTACGATTGGATCATCATTTTCTCTATCCTTAGATAAAAGCGCTACCCCTGCTAAATCAAGAATCTGCAAGATGTTTGTATAGCACATTTCGTATTGAAGTGTCATACCGATGAAATCAAAATCCTTAATTGGATCCTGTGATTCCAACGCAAAAAGAGGTATATCCCTTTCCTTCATCAGATTATGTAAATCTGGCCAAGGCGAATATACCCTTTCACAATATGTATCCTCACGCTTGTTAAGCATATCGTAAAGAATGGCTATTCCAAGGTGAGACATACCAACCTCGTAGACATCAGGAAAGCACATTGCAAACCTGATATCTACCTCAGCTGGATTTTTAATTACACTATTAAATTCGTTGCCGATATAACGTGCAGGCTTATCAATCTGCATCAAAATATCGTCTGGTAAAGCAAGTTTTTTCATATAATCCTATCTTTGAGCTAGCTCCGAAGTGATATCTTCCCATGTGACACCCTTTTCAGCCATAAGCACCATCAGGTGATACAGGAAATCTGATATCTCGTATTTGGTTTCCTCAGAATCAGGGTTTTTGGCAGCGATAACAATCTCTGTAGCCTCTTCGCCAACCTTCTTAAGGATTTTATCAAGGCCCTTATCAAACAGATAATTTGTGTAAGAACCTTCCTTAGGATGTTCCTTTCTATCCATAATGATAGCATATACATCCTCAAATACCTTTAACGGATTACGCTCAACATACTCCTTTTTAACTATCTCGTTGAAGAAGCAGCTAGGTGCGCCAGTGTGACATGCAACTCCAACTTGAGACACTTTCGCCAAAATAGTATCAAAATCACAGTCAGCAGTCAATGACTTGACATACTGAAAATGACCGCTTGTCTCACCCTTAACCCAAAGAGACTGTCTTGAACGAGAAAAATATGTCATCTTACCAGTACGGATTGTGGCATTTAAAGATTCCTCATTCATGTAAGCCACCATAAGTACCTCACCAGTCTGGAAATCCTGCACTACTGTAGGAACAAGACCGTCTGAGTTTGGCTTTAAATCACTCCATGAAAGCTTTGGTTCAAAGTTATCCATCTTAATGCCCGCATCAGACAGCTCGCTTTTAATCTGCATGATGTCTGTTTTAGTATCATTGATGCAAGCTCCAGAAATACCGCGAATTTGATCAGACTTAAGAAGCTTAAGTACATAATTAAAATCATAATCATCCACCTGCACAATATAAGGAATAGATGTGATATTCTCAAGCCCTTCTAAAAGTGTGGTATTCATAATAAGAAGCTCATGTACATTATCCTGCAAGAAATCTTTGGTCTTAAAAAGGAAATCCACTGTAGAAAGGCTAACTAACATCTTGTTAGCACCAAATCTGGCTGATGCTTCCTTTAATAAATCAATTGTCTCTGGTTTAGAACCATTAAGAATAACCTCTATACAGCCAGCGTAAAGAAGTTTTTTAACATCCTCAAGACGCTTGATATTACCACCACCTGCTGTCTTAACCTGAATGTTTCTATTAATCTCGCGGATAGCAAGAATATTCTTTTCATGCTCTTCATCTGTCGATGATAGGTCATAGCAAATGATTTTATCAATTCCGCTGTCATCATAAACTGATGCAAGCTCAAGTACGTCACTTTTTTCTTCTAATTCAGTAGGACTCTTAACAGCCATTCCATCCTTAATATAGATGGTGGCTACAATATTTTTGTGTTCCATAGTTATGCTCCTTAAATCTAGATAGTTCCCTTTGTAGTCATGGCATCCTTGATGCGATTGTCCTTAATTGTAGCTTCATCAAGTGCCTTAGCAAATGCTTTGAAAATAGCCTCTGCCATGTGATGTGAATTTCCTGGAGTGATTACCTTAATATGCAAATTCATAGCAGCTGAATATGAAATAGCGTAGAAAAATTCCTTGACCATTTCTGTATCCATGTAACCGATTTTTTCTGTAGGAAATTCTGCTTCAAAAGAAAGATATGGCCTGCCAGATAAATCTACAGCTACAAGGACTAATGTCTCATCCATGGGAAGAATGCAACTGCCATATCTTTTAATACCTCTTTTATCAAGACAAGCTTTTTTGATTGCATTTCCAAGAACGATTCCAGTGTCCTCAATAGTATGATGACAATCTACCTGTAAATCTCCTTTGATATTAGCTTCCATATCGAACAATCCGTGCCTTGTAAATGCATCAAGCATGTGGTCAAAAAAACCTATTCCAGAATTAACCTGGCACTGACCTGTTCCATCAAGAGAAAAATCTATTGTAATATCTGTTTCTTTTGTTTTCCTAGCTACTTTCGCTCTTCTTTCTTCAGACATATTCCACCCCAAATAATTTTTTACAACCAAATATATTATACAAAAGTATTAAAAATATTTAAAGCTAATTAAATATCTTCGAACCTTACTTTGATGGAATTTGCATGGGCTGTAAGCTGCTCATTATTTGCAAACTTGACAATATCTGGATATACAGCTTCAAGAGCTTCTTTTGAGTAAGAAATAATGCTTGATTTCTTAATGAAATCATCTACTGAAAGTGCAGAGAAGAATCTGGCTGTTCCATTAGTTGGGAGCACGTGATTTGGTCCTGCAAAATAATCCCCTAAAGGCTCTGATGAGTATTGTCCAAGGAATATTGCACCTGCGTTCTTAACATAGGTCATATCCTCAAATGGATTAGCAGTAACTATCTCAAGATGCTCTGATGCAATGGCATTAACACAGTCAATTGCATCCTTTTTGTTTTCAGCAATAAGCAGATATCCGAAGTTATCAAGTGACTTACTAATAATATCCTTTCTGGATAATATCTTTACAAAACGCTCAATTTCACTTTCTACCTTCTCAGCAAGCTCTGCTGATGTAGTAACAAGGATTGCAGATGCAAGCTCATCATGCTCAGCTTGAGATAATAAATCTGCTGCTACATAAGTAGGATTTGCCGTTTCATCTGCAAGCACAAGTATTTCTGATGGCCCTGCAATGGAATCGATTGATACGTATCCAAAAACAGCCTTCTTAGCCAATGCAACAAAAATATTTCCAGGACCTACAATCTTATCTACCTTTGCTATACTTTCTGTACCAAAGGCTAACGCTGCAATAGCCTGAGCGCCACCACATTTATATATTACATCAACACCAGCCTCGTTAGCTGCAACAAGAGTACTTGGATTAACCTTGCCATCCTTATCACATGGAGTTGTCATGTAGATATTAGGTACCCCTGCAACCTTTGCAGGCATTACATTCATAAGTACAGATGAAGGATATACAGCCTTGCCACCTGGAACATACACACCAACCTTATCAAGTGGTGTTACCTTTTGACCAAGGATGATGCCCTCTTCAGATGTAAACCAGCTGTTTTGCTTTTGCTTGGCATGATATTTTTCAATATTAACAAGAGCTTTTCTGATAACCTCTATAAGCTCCGTTGGCACTAAAGAATATGCCTCTTCAATTTCTTCTTTTGTAACAACGATGTTGCTTGCATTAATATCTGCTCCGTCAAATTTCTTCGTATATGCGAATACAGCAGAATCACCCTCAAGTCGTACCGTATTTACGATATCACTAACTGTACTTTCGTATTCAGTGTATTGACTAGGACTTCTTTTTAAAAGTGATTCTAAAATATTATCAATTGTATCTTTAGTAAGCTTAAGCTTTCTCATTTTCTAATGCTCCCTTTAACTTCTCAATAAGCTCTGTAATTCTTTCGTTTTCCATTTTCATAGAAACCTGGTTTACTACCATCCTGGCTGAAAGAGGACACACCTCTTCAAGTACAACAAGTCCGTTTTCTCTAAGAGTAGAACCGGTCTCAACAATATCTACAATAACCTCTGACAATCCAACTATTGGAGCAAGCTCAATAGAACCATTTAGCTTGATAATTTCCACAGTTTGATTCTTTGTATTGTAGAAATAATCCTTTGCTATGCGTGGGTATTTGCTGGCTACCCTGATAAGCTCGTGATGCTTAAGAAGCTCAGCTGCCTCAGCTGGTCCACATACACACATACGACATTTGCCAAAGCCAAGATCTAAAACCTCATAGATGTTTCTGTTTTCTTCAAGTATTGTATCCTCTCCCACAACACCTATGTCTGCAGCCCCATATTCAACATAAGTTGGAACATCAGGTCCCTTTGCAAGAAAGAATCTAAGCTTCAACTCTTCGTTTGTAAAAATCAGCTTTCTTGTATTAGGATCCTTCATTTCTTCACAGGTGATACCAATACTTTCAAAAAGCTCTAAGGTCTTTTTTGCTAAACGCCCTTTTCCAAGGGCAAAGGTTAAGTATCTTTCTTTCATCTTTACACCTCATCAGTCATCCCATCAAGTGGGATTCTTTTTAGTGCTAACATTAACTGGTCAACAGTAATAGCAAATCCAATAGCAGGGGCTTCCTTTCCAAAATGACTAAGAAGTGTATCATATCTTCCACCCTTAACAAGAGGTTCCCCTACGCCGTAAGAATATCCAGTAAAGATTATTCCTGTATAGTATTTGTATTCAGAAATCATACCCAGCTCAAATGAAATGTAATCCATTACACCATTCTTACTTAACAGTTCATAAAGCTTCGTAAGATATTCCAAGGCATCATAAACCTTTTTATATTTCTTTGCCTTATCAAGATATGAATTCCATTCCTTAGGAGAATTCATTATTTTTCCTGTTATATCAAAAAGCTCTATTAAGCCTTTACTAACCTCTGCCTGCTCTAATAATTCCTTGGCTCCAAAGAAATTCTTATTTGAAATAAGATTGATAAGCTTTTCTTCCTGAACATCATCTAAATTAGCTGCTTCAATAAGGCCGCGAACCACATCTATATGACCAACACCAATTTCAAATTCTTTAAGCCCTATCTTTTTTAATGCGTTTACAACGATTGTAAGAATCTCTGCATCAGCATCAACTGAGCTATCACCAATAAATTCGCAGCCAGCCTGAGTACTTTCCTTTAAACGACCTTGTAGGCTGTGATAATTGATAAATACATTGCCTTCGTAGGAAAGCTTTACAGCTTCATCTGTATCAGAAAAATACATTGCTGCAGCACGAGCTACAGAAGGTGTTATATCAGGCCTGAGAACTAAGGTGTTTCCATCCCTATCAAAGAATTTAAACATCTCATTAGATTTGCAGGAACCTACCTCCTTTGAGAATGTATCAAAATATTCAAAGGTTGGTGTAGATATCGGCATATAGCCAGCATCCTTAAAGCACTTTCTAAGATTGTAAAGTGCCTCTAAACGCTCCTCGTATTCGCTGTTATAAATGTCTCGAACTCCCTCTGGAGTATGTAAAGTTAAATTTTTCATTTTCTCACCTCGCACTTTAGTGTGATAAAGAACTAAAGTTATTATACTTAAAAAGTGCCTCAAAGTCAACATAAGGCTTTGAGGCGGTAATTTAAATACATTTTTTGCAATTATTATATTAGATAATATTAGTTTGATATGTCGCTACAAACTTTATCTTTGCCTTTATCCTTGGCAAGATACAAAAGTTCATCAACTCTATCAATAGTAACAAGTGCTTCTTCATTAGGTTTATGCTTTGTCACACCGATACTAACTGAAATATGATTCTTATCAATAGGTAGTCCTTTAATATTAGCTCTGATTTTTTCAGCAATATCAAGGATTTCATCATCTGTATAGTCGCTGGCAAATATCATAAATTCTTCGCCACCCCAACGTCCAACTTTTACATTAGAAATGACAGCGATTTCATTAATCAGATATTCAGACAAGGTTTTTAAAGTATTATCCCCTTCACTATGACCAAAAGTATCATTAACTCGTTTAAAGTCATCAATATCGAACATAATTAAATGCCATTTGTTATAGATTCCCTCTTCATCATTAGTTGCATCAATGATAATTTGTTCTATAGCGCCACGGTTAAGAAGACCTGTAAGCGTATCATGTGATGATTTATAAAGCATTTCTGTTAGCTGCTCATTTTTTTCCATCAGCTCTTCTGTAATGGTATTGATAAATACAGCAAGCCTATGAGTCAAGGACATATTAGAGCCATAATTATATTCATTAATGTCTACATCTGGTTTGCTAAGAATTGGGCCTTCTCTCATAGCAACAAATACTACAGAAAGATTGTTAAGTACAGTTGTACCTTTAAACCTTAATATTTCACCTAAGGCACTAAAGCCTGTAGTTTCAACGTATTTAGACATTTCGGATATTTCAATATCATAATTATCATTCCAAAACAGCTTACGACCCATACAATTAACAATATACATGGCTTGAGGTGCGAATTCTAAAGCCTTTATTACTGTTTCTTTAGTATGATTCATAATTCGTCTAGGTTCGCCGTAGCTGATGCGAATCTTAGCTCCCTGAGGGATATTTGTAGACATACGAATTGAGCCGTCAGCATTAACAGATTTAGCATGACGAATATAGGTAGTAGATTCATCCACCTGTACTTCCCAAGGAAATTGTAAAGCATCGTAAAAGAAATTACTGTCCTTGTGAATATGAAGATAATGATTGTATACATCGTATGCAGGCTTGCCATCCAACTCGTACACAATGTCCCCTTCGGAGCGTGTAACCGTAAGCGGATAACCGATTGCCTTCCAGCCAAACATTCTATCTGTATACATGTGCAGTTCCTTACCACTGTATAGTACACAGGCAGAACTATCCTTACTGTAACCATAATCATCAGCAAAGATAAAAGCTTTTTGAAAATCATCACCAACAGCAACGCTTCCAAATACCTCTATGTTCTCTGAAAGCTGATCTATATATTCCCTGGCTGCCTCTAAAGGCTGATATGGAGCTGCTGTAATAATTTCTACACCTCTTAAATCAGGTGTCTCCTTTGCCATATTAAGGAGGTCATCCATCTCTACCTGATCCTTAATGGCATAATAAGGACAAATCTCAACTCTGGTATCAGGATCCTCAAAAACCATTGCAGAAACAACAATCTCATGGTCGCACATGGTTCCATTAAAGATTTCTCCTGTTGCACTGCAACCAATTACAGGAATATCTGGATAGAAAAAAGCTAAAACCTTTCTCACTTCATTTGTTTTATTAATATTGTCCTGCATATTAAATGGAACAAATACATGGAATATGGCAGCACAATCTTTGATATCCCAACGAGTTATTGTTTGTGTAAAAAATTTGTTAAATGTCGTTTGTAAAAGTTTCATGTCTATACCCCAATACAAAAATTCTTACTTACATTATAAATAATTACTAAATTATTTGTCTATAAACTTTTAATGCTTAATTGCGAATTCGTAAGCTGTATTATATGTTGCCACATATAGAATATCATCCCTTACCTCAAACTGATAAGGTGCAGAATCTAATTTAATTTCTTCTACTTTATCGCCTGTATACCTATCAAGTAGATATAAATAATCAGGTTCTTCTGTAAATCCGTATCCACAAATAATTGTGTCATCAACTATCTTAAAATTGTTGAAATTGCTTACATTAGGTTCACTTCGCCATAATAGCTTCTTAGTTTTCATATCAATAGCAACCATATAATTTGACCATGGTTCCTCTGACGAATAGCCATTATGTCCAATTGATGCGTAAAGTGTGTTATCAACTACCTGAACCCAATTTATAAATTGATTAGCAGATGATATATCATCGGATTCCTCATCTGGTCCGTTGCATATTAACGATAAATCAAAGCTTGCTACATATTCATCTGTGTCCTTATCCCAGTAGAAGCGATTTCATAATCTGAAAAATATAAAGCCAATCCCTTTTCTGTTAAAAGCCAGTTAAACGTATCATTATTTAGCTTGTAAATGAATGGGTCTTCATCAGCACAATCCGAACAGAAGTAGTCGTCATAAGTACCCTTAAACTTTGGATACTTCTCGTCTAGCTTTTCTCTAACAATCTTTGCAAAAGCTTTTTCATCTGTTACAACTGTAGAAAGCTTAACTAACTCTCCTGTAGCCACGTCATAATTAAAGGTTATAATCCAGTTGGTCTCTTCATCACTGTCAAACATGAAATCATCACGGTAAATTATCGAAAATAATCTATCATCAAATCTCTTAAGTTCGATTTTAGCATTATCATAATATTTAGTGTTATCCTCAGCCGCCCCAACTGCATAAGCCTCTACAGATTCGTGAGTACCACTACTCCAATAATCATTTTGCTCATCTATCTTGTCATTAAGCTTTGGATATTTCTTTTGATACTCCTCTGATAATTTGATTTCCGGGAATGCTCCTGTACATCTAACCTCACCATCAACTGTAGCCTCCAGTGGATGATCAATAATTTTTACACCACCCTTAACAGTTTCAATATTACCATCTTCACCTTTATTATCAGAACTGCAACCAGCGAAGCTGCTAATTATAATCGTTCCTAATAAAAGAAAGCCAAGTATTTTCTTTTTCATCATTATTCCCTCTATTTAAGTTTATTTATTTTGTAAGTATAATAGAAATCAGTCTCATAAGACAAATTTTGTACTTTTATATTTTTATCTTCCAAAGCATCTATTATTTTTTCAGAATCTGACCTCTTTCCAAGATACAATATATAAGATTTACCATCCTTCATGTAATCAAAAACATCCGTATAATTATCCTCAGTTCTTGAAAAATATGATAGATGTTTATAGTTAAGATGTAATTCTGATACTACAACCTCATATCTTCCACTAATAATAATGGCGTCAGTATTTGAATATTTTTTGCAGAATTCTATTCTATCTTTATCATTATATAAATGTAAGCGTAGTTACAGCTTACGGTGTTAGGATATTAAAAAGCTCCCTCGAACCGCTTAAATTAGCAGTTTGAAGGAGCTTTTATTTCGTCTGGGATTTCTTTTGACCATGGCAAAAGTTTTTCAATTATTTCTTTTG
>NZ_JAFUSK010000014.1 GCF_017471675.1 Pseudobutyrivibrio sp.
AGGTTTTCCTCACGAGAATCGTCAAAAACTACAGATGCTTTATCTAAGGACTCCTTTTTCCAGTTCCTTAAGAGATTTGGCTGTATATCATTTTCGGTAGCGATGACATTGAGTTCCTTTTCTCCCTTGAGAACCTTAAGGACTAATTTTGCTTTGAATTCTGTGAAAATGTTCTTTTTGTGCGAGACATAATAATGATTCCTTTCTGTGCTAAATTGAGTGTATCAGATTCATTATAAAATGTCTCAAAAAGTGTCTTAAATTACGCTACCATTATAAGAAACAGGATTAACATAAAAAACTAGATTATAAGTACGGATTATTGATGGAATAATTAATTCTTAAATGAAAGGATAGAATCAACTATAAATGGATTATACTGAACAAACTCAACAAGATTTAATAGACAAGCTTTGTGAAAATAATCTTTATATTAATCTTTCTGAAGATGAAAAGTAAGCGCTTAGTATTCCACTGTCGTGACTGACAGCGGCACTTTTGAAATAATAATAACAACTAAATATATGGAGCATTTCACTCCAATTACTATTCGTTATAGTTCGTTCACATATGGAGCGTTTTACTCCATATCGAATAGGATATTCAAAGTGGAGTGCTTCACTACACATGGAGGTTGTTATTATGCGAAGCAAATTTACTAAGCAACAAAAGTTTGACATGGTAATGGAATGTCGCAACAGCGGCTTATCCGATTACATGTGGTGCAAGAAGCACGATATCCAAAGCAGCACCTTTTATAGTTGGGTGAAACAGTTAAAACGAGATGGAGCTAATGTTCCTGAAAGAACATATGCCGAAGATTACCATCTTGATTCAAAACCAGATATCGTGAAACTTGAAATTGTCGATGAACTTCCTGCTGAAAAGCCACCAGTGGTTCAGCAGCTTCCATCAAACAATTGTGCCATCGAAATAACTATAGGACAGGCATCGATAAAAGTTTTCAATGATGTTAATCCAAAGTTATTATCTCAGGTTATGACCTGCCTGGGAGGTTGCGTATGATTGGTGATATCTCCATGGCAGATAACATATATATCATCTGTGGTTACACAGATATGCGCAAGTCCATAGATGGACTGTGTGCCGTAATTAAGGATCTGCTCGAACTCGATGCAGAAAATACCACATCGCTTTACCTCTTCTGCGGTAAGCGTAATGACAGGATAAAAGCACTGTATCATGAAAAAGATGGTTTTGTGCTTTTATATAAAAGGCTCGATTACAAGCTTGGTAAATACAAATGGCCACGTAATAAAAACGAGGTCAAAACCATTACCTGGAGACAGTTTGACTGGCTAATGTCAGGGCTGGATATCGAGCAACCAAAGGCAATAAAAAGTGCCTAAAAGCCTTGATTTTACTGGGTTTTTACCCCTAAATCTGTTATAATAAATGTATCAGAAAAAGGAGTTTTAACAGGTAAATGTCAGGTGCAAATGATATCCAACTCAGGGATCTGAGGGATACAATTTTACAACTGAATAATACAATCAACACTCAGACATCGCTTATTATGTCGCTTCAAAAGTCTATCGATGAGCGTAATGCCAGGATTGATGAAAAGGACCAGGTCATAGCAAATCTTCAGGCACAGCTTGATTATCTTAAGAATAAGCTGTTTGGTTCTACCAGTGAGATTCGTAAAAACGATATCCCTGGTCAGCTTAGTCTCTTTGATGCAGCTGATGAAGATGATAAGCCTGCCATTCCAATCGAGCCTGAGATTATCGAGGTTAAAGCTCACATTCGTGAACGTAAGCCAAAGGCTACCTATGATGAAATCTTTGAAAATATCAAGACCACACAGGTTCCTGTTGATGAACTTCCAGAGGAAGAACGTAAATGCCCTGAATGCGGTAGTGTAATGGTCCCTATTGGAACAAAGGTAGTTCGCACTGAGGTAATCTATCACAAGCCTAGCTTGGAGAGAATTGAGTACGTGGCTAGGACGTATTGTTGTCCTAACGCTGAAAAGGAAGCAGAAACTTACTTTGCCTATGATAAATGTAAAGCTGCATTGATTGAAGGTAGTTATGTTTCTTCAGGCCTTGCAGCACATGTGATGTATTACAAGTATGTCATGGCCTGTCCATTGTATAGGCAGGAACAAGATTTCATGCATCTCGGTGCCAAGATTAGTAGAGCTACCATGGCGAACTGGATTATTACCTGCTCACAGGATTACATGGTTCACATGTATGATTATCTTCATCGAAAGCTATGCGAGAGGATGTTCCTCATGGCTGATGAAACTCCTATCCAGGTTTTAAAAGAACCTGAACGAAGACCACAGTCGAAATCCTATGTATGGGTATTTCGAACTGGCGAAGACCGAAGAGTTCCAATAATCCTTTTCAACTACGCACCAACAAGAAAAGGTGCCAATGCGGCAGACTTCTTGAAGGATGCACCCGAAGGATATTTCCTTATGACTGATGGCTACAAAGGATACAATAAAGTACCTGACGCCAATCGATGTGCCTGCTGGGCACACATCAGAAGGTATTGGCTTAGAGCCATTCCTAAAGGTCATGAAACGGATTACACTCATCCAGCGGTACAAGGACTTCTATACTGCGATAAGCTGTTTAGTTATGAAAGAACCTATAAAGAGAAGGGACTTTCAATTAAACAGATTTATAAGCGTCGTCTCAAGGATCAAGAGCCTGTGATAGATGCTTTCTTGGCGTGGCTTGATGAACTTACACCTAAGACTGGCGATAGTATAATCAAAGCGATTAACTATACCAACGGATGCCGACCATACCTGAAGAACTATCTTAAGGATGGAGCTTGTAGCCTTAGCAATAATCTAAGTGAAAATGCAATCCGTCCTGTTGTAATGGGCAGGAAGAATTGGTTATTTAGTGATAGCCAGGATGGTGCTAATGCCAGCATGGTAATCTACTCACTGATTGAAACCGCAAAGTCTAACGACATAGATCCTGAAAAATATCTTGAGTATCTTCTCGAGTGTCGTCCGAGTGCTGATTGGTCAGACGAGGAACTAGAGCAGTTAGCTCCATGGAGCAAAGCTACTCGAGAAGCATGCGCTATATAAAATGGAGTAAAATGCTCCATATGTTGAATGTCTGGCATCCGAAAGGATGCCTTTATTCATATCCTACGGGGTAATACTAAGCGCTTACGATGAAAAGAGAAACTATGATAAAATTCTTGATGAATATGTACAGCAAGTTAGTGGATATTTTGAGAAGGAAATAAACTCTAGTATTGATGGTGTCGAGTTCCTAATCGTGGATGAGAAGAGTTTTTCGGTAAAAGCATCTCTAGGGGAGGAAAAACATAGAGGAAAAATAGTTTTCAGTCGACTAATAATTGTTGCAATGTATGAGATGTTCTATTCAATGGATTATAAAGGAATTGTGGTTGATGGAAAAAATATAGAAATAATTAAAGAGATGCTTTTTAAATTTGCGTTATTTAGCGTCTTATTACATGAAATGGCACATATTTACAGAGGACATGTTGGCTTATATGGTTATTGGGAAAAACATAATTTAATTGAATCGCATATTCTTGATATACAGACATTAGAATGGGATGCCGATTGTATGTCTGCTACTAATATAGCGAAAGTAATAAATTTGAGGAAAAAAGAAATATTACCGGATGTTACCATAGACTTTATTACAAAGATTATGTGCGGTGCTATATGTGGAGCGATGTATTGGCAAAGGTTTATTACAGATTTTGACGGGATTAGAAGTAAGATGCATCCGATACCAATATATAGAGCGATAATAATGATAGACTGTATAGGAGATTTAGTAGGTAATAAAGAGCAAATTTATGACTATTTTAATGGATATGAGAATGAGTTTAATAAAGTATTTGCTATATCTGAAGAAGCAATCGTCAAAGAGTGGAAATTAGCAGCTAAAGAAGTGGATATCATAGCTGAGTATTATGATAGATGGGATATTCTAAAAGATGAATTAGAAGAGTATTCTGTAATTCCCTTAGATGAATAAGAGGTATTCCTTGCATAATGAGCATGGGAATGTTAGTGGTTCAGTTGAAGCGCTTTTGGTAGCTATATACGTGATGTAAATAGAAAACTCAATACATAACTCAAGTAGATAGTTAGATAAAACCTGTATTGGCCACACTATTATGCTATAATGAATATAACATAAGAGTTTAAACGACAATATGATAAATATATCCACCCGTAATATATGTCTAATATCAAACTCCAAGCAAGATTGTAATTAAATTATTTTTTTGATAATATTTATACAAACGAATGTTTATTGGAGCTATTTATGGGTATGAATAAATACTTTATTTTTGATGAATCAGGAAATCTCGGCTCTACAGGAAGATATTTTGTTATAGCCTGTATTGAAACCAGCAATTACAAATCCTTAAATAATTACATGAAAAACAAACTTGGAAAAGCAAAACGTCTCTTTATTGAACTGGCATGTCTTCATTCACATGAAATAAAAGCCAAGGATGCTTATCCTTGCATAAAGTATCATATTGCAGAGACTTTAGTTACAAAAGATGTTCGTGTGTCTTATATTGTTGCTGATTTGAAGCATATAAAGCCATCGCTTTTGAAAGAAAAAAATATCTTCTACAATTATTTGATGAAATTGTTACTTGATAAACTCATTTCAGCTAATGATGATGGCTCTACAATTAATATAATTTATGATAATCACACAACTAAAGTTGGATCTGTCAATTCTTTATCTGAATACCTACAGTTGTATTTTATTTATGATAAAGGATATGATATTAATTTCAATTTTAAAAGCATGGATTCTGATGCCGCTAACGCATACTCTGTTCAAGTTGCGGATTACTTTGCAAATGCTGTATATTCATATTACGAATTTGGTATAGATATGTATTATCAGCTATATACGCCTATTGTTAATAAAGCCATTCATTTCCCTTCAAAAAAATTTGCCAAATAATTAACTTTTCCTTGCTTTTGAACGATATAAATAGTAGAATAAAGTTCCAATAATGATTATAAAGGCGTGTAAGCCTATATAGATGTGCGTTTATTTTCTGCATAAGTTGCCTATGTGGTAACCATCTTTATAGCTGCGCCTTTTTATTATTGTTATAATAATAAGGATGATCAAAGTTTTTGAGGGTTTGCCAAACTTGTTGAGGTTCTAACTTGAGGGGCTAGTTTGAGGGGCAAACTTGAGGGTACAAGTTGAGGGTCTGGCGAAAGCCAGACCCTTTAATAATACATTTCTAAAAATCATCATCTTCAAAATAGGTTACAGGATTGTAATCAGAAACTCCATTTAATACAGGGGTCTTTCTTGTGGCGTATAGAAAGCGGTTTCTGAAGTGTTCGAAGTTGCGAAAAACTCTTCCAGAACGACGAAGATCCTTTACTTTTCTATTTATTGATTCAATAGGACCATTAGAAAGTCTGCTATCGTATAGACAATTGAAAACAAGAGAGAGTAGGTTTGTAAATTCTGAACTATTATTTTCATTTATACAAATTTAACTAAAGTATATTTTCCTTAGAAGAAGCAACTGGTTTTTAAGCAAAAAAATCGGTTGTTTTTTTTGCTTAAAAGAAATATTATAAATATAAGCAAAAATTGTTTAAGTTAGAGTGAGGTATTGAAATGCAAGTAACGAGCAATCGAACTGGATATATAATAAAACAACCGACTGGTTACGATTCGTTTATTCCAAATGATTTGCCGCCAAATCCGCCGGTAATTATTGATGATGAAATGCAGGATTTACTTTCTCAGGCAGACAGAAAGCTGGGACGGTTGGATGGGATAACCGAAATACTACCAAATCCGGAGTTGTTTGTGGCGATGTATGTGAAAAAAGAGGCCGTATTAAGTTCTCAAATTGAAGGTACACAAGCATCAATGATTGATATCTTGAATACTCAAGATGAGAAGGGACCAGATTATGAGCCTGATAATATAAAGGAAGTAGTAAATTACGTAAATGCAATAACGTATGGTCTTGATCGACTCGAATCATTGCCATTCAGCTTGCGTTTGATAAGAGAAATACATCAGATACTGTTGACAAATGTTAGAGGTTCAACTAAGAATCCAGGTGAATTTCGCAAAAGTCAAAATTGGATAGGGCCTGCTGGATGCACGCTTGAAAACGCATCGTTCATTCCACCTTCACCAACTGAGATGCTTAAGTCCATGAGTGCACTGGAAAACTTTTTTTATGAAGATGATCATATTCCTGCATTGATAAAGATAGCCTTGATTCATGCTCAGTTCGAAACTATTCATCCTTTCTTAGATGGTAATGGTAGAATGGGAAGATTATTAATTACGTTTTGGCTTTGCAAAAAGAGAATACTTACTCAACCATTGCTTTATATAAGTTATTATTTTAAACAAAATCGTAGCGAGTATTATGAATGTTTAAATAAGGTGAGATTCGACGGTGATTGGGAAAGTTGGATTAAGTTTTTTCTTCAAGGGGTAGCAGTGACTTCAGATGAAGCAACAAGTTCAGCAAAGGCTATTTTGTCATTAAAGAAAAAATACTCAGAAGTTTTATATAAGGTAGACAATGGAAATAGTAGTTATCAAAGGTTGTTAGATTTGTTATTTGAATACCCGATTGTTTCTAAAAAGCAAGTTTCTGAGTTATTAAATGTATCTGAACCTACGGGAGCTACCGTTTGTAATGAGTTTGTCAAATTAGGAATATTGGTTGATGATACTCCGGAGAAAAAAAGATATAAAAAATATAGGTTTGCAGAGTATGTTGGAATTCTGCAAAAGGGTACAGAATTGTAGGAGAATTAAAAATCAACAGTAGAAAGGGAAACTTATGCAAGAAAAATATTGGAAATATATGGTCAGATAAAAGCGTGGATTTTCTAATTAGATATTTATGCGGAAAAATCATATAGGTGGGATCGGTTAATTAAGTCATTTTTGGCGATAATTTCCTCTCCGAGTATTGCAGCATGGACAATAAGGAGCATAATGAGTATTGTCTGAGGTTGTTGGAAGAAAATGGGGTGATTTATTAGTTATCATAGAGGTGGTTCATTTAAAAGAGTTAGAGTATAACAAGGCGGGTGCACGATAGGTGAGGCTACACACTAAATAGGAGATAAAGCGTATGGTAGAGATTTTTGGTAAAAAATCGATTGTCAAAGAAATACTACGTAGATTGGGAATTGGACACGCTAAGCAATATGATAGTATAATCTTTGGTAATGGGTTTAATGTACGAGTAGAAGGGATAATTAAAAGGGAGGTAAAAGAAGAGTATAAATTTCTATTTTCATTTAGTGAATTTTTAGATGTATTAATATCTGGAAATAATGATAATACTTATATTGAGATAGCGAATAAAATACTAAGTAAATCGGGACGCGAAAGTCTTTCTCAAGTATATGCTGATATTAATAATATTTATTCGAAGAATCCTAAGGAATTATTTACATATTTTGAAACAGAGTTCAGCTATTTTGTTAATGAAATTGCCAGGAAAAGGACTAATAATCAAGCTCTAGCAGTATGCTTAGTTATGAATTACCTTGCAAACGAAAATTATCATAAATCTTTCAGGAGAATTGTAGATGATAAAAAAGCATTAAAAGATTTTAATAAGCTAAAAAGAAAAATAGATAATATATTTGATAATATATGTTTTTATTATAATCTATATGACTGCTTGCAGAATCAGTTCATTTCTCATAATCAACAGCTACAGGAACTTAGATTAAATGAATACAAGAATTTTAAGATAAACTATTTGACGGATAGTGCCATTACAATGACAACCAATTATGGTTGTGAAATTGAGGAGTATTGGGAAAATACCGAATATTTGCACGGAAAATATGAGAGTCACAGAAGAATACTGAATGAATTAGATGAAGTTATACGAGCATTAACAATTAAAGAAAATAATCAATATAATTTTCTGTTCGCTCCAACTGCAATAAAAAAACATTACTTGACAGACAATAGATATAACGATGCTCTTTTCAAGGATAATACAAGAACGTATGGACATATGTTAGTGTATGGTATGAGTTTTGTCAAAATGGCTATAGCTGAAGAACTGAGTACAGCTATGCCTGATAAAAGACTTTTTGATACATATATAGATAATCATATAATAGTTAGAATAAGCGAATTAATAGATTCAGGACAAATAGAGGATGTTGATATTGTGGCTTATTCAGAATTAGATTTTGAGAATATCAGTAGTTTATTAGAATCTTACAAAAACAATGACCAGGAAAATGTTTATGTTCAATATAAAAATAAAAAGATTAATGTCGTAAAGTATGAGGCATTTGAGTAGTTTAAGTTGAGAACAATATTGCTGCGCAGGCTGGCTCTATGGCTGAATTAGGTGGAAAATGATTGATATAGAAACTGCAATGAATGGATTGTTAGAGTATGAGAAAGATATTGTAAAACGTGACCGTGAGAGGAGTTTGTTGGAGTACAGGTCTACTCTGATAAGTCGACCTGGATATAGAATCGATGAATTTGAACGTTTCATACGAGAAGACTATTTTAGCTGGATGAATACTACTTACTATAAAGAAGAATTTAAGTCATATATTCATTTACATCCACATTGTTTATCTGATATTTATGCATCAGTAAAAGAAAACAAAAAAGATTTTGAGAGTATAATAAGCGATATCATCAAGATTGATGGGATTGGTGCTGTTTTGGCTACGGGGATGGTTGCGTTGATTGATCCTAATAGATATGGAATAATTAATAATAGCGTGCTTCATCAACTTCGAAAGTATGGAATGGTTTCGGTTAAACATACAGTGGCATCAGAGTGTGGGATTGATGAAATAATTAAGATGGAGAATGCTCTTGGGCAAATAGCAATGCATTTTAATAGTGTATTCCCACACCACAAATGGAATCCTCGAATGGTTGATAAAGCATTGTGGGGTCTGGAGAAGCTTGAAACAAAATAACAGACATTACACTAATGTTTTTGTAATGTTTAAGGTAATGCTGTAAATGGTAAATTGGTTACAAATAAAGTTTGGTTATCATCACCTACAATGCATGGTGAGGAGATTAAATATATTCGTGAAGCTTACGACACAAAGTGGATGTCTACAGTGGGTGCTAATCCTAACGAGGTAGAGCGACTTGCGGCTGAAAAGGTGCGCAAGTGGTCTACTCAGGCTAGAGAGGCGGCGAGCTGGTATCAGCACGAAGAACTTGTCTACAATTACCGCATTAGCAATGTTATCGCAGGCGGCACCCTCGGCACAGACGGCAAGCCGTTTGATATAGGAGCGGATATATTTGCTAAGGGATTATGTTTGCCTAGTGATAATAAGATGACACTTGAGTAGCAGGATAGGATTATTGAGGTTGTTAGGGGTTGTTTTGAGTAGGGGTGACTAAATAGCTTCATACATGTATGAAAAGGTCCATTGCTGTAAGGCTAGGTACATTATAGGATAATGTTTATCTGCTAAGTAAGAAGTATAAATGGATTGATGGACTTAAACCTAAAACTGGTGCCAGCATAATCAAAGCGACCACGTTTAATATATTAAATCAACAAGAGTACACTTATTGACAAAAGTGTACTCTTTTATTATTATATTTTTACAAGAATAGTGGAGGCATATCGTTATGGAAGATATGATGAGAGATCCTAATGGATATAGCCCGAGTGATATAGTTAATAGATTGGTTAATTGTATTTCATCGGGCTATGAGGGAATTGATTACACAGTTATTCCTAGAGATAAAAATGAAAAACTGTTTAAAGATTATGTTATTACTTCGGCAAAACGTAGGGAAATTCTTAAGTCATTAACAATTAATGATTACAAAAGATGGGAATTTAGTGACAATCCAGATTATGATTCATTAGTATATTTTTTTGTAAAGACAGTTAAATTGATACCTAGATACTTTGAAGATGCTTCTGAAAAAGATGTAGATTTATACATCAAGGTTTCATGGGATGAAAATAACAATAATTTGTTATTTATTATTTCATTTCATGAAAAAGAATACTAATATAAAAGATGATAATTGGTGAATATTATTCACTTATATAAAGATGTAAAAATAATACAGATTAATTGAACAATGAGGATTTTTATATGAATACGAAAGCACGTGGGGGAGAACCTTATGACAAAATCCTGTGCTCCAAGTGTAGGAGTTTACAGGAGTTTTATGTTAAGACGGAACGTGAACTTCGAAGAGTTAATGGGAAAGATTATGAGTTTAATAAGCGTGTAGCTTATTGTAAGAAATGTGGATGTGAAGTTATGGTACCTGGTATAGAGGATGAAAACGAAGCATCATTTGAATACATATTTAGAAAAGAAAATGACTATATACAAATTGAAGAAATAAAAGAAATAATTGATAAATATAGCATAGAAAAACGACCTCTATCAAAATTGCTTGGATTTGGAGAGCATACTATAGAAAAATATCTCGACGGACAATTGCCAAACAGAGAGTATTCAGATTTATTAAGAAAAGTAAATCGGGATTATAGAGTAATGCTGTATTTTTATGAATTAAATAAAGACAAACTTACCCCAAAGGGTGTTGAAAAAATAAAGGGAAAGCTTGAGTACTATAAATCTATAAATGAATACAGTTCATCAATTGAAAGGTATGCTATTTATATCTTAAATTCAAGTTATGAGATAACAAATCTGTCTTTGCAGAAGCTTTTATATTACATTGAAGCGTTTGGTCAAGTGATTCTTGGAGAACAGCTTTTTAATAATAGATGTGAAGCATGGAAGTTGGGTCCGGTATATAGAGATATTTATGAGAAATATAAGGTTTTTGGAAGTGACCAAATAGTTATAGATAAAAGCGATACATCTAATATTCTTGATGAAAAGCATAGAAAACTAGTTGATTATGTTCTGAAACATTTTGCTATATTTAACGGATTTACATTAAAAGAATTAACACATGCTGAAGCACCATGGATAGATGCGCACAGTGGCTATGCATTAGATGAACGATGCGAAGAACAAATCACTCACGAATCTATAAAAGATTACTTTGAAAAAGTAAATAATAAATATAAGCTAAATACAGATGAGGGCGTAAAAGAATATATTGAGTCTTTGGGGGTAATGTAGTAGATATAAGTTTATAGAACGAAAGACCTTGTATTATGAAAGAAGTTGGATGACTGGGATGACATATTAAGGTTAATAATTGAAAAGAACATGAAAGCCATGGGGTATATGATATACTTATTGAGGAAGGATAAAATGCTAATCCCGAAATATGCAACTTTACATTTCGCATGACTATTGAAAGGACCCTAAGATGAAACTAATAGACTACAAAAATTCCCTAGTAGACAGCTACAAGAAAAATAAGAGAACATTTACCTTTTATCTTATACTTAGAGGCTTGGTAATACTCACTCTTATCAGATGCATTATTACAAGAAACTACGAAAGTGCAGCAATCTGCATCCTATCATTGTTGTTGTTCTTAATGCCAGCATTTTTGCAGGATAAAATGAAGATAGAATTTCCAGCTGTATTCCAGGCCATAATATTCGGATTTATATACGCTGCAGAAATATTAGGTGAAGTAAATCATTATTATGTGATGATTCCTGGATGGGACACGATGCTGCATACCATGAACGGCTTCCTGTGCGCAGCCATCGGGTTTTCACTCATCTATCTGTTAAACAGAAGCAGCAAACATATTAATTTATCACCATTTTATTTGACCCTAGTGGCTTTTTGCTTTTCTATGACAGTTGGGGTTATTTGGGAGTTCTTTGAATTTACCATGGACCAGCTTTTCTATCTAGACATGCAAAAGGATTTCATAGTAAAAGAAATCGGTTCAGTTACACTGGACCCAGCAAATAGTGGAATGCCTTTCGTTATCAACAACATTTCAGAAACTATAATCAAAACAGCAGACGGACAATCATACGTAGTACCGGGCGGCTACCTTGATATTGGTATCATCGATACAATGAAGGATTTGCTGGTAAACTTAGTCGGAGCTGTGGCATTCAGCATCATAGGCTACACTACATTAAGATTTTCAAAGAAATCCGTGATTGCAGATAACCTTATGATTAAGCCAAAGGAGACTGACGAGGAGTAAAAAGGGGGAGAGTTTATGTGTACAGCAGCAACATACTACAGTAAGGACCATTACTTTGGACGAAACTTAGATTTAGAGTTTTCATATAACGAAACAGTGACAATCATGCCAAGAAATTATCAACTGCATATACGACATGCGGCCGATTTAGATAGCCATTACGCATTGCTCGGAATGGCGTATGTGGTTGATAATTATCCACTGTTTTATGATGCTATAAATGAAAAGGGTCTTGGCATGGCTGGCCTGAACTTTCCTGATAATGCCGATTACAAAGATATTGTAGAGGGGAAGGACAATATCACTCCTTTTGAATTTATTCCTTGGATATTAGGGCAGTGTGCTTCTGTGAAAGAGGCCAGATTGTTATTGGATAAAATCAATCTGATTAACGAAAACTTCAGCGACCAATTGCCTTTGTCACCTCTTCACTGGATGATTTCAGATAAGACAGAATCCATAGTTGTGGAGCAGACAAAAACTGGACTTCGCATTTACGATAATCCTGTAGGCGTAATGACCAACAATCCTACCTTTGACATACAGCTGTTTGAACTGAATAAATATATGGCACTTACTGCCGAGCCAGCCCAGAACACATTTGCAGAAGGAATATCATTGAACCAGTATAGCCGTGGAATGGGAGCAATAGGTCTACCGGGAGATTTATCATCCACATCCCGTTTCGTAAAAGCTGCTTTCACCAGGATGAATTCAATTTCAGGAGAATCAGAACTAGAAAGCGTAAGCCAATTCTTCCATATCCTAGGTTCTGTAGACCAACAGCGTGGTTGCGTTCATTTAGGCGGTGAAGCATATGAAATAACTATCTACACCTCGTGTTGTAATTTGGATAAGGGAATTTATTATTACAACACATACGAGAATCATCAGATTACAGCTGTAGATATGCACAAGACCAATCTGGACGGAACAGAGTTATCAACATATCCGCTGAGACATGGTGAGAATATATTTTTTGAGAATTGAATGGATATTGCAAAGACTACGATTGAGACATGTGATGCAGCAGTTAATTTAAATAGCGTGTCATAAAATTTATAATCTAACATATTGAAAATATGACAAAGAGGATATATAATAAGATTATGGAACGGAGGTAACAATATGGAAGAAAGTATTCAATGCAATAGATTAAAGGAATTGCGGAAGAATAGCAAACTAACTCAAGATCAAATGGCTCAATACCTTGGAGTAGACCAAAGTTTAGTTACAAAACTTGAAAATGGGACTAGGGTATTAAATGTATCACTAATTGAAAAAATATGTAGTTTATTCTGTTGTACAGAAAATTACTTATTAGGGATAGATGATGAATTCACTCCAATGACATTTGCATTTAGAGCAAATTGTATTCAGGCAGAAGATTTGGAAAGTATAGCTGCAGTTAATAGAATTGCAAGAAATATTAAATATATGAACAACTTATTGGAGAATTAATATGAAAACAGATCAGGAATTGAATTCACTTGCATTACAGACTCGAAGAGGCTGGAATGAAGATGGATATTCGCCAATTGATATTTTTGGAATAGTCAATGGGTGGAAAGAACGGAATATTACCATTCTTAGATATCCATTATCAGATAGAATTAGCGGTATGTGTACCAAAGTGGATGAGGATATCGTCATTTGTATAAATTCAAAGACTTCCTACGGTAGGCAACGATTTACACTTGCGCACGAGCTTTATCATGTACTTTATGAAAACATAGTTGGCCAAGTAATATGTAATAAAAACATGGGTGATAATCAAACGGATTCTGAAAAAGAAGCAGATAAGTTCGCTAGTTATTTGCTACTACCTTATGATGCTTTGTATCAATACGCTGCTAATATAAATCAAGAATGGACTCTTGAAAGGGTTATAGAAGCTGAACAATTTTTTCAAATAAGTCATATGGCAATGTTATTTAGATTAGCAAGTAATGGTTTTATTGATGAAAATGAAGAAGAAAGTTTTAAAGATATTACAGTATCTAGAGTTGCTGCATTACTAGGGTATGGTAAGGAATTATATCAACCATCGCCTCAAAATAGAGAATATTTTGCAACTGGTGAATATATCCGTAAAATCGAAGAGCTGTCAAGCAAAGACTTGATTTCCGATGGTAAGAGAGAAGAATTATTATTGGATGGCTATAGGGCTGATATTGTATACAATCTTGAAGAGGAGGAAGGTAACTTGAATGACTAATGAGTATTTCTTCGACACAGATTGTTTGTCAGCTTTTCTGTGGATAAATGATATAAATATATTAAGTGAACTCTATGGAGGGCGAATAATTTTTCCAGGACCGGTATATGAGGAATTATCTAATCCAGCTATCCCTCATTTAAAACGCAGAGCTGATATTCTATTGGCTAATAAGAGTGCTCAAATTCAAGAAATAGAGTTTGGCACAGAGGAGTATAGAGTATATCAAGCACTTGTTTACGGGCAGGAAGGAAACAAGCAAATTGGTAAAGGCGAGGCTGTGGGAATTGCTCTCGCTAAAATACATAATGGCGTCCTAGCAAGTAACAATTACAAAGATATAGCTCCATATATTGATAAATATGGATTGAAGCATATTGATACCGGGATGATATTGACTGAGGCTCTAAAAAAGAATTTGATAACCGAAGAAGATGGAAATGATATTTGGGCTAGAATGCTTGCAAAAAACCGCAAATTACCCAGTGACTCTTTTACTGAATATTTGCATATGCGGTCTACTAGTAACGAATGTAAGGGGAAACCTTATATATAAAAAGGAACTAAGTAATAACTTAGTTCCCTGATTAGCAGCGGATAAGATTGAAATGATATACGCCACTTTCATTTAGCACATGAAAAGTATAACAAATCTTATCCTATGCTACAAATCCAAATTGTATTTTGGAAATAATAGTAAAGGAGGATAAGAGAGATGGGAAAAATTCATCATGGTGGTAAAGTTGGTAAAGCTGGCAGAATTTTAGCAAGAAAAACATCTTCTAGCGCTGCTAAAAGTAAAGCTGCTAAAACTCTGAATAGCCACAAACAAAAGTATCATTAGTTATTCGATACAATTACAATGTTATAAGAGGAGGTGTGACACCTCCTCTTATTTCACTTTATATAAGTTTTTATATGGGGGCATAATGGGAAAGAAAAATTGCAATAAAAATAATGAAAAAAAATAATGAGTTAAATATATTAAAATTGGCCATGGCGCAAAAACTAAGAGTAAAAAGAATCAGATGAATGCAAATCCTGCTTATGATATTATTAGAATAATATTATAGGGAGGATTTTTATGAGACGCAGAGAACGAGAAATTACAGATCCAAATCAAATACAAGAAATCTTAGACACCTGCAGTTATCTGCATTTAGGCTTGGTGGATGATGGCATGCCTTACGTGGTCCCACTTAATTATGGGGTTACTAAGGATGAATCCGATGGACATTATGTATTATACCTTCACGGAGCTCACGAAGGCCGGAAGTTGGACATCATCAGAAAGAATCCTAATTGCTGCTTCACAATGGAACGTAATGTGGAACTATTCGAAGGTCGAATGGCCTGCCAATACGGAATGGTTTACGAATGTGTAATGGGTTTTGGAACAGTCACCATAGTAGAGGATGTGGATGAAAAGATTAATTCACTGAAGATTCTTATGAAGACACAAACTGGCCGTGATGATTTCCAGTTTGATGAGCGAATGGTGTCTATTGTTACGGTTATGAGAATTGATGTTAACGAACTTACTGCTAAGAGAAGACCTTTGCCTGGAAGCGAAGGTTAATCTTTGGCGAAACCTACGATGTTATGTATACTGCAAAATATAGGATTAATAAGAAAAGACTTTCGAATAACAAAAACAGGTTGAAAATATCTCCTATTTTAGAATAATAAAGGCATATAGTTTGAGATTGAAACCTAAGAATGGGACATATGAGCCTGGTGTAAAATTTGAGGATATAACGAAATTGTACTTTTTAATATGCTTAAAATATATTTTGCAAGGATCAAAGCAGTGGGGGAGTTTGCAGATAAATTTGAAGAATTAGTTGGTAAATATGATGTAGTTGACGTTTCTACAATGGGGTTTTCGAAAGATTGGGTCGATTAAATGAATTTAGGGAAGGAAAAGTATTAATGTTATGGAGAAAATAATACTTGATAAAGACATAGTGAAAGCGCTTTGCAATAATGATGTTGAAGTTATGGCACATAATAAAATGTTTGGATTACAGCAACAGTCAGCTAAGGTATTTATTCGAAATATGATTGCAAATGATATACCTCTTAGAGTATTAGTATCTGGTTTTAGGGGGACTGGCAAATCGTGTTTTGTAAATTATGTTTTTGACAAAGAATTAAGTAAAAACCGGAAAAAGCGTAAAGCCGAAGAAGACTCTATTGAAAAATTAGTAGTGGTTAGATTTAATACTGCAAAATATACGGAATATAAATACTTTTTAAGAAAGATTATTCGAGAACTTTATCTAGCTACAAAGGATGCGGGGTATTTAGAAAATAACAATGCATCACTTGAAAGATTATATTTATCAACATTTTATGATGTAAAAGAAGTATCAGAAGAAATTCTATCAAACACACGAACAGATGCCTTGGAAAAATATTTAGAAAAATCTAATGAAGGACAGTTCAAACTTGAGGATTTTGTTGATATTGCTTTTATAATAGGATTTGTTAGAGATTTTCACCTTAGACTTGTGGCATTATTCCTTATAATCATTTCTAAATTTACGTTAAAGGTTCAGGCAGGTAGAAATCTTAGGCAATCACTTGAAGCGAAAAAACAAAATAGTTTATCACTAAAAAAAGAAACTTTATATGATGATGAAATAGCAGAGTACCTTTTGTTTGATGAGCTTGAAAAATTAAAAAAACAAAAGGTAAAAGTAGTTTTTTTAATTGATGAGTTGGATAAATTGGATGAAGAAACATCAGCAAAGATTGTTAAGGATATAAAACCATTAATCCTTAATGAAAATAGTAATAGTATCCTTGTGGCTGGGGTGAATTTTGAAAAGCAAATCTTACTTGAAGACTCTCATATGGATGAATATGGTTCTTCGCTTTTTAATTACAGAATATATATGCGTTTTGCACAGCCCCATGAAATGCTTGAAATAACAAAGGCTATGGTCTGTAACAAAGATAATAAGACGGCATTAGAATATATGAAGTCTCAGGTTATAGAGGCTAGAGGAGTTAAGAGAGCACTAATAAATAATATACTTGCAGATGCATCTTTTATTGATGATGAGTTAGCTATTCAAGTAGATGATATTAGCGAGGATAATATCGAGCAATTTGAAATATATGATTCTCAGATGTTAGATTACTTTTATAAAGAATTTCGTAATATTAATGATATTATTATGGACGTTCTTTTCCAATATTGCTTTTGGGTATTTAGATACTATGAGCAAAATGGAGTAAGCAATGTAGAATATGATGAAAGCGCCATAGTTACTCTAATACCTAAATCAGATAAGGATCTTGTAGAAAAATTATTAGATACTGATAAAAGGCTTAAAATAATAAAACGTATAGTACGGAAAAAGATAGAATACCAAAACAGAAAATTATCAAATTATGATAGCGAAGGAGATGAAAAAATTACTGAAGAGTTTAATCGGTTAGGTAAATCTTCTTCATTGTCATTGGATAAATCAGCGGATGATTTTAAGGATTTTGAGGATACATACTGGCTTGTGGCATCTTTTGCAATTGAACTTGGTCTAAGTGTGGATGAATTGACAACACTATTAATACAGAGATTCTATAAAACAGGAGAGTTAAACACATTTGATAAAAATGAGGGATTTTTATATTTTTACAATACTTATCTCAACGATAAAAAAATTTATGCATTAGTTGAGCAATTAGTACGCTTGTGGTACGAGCAAATATTAAATAACAAAGTTTATTGTAATTTCCCAATAGGTGGTGTCGGTAATTGGCGTGCAGATATTTTTGATGCGGACAATCAGATAATAATCGAAATCAAGTATTACAAGTCAATTGGATATATTAGCAATAGTCTTGTAAGAACAAAAGAAAGAATATTAGGAGGTATACAGACAAAGCAAACTACAAATTCTAAAAGAAAGGTTGCAATCATTGTGTTATCGCCAGAAAAGATAGATAATCGTATAAAAGACCATAATCTTGAAGAAGATGAGATTGAAAACTGTATGATAAAAACATTCCTAGTATGCACAAGAAATTACAAAATGTTTCACTCAATGATGCAGGAATTAGAGAATTACTTAAAGGAATAAAGATAAAGAAATATAAAAAATAACCACTACAAACAAATACTATGTTATAATACAGTATTGAGTAATTTGTTTTTTACTCAATACTGTTTTTGGTTTACGCCAAATCTAAAAAATAAATTTTTAGGATGAACATTTATGGATAAAATAGCGGTATTAATACCATGCTTCAACGAAGCGGTAACAATAGAAAAGGTGGTAAAAGACTTCAAGGCAGTTTTACCAGAAGCCACCATTTATGTATACGATAACAATTCCACAGATGGCACAGATGAAATTGCCAAGAGGGCTGGTGCCATTGTTCGTTACGAACGTCAACAAGGCAAAGGAAATGTTATTAGACGCATGTTCTCAGAAATAGATGCCCAGTGTTATTTGATGGTAGATGGAGATGATACATATCCAGCTGATGCAGCTCGTGAAATGGTTGATAAGATTTTTGATGACCATGCAGATATGATTGTTGGCGACAGACTTTCTTCCACATATTTTGAAGAAAATAAAAGACCTTTCCACAACTTTGGCAATTCAATAGTTCGCTGGAGTATCAACAAGCTGTTTAAAAATGATATAAAGGATATAATGACAGGCTACAGAGCCTTCTCATATCGTTTTGTTAAGACATTCCCAATCCTTTCCAAAGGATTTGAAATCGAAACAGAAATGAGCATTCACGCCGTTGATAAAAATATGTTTGTTGAGAATGTTGTTATTGAATACAGGGACAGACCAGAAGGCAGCGAATCAAAGCTTAACACATACGGCGATGGAATGAAGGTTTTAGGTACAATCTTACGCTTGTTCAGATTTTATCGACCTAATATTTTCTTTGGAACCACAGCGGTAGTTTTGGCATTGCTTTCAGTTATTTTCTTTATACCGGTGTTAATCACTTATGCTGAAACAGGTTTGGTACCACAGTTTCCTACACTTATAGTGTGTGGATTTGTTATGATTGCGGCCATCCAGTCCTTTTTCGCAGGTGTTGTTCTTAAGACAATCTACCAGAAGAACAGGCAGGACTTTGAAATGGATTTGTACCGAGTGACAGACGATTTTAAAAGAAAACTTTCTAAAAACGAATAAAGGAATTAGTTAAATGGAACTTATAAACAAAATGAAACACTGGCAAAAGGTAGCTTATGTTCTCGCAGCTTACGACTTTATTACTGTAGCCCTTTCATATTTCTTGGCTTTGTGGCTTAGATTTGACTGTCAGTTTTCTCACATTGAGGAACCATATTTAGATAAATACTATTTAATAATCATCCCATACACAGTTTTTGTGCTACTTGTGTATTATTTCTTGGGATTATACAGAAGTATCTGGCGTTTTGCCAGCTTTTACGAGCTTAAAAAGCTTGTTATAGCAACAGTAATCACATTTTTAGCTAACGGGGTGGTGGTTACAGCACTTGTTTACCGAATGCCTATATCTTACTATGTCTTTGGTATAGCATTTCAGTTTTTCTTTGCAGTTAGCATCAGATTTTCATACCGATTCATCCTGTTGCTTCGTGAGAATCGTGAGAATTCAGGAACTGAAAATAACGTCCTTTTAATTGGCGCTGGCGCAGCTGGTCGTATGATTCTTCGTGATGTTAATTTTGTTAACGGTCGCGGAAACACTGGCACAAAAGTTGTATGTATCATTGATGATAATCCTAACAAATGGGGTCGCTACATCGATGGTGTAGAAGTTATCGGCGGCAGAGATAAGATACTTGCTGCCGTTGAAAAATACGAAATAAAAGAAATCTATATCGCAATTGCAAATATCACGCCTAGCGATAAACGCAACCTCATCAACATCTGCAAGGAAACAGATTGCAAGATTAAGCAGTTGCCTAACATGTATGCGGAAAAGGCAGGAGTTATTAGTGCGGGCAATCTTCAGAATATCACTATTGAGGATGTACTTGGCCGTGACCCAATCAGCCTTCATCAGGAGGATGTTGCTGCGCAGCTCAGAGACAAAGTTGTTCTTGTAACAGGTGGTGGTGGTTCTATCGGTTCGGAGCTTTGCAGACAGATTGCAAAATATGATCCAAAGCAACTTATTATTTTTGATGTATATGAAAATAATGCTTACGATATTCAGCTAGAACTTAAACGTAAATATCCAAATCTTGATTTGGTAACTCTTATTGGTTCGGTGCGTGATGCTAGAAGAATTAACTCTGTGTTTGAAACCTATAGACCAAACATCTGCTATCATGCAGCAGCACACAAGCATGTGCCTCTTATGGAGGACAGCCCATGCGAGGCTATCAAAAACAATGCAGTTGGTACATATAAAACAGCTTATGCTGCTATGAAATACGGCTGTGATCGTTTTGTACTTATCAGTACAGATAAGGCTGTTAACCCTACAAATGTTATGGGCGCTACAAAGCGTATTTGTGAAATGATTATCCAGACATTTGACAACATGGTTCGTAACAATCAGGAGGATAAGCTCCCTGTGCTTATTACACATCAGCTTGATATTGACATGGAAGATGCCGATAAGGTCCCTGCAGGTAGCGGTCACACAGAATACGTTGCTGTACGTTTTGGTAACGTACTTGGTTCTAACGGTTCGGTAGTACCTCTGTTCAAAAAACAGATTGCAGAAGGCGGACCTGTTACACTTACACATAAGGACATTATTCGTTATTTCATGACCATTCCAGAGGCTGTCAGCCTTGTGCTTAAGGCAGGCGCTAATGCCAGTGGCGGTGAGATATTTGTATTAGACATGGGTGAGCCAGTTAAGATTCTTGATTTGGCTCGCAATATGATTGAGCTTGCTGGACTTCGCCCTGACATAGATATTGAAATCGAATATATCGGCCTTCGTCCAGGTGAAAAGCTATACGAAGAAAAGCTTATGAGTGAGGAAGGCTTGAAGGAGACAGAAAACCATCTTATTCATGTAGCCGAGCCTATTAAGTTTGATTCGACAGAGTTTATTAACAATCTTAAGGAGCTCATGTCGTTAGCATATTCAAATGAGGCACCAGAAGTGGTTCAGAAAATCCGGGAAACAGTGCCTACATTTAAAGGTTAGAAAGGGGTATAGGAAATGTCTTTACCTAAGAGAAACATACCATTTAGCCCACCAGATATTAGTGAGTTAGAAATTCAGGAAGTGTGCGATGCACTTCGTTCGGGATGGATTACAACAGGTCCTAGAACAAAAGAATTAGAAAAAAGATTGGCCGAATACTGTGGCACATCAAAGGTGGTTTGCCTTAATTCAGCTACCGCCGCAGAAGAACTTAATTTTAGAATTTGTGGAATTGGCGAAGGCGATGAAGTTATTGTGCCAGCCTACACATACACTGCATCAGCATCAGCAGCTATCCACTGCGGTGCTAAAGTTGTTTTTGTTGATAGCCAGAAGGACTCAACAGAGATGGATTACGATAAAGTTGCAGAAGCTATCACACCTAAAACAAAGGCGGTTGTTGCCGTGGATTTAGGCGGAATTATGGTAGATTATGACAAGCTATTTGCAGCTGTTGAATCTAAAAAGGATTTGTTTGTACCTGGTGGTAACACTGAATTAGGCCAGCGCATTCAAAAGGCCATTGGACGTGTGTTAGTTTTTGCTGATGACGCTCATGCACTTGGTGCTTCTAGAAAGGGTGTTATGGCAGGTGCCATTGCAGACTTTACAGATTTTTCATTCCATGCAGTTAAGAACTTTACTACAGCAGAAGGTGGTGCTTCGACATGGAAGGATATTCCTGGTGTAGATAATGATGAAATCTATCATCGGTATCAGCTCTACAGTTTACATGGACAGAGCAAGGATGCTTTAGCTAAGACTCAGGTAGGTGCTTGGGAATACGATATTATTGGCCCTTGGTACAAGTGCAACATGACAGACATTATGGCTGCCATCGGTTTGCGTCAGCTTGACAGATATCAGGGCATGCTTGATAGAAGAAAAGAAATGATTGCTAGATATGATGCTATGTGTGATGAATTAGGTGTTATGCATCTTCATCATTACACAGATGAATGCACATCATCTGGTCATTTGTATTTAGTTAGAATTCCAGGCATCAGTGATGCTACAAGGCGTGAAATTATAATTAAGCTTGCTGAACAGGGAGTTAACACAAACGTACATTACAAGCCACTTCCAATGATGACAGCCTATAAGGCATTAGGTTGGGATATAAAAGATTTCCCTAATGCATACGCATATTACGAGAATCTTATCACATTGCCACTTCATACACTTCTTTCTGATGAAGATTTGGATTACATTATTCAGATATTCAAAGAAACAGTAAGCCAGTATATCAAATAGAAAGGTGTATTTGATGAGACTTAGAAAATGGGAAGACATTCCTGAATTTATGCGTTGTGACGAGGTAAAGCTTTACTATGAAGCTTTGACTCACAAAAGGGTTCAGCTTTTTTGCAAAAGACTTTTTGATATCGTAATTGCGATAATCCTGCTAGTCATTCTTGCGATTCCGATGCTTATAATCGCTATTATGATTAAGCTTGATAGCAAAGGACCAGTATTTTACAGACAAGAAAGAGTTACCACCTACGGAAGACATTTCAGGATTCACAAGTTCCGTACCATGGTAAAAGATGCTGATAAAATCGGAACAGCAGTTACTGTTGGTGGGGATGCCAGAATTACAAAGGTTGGTAGCAAGCTTCGCAATCTTAGATTAGATGAAATGCCACAGCTGATAGATGTTTTGATTGGTGATATGAGTTTTGTTGGAACACGTCCAGAGGCAGTAAAATATGTGGATGCATATACCAAAGAAATGAATGCAACACTTCTTCTTCCTGCAGGAATCACATCTGAAGCAAGCATTCGTTACAAGGACGAGGCTAAGCTTTTGGATGAAGCAGATGATGTGGATAAGGTTTACATCGAAGAAATCCTGCCAGCAAAAATGAAGTACAATTTAGATAGTATTAAGTTTTTTAGTTTTGGAGGCGATATTGTCACCATGTTCAGAACAGTGGCGGCAGTCCTAGGAAAAGAATATTAATTGAATGAGGAATAGCACATGTCAAACTTGAAAAAAGAATTCCAGGAGAATAAACTTTACGGACTATTTTTAATCATGCTAGGAGCATGTGCTGTTTGTCAGCTTATACTTACTTTTTATTTCACAGCATTTCAAGGTCAGGAGCACATGGGAATAGATGCATCCTGGGAATATCTTAAAGGAATAGTAGCCGCCAAAGAAGGAAGCTTGTATCCTGCATCTGTTATGCATGGTACCACTCATCCTGAATTTGAAAGAATAATTTTGGTGCTACCATTCTATAAGCTATTCGACAATATATTTTTAGCCTATAGCTTATCAAATCTTATATTTACATTGATTTCAATTCTACTGATTTTCAAAATCTCAGAGAATTTTAAATTTAATACATCAGTAAAGCTATTGATGACAAATCTGTTCCTTTGCCCATATCTCGCTAACGGTTACAAAGTGGCTAATGAATTGGGATACCACGAATCGGTCAATGGCTTTGCAGCTTATTATAATGTGTTGATAATAGCATTCTTTTTGATATTGCTATATTTCACGGGAGATGAATACAAGAAAAAAATATCATGTCTTGGTATAACAACATTCCTCGTAATTGTGTATGTGGCTATGTGTAAGGGGATGGGAATTTTCATCTGGGTTGGCTTGCCTATCATACTATTCTTACTTATTCAGATGTTTGTAAAAAATGATATCAAGATATTTACACAAACAAAATCTATTTATCTAATTTTGTTTGTAGCGGCAATGTTTATTGGTAGGCTTATCGGTGGTATTCTTGGATTTGAATATTTAGATTCAGATTCAATGTGGGTAAATGCAGGAGAGTTCATGAAGAATTTGGGCAATCTGCTACTTGGATTTCCTCTTATGTTAGGTGGAATTCCTGACGCTGGAATTACCAGAAATCCTGCTTCTTTATTTGGATTCGTTTATTGCTTTGGAATAGTAATTTCATTTGTTTTGTATTTAGCTGTTATTTACTGGTTGGTTATGACTGTAAAAAAAGCAAAATCATCTGAGGCTATGGATGAAAATATACTATTCCTATTGGTGGTTTTCTTCACAGCAATTTTTATGTTTGCCTTTTTAGCACCATACATTATTGGGGATTCATTCAGTGTTCGTTATTTAATCATAGCAACACTATCAGGCTTTTTTATGATTGGATTGTTTATTCAGTCACTTGATGAAAAGCTTCTGTTTAGGAAGTTTGGAGTAGTGGCACTGTTTATTTCTATAGCATGTATGGATCTATATTCAGATTATTTTTTAGCAATATCTGATAACAGTGCATGGCATGTTAATGAGTTATTATCTACAGTAGAAAAGACAGATGCTGGCTTGGTTTATTTTTGGGATAACGGTAAGACCCTAGTTCAGCCAGAACGTGTAATCAGGGTTATAGATGATAGTAGGGTTTACAAGTGTGTATCAAATGGTGACACTCTAGAAAACTTTGGTGATTATAAATATTATGATGATAGTACACAGTACGAAGGTGCTACTGTGATGGTAGTTCTTCAGGATGATATTGCGGCTCCAAAATCTGTTATGCAGCAATATGAACTTATAAATACCATTGGAGACTATGGCATTTATTATTGCGAATATAACCCAGTTGACTTTAAGAACATGGTTTCAAATTGGAAGGAATAAAACATGAATTTTACAGATGATATAGAAAGATTTATGGGGCAATGTAAGGATAAGCTTTCTGTCCAGCAAATTTATAGTTTATGTGCAGTATTAATTGCTGGCCTGCTTGCTCACGGATACATTATATTTAATCGTATTTCATATCATGATAATGCGGCTTGCTTGTTTAATCTAGGTGGAACCTATGAATCAGGCAGATGGATGCTTGGAATCATTTACGATTTGCAAATGATGACAACTAAGCTTTTTGCAGTGCCTGTTTTCAATGGAATACTATCTATAGTTTTTGTTGGAGCAGCAGCCATGTTATTGGTTGATTTATTTAAGGTACAAAGCAAATTTATTGCATCTGCAATCGGTGCTGTAATGGTGGTATATCCTGTTGTAACCAGCATCTTTTCTTTTATGTTTACATCCTGGGAATACCATTTAGCTCTTCTTTTATCAGTTCTTGCTGCAAAGATTTTTATTGAAAAGAGAACAGCAGGTTCGTTTTTATTGTCAGTGATTGTGTCTACAATTGGGCTTGGATTATACCAGGCTTTCTTTGCGGTTACTATTGTAATGTTTTTGGTGGCGTTGTTGCTTGATGCCATTGATGGTAAGTTTGAAAGTACCCTTGATTATATTAAAACAGGTCTACTTTATCTTGTGAACTTAGGTTGTGGCATGGTCTTGTGGGCTGTCATCCGCAAGCTGACCATGGCATTAAAGCATATTGAGGCAGTTGAATATAAGGGCATGAATGAGGGTTATTCGATTGCAAAATTCCCTGGACTTATTATAGATTCCATCAAAGCTTTCTTTGGCTTTGGGCAGGCAGGAATTAACGCAGTTTTATATCAAAGAGCATTTACAGCGATAATCGTAGTAGTTACAATGCTACAGATTATTTACCTGATTAGCTGTATGAAATCAAACATCGGTTTAAAACTTATTAGTGTAGTTGGTGTTATGCTTTTGCCAATCGGTATGAATCTTGTATATCTGCTTTCTACCAGTAGTGAGTATCATGTGGATACACTGATGGTTTATGGTAACATTTTTGTATATATCTTGCCGCTGCTATTGATTGAAAAGATGCAGTCTAACTGTACAGCTACTACTAAGATGAGTGGTGCTGTATCAGTTGTTACATGGGTTCAGATTATAGGATTGTTTGTCATGACATTTGGTTACATCTACATGGACAATGCAGCTTATATGAAGGCAGAAATTGCTGAAGAACAGGCTACATCATATTTTAATCAACTTGTTACAGCTATTAAAACCTGCGATGGCTTTTCAGAGGACATGGATATCATCTTAGTTGGCTGGGACAAGCTTGATGATGGTACATTTGTAAATGTTGACAATAATGAACAGCTTGATGCGGTTAAGCTTGAAAAGTTTCCGCGTTACACAGATATTGTACGCTATGGTGGCTCAATATATTTCATCCGAGAGCATATCGGCTTTGGTAATACTCATGTAATTGAAGACGATGGAACTGTAGCTGCTGAAACAACAGTGCAGTCTATGCCAACATATCCAAATGATGGTGCAATAAAGGTCATTGATGGCAGAGTTATAGTGAAGTTAGGAGAATAAACATATGCGTCGTAGAGAACGAGAAATCACCGACATATCCGAAATAAAAGAACTTACAGCCAAGCGTAGACCTCTACCTGGCAGTGAGCATAAATAAATTTCAAAGGGGGTTAACATGACTACATTTCTACCATTTTTTGTTGTAATCATGCTACTTGTTGTTGGATTGGGGTATTTCAATGAGAGAGTGACCAAAATCACCGAAGAAATTGCACTGATGCTGTACGCAATCATCATTGGCACAGTGCTTCTTTTGGTTAGCCACTTCATTAAGAATGAAGATGTCCAGCTTATTCTTCATGATATCCAGTTATTCGATTTGGAAGATTACCTGATGGATTGTGTTCTGTGCTTTATGCTTTTTGCAGGCAGCTGTCACATGAAAATCAGAGATTTTAAAAGAATGGCGAGACAGATTAGTGTGCTTTCATTCTTATGTACATTTTTAGGAGCATTAATATATGGCTTTGCGTTCTATGGCTTTGCTATGCTTTTGAGGCTTAATGTATCACTTCCAGTGTGCCTTATGTTTGGAAGTATCGTAGCGCCTACTGATCCAATCGCAGCCACAAGTATCCTCAACAAATTCGGTTTACCAAAGGATATCAGCTTCCTTATTGAAAGTGAGTCACTTCTAAACGATGGTGTAGGTGTTGCACTTTTTGTATGTTTTTCAGGGATTGTTAAGGCATCAAAGGGTGAAAATGCTGTCATGATAATGCTTAGGGAAGTCCTTGGTGCAGCAGCAATAGGTTTTGTAGTCTCATTTATATGCATCTATGTTTTTGCTAGAACATTAGATTACAACAGGCAAATTTTTGCCAGCCTTCTAGCAGTATCAACGGCTTATTTGCTTTGTGAGAAATTTGACTGCTCAGGTGCAATTGCATCTGTTGTTTGCGGCGTTATGTTCTCTTCTATCAAAAGATATGAAAAAGGCAAGGGACATTTTGAGGCCATGCAGCATTTTGATACCTTCTGGGACATATTGGATAACCTACTAAATTCAGTGTTATATGTAATGCTTGGATTGTCATTTGTTCCAATTATTCAGATGCCACATGTAAGAGGATTGGTTCTAATCGCAATTCTTTGCAACTGGATAGGTCGCGCAGGCTCAGTAGCTCTTTCAACCCCAGCAATGGGCGGCATTCCAGATGGATATAATTGGAAGAAATTCACAGCACTTCTTACCTGGGGAGGCCTTAGAGGTGGACTTTGTATAGCACTTGCCATGAGTACGCAGCCTATGCTAGATAGTAACACCTATAGGCTTATCCTTGGTGGAACCTATGCTATAGTGTTCTTCACAACTGTTGTGCAGGGACTTACCATGAAAAAAGTATATTCATGGATTTCAAGGAAATAAATTTATACGTGACATTATAAAAGCTCACCACCGGGTAAATAAGCCTGGTAGTGAGCTTTAATTGTAGGTATGTTAGTTTAATATTGCAATCATTACATTTAAGTACGCAGCAAAGGTGGTCCACAGTAAATATGGAACAAACATCAAAGTTGCTTTTGTACAAACTCTCGAAGACTTAACAACCAAAGCAATTATCATTACCCACATAATCATTAGCCAAACAAATGAGAAAATATAAAACTTGCCAAGGAAGAAGAATAATGACCAGCCAAAATTGAAGCCTAGCTGGATAAAATAAATGATTAGGGCAGTTCTTCTATCATTAAATTGCTGCTCGGTATCTGTGTCTGCAACAAGTAAGAAGTAACTACCAAGACCCATTAGAACATAAAGTACGGTCCATGCTGTTGGAAAAAGCCATGCAGGCGGAGCCAAAGGTGGCTTAACCAAATCACCATATTCTATCATTGCATCTCCAGTAAGAAATGCAGATAATAAGCCAACAATAATAGGCAGCCCTATCATAATCACAAGTTTCGCGATTTTTGGTTTATTAGTCAAACTTTCATCCATAATGAAATTCTCCTATTAATCAAGCTATTTATAACTACAACATTAATTTAATCAGACTGTGTAAATGGCATGTATCAGTTTGATTTAGAAGGATTATAATTGTGGTAAATAAATGTTATCTATTAAATTTTATTCTTGAAAACACTTTGTCTTTGATAATATCTACTTCCTCGATTTTCATAGCCATTAGTATCAGTCCATATCCTCCAATTCCGATAATGGCTGATAATAGAAAGGTTAGAAGATTGCTGGTAACAAAATGTTTTACCACAAAAACAGCGGCAATAACAAAAGCTACGCTAGGAATCTGTTTTAACAAAACTGGTAAATGAACTGAAAACTTATAATCAGGAATATGCTTTTTTAGCATCTGGGAGTTGATTAAAAAGTTTACAGTCAAGCTGATTGAGCTGGCGATTGATATACCAAGTATTCCAATAAAATGGGACAGAATAATACTGAATATTATATTGGCACCAACAGCAAAAAAGCCTGTAATCATAGGACCTTTTGTATTCTTAAACGAATATAGTCCGCGAAGTATGATGTCTCTTACACCTGAACTAGTGAAACCTATGGCGTATCCAATAAGTGCTGCACTTGTCATGGCAACAGAATTTGCATTGAACTCTCCTCTGGCGTACGCAATCGTAACAATTTCTTTAGAGCACATGCAGGTAACTATAGTAATAGGAAGCATAATGCAAATCATTGTGTTGATGGCTTTACGCATGGTATCAATTAGCTTCTCGAAATTACCCTCGGTAGTATAGGTTGAAAAGTTAACGTACAAAACATCTACAACGTTATTGACGAGAATTACACAGACAAAATCCTCTAAAACAACAGCATTATTAAGAGCTGATGCATTTCCAGCACCAAGTCCTGTAGAAAGAGAGTTATCCACAATCTTATTTACCTGTGATACAGAATTTCCTATAAATAAAGGAAGGGCTGTAAGCAGTACTGTACGAATCTCAGGAACATCCTTAAACTTTACAAATCCAAATTTAAAATACTGACGACCTCTAATTAATAGAAGCGAACCGAAAATAATATAACTAATGTATTGAGCAACAACAAGTGAGGATACGGCAAGTACATTGTATAGAATTACACAACATAAAATAGTAGTAATGCTGGTGATTGCAGATTCTGTACGACTTACAACAAAATCCTTGTTGGCATCCATCATAGAAGTCCATACTAAGGTGACTACCGCAAACAGGAAGAATGGATAACATATTTTCAGGTATGATTGCAGAATCAGTGAACGCTCAGGAGAATATGATGGAGCAAGGATTCCAGCAATCTGTGGAGTAAGCATATAAGCTAGCAGCAATACCACAAGTACAATAGGTACTAATAATTCAAGGCAAGCGCTTAGAAGCTTACTGGCTTCATCACGCCCTTTCTGTACAAGACAATGAGTATAGATACTTACAAGTGATATGGTAATAGCTCTAATAAATGCTGATGAAAGAGAGCCTACAAAATTAAAAGCAACATAATATATATCCGTTTCAAAGGTGGTTCCAAAATAGTACGCAACAACGGCCTGCTTTACGAAACCAAGTGCTTTAAAACATAGTGTAAGTATAGTGATGACCAGGGTTGTACCCACGATTCCCTTTGTTTGTTTTGACATAATTTCCTTTCAGCCATAAATGGCACTTCATAATAAACATATCGATTATAAGCTATGTTTTAACAAATGTAAAATAATGTGATATACTGTTAGGGATTGAGTTTAATGGAGGAAACAGATATGATTCCAGTAATGAATGTACAAAGACAATATGCTTCTCTTCAGGAGGAGTTAGATACAGCAGCCCTTGAGGTTTTGCACTCAGGTGGCTACATCTTAGGACCAAAGGTCGCTGATTTCGAGCAGCAGTTTGCTGATTTCTGTGGCGCTAAATATGCAGTTGGTGTAGGTAACGGAACAGACGCTCTTGTTATTTCACTTCTTGCAGCAGGCATTGGCGCAGGTGATGAGGTAATCACTACAGCTATGACATTTGTATCAACAGCAGAGGCTATCGCTCAGGTTGGTGCAACACCAGTATTTGTTGATATTGATTCAGATACATACACAATGGATCCTAGCAAGCTTGAAGCAGCATTTACATCAAAGACAAAAGCAGTCATCCCTGTTCACATCTACGGACAGGCAGCAGATATGGATGAAATTGTTCGCATCGCCCATGCACATAACGCACTTGTTATTGAAGACTGTGCTCAAGCAGCAGGTGCTAAATATAAGGGACGTCGCACATGCTCACTTGGTGACATGGCATGCGTTAGCTTCTTCCCTACTAAGAACCTTGGTGCAGCAGGAGATGCAGGTATCATCGTTACAGATGACGAAGCTCTTTACAAGGGCTGCATGGCTTACCGTGTTCACGGTTCAGGTCTTAATGGTGCATATACATACGCTAGATTAAACGGACAGGACTTTGATGAGTCTAAAGTTGATTTCCATGGAAATTTACCTAAATATTACAATTATCTTGTAGGCTTCAATTCACGCTTGGACGCACTCCAGGCAGCAATGCTTTCAGTTAAGCTTCCACATCTCGATGATTGGAATGAGCGCCGCAGAAAGATTGCAGCTATATATAATGAAAAGATTACAAATCCACTTTTCACAAAACCAGTAGTTGGAGAACACAATGAACACATCTTCTATGTTTATCCAATGAAGGTAACAAATCGCAGTGCTTTCAGAGCATACATGGAAGAGAAGGGAATCGCTACAGGTGTTTACTTCCCAGTTCCAATGCACGAGCAGGAATGCTTTAAGGGGCTTGGTTACAAGCACGGTGATTTCCCGGTTGCAGAAGATTTGGCAGAGCACGGAGTAACAATTCCAATGTTCCCAGAACTTACATCAGAAGAAATTGAAGCAGTTATTAATGCAGTTAATGAATTCAAAGGTTAATATAAAATAAAGAGGAGAAAAGCAATGAATTGTGATTTATTCAAAGATAAAACACTTATGATTACAGGTGGTACAGGCTCATTCGGTAGTACTGTACTTAAGCATTTCTTAGATTCAGATTTAAAGGAAATCCGTATTTTTTCTCGTGATGAGAAGAAGCAGGATGATATGAGACATCAGCTTCAGGCTGAGCACCCAGACCTTGCAGGTAAGGTTAAGTTTTACATTGGCGATGTTCGTAACATGCGCTCAGTACAGGATGCTATGCCAGGTGTTGATTTCATTTTCCATGCAGCAGCACTTAAGCAGGTGCCATCATGCGAGTTCTTCCCTATGGAAGCTGTTCGCACTAATGTAGAGGGCACTGACAATGTGCTTCATGCAGCAGTAGAGGCAGGGGTTCAGCGTGTTGTTTGCCTTTCAACAGATAAGGCAGCTTACCCAATCAATGCTATGGGTATCAGCAAGGCTATGATGGAAAAGGTAATCGGTGCAAACGCACGTGTTGCAGCAGGTAAGACTACAATCTGTACTACACGTTACGGCAATGTAATGTGCTCACGTGGTTCAGTTATTCCTCTTTTCATTGACCAGATTAAGGCAGGTAACCCAATCACAATCACAGACCCAAGCATGACACGTTTTCTTATGAATCTTGACGAGGCAGTTGCTCTTGTTATGTTTGCGTTCGAGCATGGCGAGCCAGGTGACTTATTTGTTCAGAAGTCTGACGCTTCTACAATTGGTGACCTTGCAAAGGCTGTTCAGCAGCTCTTTGGCGACACAGGTACCAAGATTATCGGTACACGTCACGGTGAGAAATTATTCGAAACTCTTATGACTAACGAAGAGTGCGTTCGTTCAGTAGATATGGGTAACTACTACCGCGTTCTTCCTGATGGACGTGACCTTAACTACGATAAGTTCTTCGTAGACGGCCAGGTTCATACTATGGCTGCAGATGCTTACACATCACACAACACAAAGCGCCATGATGTAGCTGGCACTGTTGATAAGATTATGACTACTGATTATGTTAGAGACATGCTTGCTTCAATGGAGAAATAATAGTTAATGAAGATATTAGTTACCGGTGCAGCCGGATTTGTTGGTAAAAATTTAGTAGAGACTCTTAAGTGCGCAGCAGATGGCAGAGATAAGTTCCACGGCCTAGATGAGGATATCGTAATCTATGAATATGACAGAGATTCTTCATTAGAAGAGCTTGATAAATATTGTAGCGATTGCGATTTCGTATTTAACTTAGCAGGCGTTAACCGTCCTAAGGACACATCCGAATTCATGGAAGGCAATTTTGGCTTCGCCAGCACTCTGTTAGATACATTAAAGAAGCATGGCAACACTTGCCCTGTGATGCTTTCATCATCTATTCAGGCTACACTTTTAGGTAGATATGCAGGCAGCGATTATGGTAAGAGTAAGCTTGCAGGGGAGGAGCTTTTCTTCAAGTATGAGCAGGAGACTGGTGCCAAGGTACTTGTTTACCGCTTCCCTAATCTTTTTGGAAAATGGTGCAGACCAAATTACAATTCAGCTGTTGCTACATTTTGTAATAATAAAGCTAACGGCCTTGAAATCACCGTCAACGACCCTAGCACAGAGCTTACTCTGGTATACATAGATGATTTGGTTAACGAAATGGTAGATGCCCTTCGCGGCAATGAACATCGTTGCGATTATGACGATGATGGTCAGGTGGTAGCTGATACTGCAGGCAGATATTGCTACGTACCAGTTTCACACAATGTCACCTTAGGTGAGATAGTAGAGCTACTGGATAGCTTTGTTGCCCAGCCTACTACACTAATGATGCCAGCCATCCCAAATGGCAGCTTTGCCAAGAAGCTTTATAGCACATATCTTAGCTACCTTCCAAAGGATAAGGCATGCTTTGATTTAAAGATGAACGTAGATAACCGTGGCTCTTTTACAGAGCTTCTTAAAACTGCTAACCACGGCCAGTTCTCAGTAAATATCAGCAAGCCAGGCATCACCAAGGGTCAGCACTGGCACCATACTAAATGGGAATTCTTTATCGTTGTATCAGGCCACGGCTTAATCCAGCAACGCCGTGTAGGTGTAGATGAAAATGGCAATCCTTACCCAATGATAGAATTTGAGGTAAGCGGCGAAAAAATCCAGGCCGTCCACATGCTGCCAGGCTACACCCACAACATCATCAATCTATCTGACAACCAGGACCTCGTAACCCTCATGTGGGCCAACGAGTTACTGGAGCAGGACAGACCAGACACATATTTCGAAAAAGTATAAAAGGCTTCCCCTTGAGGGGAAGCTGTCAGCGAAGCTGACTGATGAGGTGTATTTATGTTTAAAAATAACGGAAAACTTAAGCTTTTAATTATCGTAGGCACTCGCCCTGAGATTATTCGTCTAGCCGCAGTCATTAAGAAGTGTCGCAAGTACTTCGACTGCGTCTTAGCACACACAGGTCAGAACTACGACTATAATCTTAATGGCGTATTCTTCAAGGACCTTCAGCTGGACGACCCAGACGTATACATGGATGCTGTTGGCGATAACCTGGGCCAGACAGTAGGAAATATTATAGCTAGATCTTACGAACTTATGGTAGAAATTAATCCAGACGCACTTCTTATACTTGGAGATACTAACTCTTGCCTTTCAGCTATTGCAGCAAAGAGATTGCATATTCCAATCTTCCATATGGAGGCTGGAAATAGATGTAAGGATGAGTGCCTTCCAGAGGAGACAAATCGCCGTATTGTAGATATTATTTCAGATGTAAATATGGCTTATTCAGAGCATGCAAGAAGATATCTTGCAGAGTGCGGTCTTCCAAAGGAGCGTACTTATGTAACAGGCTCTCCTATGGCAGAGGTATTGCATGAGAATCTTGAGGCTATCGAGGCATCAGATGTTCTTGAAAAGCTTGGACTTGAGCCAAAGAAGTATATCCTTCTTTCAGCTCACCGTGAGGAAAATATTGATACAGAAAAGAATTTTACATCTCTTTTCACAGCTATCAATAAGCTGGCTGAAAAGTACGATATGCCAATTCTTTATAGCTGTCATCCACGTAGCCGTAAGCGTTTAGAGGCTACAGGCTTCAAGCTTGACCCACGTGTTAGAATGCATGAGCCACTTGGCTTCCATGATTATAATCATTTGCAGATGAATGCATTTGCAGTAGTTTCAGATTCAGGCACATTGCCAGAGGAATCAAGCTTTTTTACAAGTATTGGACATCCATTCCCTGCAGTATGTATCCGTACATCTACAGAGCGTCCAGAGGCTCTTGATAAGGCTTGCTTCGTGCTTGCAGGTATTGATGAGCATTCACTTCTTCAGGCTGTCACAACAGCTATAGATATGAACGAGGAGGGAGATTATGGCATCCCAGTACCTGATTACATCGAAGAGAATGTTTCTACAAAGGTTGTAAAGATTATCCAGAGCTATACAGGTGTAGTAAATAAGATGGTGTGGAGAAAGTAAAATTGTTTGCCCAGAACTGCCCATTGCCGAAGGCAATTTTTATGGCAGTTATTCATTGTTTTATTACCATATAGGAGGACCCCTTATGCCAAATAACAAAAGAGAAAAATGGCACAACGCAGTTCTTAGAATGCCAGTGTTTTTGGAAAAGATTGCAGCAGTATTGCTTCTAGTTGGAGTAATATATGGTATATTCAATCTAATCCTAACAGTAATTAATTTTGGTGGTAGTAGCTTTGATGTTTACATTGAAAACCTCATGAGCACTGCATTTTCGGTAATCATTGTTATTGAGTTTATCAGAATGCTTATCAGACATTCCATGAATACAGTTGTGGAGGTACTGATTTTTGCTATTGCCAGAGGTCTTGTCGCAGGTCATGAAAAACCACTTAATGCTTTGATTAGCATTATTGCAATTGCTATACTTCTTGCCTGCCGAAAGTTCTTGTTCCACGATTTTGATTTTGAAGAAGAGATTTAGTAAATGATAATTGTAGTCGCATATACGGCTACAATTATTTTATGAAAGGAATAGTTATGAAGGTTCTACACATTTTAAGTTCGCAAATATTTTCAGGAGCTGAGAATGTTGTATGTCAAATTATAAATATGTTCAAGGATGACAGTGATGTTGAGATGGCATATTGCAGTCCTGATGGTACAGTTCGCAAAGCGTTAGAAGAGCGCGACATCAATTTCTATCCAATAGAAAAAATGAACACTTCCGAGCTAAAACGTGTAATTGTCGCATATCAGCCTGACGTAATCCACGCACATGACATGCGTGCAGGATTTCTTGCGGCTAGGGCATGTGGTACAATACCACTTACTTCACACATTCATAATAATGCGTTTAATAGTAGGGGAGTTTCTCTTAAGTCTATTGCGTATTTTTACGCAGCATTGAAGGCAAAAAGTATTATTTGGGTTTCAAATAGTTCATTCAGTGGATATGCTTTCCATGGGCCACTCAAGAAAAAAAGTGTGATTTTATATAATGCTATAGATGTAAATGAATTACAGACGAGAATGGCTTATGATATAAATAGCTATGATTATGACATGGTGTATGTTGGTAGAATGGTTTACCAGAAAAATCTTCATAGATTGTTAAAGATTACTAGAATTATTGCAAATAAATATCCTAACATTAAAGTGGCTATTGCTGGAACAGGTGAGGATGAGCAAGAGCTAAAACAACTTTGTTCGGATTTAGGGTTGGATGCCAACGTTAGCTTTTTAGGCTATCAAAGTAATCCAGTAAAATTATTACATGATTCGAAAATGATGGTTCTTACTTCAAGATGGGAAGGAACGCCTATGGTCGCATTGGAATCCATGGCACTTGGTACACCAATTATCAGTACGCCATCAGACGGTATGATAGATTTAATTACTGATGGATATAATGGATACCTTTCTGATGATGATAATGATTTTGCAGAAAAGATTATAAAGGTATTGTCTGACGATAAATTATATGAGACTCTTAGAGAGAATCAATTAAAGCGCTCAGCAGAGGTTAATGATATAAATAAATATAAAACAGTACTAACCAGAATTTATAAAGAATAGGAGATAATAGTATATGAAAGAAAAAATCAAATGGTTTGTGATTCTTCACATAATTATTTTAGTGTATTCTCTAAATAGCATCTGTTCCAAGACAGCAGCCCAGTACGAATTTTTAAGCCCTAAGTGGATTTTCTTCTACGCAATCGTTGTTTGTATCTTGGGATTCTACGCTATCGCATGGCAGCAGGTACTTAAGCATCTTCCTTTAATCACCACCTATGCTAACAAAGCAGTGACAACGCTTTGGGGGCTTGTTTGGGGATTTGTTATTTTTCATGAAGGCATTACTATTCAAAAGGTTATCGGAGCAGCTGTTGTAATCCTTGGAGTTTACCTAGTTGTTAGTGGTGACGAAGCAGGAAGTGCCGCAAAAGAAGATTCAAAGGAGGACGGAAATAATGCTTAAATATGCTTTAATAATGCTTACGGGTACATTTATTGCATCCGTCTCACAGATTGTTTTAAAGAAGGCAGCGGAGAAGGAATATCCTAACAAACTTGCGGAATATCTTAATCCAATGGTAATGGGAGCTTACGTTGTATTCTTTGCTGCATCACTTTGTTCAGTAATCGGCTACAAGGAGGTTCCACTTTCACTTGGACCTATTCTTGAGGCTACAGGATATATCTGGGTTGCAATCTTAGGTAGAATCTTCTTAAAAGAAAGTATTAGTAAGAAAAAGGCTTTAGGACTGGTTGTAATCATTATAGGTATTATCATTGCAAGTGCAGGTGTGTAGATAGGAAAATATTTTAAAATATTACAATAATTCACACATTTTTCGTAAATACATGATATTATAACTCTCGACTCAACAATTATGATATTTATAAGGAGTTATGAGAGTATGAAAGTTTTCAAAAAAATTGCTAGTATAGTAATAGCTTTTGCCTTCGTGGTGACAGCTTTCGCAGGTGCCCCAGCAATTACTGCTGAGGCGGCTGGAAGTGTTGCTATCGGAGGCGTTCTTATTTCAGATGGAAATGTAGTAGTTTCATCTAAGGGAACAGCTTCATCAGATGATGGTCTCTATCATCTAATTGCATCAGATGTTAATCAAGCAGCGCCAGTTGGAGTAGATGTGGCACAAAGCCCAGTATCAGCTGCAGCTTCTTTTGCCGCACCACTTGGATATAATACAGAAGCATCTTTATTATTCAAAAAATTCACTGTTTGTGTAGTAAGTGGTGGAGCCCTTAAGCCTGTTTCAAACAGCATGTTTATCACAAACCCAGAGGCGCTAGGAAGCACTAAGATTGCCAGAACAGAAAATGGCAAGAAGGGTTTGTTAGCAGATGCCAGCTCATCTAACATGGGTATGCGTACATTAGCACAGCTTGGTGCAAAGCAGGCAACTGTTACAATCGAGCTTAGCCGTATATCCAATGGTCGTGGAACTCCATACGTATACAATGGTAAATCCTATAATTTCAATACAGCATTTATTTCTGCTTATGATAATTTAATAGGTAGATTATCTGCACAGGGCGTTCAGGTTTCTATGATTATCGTATGTGACCAGGCAGCTCCAGGCTTTTTCATGAGCCCTTACGCTGCTGATGGAATTGGACAGCACACATATTATGGCCTTAATGCAACCACTACAGAAGGTGCAGAGACACTTGCAGCAGCAGCTTCTTTCCTTGCTAATCGCTATAGTGGATTCAGCTTGTTTGGAATGACAGCGAAGGTGGATAACTTTATTATTGGAAACGAGGTAAATGCCTGGAGACAGTGGAACTACATGAATTGTGGTAACAACCTTGCAGTATACACTCAGGAATATGCTAACGCATTCCGTCTTTGCTACAATGCGATTAAGTCAGTAAATGCCAATGCAAATGTTTACACATGTATCGACCACAGCTGGAATGCAAGCGCAAGCGGCCTTCACAGCTCACGTTCATTCTTAACACAGTTTAACAATTGCATTGCAAGCCAGGGTAATATTGATTGGAGACTTGCTTTCCATGCATACAATTATCCACTTACAAATAACATGGCATGGGCACCAACAGACAAGATTCAGCGCAATCAGAATACCAAATATATCTCAGTTTATAATATTGATGTGCTTACTGATTTCTTAAGTCAGCCAGCATTCCTATCACCTAGCGGTGCTGTCAGAACAGTTAAGCTTTCTGAGCAGGGTTACACATCATCAGCCGGTCAGGAGGCACAGGCTGTGTCTATCGTATATGCGATAATGGTTGCCAACAATAACAGCCACATCGATGGAATCATCCTTGCCCGTGAAAAGGATGATCCACATATCGAAATGCCACAGGGTCTTGCAAACGGCCTTCTTGATTATAGTAATCATGCAAAGGTTTCTTATGAAATGTATAAGAATGCTGAAAGCCCAGACACAATTGCCAAGGCAAGCGGCATGGCAGGTGTTGATTTGAACACACTTTTAGCACCAAGATAAAATGTGCTAAATTTGCAGCAAATATGGATTTTACATAAGCTAGATGATTAAGAAATTCCTACTTTTAAGATAAGATATGGTATAATACAAGCGTCGAGGTTGATTTAATTCAGCTTCGGCGCTTATTATATAGTTGAGGAGAGACCAATAGGTCTATAGAAAAATGGCAAAAAAGATTTCGATTGTAGTTTCAGTATATAATGAGGAGCTTGGACTTAAGCAGTTTTATGAACACACCAGCCCTATCCTATCAGAGGCATGCGCTAAGAGCGGCTGGGATTATGAGCTGATTTTTGTTAACGATGGCAGTAGGGATTCCAGCTTAGAGATTCTTAAGGAATTTGCAGCAGCAGATGACCATGTGGTAGTGGTTAACTTTGCAGCTAACAGAGGCCATGAGGCAGCGATGATAGCTGGCATTGATGTATCTACAGGCGATGGCGTTGTTTGCATGGATGCAGATTTGCAGCATCCACCAGAAGCAATTCCTGGCATCATTGCTAAATTTGATGAAGGCTATGATGTAATATCTATGGTTCGCACCGCCAGAGAGGATGCAGGCTTATTTAAAAAGATTACATCTGCAGCCTTTTACAGGGTTATGAATAAAATGTCCAAGGCAAATTTTGAAAACAATTCATCAGATTTCTTTGGAATTTCCCGCAGGGTAGCCCTTGTACTTAAGAAGGATTATCGCGAGCGCGTTAGATTTCTCCGTGGCTATGTGCAAAACGTAGGCTTCAAGAAGACTACACTTGAGTTCAAGGCCAGCGCACGTGTGGCAGGAGAAAGCAACTATAATCTTAAGGCGCTTGTTAAGCTTTCACTTAACGCCATCTGTAATTTTTCAGATGCACCTCTTAAGATGGGAATCTATGCAGGTATGACATCCTTGGCATTTGCCTTTATATTGATTGTTTATTCTATCATTCAGTTTTTCCTGGGCAATGCACCATCAGGCTACTCAACAGTGGTAGTTCTTATTTGTTTTATGTTTGGGGTGTTGTTTATCATCCTTGGATTTATATCAGAATATTTGGCGATTATTTTTGCAGAAGTGAAAAATCGCCCAATATATATAGTTGATAGCATTATCACTAAAAATGGGGAAGAGAGGAACGAGTAATGAAAAGTATTGCTATTATGGGGGCTAGCGGCCACTGCAAGGTTGTTGCAGAAATCGCACTTGAAAATGGATATGACAATATCGTATTTGTGGATTTGAATCCTACTATCGATATGTTGGGGGAGTATCCTGTCGCTGATGAGGACACGGATTTAGAGAATTTTATTAATGAAAAGTACGATTTTATTGTTGGAATTGGTGATGCTAAGATTCGCCGTAAGGTTCAGGAAAAGCTTATTAACAAGGGTGCCAATGTGGTAACACTTATCCATCCTAGTGCTGTCATTGCATACGATGCCAAGATTGGCACAGGTACAGTGGTGATGGCTGGCGCTGTTGTTAATCCAGGCACCACAGTAGGTGATGGTGTTATTATAAACACCGGCGCATCTGTGGATCATGATAATATGATTGGCGATTACGCTCACATTTCTGTTGGGGCTCACACCGCAGGCACAGTTGCCATTGGTGACAACACCTGGCTTGGAATTGGAGCGGTAGTCAGCAATAATCTTTCAATCTGCTCTAACTGTGTGATTGGTGCAGGAGCAGTAGTTGTTAAAAATATCATCAAGGAAGGAACTTACGTGGGAGTTCCCGCTAAAAAGATTGACTAATGGATTCTAAGGCTAGAACTAATAACATAGATATCATTAAGGGCATTGCAATAATATTGATGGTTTACGGGCACACTTTTGGTGTAGCCCGTGATTTCATCTATTTATTCCACATGCCCGTTTTTATTTTTGTAAGTGGATATTGCTTTAATAAGGCACATGGGGCTAGCTTGCAGCAGGCAGAAGGATATTTCTTTTCAAGGGTACGCAGGCTGCTGATTCCTTATATGGGATTTAATATCGTATATGCGATACTTAACAATGTGTTTATTAGTCTAAACTTCTACACTGATAACGGAGCCTTTAAGCAGGATGTGGTCTTTATCCAAAAGGCTGCCCAGACACTGATGCATCGAAAGGGTGTTAGGGAGCTTGTGGTAGATGTGTACAATGTGCTTACATTAAAGGAGATTCCGCAGATGGGAAGCGCAAGCTGGTTTTTAATTGTGCTGTTTTTGGTTTGCGTTATTCATTGCTTTGTGGAGTATGGGATTAAGGATTTTGGCTCCAAAGTTAGAGTAGCGGTGCTTTGTGTATTGCTTGCCATTAATTTGCTGGTTGCCTTTGCCATTTCAAATGGATTTGCCAGTGAAGCTCCTATTGCTGATAGACATTTGCAGGTGTTTGGGGTGTATAGCTGTTATTTGATGGGAGTGCTTACAAGGTCATTTGTTGATACTGGAACGATAGGTAAGCTGTTAGCTAAGAAGTGGATAGTGATATGTGCAGGACCTGTATCATTTGTTATATTATTGGCACTTTTGCCATTTGGTACACTGGAGCTTTCCAAATCTCAGATTGTAAATCCTGTGTTTTTAGTAGCTACCACCTTCCTAGGCATGGTCATGCTGGCTTCTGTGGCGGCTGATTTGGAAAATAATTTTCTAGGAAGATGGCTTACATTCATTGGCAAGCACACAATGTCTATACTGTTTTTGCACATCCTGGCTTTCAAGCTGGTTTCTGTAGGCTATTGCCTGGCTGTTGGCAAGCCGATGTATATGGTAGCATCCTGGCCGGTAATATTTGATGCCCCAGAATATGTGTTGATTATTTACACTATTGTTGGTGTGGCATTGCCGTTGCTTGCGGATGCGGTGATTGATTGCTTGAAAGCAATTTATAAAAGACAAATTATTACAGATAGTAATAGTGGAGACTAAGAAGAAATTTGTATAGAATTTACATGAATTCAATTTATATTGTATTTACAATATGGTAAAATGTATACACTAATCCAAAATGACATAAGCATATTAATGGTTCATTTGAAAGGAGAGTATACTATGTACGAACAGATTAAATTACCTTACGCTACAGACGCTCTTGAGCCTTATATCGATAAGGAAACAGTTGAGACACATCATGGTAAACACCACGCTACATATACAAAGAATTTTAATGACTTGGCAGAAAAAGCCGGCATGGCAAATCTATCTGCTGAGGAGTTACTAGCAAGCCTTGATAAGGTTAGCGATGAGACTTTAAGAAAAGGACTTCGCAATCAGGGTGGTGGTTACTATAATCACAATCTTTATTTTGAAATGTTTTCACCTAATGCTGCTAAAGAGCCAACAGGTGCTTTAGCTACAGCAATAGCAGATACTTTTGGTAGCCTTGATGCCCTAAAGGAGCAGATGTCTACAGCTGCCGCAGGCCAGTTTGGCTCAGGCTGGGCATGGCTTTCAACAGACAAGTCAGGCAAGCTTGCCGTATCTACATCACTTAATCAGGACAATCCAATATCAGAGGGCAAGGGCATGATTCCTATTATTGCTCTGGATGTGTGGGAGCATGCATATTATTTAAAATACAAGAATTTAAGACCAGATTATATCAAAGCATTCTGGGAAATCTTGGATTGGAGTAAGGTTTCTGCCAGATATGAGCAAATCTGTTGCTAACAAATGTTTAAATTGATTCTTTAATGTGGTAAAGTGTAAGGAGCGTATGAATGCGCTCCTTATTTTAATGTAAAGTATTCAGGAGGTTGTTTAATGAATAATCAAGGTATTGGAACTAAATGTGTTCAGGCTGGCTATACTCCAGGAAATGGCGAACCACGTCAGATTCCTATAGTACAGTCCACCACTTTCAAATATGACACAAGCGAGGATATGGGCAAGCTTTTTGACCTAGAGGCATCTGGTTATTTCTATACAAGATTGCAGAATCCTACTAACGATTATGTAGCAGCTAAGATTGCTGCCTTAGAGGGAGGTAGCGCAGCAATGCTTACATCCAGCGGACAGGCAGCTAACTTCTTTGCGTTGTTTAATATATGCGAATGCGGCAGCCATATCGTAGCATCATCATCTATCTATGGAGGAACCTTCAACCTTATTGATGTTACTATGCGTAAGATGGGGATAGATGTAACATTCGTATCACCTAAGGCAAGCGAGGAAGAGTTAAGCGCTGCCTTCAAGGAAAACACTAGAGCAGTCTTTGGCGAGACTATTGCAAACCCAGCTCTTACAGTGCTTGATATTGAAAAGTTTGCTAAGGTTGCCCACGCACACGGAGTGCCACTTATCGTAGATAACACATTCCCAACACCTGTTAACTGCCGTCCTATCGAATGGGGCGCAGATATTGTTACTCATTCTACTACCAAATACATGGATGGACACGGTGCAGCAGTTGGCGGATGTATCGTAGATTCAGGCAAGTTTGACTGGATGGCACACGCAGACAAATTCCCTGGTCTTTGTACACCTGACGAAAGCTATCACGGCATCACTTATGCTGAGAAGTTTGGCAAGGAAGGTGCCTTTATCACCAAATGTACATCACAGCTTATGCGTGACTTTGGATGCATTCAGTCACCTCAGAATGCATTTATTCTTAACCTTGGTCTTGAATCCCTTCACGTGCGTATGCCTCGCCACGTAGAAAACGGACTTGCTGTAGCTAAGTTCTTAAAGGAACAGCCACAGGTGAAGAAGGTTACATACCCAGGTCTTGAGGGTGACGAATACTACGAAATCGCTCAGAAGTACCTACCAAAGGGCGGCTGTGGCGTCGTATCCTTCGAGCTTGAAGGTGGCCGTGCAGCAGCGGAAAGTTTCATGAAGAAGCTTAAGCTCATTGCCATCGAAACCCACGTAGCAGATGCTAGAAGCTGTTGTCTCAACCCTGCTACATCCACCCACCGTCAAATGTCTGACGAGCAGCTAGAAGCAGCCGGCATCCCAGCTGGACTTATCCGCGTATCCTGCGGTCTCGAAGATTCCGCTGACCTGGTAGCCGACATCGCCCAGGCACTTCGCTAGGAATGCTTTTGCAGCAGCTTGAGAGCTGAGTAAGATTTCAAGGCGCCTGTCTAGAGCTTGCCCTCCCGCCGCCGGCTACACACCATGCACGGATATCATTTGAGCAGATTTGTAGATTATCTTAATGTGAGTAATCTTGCATCTGTAGGTGTACTTACTAAGCTTTTACAATTCGAAGGTAATGTGTGTAGACAGCGGACATATATATAGTTCTACAAGCATGTGTATTAGCAGGATTAAGCCCTGTTGCGTTTGCTATTACATTCGCTAATAAAAATTAAAAAAGCAGGTTTTGAATATATAGCCACCGTGGCACATTCGACATCGTGTCTCAGGTGACCACTTGCGCCGCCATCCTAGCGGCGCATGCCTATATATACAAAACCTGCTTTTTATTTTTCTAAGCTCACTTCAAAGCGAACGCAACAGGGCTTAATCCTGCTAATACACATGCACTCAAATTTTAATTTATGTCCGCTGTCTGCATACTTTACTGATAGAATTGTAAAACTTTGTAAGAACACCTACTAATAAAGATGCAAGATTTCACATTTAGATAATCTAAAATCTGTGATTGTATCCGTGCATGGTGTGTAGCCGGCGGCGGGAGGGCAAGCTCCAGGCAGGCGCCTTATGCTATAGTGGTAGCTCCCAAGCTGCAGCGAAGAGTACGGCTAGCCATAAGTTTATGAAAATCTTATAGTTCTTTGGGGAAATGCATATTTGTTTTTTACCGGGGAAGCTTATATTAAATCTCACCATAGAAAGGAAATGGTGAGATTTTTATGTTGTATGAGAGAGATATTTTTAAACAAATAGTTGAGAGTAAGACGATACTTGTGTATGGCGCTAGTGTGGTGGCAACCCAGGTGGGCCAGTGTTTGATGGATGATCCTTATAATGTGAGGATAGCAGCATTTGTTGTGACCCATGCAGTGGGGAATCCCAAGGTGGTGCTTAAAAGGCCGGTGATTACATTGGAGGTGGCAGAGCAGGTGTTTCCAAAGGATACGCTGGTGATTGTGGCGTGTGTAGAGAAGAATAGGGAATCAATAAAAAATGAACTGGCTAAGTCTGTATTTACAGAAGTAATTTATCTTACATTTGAAAGTGACCTGTGGACTGGGATAAGGGGCAATTATATGCGAAGTCGTTTGGATAACCTGGGGTATCGTTATAGGCTTTTGCAGGAAGAACTTAGGGAGCTTGAGGAAGAGGTAGAAGCTCAAGAAAAGACCATAGGTGTGTATAGGGCAGTGAGCCAGTACGATAAGGAGCTTACGGAGGATATCAGCAATTATGACTGGGAAGATGAGATATTTGTTGGGGCGGCATTGTCAGATAAGTGCAGCTGTAGATTGCGAGATGATGTGGGAGATAACTTCTCTACTGAGAATCGTAAATATTGTGAGCTGACTGCACTTTACTGGCTGTGGAAGAATGCAACCTCAGATTATGTGGGGCTGTGTCACTATAGACGGCATTTTTGCCTGAGTGAACAGGAGAGGGCTAGATTGTTGAAATCGGATATCGATGTGGTGGTGACAGTTCCGGTGATGAATTACCCATGTGTCCTGGAAATCTACGAAAGGGATCATGACCCTGATGATTGGAAAGTGATGAAAAAGGCGATTATGGTTAAGCAGCCAGATTATCTGTTTGATATTTTGGATTATTGTAATAAGCATTGTATTCCAAAGGAAGATGACTATCAAAATAGGTTTTTGGGCTTTTTAGGAGAGAGGTTGCTTACTGTTTATATGCTGCATCACTATGATGATTTTAAGATAGCAATAGCGGATAAGCATTTTGTAGAGTGAGGTTAGAAATGGGGAATGAAAGAGAGCAAGTGGTGTATATCGCAGGAGCATCATCGCGAGCTAAAACAGCAAAGGGGTATATAGAATATCTGTCACCTAATACAAAAGTAAGGGCATTTTTGGTGTCCTGGGAAATGGATGATAATCCAACTGATATAGAAGGTATACCTGTTGTATCAATATCAAAAGAAGAGATTGAGAAAAATGGAATAGACCAAAGAAATCCTGTTTACATCGCTACCCGTGGAGTTAATCAAGCTAAGCTTGAAGCAGAGCTTAAGGAACTTGGGTTTATAGATGTGAGGCCGATTGACGTACATCTTGATTCGTATATGCGAGATGAATATGTTAAAAGAAATTTTGCGGCAACAGGAAAACCATTTATATTGCTGGAAAATCTAAGTGATGGTGGAGCAAGAAATGCCAGTATTATGGGAAAGATTTATGTGGCAAGCTCAGTGCATGATTCTGCTTTGAGGGATGATTATACCTTGCAGATAAATGAGGAAGCCTTGCAGGTTGGTGTCAGTATGACAAAAGAGCGCCTGCCAGGCATAGAAAACCTTGATAATTCCGGAAAGGGAACAGAGAACATATCATCTTTGAATAGCCAGTTTTGCGAGCTTACAGGGCTGTACTGGATATGGAAAAACACTACAGAAGATTACGTGGGACTAGCCCATTATCGTAGGCATTTCTTACTTCCGGATAACTGGATTAGGTTGTGCGATGCCAATAATATTGATGTTATTTTGCCAGTGCCCCTTTTCGTTTCGCCGAGTGTGGAACAGGACTATCGCATCAGGCATGTATCAGAGGACTGGGACATATTGATGAATTATTTCAGAACAAGCCTGCCTGATGAATATGATAAGGCAAAAGATTTTTTTGCAGGTAATCTTTATAGCCCTTGCAATATGCTGATTGCAAGAAGAGATGTGCTAAATGAATTGTGCCAGTGGTTGTTTAGTATCGTATTTACGGTATATAGAAGAGTAGGAGATAAGCCAGATAGATATCAGAGACGATATCCCGGGTTTATGTCAGAAAGATTAATATCTTATTTTTTCGATAGCAGAAGAGATAGATACAAAGTGGTTTATGCAAACAAGAACTTTTTGAATTGAGGAATTATATGAAGTTGGAATTAAACGCATCTATGATGTGTGCTGATTTTGGAAGTCTTGCTTCCGAAATCAATTTGCTTGAGGAGGCAGGAATTGACTCCTTTCACATAGATATAATGGATGGCAGATTTGTGGACAATTTTGCCATGTCATTATGCGACCTGAGATATATTGCCAGGGTCACAGCAAGACCCTTGGATGTTCATCTCATGATTGAGCATCCAAGGGTGCATATTGAAAAATTCTTAAAGCTAATCAGACCAGGAGATACAGTATACATACATGCCGAATCGGAATACCACCCATCTACAACTCTTAACAGAATAATAGAAGCTGGTATGGTGCCTGGAGTGGCTATTAATCCTTGTACCAGCATAGAGTCTGTTAAGGAAATTGCATGTATAGCAAAGAAGGTAATGGTGATGATGGTGGATCCTGGCGAGGCTGGCAAGCCCTATCTGCCATTTGTAGCGGACAAGATTAAAAGGTTAATTGATTTGAAAGAAAGCCTGGGGATAAAGATATATTTAGATGGAGCGTGCAATGATGCAAGGATTCTTTCCTACGCAAGATTAGGTGTGGACGGTTTTGTGCTGGGAACAAATGCCCTGTTTAACGGGAACAGAGATTATATAAATAAAATGGAAAATCTTCGCAATTTGGCGAGATTATAATGCAGGACTACCCCCCTTTGCATTTTTTGACAAATAGATATATAGTATTCTTGGCAGAAATTTGTAAGGGGAGCAAAACAATGGGAGACAAAGAGAAAAAAGAAAATAGTATTAGTATCAATAAGCTGCTGACACAGGCATTGTTCAAGCAGTATCCGCTGATGATTCTCGGTAATCTGACCAAGAATACATACAGCTTTTTGACCTACAAGGATTTTACATCCACAAAGTGTAAAGTGGCAGGCACTTTTGATGACCTAATTGAATCAGGTGCTTCTACAATGCACGAAATGGATAGAGAGCTTTTCAAAAATACCTTTTCACGTGAAAACCTTCTCCATGAATATGAAAAGGGTAAAGACAAGGTTGAAATCAGAGTGATTCAGGAAGGCGACGACGGAGTCCTCCGCCGTGTGGAAATCACAGATTACTTCGTAACTGATGAAGACAGTGATGATATTATGGTTGTGTCACTGAATAGAAATATGTAAAAGGCTTCCCCCCTCTGGGGGAAGCTGTCACCGCAGGTGACTGATGAGGGGCTCAAAACAGAGGTCCAGTGGACCTCTGTTTTGAGCCGACCGGAGCGGCAGCGGAGAAGAAGCCTAATTAGCTCTTCACCACCGCTACACCATATCCCTTCAATACCAACGTCCCAGAGACATTCTCACCTGTCAACAATTCGACCCCTGCTACATCTTTTACAGTAACATCCTCAGTATTTCCATTAAGATAGAAATCATATTTAGCATCATCTGCAAAACGTGCATGCTTCTCCACTCCAACTGGTAACTTCGTATATGCGATACCAGCATGCTCTAACATTTCCCTATATAGGAATTCAATATCGTTTTGATTAGTGCGGCATGCTACGTAATAAGCAAAGCCATCACCGTATGAATTACGTGTAATTGCAGGCTTTCCTGCTACATAATCACCATCATATCTTGCAAGTACTTCCGCAGTAACATCCCTTAACAATTCCTGATAATCGCATACAGGTGCAGAATATGAAGGCTTACCAGCCTTATCGATAATGCTGATGCTGTTTTTGTCCTCTGGATAAAGGGTATCGATTTCTTCTGAGCGAAGACCAAACACATCTGATAATCCGTCTCCTGGGAATCCACCAAGGTTTGCGAGCAAGTCCTTATTAACATATCCGGTGAAGTAAGTGCTCATAAACTGACCGCCATTTCGCACGAAATCAGCAATCTTTTCACCAACACCATCATGTAGCACATAGAGCATCGGTGCACAGATAATCTTGTAATCGCTCCAATCCATGTCAGATGAAATGATATCTGGCTCCACACCAAGGCTCATAAATTCGTTGTAAATGCTAATACAGGTTTTGTCAAAGTTCTTAGTGTCTTTGGCAAGAGCCCAGGCATCATCAATAGCCCAGCGATTGTCCCAGTCAAACAGGATAGCAACCTTGTTGTCAGATAGTGCGCCGGCAACTTCTGAAATGGTTTTAAGGTCAGTACCAAGCTTAGCAACCTCCTTAAATACCCTGGTATCATTAGTTCCAATGTGGTCGATGACAGCACCATGCCACTGTTCAGAAGAACCACGACTTTTTCTAATCTGGAAGTATTGAACAGTGTCAGAGCCTGTTGCAATAGCCTGCATAGAAATAAGCTCATGCATGCCAGGACGTCTGTATTTGTTGTAAGGTCTCCAGTTTACAAGGCCAGGAGCAGATTCCATCATCATAAATGGCTGATCCTTTTTCATACTTCTAAATAGGGCATGGTTGAAGCTGCGTTCCAACAGATGGTCAGCGTCTGTCTGCCAGCTGTTGTGCATTTCAGGATAGTTGTCCCAGCTGATTACATCTATGAAATCCTTCATATAATGGTAATCGTAATCGTAGAACATCTCCATAAAGTTTGTGGTAGTAGGCTCCTTGGCACCAGCACTGCGAAGTGTATCAATCTCAAATTTCATGAAATCAGTTGCAGACCAGGTAGAAAATCTCTTCCAATCTAGGTTCAGTCCTAACACGCAGTTTTCACCATTTTTGTATGGTGGGTCAATCTGATCAAAGCTGTTAAATTTGTGAGACCAAAATGTAGTCCACCATGCCTTGTTAAGCTTTTCAATATCATGGTCATATCTGTCCGCAAGCCATTGCTGGAACTTTTTGCGGCAGGTGTCGCAGTAGCAATATCCGCCAAGCTCGTTAGAAATGTGCCACATAAGAAGACCAGGATGACCTGCAAATCTCTCTGCCAAGGCTGAATCCATAATGCGAACCTTCTCGCGATATTCTGGGGACTGCATACAATGATTGTGACGCACGCCGTGGTGATTTCTCACACCCATTTCATCGCAGCGCATAGCAGATGGATATTTTTCATCAAGCCATGCTGGACGGGCTCCAGTTGGTGTGGCAAGCACAGTGTAAATGCCATTTTCGTATAGCTCATCCATAATTTCGGCAAGCCAATCAAAGCTAATCTGCCCCTCCACTGGCTCATGCACAGACCATGAGAAAACACCCATGGTGACGGTGTTGATGCCAGCCTCCTTCATATACTCAATATCTTTTTTTAGAATATCAGGTCTATCAAGCCATTGCTCAGGATTGTAATCTCCTCCGTGCAAAAAGCCTTCCACCTGTGGAAATAATTTATTAGTTTTCATATCTTCAATCTCCTTACGTAGGCTCCCCCCCCCCTTGAGGGTTGCTAGGCTCCAGTGGAGCCTGTTTAGCAACGACCGAGCCGGGAGGCGAGAAAAGCTGTCAGCGTAGCTGACTGATGAGGTGTTATAAAAATCCTACCACATAAAAAGTGCGAAAACGACTAAAAAAAGAAGAAATAATTTATATTTTCGACCATCATCATTACATTGATTATCTCCCCCGCATACCTTATAATTAAGTAAGATTTTTGCAGCTAAGCTGCGCTGCTCTTTGGAGCTTAGATTGGAGAATAAATGAAATACATTAACACACTTAATGAGGGAGACAGAGGAACAGAAACATATCTTTGCAAAAAGAAGACTGCAGGTGTTTCCAAGACAGGAAAGGCATTTGAGTCACTTACATTATGTGATAAGACAGGTACAATCGATGCCAAGATTTGGGATGTTGATTCAGAGGGAATCAGCGATTATGATGAGCTTGATTTCATCACTGTCACAGGTGATATCACCAGCTGGAATGGCGCATTGCAGTTTAATATAAAAAGGCTTCGCAAGGCCAACCCAGGGGAATTTGAAATCACAGATTACATCCCAGCCAGCAAAAAGGATGTAAATGTTATGTGGAGCGATTTGATGGCGCTTATTAATTCCATCAAGGCCCCATACATGAAGGCTTTGCTTAAGAAATATTTCGTAGATGACAAGGATTTTATCGAGGCATTCAAGGCACATTCTGCTGCTAAGTCAGTTCATCATGGATTTACTGGCGGCTTGCTTGAACACACACTTTCAGTTGCTACTAACTGCGATTATTTCAGCAAGCAGTACCCATTTTTAGATAGAGATTTGCTTATCACAGCAGCTATTTTCCATGACATCGGAAAGGTTAGGGAGCTTTCAGACTTCCCTCGCAACGATTACACAGATGAGGGGCAGCTTTTAGGTCACATCTATGTAGGTGCTAACATGGTAGACCGTGCCATCGATGATATCCCAGGCTTCCCTGAGGTAAAGCGCAAGGAGCTTATCCACTGCATCTTATCTCACCACGGCGAGCTTGAATTTGGTTCACCTAAGAAGCCAGCTATTGCCGAAGCTATCGCACTTTCTTTTGCAGATAACATCGATGCAAAGCTTGAGACTATCTACGAGGCACTTGAAAATGTTGATGAAAACAATCTTGCATGGCAGGGCTTCAACCGCCTGCTTGATTCAAACATCCGTAGAACAGGAAAGAATTAATGAATAAGAATGATATTGTAAGACTTACAATTGAAGATATGTCCCTAGAGGGCGCAGGAATTGGTCACACAGATGGTGTGACCATTTTTGTCAAAGATGCGGTAGTAGGAGATGAGTGCGACGTCATTATTACCAAGGTGAAAAAGACCTACTGCTTCGCAGCTTTGAAGGAGGTAGTGGAGCCTAGCCCATATCGTGTTCAGCCAGCCTGCCCTAATGCTAAGCAATGCGGCGGCTGCCAGATTATGCAGGTGGCTTATGATAAGCAGCTTCAGATTAAGGACAACATCGTTGCTAATAACCTCGTAAAGATTGGTGGATACGACCGGGCTTTTGTAGATAGCATCCGTGAGCCTATCCTTGGAATGGCTGACCCTCTTCGTTACCGCAACAAGGCCCAGGTGCCTATCGGCGTGGACAAAGAGGGCAATATTATTGCCGGTTTTTACGGAGCTAGAAGCCACAGAATTGTTCCATCTAATGATTGTAAGATTTGCTCTAAGAAGAGTATGGATATCGTATATGCGATAATTGATTATATGAATGAATGTGGTATTTCACCTTATGATGAGGTGAGTGGTAAGGGGTTAATCCGACATGTCCTTGTTCGTGAGGGTAAGGCTACAGGTGAGACTATGGTTTGCGTGGTAGTAAATGGAGATTCACTGCCGAAAGTGGATTCACTTGTTTCTCACGTGAAAACCGTTGAGCCTTCTCTTGCATCACTGGTGCTTAACATCAACACTCGCCGTGACAATGTCATAATGGGCTTTGAGACTAAGGTGCTCTACGGCAAAGAAGCCATCCGCGACAGCATCACTCTTACAAACGGTGATACCATTTCCTTTGACATCAGCGCTAATTCCTTCTATCAGGTTAACCATGACCAGATGGAACGCTTATATAGTAAGGCTTTAGAGTATGCTGATTTGCATGGAAGTGAGGATGTGTGGGATTTATACTGCGGAATCGGAACCATTTCCCTTTCAATGGCAAAGCACGCAGGCCGCGTCATCGGTATTGAGGTAGTGCCACAGGCCATCGAAAACGCCAAGGCTAACGCCAAACTTAACGGATTAGATAATGCAGAATTCTACTGCGGCGAAGCAGAAGTAGTCCTTCAGGAAATCTACGAAAAGATGTCCCACCCAGATGTAATCATGGTAGACCCACCTAGAAAAGGCTGCGACGTAGTTGCCCTAGATACCATGATTGCCATGGCACCTAAGCGTATCGTCTACGTCAGCTGCGACAGCGCCACTTTGGCCCGCGACCTGAAGCATTTGGAAGAAAACGGCTACCATTTGCAGAAGTACACCGTCTGTGATCAGTTTGGTCATACTATGCATACAGAAACTGTGGCATTACTTTCTAAGAATTAGTTACAAATTATATACTTCATAGATGTAAAAGTTGATTTTGCCTAGATGGGCACCTTCTAGTGTGAAGGTGCTCATTTTATTATGACTGATGAGGAAGTGGAAGAACTTTCAAGGTGCAAAACTTTCACCTTGAAAGATGATGAAAGAGGGGAACTCGCGATTAAGCAAAGTAGAGCGTTAGTAAGAACATTTAAAAAGATGAAAGATTACATTGTTTCTAATGAAATCTTTGATAATTTTATTAGTACGAAGACCTTACAACTACTTGCACATGCAAAAGATGGAGTCAAATTTGTTCAACAGGCTAGCAGCAATCAAATCGACAAAATGAGTATAAAAAAGCCCCTTTTTGAGAAAGTCAAACTTTTATCTATGCCATATCACCTCATAGACAAGCAAATGTGGTATAGTAAAGTATGACTTTGGAAATATTCACATATAAGATACTCATTTTTGATTTTAGAAAGAATATTGAGTATCTTTTTTGCAAAATTCACTCTAGAGATACTAATTTTGAAATAGGGCTTCAGGCGGGAGGCGTCACAAAAAAAAAATAGACATTTTATCAAGGGCGTGAACCTTAGATAACAACAATTCAACATAAAGGAAGCAAGCGATGGCACAGTACATTTTATCTGCAAATGAAATGCAGGATTGTGACAACAGAACAATGACAGAGCATGGTATTCCTAGCTTAGTGCTAATGGAGCGGGCTGCCATGAAGGTGATGGAGGCTATAGGTGAGGAGTATCCAGAAGCTTACAAGTTTGCAGTGGTGTGCGGACCAGGCAATAATGGTGGTGATGGTGTAGCTGTGGCAAGAATGCTTTATCAGAAGGGCTGCAGGGTGAGATGTTTCACACTTGGCGATTCTGACAAATACACAGACCAGCTAAAGCAGGAAATAGCTATAGCAGAAAGTTATGGTCTTACTATAGAAAGCACCTTTGATGAAACCGCCATAGCACAGGCAAACATTACCATAGATGCCATGTTTGGAATAGGCCTTACCAGAGGCTTGGCAGGTGACTACGAAAAAGCAGCAGTTATTATCAATGAAAATGCAAATAAGGTGGTTGCTGTGGATATCCCATCAGGATATGATGCAAATTGTGGAAAGCTCCTTGGCAATACTGGTATAAAGGCTGATTTGACGGTTACATTTGCCTACATGAAAAAGGGGCTTTTGCTTGCTGATTGTAAGGCGGCTGCTGGAAAGATAATTACAGCAGATGTTGGCATATATTTAGATGAGCCAAAGGACAAATACGATATCATCATAGACGATACAATTTTGTCCCAAATCAGACCTCGCCCTATAGATGCCAACAAGGGCAGCTGCGGAAAGCTTCTTGTTATTGCAGGAAGTGAAAACATTTACGGTGCATGTTACCTGTCAGCCAAGGCTGCCTTATCATCAGGCGCAGGCCTTGTAAAAATTTATACTCACAAAAATAACACAGAATCCATCAGGCAAAATCTACCTGAAGCTATGTTTTTAGGATATAATGAATACAACGAGGATGAGCTTTTAGCTCAGCTAAAGTGGGCTGATACTATACTTATAGGACCAGGTCTTGGCACGGACGAAGTATCCATTGATATTTTCAAAAAGACTATAGAAACCGTTACAAAGCCTATAATAATAGATGCTGATGGAATTAATCTTGCAGCAGCAAACTTGACACTTCTTAAGCAGGCGGCAGCAAGAACCACAGTGATTCTTACACCACATCTTAAGGAAATGGAAAGGCTAACTGGAACAAAAGTAGCCGATATAAATATCAATCAAGAGCAGGTGGCTAAGGATTTCGCCCTGGAATATGGATTGGTGGTAGTGCTTAAAAATCACACAACCATTGTTACAGATGGAAAGCATGTAAGCTATATAGTTAGCGGAAATCAGGCACTGGCTACACCAGGGTCTGGAGATGTGTTAGCAGGTCTTGTGGCATCCTTGCTAGGACAAGACGCTTTAGAAATAGAAAAGCCCCTGGCAGAAACAAGAGAGTGTACCATAAAAAAAGCTCTTCTTACTGCAAGTGCAGCAGCGTATATTCATGGTAAAGCTGGACAAAAGGCATCCACCATTTATGGTATCAGAGGTGTTTTAGCAAGTCACATCATAGATAGTTTTGAAAAAATATAATAACAAATGTATGGGAGGAAACATGAAGAAATCATTAAAAAGGGGAATTAGCTTAATACTTGGCTTGTCAATGGCATTAGCTCTATTTACAGCTACAACATTTGAATCGGAAGCAAAGACCAAGAAAATTCAAGCTAAAAATAACATAGTGGTGGTATTAGATGCAGGTCACGATACCACACATTTGGGCTGCCATTATGAGAACTTCGAAGAGGGATTAGCAAATCTTTATATTGCATATTACTGCAAGCAGGAGCTGGAAAGATACAGTGGTGTTACGGTTCAGATGACAAGATACACCTTAGAGTGTCCTTATGGGGCAGACCCGGATTCGGCTAACACCTGCTTGAAGTCTCGCGTAGACTATGCCAAAAATGCTAAGGCAGATGTGCTCATTAGCCTACATAACGATTATGATCCTGATTTAGACAAATCCCAAAGCGGTTCTAAGGTAATTATTCCAAATCCAAATTACAAGCCTCAGATGTATCTACAGGGAACACAGCTTGGTCAGTCTATTCTTTCACAGCTTACTGCCACTGGTCTTACTGTTAACAACTGGAAGCTCTGCCCAAATGGAACAGGAATCGTCACAAGAGATTCTGGCTCAGGCAAGTATCCAGATGGCAGCGCCAAGGACTACTATGCACTTATTAATCAGTCTAAGTCTGCAGGCATTCCATGTATTATTGTAGAACACGCTTTTTGCACAAACGATTCAGACAGGCTAAATCATTTAAGCACACCAGAACAGTACCAGCAGCTTGGCATTGCAGATGCCACAGGTATTGCCAACTATTATGGCTTGAAGCTCAAGAAATAGTCTAAACAACCTAAACAAAACGGGGGAAGATGCATTGACTAAACAGCGGATTTTTAACATTATCCAAATCGGAAATAAGAATGATTTCACAAGCAGATTGTTTGATGTTTTTATAACAATAACAATCCTATTAAACATAGCTGTAATGGTGCTTGAAACCTTTAGTCAGTTATCAGCATTTTTCCCTGTAATGGATGTGATTGCACTTGTTACAATCATCATATTTTGCATTGAATACGCCCTAAGGATCTGGACTGCAGACTTGCTGTATCCTAATTTAAGCAAGCCTAGGGCAATCCTTAAATTTTTAATATCCTACGATGGCATTGTAGATTTATTTACAATCTTGCCATTCTTCTTTTTATCAGGATTTATCGCATTTAGAATCCTACGTGTAGTACGTATTTTTCACCTGTTTAGAATCAACGGACAGTATGATTCCTTCGCAGTTATATTTTCGGTCCTAAGAGAAAAGAAAAATCAGATTTTATCCTCAATGATAATAGTGCTAATACTTATGTTAGCAAGCTCCATAGGTGTTTACTACGCAGAGCATAATGTTCAACCACAGGTTTTTGAAAACGCATTTTCTGGAATATGGTGGTCTGTCTCCACCCTGCTTACAGTAGGCTACGGAGATATTTATCCAATCACCGTAATGGGCAGAGTGATGGCAATATTCACAGCATTCCTAGGTGTAGGTGTGGTTGCCATCCCTACTGGTATCATTAGCGCCGGCTTCGTGGAGCAGTACAGCAGGGTAAAGCAGCAGGAAAACTTTGCCAAGGACGAGCATGTTGACTTGCTTACCGTCAAAGTAAATGACGCCCACTGCTGGAATGGCCTAAAGATTGAAGCCGTTGGTACTCCTGAACATTTTATCCCAGCTATGGTTCTTCGTGACACTGAGGCCATCCTTCCAACTCCCGAACTAACCCTGCAAGCTGGAGACACAGTAGTACTTGCCACAGATATGTACTTTACAACCCCTCTCTAAAAAAAACGGGTTGACAGATAATGATTGAAGTTGTACTATGAGGTCAACTTAATAAAAGATAGAGGTTGCGAGAAACATTAGTAATCTCATTGATGGGACAGGCCCAAGTGATATGAGATAAAAGGGGATTTCGCCGAAGGAGAGCATCGACTGCAGTTGCTTGTCCTGGGCATACGGATAACATCCGTATGACTGTCATCTGTAAACATTTTGAAATACGAAGTGTTTTAAAATGTTTACCTAGAACTGCTCATCGCCGTAGGCGATTATCAAATAGCAGTTCTTCCGAATAAAGATGGGGAGCTATCATACGTATCGTAAACGCTAAGCTACTCATTTTATTGTGAGTAGCTTTTTTATTATTAAGTGAGCCAGTAATAGACAAGCTCTTGGTGTTACTTAAGTGAAGCATTCTAAGCTGAACGAAGTAATACCAAGGCTTGTATATGTAACTGGCGGATTATAGTTAATTAGGAGGAGAAAAATGAGTATATTTACTGGCGCAGCCGTAGCAATCGTTACACCATTCAATGAAGACACAACAGTTAACTATGAGAAGTTAGATAAGCTTATTGAGTACCAGATTGAAAATGGCACAGATGCTATTGTTATCTGTGGTACTACTGGTGAAGCATCTACACTTTCCCATGAAGAGCATATCGATGTTATTAAGCATTGTGTGAAGACAGTTAATAAGCGCATTCCTGTTATCGCAGGCACAGGCTCTAATAGTACAGATACTGCAATCTACCTTTCTAAGGAAGCTGAGGCAGCTGGTGCAGATGCCCTTCTTCTTGTAACACCATATTATAATAAGGCTACACAGGGCGGATTGTATGTGCATTTTAAGGATACAGCAGATGCAGTAAACATCCCATGTATTCTTTATAATGTGCCAAGCCGTACGGGCTGTAACATCCTTCCAGAGACTGCTGTAAAGCTTGCAAGGGATGTTAAGAATATCGTTGCCATCAAGGAAGCTACAGGAAATATCAGCCAGATTGCAAAGCTTATTCAGCTTGCAGATGGATGCATTGATGTGTATTCAGGAAACGATGATCAAATCGTTCCTATTATGTCCCTTGGAGGACTTGGCGTTATATCAGTGCTTTCAAATGTAGCGCCAAAGCAGACACATGATATGTGCCAGGCTTGCTTAGATGGAGATTTTAAGAAGGCTGCAAAGATGCAGCTTGAGGCTTTGCCTCTTATTAATAGCCTGTTTTCAGAGGTTAACCCAATTCCTGTTAAGAAAGCACTTAACCTGATGGGATTTGAGGCAGGCACACTTAGAAAGCCACTTACCGAAATGGAAGAGGCTCATGCAATAATTTTAGAGGAGAACATGAAGGAATATGGAATTTACTAATACTATCTGGTCTTTATTGCCACCATTAATCGCAATTGTACTGGCACTTATCACAAAGGAAGTATACTCATCACTGTTTATCGGTATACTGTCTGGCGGATTATTGTATGCTGGATTTAATATCACACAGGCCATGGAGCACATCTTTGTAGATGGCATGATTGGTCAGCTTTCTGACAGCTGGAACGTAGGTATTCTTACATTCCTTGTAATCCTGGGAAGTATGGTAATGCTTATGAATAGAGCAGGTGGTTCGGCAGCCTTTGGTAAATGGGCAGTAACCCATGTTAAGACTAAGGCAGGAGCACAGGTTGCTACAATCGTCCTTGGTATGCTTATTTTCATCGATGATTATTTCAACTGTCTTACAGTTGGTTCGGTTATGAGACCAGTCACTGATAAGCATGGAATCTCACGTGAAAAGCTGGCTTATTTAATTGATGCTACAGCAGCTCCAGTGTGTATCATCGCACCTATTTCATCATGGGCTGCAGCGGTAACAGGCTTCGTAGATGGAGCAAACGGCCTTACACTTTTCATCAGGGCCATCCCTTACAATTTCTACGCACTGCTTACACTTGTAATGATGTTTAGTATCACATACATGAATTTTGATTATGGCTCAATGAATCTTGCAGAGCTTAAAACTATTGCAGAGGCTAAGCATAAAAAGAAGAAGGACGCAGCTAGCCTTACAGGTGCCGAGGATCAGCCTCATCCACCAATCTCTGAAAGAGGTAAGGTAATTCATTTGGTACTTCCAATTGTGGCGCTTATTATTTGTTGTGTAATCGGAATGATTTACACAGGTGGATTTTTCGAAGGTGCCAACTTTATCGATGCATTCTCAAATTCAGATGCATCAGTTGGACTTGTTTATGGTTCAGTGGTAGCACTTGTTATTACAATCATTTTCTTCCTTGCAACAAGGGTACTTAGCTTTAATGAATGTATGAATGCTATTCCAGAAGGCTTCAAGAGTATGGTACCAGCCATTCTTGTTCTTACATTTGCATGGACACTTAAGTCTATGACTGATTCACTGGGTGCTGCAGAGTATGTGGCAGGAATCGTAGCAAATATCGCAGATAACAGAGCACTTATGAGCCTGCTTCCAGCACTTGTATTTGTAGTTGGTATATTCCTTGCCTTTGCTACAGGTACATCATGGGGTACATTTGGTATTCTCATTCCTATCGTAGTAAATGTTTTTGGCGGTGATGTTAATAATGAGCTTATGATTATTGCCATTTCTGCATGTATGGCAGGAGCTGTTTGCGGTGATCACTGTTCGCCAATTTCAGATACCACAATCATGGCGTCTGCAGGTGCTGAATGTGACCATATTAGACATGTAAGTACCCAGTTGCCTTATGCTATTACAGTTGCTATCGTGTCACTGGTTGCATACATTATTTCAGGCTTTGTTAGAAATTGGGCAATTTGCCTTATCATCGGTATAGTGCTTATGATTGGAACATTGCTCGTAATAAAAAACATTTCACAGAAGAAAGTGAAGGCTTAATGTGTTAAAATCTCCTTAGAGTTTTTCTAAGGAGATTTTTTTAATGAAGAATATTAAATACCTAGTGCTTGATGTAGATGGCACTCTTACAGATGGACATATATACATGGGACAGGATGGTGAGATTATGAAGGCCTTCTCTGCAAAAGACGGCTACGGCATTTGCCATATCGGTATGCCAAATGGAATCACACCTGTTATCATCACTGGCCGCACCAGTAGGATTGTAGAAAACAGAGCAAAGGAGCTTGGCATCACAGAGATTTACCAGGGTGTAGGTGACAAGTTTGCTAAGCTTACAGAGATATTGGAAAAAAACGGGGTGGAGCTTTCTAGGTGCGCATACTGCGGTGATGATATGAACGATTATGATTGTATGAAACGCATCCAGGATGCCGGAGGATTGGTAGGCTGTCCAGCTGATGCCTGCGATGAAGTTATAGAGCTTGCAGATTTTGTTTCAAAAAAAGATGGTGGCAGAGGGGCTGTTAGAGAATTTATAGAATGGTTGGTTAAATAATGGACGCAAAAAGACAAGGCTTTGAAATTACAGGGACAGATTTAAAATTTATAGCAGTTATCACAATGCTTATAGACCATATTGCTGTGGGAATTGTGGCAAATATGGTGCGGGCTGGGATTGAGCCATTTTCATTTATTCAGACAATAGATTTGTATCGTCTCATGCGAAATATAGGTCGCATGGCTTTTCCAATCTATTGTTTCATGCTAGTGGAAGGATTTATACATACCCGCAATGTAAAAAAATATGCCCTAAGATTATTGTTTATAGCTGTTATTTCAGAGATTCCCTTTGACCTTGTTAGTAGCGATACTTTTTTTACCCTTGAATATAATAATGTGTTGTGGGAGTTGCTGCTTGGCTTAATAGTTCTTTATGCGATTGCAGAAATTGATAAAAAGCAGCTAACAAATAAGCGTACATACTTTTTCAGGTGTGCTGTAGTATTAATAGGCATGGCAATTGCTTATTTTACCAATCTTGATTATGGGGAAGGCGGTATCTGCTGCATTGCAGTTATGTACACTTATGTTGCTAATGGCAAACAGAAATTAGACAGGTTAATTGCTTTTGCTTTAGGGGTAGTGATTCTTATATTACTATCAGGGGCGACAGAAGTGTGGGCATTTCTTATGCTTATTCCAATGTATTATTACGAGGGAAATAGAGGATTAGATAACAAGGCACTTAGGCTTTTCTTCTACCTTTTCTATCCGGTTCATCTTTTAGTTTTGGCACTGATTGCAAATCTTTTAATTTCGTAGTAGACGAATAGAAAGATTTGTGATAGGATATTGAAAGTTTGAGTATATTTAAGGAGGAAATGTATGAGAGAACATGCACCAATCAAAGATGCCTCGACACTAGGCAGACCAAAAATGTTGATTTTAGGGCTTCAGCACTTGTTCGCGATGTTTGGAGCGACTATTTTAGTTCCTATTTTGGTCAACAATTATTTCGAAGGGCAAGGCCTTTCAATTCAAGTCACTTTATTTTTCGCCGGTATCGGTACCTTATTTTTCCATCTTTGTTCAAAGTTCAAAGTTCCCGCTTTTCTTGGTTCATCATTTGCTTTTCTTGGCGGATTTCACACAGTTGCTAATTTAAATACAGGAATTTTCAAAAACATGACAATGGGAGAAAAGCTTCCATATGCATGTGGTGGTATCGTAGTTGCAGGTCTTCTTTATCTAGTACTTGCAGTAGTTATCAAAATGGTTGGTATTAAGAAGGTTATGAAGTTCTTACCACCTGTTGTCACAGGTCCAATCATCATTTGTATCGGACTTTCACTTGCGCCATCTGCTATCACAAACGCATCGCAGAATTGGCTTCTTGCTATCATAGCTCTTGCAGTAGTTATCGTATTTAACATCTGGGGCAAGGGTATTTTCAAAATCATTCCAATCCTTATGGGAGTAGTAATTTCATACGGATGTGCACTTATCTTTAATGCACTTGGCATGACAAATGCTGATGGTAGTGCAATATTTGATTTTGCATCAGTAAATCAGGCTGCCTGGGTAGGCTTGCCAGATTTCTTCATCTGCAAATTTGATTTGTCAGCAATCCTTGTAATGGCACCTATCGCCATAGCTACTATGATGGAGCATATCGGTGATATGTCAGCAATCTCTGCAACAGTAGGGGAAGATTTAGTATCTGACCCAGGTCTTCATCGCACACTTATTGGTGATGGACTTGCAACAGCACTTTCAGCAATGTTTGGCGGTCCTGCTAACACCACATACGGAGAGAACACAGGCGTACTTGAGCTTTCTAAGGTTCATGATCCTAAGGTAATCAGAATTGCAGCAGTATACGCAATTGTGCTTTCCTTCATTCCTAAGATGGCTGGTATCATCGGAACAATGCCTAGTGCAATTGTAGGTGGAATAAGCTTCATGCTTTATGGTATGATAAGTGCAATAGGAGTTAGAAATGTTGTTGAGAATAAGGTGGATTTCACACAGTCAAGAAACCTTATTATTGCAGCAGTTATCCTTGTATCAGGCCTTGGTTTTTCAGATGGTCTTACATTTACAGTTGCTGGCACAGATATTACACTTACAAGCCTTGCTATTGCTGCAATCTCAGGAGTTGTGCTTAATGCAATTATTCCTGGTAGAGATTACGAGTATGGCGCTATGGATACAGTAGTTCCTGCAAGTGACAAGTTTAAAAATGCAGAAGAAATACAAGCTTAAATTTGTAGAATCTTTTGTTGGCCCTATACTGCCAGCAAGAAATTAAAAATATAAGTTATACAAAATAGGAGGTATCTAATGGAAAAGTTAGATAACGTAGTAGAGTTAACACATCCTCTACTTCAGCACAAAATTACAATGCTTAGAGACAAGAATACTGGAACAGCAGAGTTCAGAGCTCTTGTAGAAGAAATAGCTATGCTTGAGGCTTTTGAGGCTCTCAATGATTTACAGACAGTTGATATCGAATGTGAGACACCAATTGAGAAGTGCATGGCACCTGTAATTGCAGGTCGTAAGATGGCAATCGTTCCAATCCTTCGTGCAGGTCTTGGTATGGTTAATGGTATTCAGCAGCTTGTTCCTACAGCTAAGATTGGTCACATTGGTATGTATCGTGACGAGGAGACACACATTCCACACGAATACTACTGCAAGCTTCCTAGCCCAATCGAGGAGAGACTTATTGTTGTAACAGATCCTATGCTTGCAACAGGTGGTTCAGCTATCGACGCTATCAGTCTTATCAAGCAGCACGGTGGTAAGCGTATCAAGTTTATGGCTATTATCGCTGCTCCAGAAGGAGTCCGTGCTCTTCACGAGGCACATCCAGACGTTCAGATTTATGTTGGTCACATCGACCGCGAGCTTAACAGCGATGCATACATCTGCCCAGGTCTTGGCGATGCTGGAGATAGAATCTTTGGTACAAAATAATATAAAACACTTGGAACATCCAGGCGGGCTATCAAGAACGATAGCTACTGGATGTTCTTTTTTATGCTGGAATATCTGCGCAACAACTGCGCAAAAATGTGGGGTTTTAACAAAGAATTTTCTTGGAAATCGTTTGTAATGTCAATGGATTTTACGGGATTTAAAGTGCTATATTATCACTTGCAATCGGTTGCGACCAGAAGAAAATTTAAGGGAGGGTATAGAATGAAGAGAAGAAGTGTGTTTGTACGTGCACTTAGCGCATTTTCTATGGTGTCTGTTGTTCTTGCACAGATGCCGATAATAGCAAATGCAGAAGAAGAAGAAGAAAAGACTTGGAAGAAAACAGATTACATTGAAAATGGTGATTTTGAGAAGGGTGATTTAACCGGGTGGACAGTGACAATGCCAGATGATGATGGCGAAAATGTCGGCTCAAAAATAAAGGTAGATGAATGGGCCAGCAATAATAAAACTAACATCTTTAATTACTGGAATAACAATTCTGATGGGGCAGAGCTTTCTTTGTCTCAAACAATTAAGAATCTACCTGTGGGCTCCTACAAGCTGTCCTTTGAGGCTGATGGTGCAACCAGCCAGTCTGGAATGACAGTCAGCATAGCAGGAGAAAAAATCGATGTTGAAACTACAGGCTGGGATTCATGGAGTACATTTACAACAGAGGAATTCACAGTTGCGGATAAAGAGGATATTACAGTTAGCTTCAGTGGAAAAGTTGAAAGTGGCTACTGGGGCGATGTGGACAATTTTGTATTGTACGCATTAGAGGACTCTTCAGCAGAGGAACCTGGCCAGGAAGAAACAGAGGAAACTGAACCAGTTGACTCAGAGATAAATGTAGAAAAGGTAGCAGGCTGTGATGACAATTTCATTACAGGTGTGGACGTAAGCTCATATCTATCTGAGAAAAATAGTGGAGTAAAATACTATGATTTCGACGGCAATGAGCTTAGCAATCAGGGCTTCTTTGACTTCTTGCATGATTGTGGAGTCAACTATGTGAGAATCAGAGTTTGGAACGACCCAACAGATGGCAACGGCAATGGCTATGGTGGCGGAAACTGCGACATCGACACTGCTGTTAAAATCGGTAAATGGGTTACAAATGCAGGAATGAAGGTACTTATTGATTTCCATTATTCTGATTTCTGGGCAGACCCTGGCAAGCAGACTGCACCAAATGCTTGGAAATCTATGTCTATAGATGAAAAGACTGAGGCAGTAGAAGAGTACACAAAGGACAGTCTAGACAAGCTTATTGATGCTGGCGTAAATGTTGGCATGGTGCAGATAGGTAATGAGACCAACAATGGCGTGGCAGGTGAAAAGACTTGGGAGAATATGTCAAAAATCTTTTCAGCAGGTAGCAAAGCTGTAAGAGAGGTTTCAGAGAATCTTGACCATGATATCTTGGTAGCCGTTCATTTCACAAATCCTGAGACCAGCGGAAGATATGCAGGCTATGCTAAGAAGTTAGATGACTATGGCGTTGACTATGATGTGTTCGCATCATCATACTATCCTTATTGGCATGGCACTTTAAGCAATCTTAAAAGTGTTCTTTCTAATATAGCAGACACCTATGACAAGAAGGTCATGGTTGCAGAAACATCTTACGTCCACACACTTAAGGATGGAGATGGTCATACAAATACTGAATACGAAGGCAAGTCCGGAGATGCACTAAACTTCGACATCTCTGTTCAGGGCCAGGCAGATTCAGTTCGTTCAGTAATCGACACAGTTGCATCAATCGATGATGGTATCGGCGTGTTCTACTGGGAGCCAGCTTGGATTCCAGTAAAGGCTTATGATGCAGATGCCGAGGATGCAGCAGATGTGCTTGCTGGCAATAAGGAAGCCTGGGAAAAATACGGCAGTGGCTGGGCATCATCTTATGCCGGCGCTTATGATAAGGATGCTAAGGATTGGTACGGCGGTTCCGCAGTAGACAACGAAGCATGGTTCGATTTCGAGGGCCACGCCCTTGCATCAGCAAAGATTTACAGCTATGTTCGCTCAGGTGCAAAGGCTCCACTTTCAGTTATCAGAATAGACGTGGATGCTGTGACAGCAGAGCTTGGAGATGAAGTGGCTCTTCCTGAAAATGCGACAGTAGTATATAACGATGGTTCAAAGGTAGATGTAAAGATAAGCTGGGATGAAGAAAAGCTTGCAGAGGCTGTGAATGCTGGTGCAGGAGAATATGAAATCCCAGGTACTGTAGTGGTTTCAGAGGAAACTAAGGATGTAGTATGTAAGCTTACTATCAATCCAAAGAATCTTCTTGTTAACGGAAGCTTTGAGGATGGCAATAAGGCTTGGACTATCAGCGACATCAATAATTCAGATGGAAATAATGGTGTAGCTATTCAGGCAGATTCTTCAAATGTCAGAACAGGTGAAATGAGCCTTAAGTTCTGGGACAACGAGGAAATCTACTACACAGTAGAACAGAAGGTTACTGTAGATAAGGGCGTTTACAAGCTTGGCGCCTTCGTTGAAGGTGGAGATTGCGGTGACGCAGCTGAGTTCAAGCTTTACGCAGTTGTTGGTGATAACAATCTTTCAACAGACACAGGCGTAACAGGCTGGCAGAACTGGGCTAATCCAGAGGTTACTAATATTATCGTAAATACGGATTCAACAGAAATCACTGTTGGCGTAAGTGTCAAAGCTGCAGCAGGCGGCTGGGGTGCATGGGATGACTTCTATCTTTACAAGACAGGAGATGTGTCATCAGAAGAAATCGGTGGTGAAGATAATCCTACACCTACACCTGGTGATGACCCGGTAATCGATGATCCAGGTACAGGCAATCAGGATGACCCAGCAATCGACGACCCTTCTGAGGATGATAACAAGGATTCTGACCACAAGCAGGAAATCGAAAAAGCTGTTCAGCAAATCGTTAAAGTTGTAGATACATTTGTAAAGCAGGTTGTCATTCCAGTAATCAAGGAAATTACAAAGGTTGTTAAGAAACTCTTTGGTTGGTTTAGATGGTAAAATTATGCGGTGGTAAGCTCAAAGCTTACCACCTTTTTCTATAGTGGTTCCTCTTTACCACTGGGATAAGAAAAAAGTGAAATCCAGTGGTAAAAATGTGATGGGATTACCACTGGGATAGAAGAAATGTAAAATCCAGTGGTAAAAAATTGATGGGATTACCACTGGAAAGTCAAGTCCATATTTGTGTGTAAATTCATCTTTCAGTTAATATTGTATTCCTCAGGCCACTCTCATTTTTATGAGCTCCTTTTGTATTTTATTGAGGTTATCGTAGTACTCCTGCATGTCAAAAAGCCTCTGAGCTACG
>NZ_JAFUSK010000015.1 GCF_017471675.1 Pseudobutyrivibrio sp.
AAGCTTCGTACCAAGGTTTTACTGAACCATGGATTAAAGCAGGATGGCACTAGACAAAACGTGGCAGGAATGGAGATTTATCCAATAGATTATTTTTGCCCAAAGAGTTTTGCTACAGGACGAATTAATAAGACAGATAATACATATTCAATCCATCACTTCGACGGAAGCTGGCATGGAAAGAATGGTATGAAATATATACAATTAATGAGACTTTTAAATAGAATGTTTGGCGTAAAAAATGGTCAAAAAATATTTGAAGGTCTAATGGAATTTAAAGATAAATTAAGAGGTAAATAACAAAATGAGTAAGGCCCAGGTAGATGTGCATGAAATTACATCAAAAGAAGAGTTTAAAGTTATTCTTGAAAAGTTCAAGGATTACGAATTCTTACATGATGTTACAGATGATGACAAAATCAATGCTTATGTTGAAAAGCAGTTAACATACGGACACGTCATTGCAGAATATCATGATGATGATCCTGTTGGTTTCATTAGCTTTTATGATAACGATAAAGAAAATAAAACAGGCTATATTAGTGTGTTTGCATTAAGCGATGAGCTGGGCTTTATGAAGGGCAAAACAATGGTGCGTATTGCCCTAGAAAGCTTTAAGGTTGCCAAAGATTGCGGCCTGGAAAAAATTAGAATAGAGGTCGACAAGGAAAACAAGGTTGCCAGAAAACTATACGAGCATCTTGGTTTTAAATACACAGGTGAGGAGACTGACCATAGCTTGTTTATGCTAGTAGGTTTTGATAGCTTGGCATCAGTTATGGGTAAAAAGAAATAATGAGTGAAATGGATTATTTAATTTCAGTTATAGTTCCCGTTTACAACGTGGAAACATATTTAGATGAGTGCATTAAATCATTAGTTAAGCAGACCTACAGTAAGTTTGAATTGATTCTTATTGATGATGGCTCTACAGATAGCAGCGGACAGCTTTGCGATGCATGGAAAGAAACAGATGAAAGAATAAAGGTTATCCACAAAGAAAATGGTGGCCTTTCAACAGCCAGAAATGCAGGCTTAGATGTAGCCAAAGGTGATTACATTTGTTTCATAGATTCAGATGATTTTGTTACAGACAATTATCTTTTAAGCTTTGTAGATGCCATAAAGGAATCTGGTGCTCAGATGGTATTTTGTGACATTACATCTTCTAAGCTGGCAAAAGCAGAACATGACATACATAAGCTTTCAGTTTTATCTGCAGCTGATTGCAGAAAATGGTTATACAATCCAATAACCAGAGAGTATGTGCTTATGGTTATTGCCTGTGCAAAGATGTTTGATAAAAAGCTATTCGAAGGACTGCGTTTTGAAGTAGGAAGATATCATGAAGATGAATTCTTAATCAACCATATTTTGTTTGCAATCGATAAAGCTGTTTTTATACCAGAAGGTAATTACATTTACAGAAATAACGAAGAAAGCATTACTGGAAAGCAGAATGAGAATAACATTTATCATCTTCATGTAGTTGATGCTTATGAATATCGAATTAATGAAGCCATAAAATATGGTGATATTGAATTTGCAAAGGTTACTGCAAAGTTTGCACTTTTAAAGACGGCACGTTTTTACAAAAATGGTACTGAGGAAGTTCAAACAGAAGCAAAGAAATTATATAATCGTATATACGATAATTATTATTACCTGCTTACTCAAAAGCAAAGAATAAAATATAAGCTATTTAAAAATATGCCAGGTGTATTTTGTAAGGTGTTTTTATAAATGCAGAATTCAACAGAACAAAAGCTGGTAACCATTATTATTCCAGCTTACAACGTGGGAAATTTCATAGAAGAATGTATACAGTCGATTATCAATCAGACCTATCAGAACATCGAAGTTATTGCTGTTGATGATGGTTCTACAGATAATACTTATGACGTCCTTGGGAAAATGGCAGCATTAGATTCTAGAATTAAGATTTTTACCAAGCCTAATTCTGGAGTTTCTGACACCAGGAATTTTGCCATAGAAAAGGCCACTGGTTATTATATCCAATTTGTGGATGGGGATGATTCGTTGGTTCAGACTGCTGTAGAAACCTTAGTGAATGCAATATCTGACTATGATTTCGTAAATTGCATGTATAACAGAATCGACGAAGCAGGCAATCTTGATAAAGAGCAGTATAACTTTTGCTGCAAAGCAATTGATATAGGTTCCTTTGAGGCTACTGCAGCTTTTATCAAGAATGAATTAATGCCATATCATGTAGGCTTCGAAGTCTGGAACAAGCTTTTCAAGACAGACATCATCAAATCAAACAGCATCCTATTCAATAAGGATTGTCACATTGGTGAGGATTTGGCTTTTAATATGAACTATTCTTTTTATGCAAAGAATATTAATTGCATTGAAGATAGACTTTATAATTACCGACTTCGCAGCAGCTCAGCCATGACTACAGCTGATAATTTTTCTAAGAATTTTTCAGAGCACCTTGCATTAGCAGATGGGCTAAAACTAGAATACAATAGATGGCCTGATGCCAAAGAAGATTTTGGATGGCTGTTTTCAATAATAATGAAGCATGCCTATGAAGGTCACACAGCTAAAGAAATCGTCAGTGTGCTTCCTGAAATAAAGGATTGCGCATTATTTATAAAAGAAATAGAAAAATCTGCCAGTGAGACTACAGACAGAACCATGAAGCGGATTTATAAATATATATTAAGTCAATATAATAATGATTATTTGGCTAAGCTTTATCTTGCCCTATTTAATCTGTACTGCAGACTTAGAGGCAGACAGCTAATTCAAAACAGAAAGATTTATTAGGAGTTTATTTTGAAAAAACATGCTTATTTAATAATGGCACACAACAATATAGAGTCTCTTAAGCATTTGCTTCAAGTAGTTGATGATGAACGCAATGATATCTTTCTGCATATAGATAAAAAGATGCAGCTTTTAGATGAGGCTGAAATTACCAGCTGGGTAAATAAATCTAATATATATTTCATCGAACGTTATGATGTCAGATGGGGACATAACTCACTTGCTATGTGCGAGATAGCATTACTTGAAGCGGCAATCAAAACTGACAGCTATCATTACTATCACATTATTTCCGGAGTTGATTTTCCAATCAAATCTCAGGACGAAATACATTCTTTTTTTGAAAATGAGGATGGATTATTTATCTCATATCATCAAGATGGCGAATACGGGGATTACTACATGTACAAGGTGCAGTACTATTTCCCTTTAATGAGATTTGTACAGCGTGGATGTCATGATGGGCCAGGAAAAAAGAAAGCCATTTTAAGACATTTGACTAAGCTTGAATGGAGGGGTGTAGACTGGCAAAGAGCCCACGGAGTAGATAGAACCAAAAAATATAAAGATTTCACTTTTTATAAAGGCGATAATTGGTTCAGCATACCAGATGATTTTGCCAGATACATAGTCGCCAACAAAAATAAAATAAAAAAGATGTTTGCCATGACAAATGGCTCAGATGAGTTTTTCATGCAAACCATGGCTCTTAATTCGCAGTTTAAGGATAGAGTTAGAAACACATGTTTACGAACAATAGATTGGAACAGAGGAAATCCATATATATATACATTAGATGATTATAGTGAGCTTATGGCTGCTGATGGGTTATTTGCAAGAAAAATATCCTATGTGGATGAACCATTATTAGTGAATAAGCTTACAGAATCAATCTCAAAAACAGACAGGGGACAGTTAAACGAAAGCCCATTAGTAAGCATTGTCGTCCCAATTTATAATGTAAAGGATTATTTAGCTGAATGTCTTGATTCAATCAAAAATCAGACTTATAACAATATAGAAGTACTGCTTGTAGATGACGGATCTACTGATGGCTCCGACATAGTAGCAAGACAATATACCGAAGAAGATAATCGATTCACTTATATTCATCAGGTCAATGCAGGACTTAGTGGAGCTAGAAACACTGGAAAGACTGCAGCAAGGGGCGAATATATCGCTTTTATTGATTCAGATGATTGGTTGGAATGCGATTATATTAGCAAGCTGGTTGAACAAGCGATAGCATGTGATGCAGATATAGTGGTTTGTGGCTTTAAGAAAAATAACGATGACACAGCGATCACTACATTTAAAGATAAGCAAATCAACTCCAAGACAAAAACTATGGAGATATTGGGAAACATATTTACCCCTGAATATCTTCTTATAAATGTGGCTTGGAACAAGCTGTATAAAAAAACAATATTTGATACTGTAGATTATCCTGCTGGGAAAATTCATGAGGATGAATATTCAATCCATCGTATAATAGACAAGGCTGATTTAATAGTGACTATACCTGATGTTTTATATCACTATAGAATCAGGGAAGACAGTATAACAGGTAATACCAACAATGAAAATCTTAAGCACTTTGATATTGTAGATGCCCATATGGATAGAGTAGCATTCTGCAAAAAGCAAATGTATGAAGGCTATTATCGACTGATTGTATATTCATTATTTGAAGAGATTATTCAACTGATGTGCAGATACAGCGATGATGTATGTAAGAAACATAATTTATATAAAAGATTCAGATGGTTAATGCTTAGGGAATGTATGAAAAACTATAATTACCTAGACAACCATCAGAAAAAGGAATATTTATTAATGATTCTTAGTCCTAGATTTTATAGGAAACGAATTGAAAGGATTTCAGAAAAAAGTGAGTAATATTGATGTAAGCGTTGTAGTTGCAACATACAAACAGGAAAAATACATTGCCATGACTTTGGACAGTATCCTGGCTCAAAAGTTTTCAGGAACAATCGAAGTGCTTGTTGGCGATGACTGCTCTCCTGATAACACAGGGGCAATCGTTAAGGAATACGGTGAAAAATATCCTGATATAATTAAGCCGATTGTTCGTCCTAAGAATTTGGGCGCTTTTAAGAACTTTAAGGATTTAATGTCAAAAGCTCAGGGTAAGTATATTGCCATGATAGAAGGAGATGACTACTGGATTAACGAGAATAAGCTTCAAGAGCAGTTTGAATTCATGGAGTCCCATCCGGATTATGTTGCTACCTTTGGCCAGTCCATTATCGTAAATGAAAATAACGAAAGACAGGAAGGCTGGGAGCAGTACATAACATTTGCAGGCGAAGGAGAATACACCGTAGAGGATTATCAAAACTACCTCCTTCCAGGTCAGACAGCATCTTCATTTTACAGAAGGGACGCCTTCCTTAAGGTTTATGATGTTGTTACCGCCATTAAAAAGGGAAAGCTTAGAGTTTTCTTTGCTCTAACAGATAGAATGCTGGTACTTTCTATTTTAGGAGCAGGACGTGTTAATAAATCTAATGAATACTATTCCGCATATAGATATATTCTTGATCCTAATAGTAATTCATGGTCATCACAGAATGATTTCTTCAGCTTTAGAAACGAATCTATATTTTTACTTACAATGTATGAGCTGGAAAAAATTGCAAAATATGTTGGTCTGCCTCTTAACTTTGATGAGAGAAGAAAGTATGAATTTGCAGTTATTGCAGATAAAAAGGGAGAGTTAAACTTCTTCCAGGTTATGGCACTTAGATTTATTGATTTTGTGACCTGCAAAAGTAAAAAAGACTTTATTAATTTTGTTGTTGACAGAAAACGCAAATATAAAAATAACAAATAATTAGTCTAGGATTGGAGCATTGTTTTGAAAAATTATAAAAACAAAATTTTAGGATTTAAAGAAGGCATCATTGGAAGGCTGTATCGTGATTTGAAATGGATATATGGCTTTTTCAAAGATTATATTGGCAGAATTTTAGCATACATCGGCGTTGAGCTTGTTCATATGGTTGTTGAATTTATCATAACCTACAAAATCGGTTCAATCGTAGATTTTGCCGTTGAAAAGAATGTAACAAAGGTTGCTATAATGGGAGCAATCTACGTTGGTTTATTTATACTTAATGCTGTAATCAGCATAGCATCTAACAGATTTGCTGCATGGAATTACAATTCGATGCAGACACATTTGGTAAAGAAGCTTTACTACAAGATTGTAAAGGCGGATTGGCAGGAGCTTACCAAATATCATTCTGGTGATTTAATTACTCGTCTTACAAATGATGCAAAGGCTATTTCTGGAAATGCTAATGGATTTTTAACAACTATTATTACAAATTCACTTATGATTATTGGCTGTATCATAGTTATACTTGTAAACGATGCAAGTATGATTTTGGTAGTAGTAATAGTTGCACCAATTATTCTGTTTTCATCTAAGATATTCATGAACAAAATCTATGAGTGTCAGTCAGAAATCAAAATAATTGAAAGTAAGGAAAATTCATATCACAAGGAATCTTTCCATAACATCCAGGCTGTTAAAGCATTTGGACTAGCTGATGAATTCTATCGCAGAATAGAATTACTTGAAAAGGAACGTTTTGCTGCAGACATGAAGTCTAACCTGTTTTCACTTATGTCTTGGGCTGTTACATATTTGGGCGGAATCTTTTCAGCAATTATCTGTATCGCATGGGCATTCTACAGAGTAAACACAGGTGCTATGACATTAGGTGCACTTACAGTAGTTATCATGATGGCATACAGAATTGCTATGGCGGGAAAGACACTTTTGAACCTTATCCCTGTATCCTTACAGCTGGCTGTTTCTACAGAGCGTGTTAAGGAAATTCTTTCTATCGAAAACGAGGAAGAGGTTGATTCTCCAGAGTTCCATCAGTTAGCTAAGGCTGGTGAGACACATGGTGTATCTGTAAAGGTTAATGACATGTCATTTGCTTACAAGGGAAGCAGATTGATATTTGATAAGGTAAGCTTAGAAGCAAATCCTGGAGAGATAATTGCACTTGTAGGTCCATCCGGTGAAGGTAAGACTACAATGCTTCGTATCTTACTTGGTATTTTGAATGTTAATTCTGGTCAGGTATATGCAACAGTTAATGATGATGCATCCCTTACAAGAAATCTTTCACCAGAAACTAGACCTTTGATTGCGTATGTACCACAGGGGAACACAATGCTTTCAGGTACTATAGCAGAAAACATGCGATTAATCGCACCAGAGGCTACTGATGAGGAAATTGTTGATGCTCTTATTCAGTCATGTGCTTATGATTTCGTAAAGAAGCTACCAGATGGTATTTATCATAATATCGGTGAAAGCGGTATTGGTTTCTCAGAAGGACAGAATCAGCGACTGGCTATCGCACGAGCAATTCTTAGAAAGACACCAATCCTTCTTATGGATGAAGCTACGTCAGCTCTTGATGTGGCTACAGAACGTAAGGTTCTTTCCAACATTATGAAAAAAGATAGTAAGCGTACTTGCATCTTAACAACACATCGTCCTAGCGTATTGTCAGCTTGCGATAGAGTATATCGTATCAGCGACTGCCAGGTTCGAGTTATTAATGATGAAGAAATAACACAATTACTGAACGAATTTTAGGAGATGTTATGAACGAGGAAATATATGTTACAAAACCGGTTCTACCACCGATGGAAGAGTACATGGAATATCTTAAGGATATTTGGGAGACCCATAATCTTACTAATGTAGGTAAGTACACTAGACAGTTAATGATTGAGCTTATGGAGTTCATGAACAGTAGACATTGTTTGCCTACTGTAAATGGACACATGGCTTTGGAAATGACTATTCAGGCTATGGAGCTTTCAGGAGAGGTTATTACAACACCATTCACATTTGCATCTACAACACATGCAATTGTAAGAAATGATTTGACACCTGTTTTCTGTGATATCCGTGAAAGCGATTGCACAATTGACCCAGACAAAATTGAAGACTTAATCACAGATAAAACAACAGCAATTGTACCTGTTCATGTATACGGTATGCCATGCGATGTTGAAAAGATTGAAGCTATTGCAAAAAAGCATAACCTCAAGGTTATATATGATGCAGCTCACGCTTTCGGCGAGGAATATAAGGGTAAGAGCATTTCAAAGTACGGCGATGCTTGTATGTTTAGCTTCCACGCGACTAAATCCTTCAACACTATCGAAGGAGGACTTGCAGTTGTTCATAATACAAAAACATTAACAAGAATATACCAGCTTCACAACTTCGGAATTATGGACGAAGAAAATGTGGAGTTCGTAGGAGCAAATGCTAAGATGAACGAGTTCCAGGCTATCATGGGATTATGTAATCTTAAGCATTTTGAAGAAAATCGATTAAAGAGAAAAGAAATATACGACTATTACAGACAGGAATTATCATCGGTAGAAGGAATAAGAATGCTTTCTTATGATGAGGCTAACCTTAAGCTAAATTATTCTTACTGCCCTATTTTTGTGGATCCTGATGTATATGGTATGAATCGTGATGAATTAGCTGAGGTACTTCTTTTACATCATATTCATGCTCGCAAATATTTTTATCCTATTACAAGTCAATTTGCATGCTATCAAGCAGAAAATTATAAAGCGGATGTACCTGTTGCTGAGCGTCTTTCAAAGCAGGTGCTTACCATTCCTTTATATACAGATTTAGCGCTAGAGGATGCAGCTAGAATTTGTAATATTATTAGAGATAAACAATAAAGAGGTGAATAATAAATGAAATTAGGAATCCATCAGCCATACTTTTTCCCATATATTGGATACTGGCAGCTTATGAATGCTGTGGATGAATACGTAATCGCAGATAATCTGCATTATATGAAACAAGGCTATATTAATCGAAATAGTATTTTGGTTAATGGACAGCCTATGTATTTTAAGCTTCCAGTTCACAAGGCTTCTCAGAACAGGCTGATTATGGAGCATGAGATAGTATTAGATGAAGCTGAGGTAAACAAGATGCTTGCCACTATCAAAAGTGCATATGCTAAGGCTCCTTATTTTGAAGAGACATACAATCTTGTGAAGGATTGCTTAGGGTTTGGTCTTAAGGAAGAAGGAAAGAATCTTGCCAAATTTTTAGAGTATTCTATTCGAAGGACTGCAAAACAGCTAGGCATAACTACACCAATCTATTTAGCATCAGAAGATGTTCCATTAGATGGTGAATATAAAAGAGAGCACTATGTTGTAGCATCCTGCAGGCAGCGAAAAGCCACAGAATACTACAATGCTATTGGTGGTAAGAAGCTGTATTATCAGAATTTTTTTAGGGAAAATGGCCTTGGCCTTAAGTTCCTAAAAGCAAATGACATTACATATAAACAGTTTGGGGATGATTTTGTACCTAACCTGTCTATTATAGATATTATGATGTTTTGTTCTAAGGAGGAAATCGCAGATTTGCTTACCGAGTTTTCCTTAGACGAGGGATATGAGAAACCCCTTGAAGAATAGCCAGTTTCCTGGCTTCTTAATTTGTGAAAAATGTGTGTGCAAATAACAAGAATCATATAGTTTTTTTAACTGTTTTTATGCACATTTTTTAGGTAAAAGGATGTATATTATATACACTGACAAAATGCGCATTGAACGAAAGATGCGTAGTAAACTAGGAGGAGAGAATGAACAAAGAACAAGCAACAGAACTTCTTGAAAGTCGCGGACAGGGACACGTTATGCGTGGCTTTGATAATCTTTCAGAAGCACAAAAAGAAACATTTTTAGCTCAGATTGAGAATATCAATTGGTCTGACTTTGAACTTATTGGTAACGATTCGGCTGATGCAAGGGGTGAGTTTACAGTACCACCTGCAATCGAGCTTGACGAAATAGCTGCTAGAAAGGCTGAGTTTGAAGCAGCTGGTATCGAAGCAATCAAAAAGGGTGAAGTTGGTGCGGTACTTCTTGCCGGCGGTATGGGAACACGTCTTGGCTTTGATTTACCAAAGGGTTGCTACAATGTTGGTCAGACACATGATTTATATATCTTTGAGTGCCTTATCAACAATCTTTTAGAGGTAGTTAAGAAGGCAGATGCATTTGTACCTCTTTACATCATGACAAGTGAGAAGAATGACAAGGCAACACAGGATTTCTTCGCTGAGCATAATTACTTTGGTTATAACCCAGATTACATTAAATTCTTCATTCAGGATATGGCATGTGCTGTTGATTATGATGGTAAGCTTCTTCTTGAGGAAGAGGGACGTCTTGCTACATCACCTAATGGTAATGGTGGTTGGTATGCATCTATGATTAAGGCTGGTCTTAAGAGCGATATCGAGGCACGCGGCCTTAAGTGGATTAATGTATTCGCTGTAGATAATGTACTTCAGCGCATCGCTGATCCATTATTTATCGGTGCTACAATCCTTGGCAATTACGTTTCTGGTTCTAAGGTAGTTCGTAAGGTAGAGCCAGCAGAGAAGATGGGTCTTCTTTGCCTTGAGGATGGTAAGCCAAGCATCGTAGAATACTACGAGATGTCTAAGGAAATGTCTGAGGCAAAGGCTGATGACGGTAGCCTTCTTTACAAGTTTGGTGTTATCCTTAACTACTTATTCTCAGTAGAGAAGCTTGATGAAATCGTTAACAATAATCTTGTAGTTCACGTAGTTGAGAAGAAGATTCCATTTATCGATGCAGATGGTAACAAGGTTTCTCCTACAGAGCCTAACGGTTATAAGTTCGAGTTATTAGTACTTGATATGATTCATATGATGGATAACAACTTAGCTTTTGAGGTTGATAGAAATTATGAATTCGCACCAATCAAGAATCTTCACGGAGTAGATTCAGTTGATAGTGCTAGGGAACTTTTGGAAAAGAATGGTGTAGTGCTTTAATCTAGGAGGACTAATGTATAAACGAAAGAAGAAATTTTGGGCTAAACATTGGGACTTCATAACATTAGACACCTTAGCAGCACTATTTGCACTTGCACTTGCGATTTATGTTAGATATGACAGCTTACTTATAGGAGATGCATATTTTCCTCATAAGAATGTGTATATCAATTTATTTACGATGATTATCTTTATCAGTATTTTAAATGCGTCACTTCGTGACCCATACACTGGTATTGTTCATCGTAATAAATATCAGGAATTTGTAGCCGTAGTTATTCATTCATTTGTTAATCTTTGCGGTGTGCTCATTTTCTTGTATGCATTCAGATACTCAGGTTATATTTCAAGAGCAGTTATTTTTACATGGGCACCATTTATGGTTATTCTCATGTTTGGATTCAGAATCCTTTTCAAACGACTCATTCGCTACAGAAAGCTTGAGGATGTTAATAAGTCATCAATGCTTGTTATTGCGGATTCAGGCACAGTTAAGCATTGCTTAGGACAGCTTGCAAACAACCCTTATGTAGAGTACAAGGTTGTTGGTTGTGCAGTTATTGATAAGAACTGGGTAGGTAAGAAAATCCAGGGAGTTCCAGTTGTTGGCGATTGTGATTCAGTATTTGAATACATTCGTACACACGTAGTTGATGAAGTTTTCATTGATGGAAAAAATAGATATAGCGAAGAACTTTTGGCTGAGCGTCTTGCAGATTTAGGATGTACAGTACATATTTCTCTTATCCATACTGACCATCTGCTTAAGAATCGTGCTATCGAATACTATGGTGACTACATCACCATGACAACAAGTATGCACATTGCTACTAACCGTGAAAGCTTCGCTAAGCGTACAATAGATATTCTTGGCAGCCTTGTAGGTCTTGTATTCTGTGCTATTGCATTTATATTCTTGGCACCAATCATCAAGATACAGGCTCCAGGTCCAGTGTTCTTCTCACAGACACGTGTTGGTAAGAACGGACGTAAGTTTAAATTCTACAAATTCCGAAGCATGTATATAGATGCTGAGGAGCGTAAGAAAGAATTAATGGATCAAAACGAAATGAATGGTCTTATGTTCAAGATGGAAAATGACCCAAGAATTTTCCCAGCAGGACACTTCATTCGTAAGTATTCTATTGATGAGTTGCCTCAGTTTTGGAATGTACTAATCGGAGATATGTCTCTTGTAGGAACAAGACCACCTACAGAGAACGAATATGAGCAGTACGATTTGCACCATAAGGCACGTCTTGCAGGACGTCCTGGCTTAACAGGTTTATGGCAGGTTTCAGGCCGTAGCAATATCACTGATTTTGAGGATGTTGTTGCACTTGATACAGAATACATCCGTAACTGGTCTCTTGGTCTTGATATTAGTATTTTGTTTAAGACAGTAGCAGTTGTGCTCAAAGGCTCAGGCTCAAAATAGACAAAATACCCCCATAAGGTTATAATATGTTGTAACTATTCATTACCGATTCGGCTGATGATAGTTACAACATTTTTTTTGGAGATTCTATGAAAATAACAGTCATCACCCCATATTACGAAGGGGATAAATATATGGATGGGTTTGTAGACAGCATGCTTTCAAACGAAGCAGCTCTTAAGTCCGCAGGTCACAGCCTAGAGGTTATACTTGTAAACGACAGCCCATGGAAAAAGCTAGAGATACCAGATGAGGAAAAGTCCTTTTTTAAGGTTATCACCAATCCAGAAAATAAGGGCATTCACTATAGTAGAGTAGCAGGATTACAAAAGGCTACTGGTGATTACATAATGTTTTTAGACCAGGATGATGTGCTAGAGGTAGATGCCCTTGCACAGATGCTTGCAGCAGCTAAGACCAAAGCTGCTCAGGTAATGGTATGTAATGCGTATCTAGAGCAATCTGATGGAAACAAATTGCTTTGGTATAGAAATGATTATCACAAATCTCTGATAGGTGATTTGACCACTTATCTAAGGGTGGGCATCCAGATAATATCTCCAGGTCAGTGTTTAGTTAAGAAGGATGTGATACCTGCATTCTGGCAGGAGCATCTGGTTCAGAAAAATGGCGCTGACGATTATTATCTATGGTTGCTACTTCTTGCCGCTGGTATCAGGTTTGATTATCTGGACAAAGCATTATATACTCACAGATACACCAAATCAAACTTGTCTAAGGATACTAACATCACAGATGCATCTGTATATGATTTCCTTGATTTACTGGCAGAGTGCGATTATTTTAAGCAGGAGGATATTTTCACACTGCACGAAATGATTACATACAAGAATCAATTTAGGGCTAGCTCTAAGCTTGGCAAGATAACAAGCTCGCTGGCTAATCTTGGATTATTTATAGATAATCTTAAGTTCAAAAAAAAGACGGGGACGGGTTACGGTTTTAACAGATAATGAAGGATATTGTAGTATTACTTGCCACATATAATGGCAGTGAATATTTAAAGCAACAATTAGATAGTCTATTTAAACAGACATTTTCAGATTTTAGAATAGTAGTTCATGATGATGGTTCTTCAGATGCCACCTTGGATATAATAAATACTTATCGTAATAATTATCCTGAAAAAATAGAGCTGTTATATGGTGATTCTCTTGGTAGCCCTAAGGCTAATTTCTTGTGGATGCTTACGCAAGTGGAGGCTGAGATTTATTTTTTCTGCGACCAGGATGATGTTTGGCATGAGACCAAGATTGAAAAATCGTTGCATGCCCTGGGAAAAATTAATACCCCTGCATGTGTTTTTACAGATATGTGGGTAACAGACGAAAGCCTTAATGTACTCTCAGATTCATTTATACGATATATTGGAAGAACACCTGATAACACTGCCTATTCCCAAATCCTAATCGACAATCCTGCGGCAGGAACTACCATGTGCTTCAATAGGGCACTTAGGGATTTGGTTGTAGAGCTATTACCTGAGATTGATATTAATAATATTCCCATGCATGATGCTCTAGTACTGGCACTAGCAGATATTATGGGACAGGTTATTGCAATAGATGAGCCTTTAGTATACTATAGGCAAACAGGCCACAACACAATGGGAGCTACTACAGAAACAGATTCAGATAAAAGAAATCGTAATGTTGCAGATTTAAAAGATGGTAGCATATTTGCTAAGAAGAAGGCCTTTGTTATGGAGGCAAGGCTGTTTGCTGCAGAGCTTTCTAAGGCCGATTTTATCCCAGTGGATAAGAAAAACATACTCATTAGGTTTGCAGAAATAGGCCGCAAATCCAAAATAAAAAGAATGAGTTTCTACAAAAAGAATAATTTTACCAGAGCCCATCACAATGTATGGTTCAGGCTTTGGGTATAACTTGAAGGAGATTAAGTTAATGAAAAAAACTTTACTCTATATAAAAAAACATGCAGATTTTATTTTGCTGGATTTGGCAGCATTGATATTTGGATACTGGCTAGTAACAAGATTTCGTTATGAGTTCAGCGCAGTTCATCACGGCGAGCTGTTCTTTGATTATGGTGTGGTTCTTGTTGCTGTGTATCTAATCATTCTTCTAATCAGCAAGAATCTCTCTGGTGTTATTAAGCGAAGCTTTTTCAAGGAATGTCAAAGCATTCTAGTGCAGGTGTTTGTAACATGGGCATTCTTTACCGTTGTTCTTTATACTATCAAGACAGCCCAGAACTTCTCACGAAGCGTTTATGCAGCAGCCTTTGCAGTGTGTTATTTGTTCATAGTATTTGAGCGTAGCGCATGGAAGTGCTTCATTAGATTTAGCCGTTTTCATTCACAGCTTTGTCCTAAGCTTATTGTTGTATGCGACGGCAATAGCACCCAGAAGACTATCAAGCGAGTGCTTAAGGGTTCATTTGAAAATGATTACGAAATAGTTGGTGTGGCCATGACAGATGAGGCAGATAACGATTACATCGACCACTTTGATTCTGTTGTAGGGCTTGATAAAATAGAAGAGTTCATCAAGGATAAAAAGGTGGATGAGGCATATCTGGAGCTATCTGATGCAACCCTTGAAACAGAGGCAATTAACACATTGCTCAAACACAACATTTTAGTTCATCGCAGTCTTCAGGACAGCACAATGAACTATGTAGAGCAGGAGATTGATGAAATCAGTGGTCACTTCGTAATTACCATACGTGATACACAGGTTTCATTTGTTACTAGAGCAGAAAGAGTGGAGACAGCCCTCTTTAGAAAGATTACAAAAAAGGATTAGTTAGGTTTTATGAAGTCAGCAGTATTTTTTGATATAGATGGTACTCTTTGGAATTACGAAAAATATATTCCAGACAGCGCCAGAGAGGGAATTAAGAAGCTTAGAGAAAACGGGCATCTTGCATTTATTTGCAGCGGTAGAGCCAGAGCTTTTATTCAGGATAAGAATTTACTTAGCCTGGGATTTGATGGAATTGTTTGTTCCTGCGGTTGCCATGTGGAAATCAATGGAGATGTTTTATACGAAAAGGTCATTGATAAGGATTTTGCCAAAAAGACTGTAGAAATGATTAGAAGCTATGGATTTAGGCCAATCCTTGAGGGACCTAAGAAGATATATATGGATGATGACGAATTCGATCATAATGATTACTTCGGAAATGTTTTACGCAGAGACCTTGGCCCGGATTTAGTTACAGTTGGTGGCGATTATTATGGAGATTGGGTAATCAACAAAATGTCCTGTGCAACAGACGTTGCAGCGGATAAGAGATTAGAATGCTTCGATCGTCTTTCTAAGTATTATTCAATTATCGCTCATAATGATGATGTATGTGAGCTGGTACCGGCAGGTCACAACAAGGCTACTGGCATGATGAAGGTGTGCGAGCTTGTGGGAATCGACCCTGCTAACACCTATGCCTTTGGTGACAGCGAAAATGATATCGATATGCTTCAGGCTGCTCATGTAGGAATCGCCATGGGAAATGGCACCGACAGAGCAAAGGCTGCAGCAGATTATGTCACTACAGCCTTTGATGAAGATGGTATTTACAATGGTCTTAAACACTTTGGATTAATATGATACTGTAATGCTGCTAGTACCAAGCTGCGCAATTGCAGTTGTAGGGGTAACACCTTTTTGCCAAGAATAGTTTTCAGTCCAGTTTTGGGTTTTGCAGCTGGCTGAAATCTGTATATAGGCATTTCTTAGTTTAGAATCAGGGATGCCATACAAATAGCATTTGAAGGGTTCATTATTGTGGTCGTTCCAAGACAGTGGTTCACCGGTTTTGGAATACACGATAATAGATACATTAGTCAAATCCCTGGAAGCATACATATTAAGATTTATTGATTTTGCGCCGACACCTATCAATCCGTTTTTTACACCGAAGCTGATTGAGGTTGAAGCACATTTATAAGTTTCCTTAGATTTAGAACCTGCAGGATACACAATATAATCACTGACAGCTCTGTTTGAAAGGGCGCCTTCCGTATTATCTTTAGTTAAGGCTATTGTCTCAGAGGAAGTTTTTGCAGTTTTATAAACTCTAACAGAATAGGAATCGTATTTTCCATCTTCTTTTGGTGTATATTTACTTGATGCAGTGTATAGATAGTAGTCACCCATGTCTTCACATTCAGTTGGGACTGTAACTTCTATAGTATGTTTTACATCATTCCCACAGTTGTATTTAATCACTGCAGATGAATAATCATCAGACCATTCCGGTCTACCCTCCCATTTATGCCCATTTATAAAACAATCGGAACGTCTTACTGATAAGGTCGCATTTTGTGATGTTGAAAGACGCGCCATTACGCAGCCCTGTCTTCTGTGGGGCTTGCCATCGCCACTGTCAAAAGGATTAGGATCGTATGAACTACTGGCATGTAAATGGGCATATATTACACAGCTTTGTCGTTCTTCCCAATTGAGTTTTTCTATGTTAAAAGTATTGCCAGACCTTTTGACCTTACCCTCAGTATCCCTCTTGCCATTAATATAAGCCTCCCACTGATACATGCTTATGTTGTTGCCGCCGCCCCAGTTTAATGTAACAGCAGTAGCTTTTGACAGTGGTGTATCCTCCAACACTTCGTCTACTTTTGCCAATGTGATTGTGGCAGTGGCATAAGTCTGAGCTGATACATGAATCCATGTGTAGCTGGTATCATAAGCTCCCTGATTTCCGCTATCACTATTTCCACCAGTTACTATTTTGCAGGAAACATTATAAAATGGCACTGGAGCATCCTTGCCTTTTCCAGGGTGCCGATAGGTGTATTTTTCCAGCCAGGCACCATCCATGGAAGAAGGGTTCGAATAAGCTTTGGTAAGAGATTCATTTTGTTTAATAAGATTAACCACATCTTTATTACAATGCATCAAATAGGCCAGCTCATCAACCTCTGTAGCCTTGCCGCCATCATCGGTGCCAGAGCAATTCTTACTATCAAGACAAGACTCATCTTTTTTGTATTGATGGCCATGGCAATATCCTTCAGCAAACTCAAATATTGCTCCAATATCATCGTAGCTATTAAGTCCGGGGATATCCACGCTGTCCATCAGGTTCAACCAGGCTCCTTCACCTGTACCTGATTCAACTATGTAGTTGAAAAACTCTGAAGTGGGATGGATACTGGATTTACTGTTTGCTGCATAAGAAGAGCGGGCAATTAGCTCATAGATGGAAGGATATTTTGCAGCAAGGGATTTGCCATCATTTTTAGTGGTACTTTTTGTTACGTACTCATTGAACAAATCCTTTTGGTAGGACTTAAGCCAATCCACCTGATTCTGGGATAAATATGTTTCTGAATTATCCCCTTCATAGTATGATGCAATTGCAGTTAGAACAAAAAAGTCTAATGTGGTTCCTTCGTAAGTGCCACTTCTTAGCAGATTACCAGCATCATCCTTGGATTTTCCAATATACCTACCGTCTGCAGTCAGATTTACAATAGCAAGAGCTAAAGCAGGATATTTGGATGGCTCACTTAGATATTGGCACATAACATATTTCATTAGACTGTTGATTTCTTCATCTGTTTCTGATGGTTTGTTAAAGCCGTCTAATCCAAGCATCTCTCCAAGAAACTCAGGATTATGCTCTAAGGTATTGCCAAAATATGCCTCAAAATCTCCCCCTGAAAATGTAATCTGCATACCCTTTGAGTTAGGCTTGGTTCCACCAAGACCATTATAATCATCGTAGTATTTATCAGACCATTTATCATAGCTGCTATCATAGAAGGATGGGTGAGAGCTATTCCAGTTAAGCTCTTCGTAGAATAGGTTTTCCCACACCTTCTTAATCACCTCACCCTTTCCACAGCTAAATGTGGAAAGGTATGAACTATAGTGTGATCTGAATGGAACATAATTAGGAATATATAGGCTGGCAGTCTGAACATTGTCAGCAGCCTCATTTGCATTTGCATGGATTGGAGCAAATGAGGAAACGCAGATGGTTGATGCCATTAGAACGGAAGTAATAGCGTTTTTTATAAGTCTATACTTTTTCAAAATTTATTCTCCTTTATATTGTCTGGTTGGTAATAGAATAGCTTTCTACAGCACCATCCTTTTCATAAATAATTAAATGTGCATCGGCAGGAATAGCATCTCTTTCGCGTAAATCAGAATATACCTCCTCGATTCCATTAAGATTTTTAAACAAGCTATAGTCAATAGAATTTCTATAGAATGAATGGCTATCCTCCTGGTCTGCAGCAGCACTTACAAAGTCAGAATAATAAAGCTTTTCTGATGTAGAAATCTGAGTTTCATCATAATCCATATATTCGCCGGAGCCTTCAAGTGTAAACTGGTAATCATCAATAGTGATAACGGTTTCCTTGTAGTGCCTTATTTCGATAACCAGTGAGCTTTTGATTTCTGATTCATCCACATCTTTTTTTTCTTCATCATCTAATCCATCAAGTTCCTCGGATTCATCAAGCGCTTCCGATTCATCAAGAGTCTCTGATTCAGCAGGCTCAGACATTGTGTTATCATTCATTTCTTCATTTGCAGCTTGAGTGTTAGCCTGATTATCTTCTTGGGTTATTTCTTTGTCTTTTTCAGGATATACATCATCTTTATTATCAATGGATTCATTATCAGCCTTATCCAAATTATCTTCAGATTCTAAGTTACTGGTGCTTTGCTTCTCAGGTACATCTTCAGATGATTCAGAGGCAAAAGCATGCAAAGTAGGGCTGCACATAGTGCAAATAGAAATTGTAAGTAGCAGTGTAATTAATTTTCTAAGATTCATTTATTTATATTCTCCTTTTGCTAAAATGGCTTAAATGTGCCATCGGTCAAATAGTATCCATAGGTTCCACGCTCGTAGCCAAACTTAAATTCAATAGGGTTACCTAGCTCATTGTAAGAGGTGGTGCGCTTCTCCAATTCAGAAATTCGCTGTCCTAAATCATCCATGTGAGATGCAGTATTACCTGAAAGTGCATCCAGCTGTTTAACCAATTTATCCCGCTCATTAGAGTTGGAAGTTTCATTTGAATTAATGATATTTATTAATTTCTTATGAAGCTCATCTAAAGAATTTGTTGAGGCGTCGGAGTTTGAATTAATCAGGTTTAGCATTTCATCCCTTTGATTTTGGGTAAGGGACTGATTATTGTTAATAAGGTCAATCAGGCTTTTGTTTAATGCAGTTAAGTCGTTAGAGTTTTTTAATTCCATTTCTTTTAAGTCAGAGGAAATCTTGTCCATGCAATCAGTTATTGAATACACTTCCCAGTCATCAGAAGCACCTGGTGTGCCGTTATTTCCTGTTATATTTTTATATATGCTATTGTTGTAAATTATGTAATCTCCAGCCTGGTAAGACTTGGAAGGATTGTAATCATTTGCTCCAACTGCATTTATAAATGATTGGTAATTATTGCTGATTACCGATGTTATAGAGGCTTCCTGCCAATTATCCTTATCTTCGGCAGGTGATTTATCTGTATTATTTCCGGTGATATTTCTGTACAGCACATTCTTGTACATGATATATGTGTTAGGGACATAGCTGTTATCAGCACTCCAATCCTCAATGCCATCATATATCTTATAGATGAATGAGTTGTAATTATTGGTAATATTCTGGCTTAATTCATCGTGTACATCATTGATTTGGCTATTTACCTGATTTATATCACTTGCCTCTAATTTTTTTATTTTGTCATAGAGCTCATTTAGCTTTGTAAGCTCTTCATCAGTTAAATTCTTATTGTTATTTATTTCATCCTTTAAGGAAGTCTTTATTAAGTTAACAGTGGATTCGTTTTCTTTTACATATTTTTCAAAGGAAGATTTTATCTCAGTAACTGATTTTGTATTTTCAGTCATATACTCATCCAGGCTAATGGTATTTAAGTATTCTTCAATACTGGTCTTGATCGCATCCTTTTGCTCATTTGTAAAAGCTGAAGAGGAATTTATATATGCAGCTAACTGCTTTAGGATTCTTTTCTTAGCTGTTTCATGATCTATTTTTTTATCTGAATAATCTTCAATTGCATCCAAATATGTTTCAGTTATATATTGCTCAATCCCTGACATATCAAGCTCTGATGCAGATACCTTATTTAATCCTGTAAGGCGCTTAATTCCATTTATTGTAAAATGCCCAAATATCAAAAGCAGCACCAGTGCCAAAGTTGATATGAACACTGCAATTCCATTTAGCGTGCCATCTGGATATCTGTAGGTTCTAACAATTTCCTGTAAAAGGGTAGACTCCTCCCTTGTGTATTTATGTTTCTTTTTCATTTAACTTTTCTCCTTTAAATCAAATACTGTTCTATAATGTTACTAATGGTGTTATAACTAAGGGGATTTTCCGAAGTTTCAAATGTGGCTATAAGATTGTCTCCAAGAATAATATTGGCTTTTGCGTAGGTTTTGATTTTTGCCGCAAAGTTTTCTAGATATGCCTCGTTATCAAGCAACCCAAAATGCTCCCAATAATAAATTTTATTTGTAATTGGATGCAATATGGTAAAGTCAGGGGCAATGGTAATATTGTCTATTGATAAAAGATTTTCATATCTGAACGGAATATTGTTTTCTGCTAAAGCAATAGCAATCATTGATTCCGACTTAGACCTAACCATAATTCCTCCAACAGTAGGATGGGTTAGTGCCTCTGGATAGCTTTTACTTTTAGGATAATCTGCCTCCATCCAATATGCCGCCTCTAAAGTATTCTGCTTTAAGTAATCTGAAAGCAGTTCTATGTAGGCCGGGTCCAAGAGGAGTTTGGATAGGCGCTCCTTTGGCTTATCTAATACGGCATTAGATTTAGATAAAACTTTAATCTGGGATTTTATAACAGCAGATTTTAGTTTTATGTATTTCTTTATAGCCAGTTTTCTAGCTAACTTAAATTCGCATTTCTTTAAATAGCGAGTGTAGTTATCTGTTGAGTAAAACCATTTGTAATTGTTTCCTGAATGACTAATAGAAATATGTCCTTCGGGTAACGAGTTATAAGCTCTATTCAGTTTTTTTAATGTGTTTAATAATTGTTGTATTTTTTCTTTTTGCTCTATTTACAACACTCCTTTCTTTCCCAAATTGATTGATTCACATTTTTTTGGAATCACTTGCACTTACCAAAAATGGAAAACCTTGACGAAATGTCAAATATAGATAAAAACGATTCGTGTGATAATATAGCACAAAAGAAATAACATTACAAGCGTAAAATTTTATCCTAAATAGCATTTATTTATAACGATATACTGATTGGCTTGTTTTTTTGTTATTTGAAACAGCATTCTGCCAGGGCTTAATCGGGGCGTTTGATGAAATTAGTATATAAAGTGTGAAATTTAATATATATATACTTGTTTTAAAGAAAAAACAGAGGAAAAAATGAAAAATGGTATATAGGATGTGAAGATTTATGAAAATATAAGTCAAGTCCATATTTGTGTGTAAATTCATCTTTCAGTTAATATTGTATTCCTCAGGCCACTCTCATTTTTATGAGCTCCTTTTGTATTTTATTGAGGTTATCGTAGTACTCCTGCATGTCAAAAAGCCTCTGAGCTACG
>NZ_JAFUSK010000016.1 GCF_017471675.1 Pseudobutyrivibrio sp.
CCCAGATGAGCCGATAGTAACACCAGGTGATGACTCTGGCACTGATGAACCATCTAATCCAGATGATGATAAAATCAGTAAGGACAAGGTGGCTGAGGCAGTTGAAGAGGTTATAGAGGTTATTACTCAGCTGTTCAATCTACTAATTCAATCTATTAGATCTATATTTGAAAGATTATTCAGACCATAAAATAAAAAGGGCCATCTCCCATGTAACGTGGGAGATGGCTATTTTATTTAGTGGTGCCGCCTTCACAGTATCTAACAGGAAGGCAGATAAGTGCAGGATGGTTACTGTCTTTGTCGCTTAATAGAATATCCACAGCGGTGGTGGCCATTTGCTCTAGGGGTTGTTCTATAGTTGAACATGGATATTTGTCCAAGCCGAAGATTTTGATTCCGTCGTATCCGATAATTTGAACATCCTTTGGAACTGATACGCCTAATTTATTTAGGCGGTCTATAATCTGAACAGCTAGCGCATCAGTAGCGCAAAATATACCATCGTATTTAAATTTGCCCTTTGTGGTGGAGTCGTCTACAAAGCTAAATATTTCATCTATGCCATCCTCATCCCAAACACGGTGGATGGTGCATCCTACACCTTGGCTGTTGCAGTAGTTTTCAAAGCCAACGCTTCGTTTGTCTGCCTCGCCTGGAACATGTGAGGAAATGCCGAGAAACAGAAGCTTTTTACAGCCCTTTTCAATAAGCTTTTCAGCCGCCAGCTGACCGCCGGTGTAGTTGTCAGAGGAAACGCAAGGAATGTTGGCGTGGAACTTTCTGTCTATGATAACAAAAGGAATGTCCTCGTTAACCTCCAGCTTAGGATTGTAGGTGATGGCTATTATTCCGTCTACCTTGTTCTGCTGAACCATATCCACACAGGCCTGTTCTGTGTCAGGGTCGTAGGATGTGGTGGAAAGAAGCATACGATACCCCTTTTCGTTAAGCCTGCGACAGCAGTAATCAGCCATATTAGAATAGAATGGATTGATTACATTAGGAAGGATTACAGCCACAGTGTTTGTCTTGCTGGCACGAAGGCCTCTTGCATAAACATTTACCTGATAGCCTAAGGCTTTGGCAGCAGCCTCTACCTTTGATTTGTATTCATCACCAACGGGGATTCCGTTGAAAACCTTTGAAACCGTGCCAAGGGATACACCAGCCAGGCGGGAAACATCCTTCATGGTAGGTTGTTTAGTACTCTTACTCATATTTATCTCCCATAATAATTAAATGAAACAATGTGAAATAGAAGTGAAACATTTCACAAACAACTACTATATTAGTATAAATAGGCCCTATAGTAAAGCGGAAAAAATATGCACAAAATTTAACTATTAGATTTGTAGAAACCCACAAATTAAAAGGGAATCAGCAAAACTGATTGACACCAGAGAGCCCTAATGCTATTTTATTAACTATCAATAAAACGTTTCACGAAAAAAATATCGCCCAGTCAATCGGGCGTTTATATTTTAAAAGATAATGAAACGTTTCACAGGAGGATTTTATGAAGAAGCGCATTAAGGCTAACTGGCAAATGTATTTATTGCTTTTGATACCAGTGGTAATCACATTTATTTACAAATACATTCCTATGTATGGTATCCAAATCGCGTTTAGAGATTTCAAAGCAAGTCGTGGAATCACAGGAAGTGAATGGGTAGGATTGCAGTGGTTTGAGAAGTTTTTTAGTTCTCCGAATTGTATGAGAATGATAAAGAACACCTTTCTTCTTAGTGCATTTACTTTACTTTGGAGTTTTCCTATTCCAATTATCGTTTCACTTTGTTTGAATCAGCTTAGATTTTTAAAGCTAAGAAAGTTGGCACAAACCATTTTTTATGCGCCACATTTCATTTCCACAATGGTTATTTGCGGTATGATAAAAATATTTCTTTCTCCTTCAGGTGGATTGCTTAATCTTCTGATGGGGACACAGATTGATTTCCTTACAGAAGCATCAGCCTTCAGAACTATATACATCGTGTCAGAAGTTTGGCAGCATGCTGGATGGGGTTGCATCATTTATCTGGCTACGCTTGCAACAGTAGATACATCATTGTATGAAGCGGCAAAGGTAGACGGAGCAAGTGTATGGCAGAGAATCGTTAATATTGATATTCCAGCGCTCCTTCCAATGGCAATACTTAATCTGATTATGAGTGCAGGTGCACTTATGAACATCGGTTTTGAAAAGGTATGGTTGCTTCAGACTGATCTTAATAAGGCAGCATCAGATGTTATTTCAGTATATGTTTACGAACAGGGTATTGAGCATGCTAAATACAGTTATTCCACAGCGGTAGGACTTTTTAATACAGTTATTAATCTTATTCTTTTGATAATAGTAAATAGAATTGCAACAAAGCATTCTGATGTAGATTTTGTTTAGGAGATTATAGATATGAAGAAAAATAGTAAATTAGGCTTATCAGACAAAATGAGCGATATCATTCTACTTGTAATAATAATCGCTCTCATGATTATCATAGCTTATCCTCTCTACTACGTATTAGTAGCTTCAGTTTCAAATCCGTATGATGTATATGCTGGGAAAACCTTCCTTCTACCAAGTGATTTTTCACTAAAGGGCTATAAAGCCGTCTTCTCAGATCCCAGCTTATACACGGGATATATTAATTCAATCAAATATACCATTATAGGTACAATCTTTTCTGTGACTATGCTCTATTTAACAGCATATCCACTTGCTCAGAGGGATTTGCCAGGAAGAAAATATATCAGTCTCTTCTTCATAATCACAATGTACTTTGGTGGTGGATTGATTCCTACATATTTGATTGTTAAGGATACAGGACTTATTGGAAATATGTGGTCACTGTTTATTCCAGGTGGCGTATCTGTTGCCAATATGATTCTTGTTAGAAATTATTTTGAGACAAGCATTCCTCATGAACTTATCGAAGCTGCTCAGATAGATGGCTGTGACAAGCTGAAGGTATTCCTAAAGATTGTAATACCACTATCAATGCCTATTATGTCTGTTATGGTTGTGTTTTCTATGGTTGCATATTGGAATGATTGGTTTACGGCACTGATTTATCTGCCAAAGCCAGAGATGGCACCACTTCCACTTGTACTTAGAAATATTCTTATTAAAAGCTCTGCCAGTGCTACACAGGCCAGCACCATCTCAGGTGGCTATGCTGAACTGAACAAACTGACTGAAATGATAAAGTTTGCTTCAATTGTAGTTGCAGCAGCTCCAATGCTTATCATCTATCCATTTGTACAGAAGTACTTTGAAAAGGGTATGATGGCAGGCGCAGTAAAAGGTTAATTCGAAAGGAGAACGTATGAAAAAGAAAGTAGTATCAGGAATTTTGATTGCCACAATGCTTATGTCACTAACTGCTTGTGGTGGGGGGACAGCGAAAAAAGATGAAAATCAGACTGATTTTACAATTGTAGGTGGACAGTCTGCTTTGTCACCAGGCTATGATGATAATGAGGTTCTTAATAGCCTTATGGAAGAGCAGGGAATTAAGATTACATGGAACACCATGAGTGATTCTCTTGAAGAACAGGTTAATATTCAAATTGCAGGTGGAGATTTGCCTGATGCATATCAGGGCGTTGGATTTTCTAACTATGATCTTGCAAACTATGGAAGTGATGGAACATTTATTGACTTAACAGATTATATAAATGCAGATACAATGCCTAATCTTACAGCTATCCTTGAAGAGAATCCAGAGATTAAGGCTGCTATTACAATGGAAGACGGCAGCATCTATGGTCTTCCATCAGCAGAGCAGATGGGTACAGCAGGTATCGGTAAGGATGAGGATTATTCAATCTTCTCAGTGCCACAGTTTTCTATGATTAATAAGAAGTGGCTTGATGAGCTTGGTCTTGAGGTGCCATCTACACTTGATGAACTTAAGGTAGCCCTTGAGGCATTCAGAGAAAATGATATGGCAGCAAAGACATATGGCGCACCAGCAGGTTCAACAATCCCAATGTCTACTGGTTTTGATCAGTGGTGCTGGGGTCAGAATGTATTCTATGCTGGCTTTGGATTTACAAACTGGATTAATGATGTTTGCAACGATTTAGTTTTAAATTCTGATGGCAAGGTTGATTTTGTTTGTGACAACGAGGAATACCGTGATGCACTTACATATTTCAGTGATTGGTAAAAGGAAGGTCTTATTGACCAGGAAATCTTCTCACAGGATGATACACAGCTTATGGCAAAGTGCCAGCAGGGTTATGTAGGCGTTTCTACATGGTGGTACATCGAGGAGCTTATGGGCGATTACGCTGAGGATTATGTATTCCTTCCAATCCTTACAGGTCCAGAAGGAACAAAGTATGAAGGCAAAAGCAATGTAACAATCAGAACAGGCGGCGGTACCAACTCAGGAAATCTTTCAGTAACAAGTGCCTGTGGTAATCCAGAAGCTTTACTTTCATTCTATGATAAGTGGTATGAGCCAGAGACTGTAATGCAGCTTCAGTATGGTCCTATAGGAGTATATTTCAAGGACAAGGACGAGAATGGAGTATGGAACTCTATTACAGAAGAACAGGCAAAAGCAGAGTATGGCAAGGGTGCAGGCGAGCTTAAGGGCTATTACGAGGTTGCAGGTCCTAAGCTTATTCTTTCAGATTACTATTCTTCAACATTTAATATGGAAGACAGAGCAATCGAGCGTTTAACAGACCTCTACGATTACTGGATGCCACAGGTAAAGGATACAAGCGTATATCCTATCGACTGTGTATTCACAACAGATGAGCTTGAAACAATTGATACTTATAGAACTGACTTCGAAAATGCGGTAAGCGAGCAGGAAGGCTTATGGCTTAAGGAAGGCGGCCCTACAGATGAAGAGTGGGAAGCTTATGTTGATATGCTTAACAACAGCTGTGGTATGCAGGAATTACTTAAGGTATATCAGGATGCATACGACAGATATAAAGAAGCAATGTAATGATAAAAGAGTCAAAAGTCAAAAATGAGTTTTAACTTGTTAAAATCTCATTTTGACTTATGACTCCTAACAATATGAGGAAGATTGATTTTTCATAGAAAAATCAAGAGATTCCGAATATTGTTTAAAACATCCTGAGAATGAAATGGAAGGATGTTTTTTTATCAGAATAAGAGTCATAATATAAAAGAATAAGGATAGATATAATGATTAGCAAGAAATTACAGGAAGCGAGAGACTACGAGAATAACTATTTAGCTAAAGATAAAAAAGATATCCGTCCATTGTTCCATTTAACTGGAACAGTGGGCTGGATAAATGACCCAAATGGTTTTAGCAGATTTGGTGATAAATATCATCTGTTTTACCAATATCATCCATACAATAACCACTGGGGCCCAATGCACTGGGGACATAGCACATCTGAGGATTTAATCAAATGGGAGTACCTGCCATGTGCGTTAGCACCAGATGAAGAATATGATAAGGATGGATGCTTTTCAGGTAGCGCTATAGAGCTTGATGATGGTAAGCTATTGCTCATGTACACAAGTGTCCTTAGAAGGGAAGATAGTGATGGTGAAATCCGGGATTATCAGCAGCAAAGTGTTGCTATAGGAGATGGCGTGAATTTTGAAAAGGTAAGCTCTAATCCTGTAATTTCTACTGATATGATCCCTGCAGGTGGGGATAGGCATGATTTTAGAGACCCAAAGATTATAAAATATGACGGCAAGTATTATTGTTTTGCTATCAATAGACATCCAGATGGAAGCGGACAGATTCTTGTATACGAAAGTGATGATGCAATCACATGGAGCTTTAACAAGGTGCTAGACCGCTCGGATAATCAGGTGGGAAGAATCTGGGAATGCCCTGATTATTTTGCACTTGATGATAAAAAGGTGCTTATTGTAAGCCCTCAGGAAACTGAAGGAAAGGGAGATAATATTTTCCCTGGGTTTAACAATTTCTTCTTGATTGGAGAGGGCGAAGGCTTTTTAGATTTTGATAGGCAGACAGTTTTGCCTATTGATTTTGGACCAGATTTTTATGCGGCTCAGACTATTGAAACCGTTGATGGCAGAAGAGTAATGATTGCCTGGATGCAAAACTGGGAGACAGTTAATTGTGGAAATGATTTGCATGATTATTATTCTACAATGACACTTCCTAGAAAGCTTGAGATTAAGGATGGTCATGTGTATCAGCAGCCTATTAAGGAGCTTGATAATTATCGTATAAACGAAGTGACATATAATTGTATTCATGTTCAAGAGGAGCAATCACTTGATGAGATAAGCGGAAGAATAATTGATATAAGCTTAAGCCTTAAGAAACTAGAATCAGATTATTGTTTTACAATGAAGCTTGCAAAAGATGATGTTCATGAAACTCTAATTAAGGTGGATTCAAAACGTGGAACCATCAAGTTAGATAGAACAAATAGTGGTGTAAGAAATTCATCATTATCGGAAAGGGAATTTTCGGTAGATTTTATGGACGGGACAATCGAACTTAGAATTATTATCGACAGATTCACCTTAGAAGTATTTGTAAATGAAGGAAAACAGGCAGCATCTATGAAAATAGATACAGATATAGCTGCAGATAAAATCACTTTTATGTCGGATGAGACTGTGGTAATGGACATTACAAAATATGATTTCGAGGAAGGATTGTTTTAATGAGTGCAGATGTTGTTGCTATTGGAGAGCTTTTGATTGATTTTACCGAAAATGGAATTAGTGAACAGGGCAACCCTATCTTAGAAGCAAACCCAGGCGGGGCACCATGCAATGTGCTTTCCATGCTTCAAAATTACGGAAAGTCAACAGCTTTTATTGGCAAGGTGGGAAATGATAATTTCGGGCACATGTTAGCAGACACTGTTAAGGAAATCGGAATCGATGTTTCTAATCTGTGCTTTGATGATGAGGTACATACCACACTTGCATTTGTACATACATACGAAGATGGTGATAGGGATTTTTCTTTTTACAGGAACCCCGGAGCAGATGTAATGCTGCGCCCTGAGGAGGTAGATGTTTCTCTTATTAGGGCGTCAAAAATCTTTCATTTTGGCACACTGTCCATGACACATACTAGTGTGGAGCAAGCCACAGTGTACGCCATAAATCAGGCTAAGGAGGCAGGGCTTCTTATTAGTTTTGATCCAAACCTGCGTCCTCCACTATGGTCTAGTCTTAAAATAGCTAAGGAGAAGATGGACTATGGCTTTAGGCAATGCGACATCCTAAAAATCTCTGATGATGAGGTGACCTTTTTTACAGGTGAATCTGATGTATTAGAAGGTGCCAAATGTATAAAAGAAAAGTATGGCATCAAGCTGGTATGCGCTACACTTGGACGCGAAGGAAGCTACGCTCTTTATGATGATATGGTGGTAAAATGTGACCCATTTTTAAATGAAAACACTATCGAAACCACAGGCGCTGGGGATACCTTTATGGCATCAGTTCTTAACTCTGTTTTGAAAGTGGGCATAGATAATTATGATGAGCAATCATTGATGGACATGCTAACATGGGCAAATGCAGCAGCATCTATCATTACCACTAGACGCGGCGCCCTAAAGGTAATGCCTACAGTGGATGAGATAAAGGCATTGATAAAACTTAGTATATAATCGCCCCATTTTTGCAAAAGTCAAACCCAATAAGACGCTAAAAAAGCCTGCCACTGCAAAATGAGTATGACTAATGTGAATTTTTTCAAAAATATACTGGAAATCAGGTGTGAGCAGCTGGGATACAGCTGTATCGAGTATATTTTTGCGATTTTTCACATTAGTCATACTCATTTTTATAGATAAGGCCTGCTAAGGGATGATTTCGAGTATATTTTCTCCAGAATTAGTCAAGTCCATATTTGTGTGTAAATTCATCTTTCAGTTAATATTGTATTCCTCAGGCCACTCTCATTTTTATGAGCTCCTTTTGTATTTTATTGAGGTTATCGTAGTACTCCTGCATGTCAAAAAGCCTCTGAGCTACG
>NZ_JAFUSK010000002.1 GCF_017471675.1 Pseudobutyrivibrio sp.
AATGAAAATTGCAATGGCAAACGATCATGCAGGAACTCAGATGAAAGAAGAAATCAAGGCTTATCTATTAAGCGAAGGCTATGAGGTAGAGGATTTTGGAACCTACGATGAAAATAGCTGCGATTTGTCTGATTTTGTATACCCAGCTGCACTTGCTGTAGCAAAGGGGGAATGTGATAGAGGAATTTTTTGCGATGGAGTAGGTTACGGTAGTGCGTTAATTGCTAACAAGATTAATGGCTGCTATGCAGCTGTATGTCAGGATCCACTTTGCGCTACACTTGCAAGGCAGCATACTGATTCTAATATCTTATGCCTTGGCGCAAAGATTATAGGTGGTCTTATGTCTATGGAGATTGTTAAGACCTGGCTTAATACAGAGCCTTTAATGGAAGAGAAATACAGAAGAAGAGTGCAGAAAGTATGCGATATTAATGATAAGCATTGCGTTCCAGTAAAATAAATTGAAAATCTAAATATACACATTGCATTTGTGTGAGGAAAATAATAGACTATTAATATCAAATATTTTTAGGAGGTATTACTTATGACAGGATTTGTTATAGTTTTACTTGTAATTATTCTTATTCTTGTTGGAACTGGAATAAGGATTGTTCCACAGGGATATGTTTACGTTATTGAAAGATTGGGAAGATATAATGATACTTTAGGCCCAGGCTTCCATGTAATTATCCCTATTGTTGATAAGGTTTCAAAAAAGGTTTCTTTGAAGGAACAGGTAGCAGATTTTCCACCACAGGATGTTATCACAAAGGATAACGTTATTATGAAAATCGACACTGTAGTTTACTTCAAGGTTCAGGATCCTAAGCTTTACGCTTATGGTGCTGAGCGTCCAATTCTTGCTCTTGAAAATCTTACAGCAACAACTCTTCGTAACCTTGTTGGTGAACTTGAGCTTGATCAGACACTTACATCACGTGATAACATAAATGCTAGAATGCAGGGAATCCTTGATGAAGCCACTGACCCATGGGGTATTAAGGTAGGCCGTGTTGAGCTTAAGAATATCATCCCACCTGAAGAAATTCAGCGTTCAATGGAAAAGCAGATGAAGGCAGAGCGTGATCGTCGTGAGACTCTTCTTGAGGCAGAAGGTCACAAGCAGGCATCTATTACTAGAGCAGAGGGTGATAAGCAGGCATTAGTTCTTAAGGCAGAGGCTGAAAGAGATGCTGCTATTGCAAGAGCAACTGGTGAGGCAGAATCTATTCGCCTTGTTTATGAAGCAGAGGCTCGTGGTATTGAGATGCTTAAGGATGCCAACATTGATGAGAGAGTTCTTCTTATAAAGAAGCTTGAAGCACTTGAGAAGATGGGAGATGGACGTGCTACAAAGATTGTTGTTCCTACAGACCTTGCAAGTGCGGCTGCTGATCTTACATTTAAGACAGAGATGCTTGGATTTGGCAACAACACTCCAGTTGACAAGTCTACTGAAAAGAAGCCTGTTACAAAGGCAGCGGATCCATGTTGCAGCGATTCAGACAAAGGTGCAACAACAAAGCATTTTGTAGAAGACCACGTTAATTTCGAACAAATCTAATAGGTTATTAAGCGGGCAGACGCTTGTTTAATTCTATGATTTGTGGTAGTATAAACCACGAAAAGCGATGACAGAAACAGTAGTATTTGCAGAAGCTAAGAGAGAGGACGCCTAGGCTGGAAGCGTCTAGTGGAAGCTTATATGAACACCATTCTCGAGCTGAACGTAGAAGGATTAATTCCGAAGCGTCTCCGGGTAGTTCCGTTAAAGACAAAATGAGTGAAACACTAAGGTGGAACCGTGCAAAATTTCACGATTTGTGTAATGAAATTACAGAAATCGTGAACATGACGAGCCCATTGCCGAAGGCAATTTTTAGATGGGCGAGTATCCTTTTGAATTTTGTACCCTTAGGAAAGCTAGAAATAGCTTTTCCTAGGGGTTTTTTATTTTGCACCCTTAGTACAAGTAGTTACTTAAATTCATTCATTAGAAAAAGGAGAAAATCATGGTTAATTTCAAAGAAGATGAGTCATTAAACACTCTCAATCACTCATGTGCACACATGATGGCACAGGCTGTAAAGCATCTTTATCCAAACGCTAAGTTTTGGGTTGGTCCAGTTGTAGAGGAAGGCTTCTACTACGATATGGATCTTGGCGATGTTATGCTTACAGATGAAGACATTGCTAAGATTGAAAAGGAAATGAAGAAGGTTGCTAAGTCTGGCTGCAAGATTTATCGTCGTGAGATTTCAAAGGCTGAAGCTTTAGAGATGTTTAAGGATGATCCATATAAGGTAGACCTTATCAACAACATGGATGAGGATACTCAGACAATTTCTTGCTATGACCAGGGCGATTTCACAGATTTATGCCGTGGACCACACGTAGATAACGTTAAGATGTGCCGTTACTTCAAGCTTGTTAAGCACTCTGGTGCTTACTGGAAGGGTGATGCTAACAATCAGGTACTTAACCGTGTATACGGTGTTTGCTTCCCAACACAGGAGCAGCTTGATGAGCACCTTGCACTTTTAGAGGAGGCTAAAGAGCGTGATCACCGTAAAATCGGTAAGGATATGCAGCTTTTCATGTCTGACGATTTAATTGGTAAGGGACTTCCAATGTACCTTCCAAACGGTTACACAATCTGGACAGAACTTGAAAACTACATCCGTAACAAGGAGCGTAAGCTTGGTTACCTTCACGTTATGACACCATGTGTTGGTACAGTTCAGCTTTACCAGACATCAGGTCACTGGGATCACTATAAGGAGAACATGTTCCCAGCTATGGAGGTTGAGGGAGAGAACTTCGTTCTTCGTCCTATGAACTGCCCACACCACATGAGAATCTTTGCAAATAGACCACATTCATATAAGGAGCTTCCTATTCGCATCGCTGAAATCGCACACGATTTCCGTTTTGAGTCATCAGGAACTCTTAAGGGTATCGAAAGAGGACGTCACTTCTGCCAGAACGATTCACACATCTTCTGTACACAGGAGCAGATTAAGTCTGAGGTTAAGAGCGTATGCGACCTTATCTTTAGCACATACGAGGATTTTGGTATCACAGATTACAGATGCGTTCTTTCACTTCGTGACCCAGCTGATACAAAGAAGTATCATCAGGATGATGAGATGTGGAACACAGCAGAGCAGGCTCTTCGTGAGACTCTTACAGAAATCGGCATCGAGTTCACAGAGGAGATTGGTGAGGCTGCATTCTACGGACCAAAGCTTGACGTTAATGTTAAGCCAGCTATTGGTAACGAAATCACACTTTCTACTTGCCAGCTTGATTTCTGCTTACCAGCTAAGTTTGACCTTACATACACAGATGCTGATTCTAACAAGCAGACACCTGTAGTAATCCACAGAGCTATCCTTGGTTCACTTGATAGATTCATGGCTTACATTCTTGAGGAGACAAAGGGTAACCTTCCACTTTGGCTTGCACCTACACAGGTTAAGGTTCTTCCTGTTAAGAATGATGATGAAGGTCTTAATGCTTATGCACAGAAGCTTGTTGATGCACTTGCTGATGCAGATGTTCGTGTTGAGTTTGATACACGTTCAGAAAAGCTTGGTTACAAGATGCGTGAAGCTCAGATTCAGAAGGTTCCTTATCTTGCAGTTCTTGGTAAGAATGAAGAGGCTGAGGGCACTGTTTCATACAGACTTCACGGCGAGCAGGGCACTACAACAGTTAAGTTTGACGAGTTCGTAGATCTTATTGTTAACGAAATCAAAACAAAAGGACATAACTAAGCCTTCCCCTTGAGGGGAAGGTGGCTCCGAAGGAGTCGGATGAGGTGTTAACTATATGTATGAAAAATGCAACTTATGCCCAAGAGCCTGCAACATTGACCGCAACACCACTCTTGGCGTATGTCAGGTTTCAGCCAAAGTGAAGGTAGCTAGAGCAGCCCTTCACTTTTGGGAAGAACCATGCATTTCTGGTAATAATGGCAGTGGAGCTGTATTCTTTTCGGGATGCAGTCTCCACTGCGTTTTTTGTCAGAACGAAGAAATTAGCCATGGTAAAGTAGGGCAGGAAATTACAATTGAAGAGTTAGCCGGGCTTTATATTGACTTGCAAAACCAAGGTGCTAACAACATCAATCTTGTGACAGGTACCCATTACATTCCTCAGATTGTAGAATCGGTAACTATTGCAAGAAAAAATGGGCTTAATATTCCAATCATATACAATACCAGTGGATATGAGACGGTTGAAAGCCTTAGGCTGTTAGAAGGTATCGTAAATACGTATTTACCTGATTTTAAATATATGGATAATTCATTGGCTTTGAAGTATTCTCATGCCAAAGATTACCCTGATGTAGCAAAAAAGGCAATTGCCGAGATGGTGCGCCAATGCGGTAAGCTTCAATTTGATAATAATGGCTTTATCAAATCAGGAGTTATCGTTCGTCAATTATTGCTTCCAGGGCATGTGAAGGATGCCAAGAACATAGTTAAATATTTATATGAAACCTTCGGTGACAGAATCTACATTAGTATGATGAGTCAGTATACGCCAATGCCCCATATAGCCTCAAAATACCCTGAATTAAACCGTAGAGTCACTAAAAGGGAATATGATAGCCTTATAAACTATGCTATCGATTTAGGGGTGGAAAATGCTTTTATACAGGATAGGGCGGTGGCAAAGGAAAGCTTTATCCCTGAATTTAATAATTTTTTAGATTAGTTCATAGATATTTCTTAATTAGATGTTATTATTACATTAATTATAGGCACAGGATTTTGGAGGTGCTTATGCCGATTCAGCTATCTAATAATCTAAATAATAGTTTCTATGGCAGCTCTTATTCTAAGCCGCTTAGTTCGCTAGGGCGTGAAATAGTAGCAAATGGTGGCACAGAGGCTCAGGCATCTAAATACACTAATCGTAGGCAGGCTATTTCTGCAGGCCTGGTTGAGTGCGCTACCTGTGCTAGCCGGACATATCAGGATGGTTCAGATGAACAGGTTTCATTTAAGTCGGCAGCTCATATTGCGCCAGAAGCAGCTGGAGCAAGAGTAAGAGGCCATGAGCAGGAGCATGTTAGCAATGCCTATGATAAGGCTAAGGAAGCTGGCGGAAAAGTGTTACAGGCAACAGTTGCAATACACACTGCAGTATGTCCTGAATGTGGTAAGACTTACGTCTCCGGTGGTACAACTTCCACCAAGATTGCTTATCCAAACGAAGATAATCCATATCAAAAGAATAGAAAAGATGCTGATTCTGGATTGCTTGCAGGCATGAATTTTGATGCAGAAGTCTAAATATTTCTTTGCAAAATTCACTAGTAGTAAACCATAATTTAGGCTATACTTTTATCTATGAGAAGAATAGATGAAGACATAGCAAACGGACAATTTAAGAATTTATATTTGATATATGGAGAGGAAGATTATCTTAAGCTTCAATACAAGAACAAGCTAATAGCAGCTCTTGTAAATGATGGGGATAATATGAATTTCTCAAAGTATCAGGACAATGGTATCAACACTGCCCAGATTATAGATCAGGCAGAGACGATGCCTTTTTTTGCTGAGCATAGAGTGATTCTTATAGAAAACAGTGGCTTTGGAAAAAAGATGCCTGAGGATTTAGGTAATTATCTTTCTACAATTCCTGAATTTACAGTATTTATCTTTGTAGAGCCAACTGCAGATAAGAGAGGAAAGCTATACAAGGCTGCTAAGGCTGAAGGCCGTGATATAGAAATCAATATGCCAAATGAGGCTGTTCTTGCCAAGTGGGTAGGTGCTCAGCTAAATGAGGCTGGCAAGCAGATGAAAAAGGATGCCTGGAGCCAGTTCTTAAATATGACCCATGAATCAATGGATAACATGTCCAGAGAGTTAGAAAAGCTTATTACATATGTAGGAGATAGAAATCAGATTACCATTGATGATGTTAATGCTATATGTATAGCCAAGGTAGAAACTAAGATTTTTGATATGCTTAATGCTATCTCTGCTAAGGACATGGTAAAAACAATGGATTTGTATCAGGATATGCTTTCTGCTAAGGAGCCTCCTATGAGAATCCTTACTATGATTGTTCGCCAGTTCAGACAAATGAAGGTAGTGAAGGAGCTATCCGGCTTTGGAAACAACGCTTCAACTATAGCAGGAAAGGTTGGCATGCCGGATTTTGCTGTAAGACGCACTATGCAGCTTGCAGGCAATTTCTCCGATAAAGAAATTACAAATCTTCTTAATGATGCCGCTGATTTTGAAGAGAAGTTTAAAACGGGAAGGCTTGATGAAAAGCTTGCGGTAGAGCTTATAATCATGAAATACGCTGGAAAATAAATGCATTTTGTAAAATAGGTCTGATATAATAAAAATATGAATAATGATAAAACAGTAAAACTTAATCTAGCTGAATTAAGTAAGGAAGCCACTATTTCTATTGTTGCATCAATGGATAATAAGAAAATAGAGCTTCCTACGGAGTATGCTGTTTTAAATGATGAGGAAGAGAAGGAATTAGCTGAGAGATTTAATGATAAGTATCTTCCTCTAGAGAATATCCTTAAGCTATGGCAAGATAAGCTGAGGGAGGTTGAGTTTTCTGGAACACTTTCAAAGATTAGCCTGATAGCTATTACTAAGGAAGGCGTATTTCATTGGGAAAATGTAAAGATTAATAAATACACACTTCAAAACGGAAGACAAATTCACGTCGCCTTTAGCTCTAATCCAGTTGGGGAGAAATATAACAGAAGAAGAGGCGTTCGTATTAATATTGATAAGAGGATGAATATAGAGCAGAATGGTGAAAAATTTTCTGTGATAGTTCGTGACCTGTCTTACTGCGGTATAGCATTTGTAGAATCGGCTGAAACACCTGTTGATCCTGATAAGGCTTTTACTATTAATCTGATAGATACAGATGAAGATGGAAATGAATATCTGGTTGCAAAAATTACTGGGCGTATTAATAATCAAAAGGAAATTGATGATGGAAAAATACTATGTGGCTGCATCTTAGCAGCAGATCATGCATCAGACTTACAACGCTATATAGCAAACAAACAGATAGAAGCCATAAGAGGCAAGAGATTAGGTAAGAGGCTAAAAAAGAGTGTAAGTGGTGAGAACTGGCAAGAGAAGTTGATAGATGAATTAAATAAATAAAAAAAGCATCGGCTGACGGGACCGATGCTTTTTATTGTTATATTAAAAACGGGAAAGCGCACATTTAAGATTGCCTTCGGCAAAGAGTGCGCTGTGGCAAACAGGTTCTTCCCACAAGTGGGCCCCTCCTATTTGCATATTAAGCTAACTTGTTTACAAGCTTTGTAAGACGAGATACCTTACGGCTTACAGTGTTGTCATGATAAACACCCTTTGAACCAGCCATCTCGATAACCTTGATAGCAGCCTTGAGCTCTGACTCAGCTACAGCCTTGTCACCAGACTCTACAGCAGCCTCAACACGCTTAACGTATGTCTTAACCTCTGATTTGATTGCCTTATTGCGCTCTGTTCTAACAGCTGTTACCTGAACACGCTTCTTAGCAGATTTAATATTTGCCATGTGTTGCTACACCTCCAATTTGTATAATATAAAATGTTTCAAATTAAAATACGTTGTAGCCGGACACGGACAGTTCAACGCATACTCAAATATAATAGATAATAGATGCTATTTTGTCAATAGAAAATACATATTAATCTAATAAAAATTTAGATAAAACCTGATTGCTCACATCTATTCCTATGTCAGTAAGAAAAAGTCGGCCCTCTTTGGCATCCATAAAGCCTTGATTTCGAAGGGCAGTGATAACAGGACCATAAATGGCCTCAATATCAATATCAAACATTTGATAGAAATCAGCCCTTGCAATGCCATCTATTTTGCGAAGACCTAAAAACATAAATTCAGCCATTGCATCCTTCTTAGATATGATTTCCTCTGACTCAAAGTAAGGAGAAGAAAGCTCACAATCTAATGTGATGCCCTTTTCTAAGGCTTCAGATGTTTCGATGTATTTATAAATATCCCTTACATTGCTTGTTCGCATATTTCCAAATAAGGAAGCAGCACCAAGGCCTAATCCAAGATAAGGAACCCTATCCCAATAGCCTACGTTATGACGGCATATTTTGCCGTTTCTGGCGTAGTTAGATATTTCATAACGCTTATAGCCTTTTGATTCTAAAAAGTCCATAGTGTGCTTATATAGGCGGTAGGACAGCACATCAGTAGGCAAGTCCTCTGTTTCCATTCCAGCCTGCTGTTTAACAGCGTCAAATTTGTATTTCTCATAAAAAGGTGTACCCTTTTCGATAATGAGAGAGTAAGCAGAAATGTGCTCTGGACGAAGCATGGTGACAGCATTAAGAGTACGGTCAAGCTTCTCTATTGTCTGATGTGGTAAGCCAGTCATAATATCTACATTAACATTGTCAAAACCAGCTTTTCTGACTAAATCAAAAGTATGAAGGAAGCGATTATAATCGTGTATTCGTCCTAGTTCCTTCAATTCATCATCATTAGCAGACTGAAGACCAATAGATAAGCGATTGATACCAATACTTCTATATACATTAAGCTTTTCCGATGAAAGAGTTCCAGGATTACATTCTACAGAAATCTCTGCAAGTGGGTCTAATTTGAAGCAGCTTTTAACAGTAGTGATTATGGCATCCATTAAATCCTCTGATAGCCAGGATGGAGTACCGCCACCTACATAAATGGTAGAAACTATGCAGCCTGGATGAGTAGATGCTGCGTATTTTATTTCAGTGCACAAAGCAGCGACGTAACGCCGCTGCATTTTTTCATCGAAAACCCCAGATAGGAAATCGCAATATAAGCATTTTTTGACACAAAATGGTATATGTATGTATAGTTCGATAGGAGTCATTTTAATCCTCATCTAGTTTAAGAACGCTCATGAAGGCAGCCTGTGGAATTTCTACATTACCAACCTGACGCATTCTCTTTTTACCTTCCTTTTGCTTCTCAAGAAGCTTCTTCTTACGGGAAATATCACCACCGTAACACTTTGCAAGTACATCCTTACGCATGGCCTTAACAGTTTCACGTGCAATAACCTTTGAACCGATTGCAGCCTGGATAGGAATCTCAAACAGGTGACGTGGAATCTCGTCCTTAAGCTTTTCGCACATCTTGCGGCCTCTATCATAAGCAGTGCCAGAGAAGACGATAAAGGAAAGTGCATCAACCTCTTCTTTATTAATAAGGATATCAAGCTTAACAAGGTCTGACTTCATGTAGCCCTTCATTTCGTAATCAAAGCTTGCATATCCACGAGAACGGCTCTTAAGAGCATCAAAGAAATCGTAAATGATTTCGTTAAGTGGAAGAGTGTACTTAAGAACTGCACGGGTTTCTTCAATATATTCCATGCTGATGTACTGTCCTCGACGCTCCTGACAAAGATCCATAATCGCACCAATATAATCGCTTGTAACCATGATTTCAGCTTCAACAATAGGCTCTTCCATGTAATCTATCTCTGATGGGTCAGGAAGATTGCTTGGGTTTGTAAGTTCTATCATAGTGCCGTCTGTTTTGTATACTCTGTAAACAACAGATGGTGCAGTTGTAACCAAATCAAGATTGTATTCACGCTCTAAACGCTCCTGGATAATCTCTAGATGTAATAATCCAAGGAAGCCGCATCTAAAACCAAAACCAAGTGCAATAGATGTTTCTGGCTCAAAATAAAGTGCAGCATCGTTAAGCTGAAGCTTTTCAAGAGCATCTCTTAGGTCTGGATATTTTGCTCCGTCAGCTGGATAAAGTCCGCAGTAAACCATAGGATTTACTTTTTTATAGCCTGGAAGAGGAGCATCTGCTGGCTTGTTAGCATGAGTAATAGTATCACCTACGCGTGTATCACGAACATTTTTGATAGAGGCTGTCATGTAACCAACCATACCTGCTGGAAGCTCGTCACAAGGGATAAATTGGCCTGCGCCAAAATAACCAACCTCTACAACGTCAAAGGTTGCCCCTGTAGCCATCATCTTGACACTGTCTCCAACCTTAAGAGTTCCCTCTTTAACTCTACAGAATACGATTACACCCTTATAAGAATCGTAAAGTGAATCGAAGATGAGTGCCTGAAGAGGAGCCTTAGGGTCACCAGTTGGTGCAGGAAGCTTATTAACGATTGCCTCTAACACATCATGAATGTTAAGGCCAGTTTTTGCAGAAATACGTGGTGCATCCTGAGCTTCAAGACCTATTACATCCTCAATTTCTTCTATAACACGGTCAGGGTCTGCTGAAGGCAAATCTATCTTATTAATAACAGGGATTACATCAAGATCGTGGTCAAGGGCAAGATATACATTAGCAAGTGTCTGAGCCTCAATACCCTGGGCTGCATCAACAACAAGAATAGCTCCGTCACAGGCAGCAAGTGAACGGGAAACTTCATAATTAAAATCCACATGACCAGGAGTATCAATAAGATTGAAAATGTATTCATTTCCATCGTCAGCCTTGTAAATAATACGAACAGCCTGAGACTTGATAGTGATTCCGCGCTCACGCTCAAGGTCCATATTATCAAGAACCTGAGCCTGCATCTCTCTATCTGTGAGAGTGCCGGTCATCTGAATGATTCTGTCGGCAAGTGTTGATTTACCGTGATCGATATGAGCAATTATACAAAAATTTCTAATTTTACTTTGATCCATATTTCACCTCTAAGAATTTCTTATCATATATTATCAGAGAGCCGCCAAAATAACAATTATTCCTTATTAATAAAAGAAGGATAAAAAATATAAAAAATGTATAAACCGTGTTGACAAAAGAGTTCAGTAGGTGTAAATTAACCTCAGAATTAATTAGCACTCCATTCTAGTGAGTGCTAACAACAAAGTTTTCAAAGTTAAGTGAGGTGAATGTATGGCTGACACAGAGCTTGATGAGAGAAAAGTAAAGATATTAAACGCTATAATCAAGAATTATTTAGAGACTGGCGAGCCTGTTGGTTCACGTACCATTTCTAAATACACTGATTTGAATCTTAGCTCAGCCACCATTCGTAATGAGATGTCAGATCTTGAGGATTTAGGATATATTGTTCAGCCTCATACATCGGCAGGGCGTATTCCTTCTGATAAGGGCTACAGATTTTATGTTAACAATCTGATAGCTGAGAAGGATAAAGAAGTAGCAGACATGCAGGAGTGGATGATTGAGAAGACGGAAAAGATGGAAAGTCTTCTTAAGAATGTGGCAAAGACACTTGCTAATAACACTCAGTATGCAACACTTGTTTCTGCGCCATCAGTTGTTTCAAACAGACTTAAGTTCGTCCAGCTTTCAGCTGTAGATGAACATCAGGTTTTATCAGTGGTTGTTATGGATGGCAACATCGTTAAGAACAAGATAATAACAGTTGATAAGCCACTTGATAACGAGACAATGCTTAAGCTTAACATGCTTCTTAATACTAATCTTAACGGTCTTACAGTAGATGAGATTAACCTAGCTCTCATCACAAAGCTTAAGGAGCAGGCAGGCATTCATGATGAAATCATAGCCCAGGTTCTTGATACAGTTGCAGAAACCATTACCGAGGGTGATGATTTGCAGGTATACACCTCAGGTGCTACCAATATTTTCAAATATCCAGAGCTTGCTGATTCTAAGAAGGCATCAGAATTGCTTACCACATTTGAGGAAAAGCAGTCATTGATGGAGCTTTTAAATGACTCCACTGATGGAAATGAGAACACAGGAATTCAGGTTTATATCGGTGATGAATCTCCAATATCTACCATGAAGGATTGCTCAATAGTTACAGCAACATACGAGCTTGGTGATGGAGTCAAGGGTACTATTGGTATCGTAGGTCCAAAGCGCATGGATTATGAAAATGTTGTTGATAATATAAAAAGTCTTAAAGGTCAGCTAGATAAATTACTGAAGCAAGAGGCTGACAGAAAAAATGATAATAGAAATTAAGGAGATGAAATTCGTGGCAGAGAATAAAGAAAAGATGGAAGAGTTCTCTACTGAGGAAGCAGTAAAAGAAGCAGTTGAAAATGCTGAGGCTATGGCAGAAGAAAATGCTAAGCCTTCAGAAGAAGCTTCAGCTGAAACAGCTAATGAATCTTCAGAAGAGTCTTCTAAGGAAGAGAAGGAAGGCAAAAAGCCTTTCAAAAAGAAAGAAAAAAAGAAAGATAAGCGTGATGAGCAAATCGAACAGCTTACAGATAGAGTTACTCGTCAGATGGCAGAGTTTGAAAACTTCAGACGACGTACTGACCAGGAAAAGGCTCAGATGTTTGGAAATGGTCAGAAGGCCATCGTAGAAAAGATTCTTCCTGTAGTAGATAACTTCGAAAGAGGTCTTGCTACAGTTGAGGAAGGGGCAGACCCATTTGCTGATGGAATGCTCATGATATATAAGCAGTTACTTACTACACTCGAAGAAATTGGTGTTAAGCCAATCGAGGCAGTAGGACAGGAATTCAATCCAGACTTCCACAACGCAGTAATGCATGTTGATGATGAAGAGGTAGGCGAGAACATCGTCGTAGAGGAATTCCAAAAGGGTTACATGATGAACGATTCAGTTGTTCGTCATTCAATGGTTAAGGTTGCTAACTAAGTAATATATAGGAGGAAATAAAAATGGGAAAGATTATTGGTATCGATTTAGGAACAACTAATAGCTGCGTAGCTGTTATGGAAGGTGGAAAGCCAACAGTTATCGCAAATACAGAAGGTGCTAGAACAACACCATCTATCGTTGCATTTACAAAGACAGGTGAGAGACTTGTTGGTGAGCCAGCAAAGCGTCAGGCTGTTACAAATGCAGAGAAGACAATCTCTTCTATCAAGAGAGATATGGGTACAGACAACGGTCGTATCATCGACGACAAGAAATACAGCCCACAGCAGATTTCAGCAATGATTCTTCAGAAGCTTAAGAGCGATGCTGAAAACTACTTAGGTGAGACAGTTTCAGAGGCAGTTATCACAGTACCAGCGTACTTCAACGATGCTCAGCGTCAGGCTACAAAGGATGCTGGTAAGATTGCAGGTCTTGATGTAAAGCGTATCATCAACGAGCCTACAGCAGCAGCACTTGCTTATGGTCTTGATAACGAGCAGGAGCAGAAGATTATGGTTTACGATTTAGGTGGTGGTACATTTGATGTATCTATCATTGAAATCGGTGATGGTGTTATCGAGGTTCTTGCTACAGCTGGTAACAACAGACTTGGTGGTGATGATTTCGATCAGAAGATTACAGATTGGATGCTTGCAGAGTTTAAGGCAGCTGAGGGTGTAGATCTTTCAACAGATAAGATGGCACTTCAGAGACTTAAGGAAGCAGCTGAGAAGGCTAAGAAGGAGTTATCAAGCGCAACAACTACAAACATCAACCTTCCATTCATCACAGCAACAGCTGAAGGTCCAAAGCACTTTGATATGAACCTTACACGTGCTAAGTTTGATGAGTTAACACATGACCTTGTTGAAGCTACAGCAGGCCCTGTTAACCAGGCTCTTAAGGATGCTGGTCTTAACGCATCAGAGCTTTCTAAGGTACTTCTTGTTGGTGGTTCTACAAGAATCCCAGCAGTTCAGGATAAGGTAAAGGCTCTTACAGGTCACGAGCCAAGCAAGACATTAAACCCAGATGAGTGCGTAGCTATCGGTGCTTCTATCCAGGGTGGTAAGTTGGCTGGCGATGCTGGTGCAGGCGATATCCTTCTTCTTGATGTAACACCACTTTCACTTTCTATCGAGACAATGGGTGGTATTGCTACAAGACTTATCGAGAGAAATACAACTATCCCTACAAAGAAGAGCCAGATCTTCTCTACAGCAGCTGATAACCAGACAGCCGTTGATATCAACGTAGTACAGGGTGAGCGTCAGTTCGCTAAGGATAACAAGTCACTTGGACAGTTCAGACTTGATGGTATCCCACCAGCAATGAGAGGTGTACCACAGATCGAGGTTACATTTGATATTGATGCTAACGGTATCGTTAACGTATCTGCTAAGGATTTAGGCACTGGTAAGGAGCAGCACATCACAATCACAGCTGGTTCTAACATGTCTGATGAAGATATCGATAAGGCAGTTAAAGAGGCTCAGGAGTATGAGGCTCAGGATAAGAAGCGTAAGGAAGCTGTTGATACTAGAAACGATGTTGAGAGCTTTGTATTCCAGACAAAGAAGGCTCTTGATGAAGTAGGCGACAAGATTGATGCAGCTGATAAGGCAGCAGTTGAAGCTGATATCGAAGCAGCTCAGAAGTTACTTGACCAGTATCAGACACCTGAGGAAATGAGCGATTCACAGATTGGTGAGCTTAAGGCAGCTCAGGAGAAGCTTACAGAGAGTGCTCAGAAGGTGTTTGCTAAGATGTACGAGCAGTCACAGGCGGCTCAGGGAGCAGCAGGTGCTCAGGGTGCAGGCCCAGATATGAGCCAGTTCACAGGCGCAGGCGCTGGAGCAGGTGCAGGCTCTAACCCAGCCGACGACGTCGTAGACGCTGATTTCAAAGAGGTATAGTATATATAGCAAGTAATTTAAGCTGTGAAATAGCTTAGTGTACTAGGAAAGCGCGAGTAGGGAGGCACCATGCCGAGGATGGGAAGGACCTACGCCGGCGGGAGGGTTCCCAGACGAAAGCATGGGGGGTGTTCTTCACTGCCGTTCCGGTCGTTGCTGAACAAAGGTCCACTGGACCTTTAGCAACCTACGGGAGCTTTGAAAAGTAAAGTGCTATTTCACAGCGTATTTGTGTATGTAAAGGATTGATAAATATGGCAGAACAAAAACGAGATTACTATGAGGTTCTTGGAGTTTCCAAGACAGCTTCAGAAAGTGAGCTTAAAAGTGCATATAGAAAGCTTGCAAAGAAATATCATCCAGATATGAACCCTGGTGATGCAGACGCTGAGAAGAAATTCAAAGAAGCCTCTGAAGCTTACGCTGTTCTTTCAGATCCTGATAAGAGACGTCAATACGATCAGTTTGGCCACGCAGCATTTGAAAACGGCGGCGGTGGTGCCGGCGGTTTCGATTTCTCAGGCATGGATTTTGGCGATATCTTTGGGGATATCTTTGGCAGCTTCTTTGGTGGCGGCGGTGGACGTGCTTCTAACGGTCCTATGCGAGGTGCAAATCTTCGCGCAGCTGTACATATTACTTTTGAAGAAGCAGCTTTTGGCTGTGAAAAACAGCTTGAAATTACACTTAAAGAAGAGTGTGCTGCATGTCATGGTAGTGGCGCTAAACCTGGTACAAGTAAGCGTACATGTTCTAAGTGCGGCGGTAAGGGCCGTGTAATGATGTCGCAGCAGTCGCTTTTTGGTATGGTTCAGAATGTAACTACCTGCCCAGACTGTCATGGAACTGGTGAGGTTATTGATACTCCATGTCCAGATTGTAATGGAACAGGTTATGTTGCTCGCAAGAAGAAGATTTCTGTATCAATTCCTGCTGGTATTGATAATGGTCAGAGTGTTCGTATTCGTGAGAAGGGTGAGCCAGGCAGAAATGGTGGCCCAAGAGGAGATTTACTTGTAGAAGTAATTGTTGCTAATCATCCTATATTCCAGCGTAGGGATATGGATATTTATTCTTCAGCACCTATTTCTTTCGCACAGGCTGCGCTTGGTGGCGAAGTTATCATTGATACTCTTGATGGTAAGGTAAGCTACGAGGTTAAGCCAGGTACACAGACTGATACTACAATCAGACTTCGTGGAAAGGGTATACCTTCTCTTAGAAATAGAAATGTTCGTGGTGACCAGTATGTTACACTTGTTGTACAGGTTCCTACAGGCCTTTCAAAAGATGCAAAGGAAGCACTGCGTAAGTTTGATGAGCTTACTGGTAAGACAACAGTTGGTGGCCCAAAGTCAGTTAAGGCTGAGAAAAAGAAAAAAGGCTTTGCTGATAAGATAAAGGATGCAATTGACGATTTATAATAGTCGAATTTGCAAAAATTAATATCAAGAATACTTGATGTAAAAAACCGAAAAGATGTAAAATAGTTTCCAGAGAGATTTCTTTGGAAACTATTTTTATTTTTGGAGGAGCTTATGCTACAGGAGAATATAAAAAAATTAGTACAATATGGAATAAATTGTGGGTTAACACCAGAATGCGAGAGAATTTATACAACTAACCTTTTGTTAGAATGTATGAAAGAGGATGAGTATACAGACCCTGATTGTGATTTATCAGATATTGTTTTAGAGGATGTTTTAAAGGGTTTATTAGATGAAGCTATAAATAGAGGCATCATAGAGGATTCTATTACAGATAGAGATTTGTTTGACACAAAGCTTATGAATCAGCTCTGCCCTAGACCTTCTCAGGTTATTGAAAAGTTCTATAGCATCTATAATAATGAGGGACCACAGGCTGCCACAGATTTCTTCTATAGTATGAGCCGTAATTCGGATTATATAAGAACATACAGGGTAAAGAAGGATCTTAAGTGGACTACAGAAACTGAATATGGAACACTTGATATCACAATTAATCTTTCTAAGCCAGAGAAAGACCCAAAGGCAATAGCTGCTGCTAAAAATGCTAAACAGTCAGCATATCCAAAGTGTCAGCTTTGTATGGAAAACGAAGGATATGCAGGAAGAGCTAATCACCCTGCAAGGGAAAATCATCGTATAATTCCAATTACAATCAATGATAGTAAATGGGGATTTCAGTATAGCCCATACGTTTATTATAACGAGCATTGTATCGTATTTAATGGGGAACACACTCCTATGAAGATAGAGCGTGCCACCTTTGTAAAGCTATTTGACTTTGTAAAACAGTTTCCACATTATTTTCTTGGAAGCAATGCTGACCTTCCAATAGTTGGTGGCTCTATTCTTAGTCATGATCATTTCCAGGGCGGTCATTATACATTTGCAATGGAAAAGGCACCTATCATCAAAGAATTTACAGTAAAGGGATATGAGGATGTTACAGCTGGTATAGTTAAATGGCCATTATCTGTAATTAGACTTCAGTGTAAAGATGAAAAACGTATTATTGATTTAGCAGAACATATCCTTAATGAATGGCGAGGTTATACAGACGAAGCCGCTTTTATATTTGCAGAAACTAACGGTGAAAAGCATAACACTATCACACCTATTGCTAGAAAGCGTGGGGATTTATTTGAACTGGACCTTGCTCTTAGAAATAACATTACAACAGAAGAGCATCCTCTTGGTGTATATCATCCACATGCTCATTTGCATCATATAAAAAAGGAAAATATTGGTCTTATAGAGGTTATGGGACTTGCAGTCCTTCCTAGCCGCCTAAAGGGGGAGATGGAACAGCTTGCTGATTATATTGTAAATGGCAAGGATTTAAGAAGTAATGAGGCTCTTGCAAAGCATGCTGATTGGGTTGAAGCTTTTTCAAAGAACTACGACCATATTGATTCTGCTAACATTAATGAAATTCTTCAGCAGGAGATAGGAAAGGTATTCTGCGAAGTATTAGAATGTGCAGGAGTGTATAAAAACACCGATGAGGGAATGGCTGCATTCCTTAGATTTGTAAACAACTTATAATATAAAGCCACCATTTAGAAAATCTAATTGGTGGCTTTCTTTAAATATTATCATAATTAACTACTTGATTACGACCATGTTCTTTGGCATAGTATAATGCCTGATCTGCTTTATCGATATTTTTGTGATAATTCTCATTAGTAGTGTACTTGGTTAGACCAATAGATATTGTTATTGGACAAATACCATTATCGGTTGATTCAATATCATATCTGATTTTTTCGGCAAAAGACATGGCCTGGCGCAAAGAATAGTCTACTAGGATAATGACGAATTCTTCACCACCCCAACGAAACAGGTAATCTCTATCGTAAATCTGGCTTTTTAATTGTGTGGCAACATATTTTAATATTTTATCTCCAGCTTCATGGCCATAGGTATCATTTACTTTTTTAAAGTAATCGATATCTAGCATAATAAGGTAGCCTTTTTTATCAAATAAGAATCTTTCTGAATTTACATCTACAATTTCAGAAAGTTTATGTCTGTTGTACGTTCCAGTAAGTTCATCGGTTACATAGCTAATTTCTAACTGTTTCCTAATAAGATAGTGATCTGCGTAGGTATTTTCTTGAATCCAAAGCATTAAAACAACACCTATGTAAAGAGGTAATGCCAGTGCTATCATCAATTTAAAATATTGATAATGAATAAAACTATTAGAAATAATTATATTTAAAAGAAGGCAAGCATGAATAGGAATATGATAGATTAAAGGCATAGCCAGTCCTATTGCCAGAAAAGCAAAATGCATTATTATAAAACCTTCTCTTGCAAAGTCTTTGTTTGGTAAATAAATTATTGCCCAAATGGTGCTCCACATAGCTGCGTGGGGAATAGTATAGTAAAGATGAACACCATACTGATAGGTGTTGGCTCTCGGAACCAGAATATAAAATATAATAAGAGGTAAGATTATACTTAGTCTTGGGATTATAGTTTCATAAGCAAAACGGCCAAATATTATACAATCTGATGCAAAGTAAGTCACTTCAAGAAGGCCTATTAAATACGCACAATAGGTGGCTACTTTTTTATAATATTTGAATTTAGACTGATAAAAGTCTTTTCGCAATTCAGGGCGAATCTTATTTGTTATCATAGCTTGATTATATATCGTAGATTGTATTAGAACAATAAAAGTAGCTAAATGTTCATAGATATTTCTTATTTTCCAAATATTTTCAGAATATTTCCTTTACATTCTAAATATCATCACTTTATGTTCACTTTACCCATTTAAATTAACAGTACAAGATAGTTGAGCCAATTAAAGGAGTTAAAAAATGGGACAAATACAAAAAGTATTTAATCGATATGAAAAGAAATTCCTGCTGGATGAAGAAACATACAATGATTTCAAGCGTGAATTAGATGAATACATGGTTGAAGATGAATATGGGCTTCACACAATTAGAAATATATATTATGACACTCCTACAGATGAGCTGATACGAACATCTATAGAAGGACCTAAGTATAAGGAAAAATTTAGAGTAAGGTGCTACGGAACCCCAACATACGATAGCATGTGTTTTTTGGAAATAAAGAAAAAGTACAAAGGTCTAGTAAATAAAAGGCGTGTGGCAATACCAATGGAGGAGGCTGAGCAATATCTTATTCACGGTAAGCTTCCATCAAATCCAAATCAGATATTTAAGGAAATAGATTATTTCTTCAGTCATTATCCATTAGAACCTAAGCGCTACATTGCATACGATAGAATAGCAATGTTTGGAAAAGAAGATCCGGAATTTAGGGTGACCTTTGATATAAATATCAGAAGTAGAGATACTAACCTGACATTATATAGTGATGAAGAAAATGAATATCTACTTGAGAAGGGCACAAGGCTTATGGAGGTAAAAATATCAGATGCCATGCCACTTTGGTTTGCAAGACTTTTATCAAAATATGAGATTTATCCTACTTCATTTTCAAAGTATGGAAATTTCTATAAAAAACAATTAAAAGAAGCGTAAGGAGAAAAATATGGAGTCATTATTAACATCATTATTAGGAACCACCACAGCTGAGGTGGAAATAACAAATAGTATAGCTATTATCTATACTATAGCAGCTGGAATACTTGGGTTACTCATTTCCTTAACATATATGAAGACAGGCAGCAAGATATCTAAGAATTTTGCCAGAACCCTTATAACCTTGCCGATTCTTGTATGTGTTGTGCTCTTGGTTGTGAATGGCAATTTTGGTACATCTATTGCAGTTTTGGGTGCTTTTTCATTGGTAAGATTCAGGTCTTTGCAGGGAAGCTCCAGGGATATAAGCTTTATATTCTTTTCAATGACTGTTGGTATTGTATGTGCTGTTGGTGAGATTATTCTAGCAGCAACACTTACAGTATTAATCTGCGGAATCTATTTTGTATTAAATGCCATTAAGTATGGTGCAAATAGTGCAGAGGAAAAAGATTTGAGGGTAACAATTCCAGAGAACTTAGATTACAGTGATATTTTTGATGATTTGTTTGCTAAGTACACAAAGGAGCATAAATTAATTGCAGTAAGAACTACTAATATGGGGTCTATGTATGAGATAAACTATAGAGTAAAGCTCTTAGATGAGAAGGAAGAAAAGAAGTTCTTAGATGATATCAGAATGAGAAATGGAAATCTCACTGTTATTTGTGGTAGATGTGATGTAAATGAAGCAGAGGAGTTGTAATTATGAAGAGAAGATTTGTATTAAGCTTATTTGCAATAATGATGGTGGCATCCCTTGTGGCCTGCGGCACGAATACTTCAAGTACAACAAAATCCACAAGTGCAGCTGCTGAAACTGTAGCTACAGCTAGTGATGATAGTAGTGAAATATACAAAGCTCTCACTATTAAGACTGACTGGGAAGAGGCTGCAACAATAATATTTTCTGAATCTGATGTTACTATTGATGGAAGCGGAGCAGAAAATAAAGATGGTGTTATCTACATTACAGCAGGTGGCGCATATACCCTTACAGGAACATCATCTGATGCTTCCATAGTGATTGATACAGAAGAAAATGTAAAGCTTATATTAAATGGTGTAGATTTAACTAGCACTAATGGTCCTGTGATATATGGTAAGCAGGTTAAGAATCTATATGTAGAGCTAGCTGATGGAACAACTAATAATCTATGTGATAGTAGTAACTATGAGACTGATTCTACTACTGGAGAAGAGATTGGCAAAGGCGTTATTTCCTGCGAGGATGATTTGATTATCTTAGGAGATGGAACACTTAACATAACAGCTAATCATAAGCATGGTATTGTTTCAGATGATAAGTTATATGTTGAGGCTGGAAATATAAATATTACATCCACAGGAACAGATGGAATACACGCTAATGATTTGGTCTGCATTGATGGAGGCGCTCTTCAGATAACAGCAGCAAGCGATATTATTGAAAGTGAGGATATCCTGGTAATCACAGGAGGAACCATTACAGGCTCTAGTGATGATGAAGGCATCGAATCTAAGAATGCCGTTTATATTAACGGAGGTACAATAGATATTTCTGTTAAGGATGATGGAATAAATGCGGCTACATATCTAGAGATAAATGATGGTACTGTAAATGTTACATGTGCTACAGGAGATGCCTTAGATTGTAATGGTAATTATGAAGGATGTATCGTAATAAATGGCGGTAATGTATATGTAGTTGGCGGTAACAGTCCAGAAGGAGGAATTGATGCAGACAATTCCAGCGCAATCATTAATGGCGGTGAAGTGATTGCCATAGGAGATGTAAATAGTCCTATATCAGAGGATAGTTCCCAGGTGACTGTAGTATATGGAAGTTTTAATAAGGGTGAGACAATAGAGATTAAGGATTCTGATGGCAATGTGGTATTTTCTACCACACCAGAGGTTTCTGGAAACACAATGATTATATCAAGTGCTAATATAATTACTGGTGCAGATTACACAATCTATGCAAATGGCACAGAAGCAATTTCCTTTACAGCTGATACTACTGTAGTAGATGCAGGTGGTCAGGCTAATGGCATGGGCGGCATGGGAGGACATGGCGGCATGGGAGGCCAAGGAGACCAGCGAATGGGAAATGGAGAAAGACCAGAAGGCTTAGATGGTGAGATGCCAGAGGAATTTAATGGCCAGCGCCCAGAAGGAGAACGTCCACAGATGGATGGAAATAAGGGCGAATTTAAGCAAAATAGTATAGAACAAGATAATTTAGATGACCTTGATGAAATAGAGAATCTTTAAGGTACTTGAAAAAATTAAAAATTAGTATAGAATAGTTTAGGATTGCAAAGTTTTTTGCAATCCTAAATTTAGTATGTGAGAGGAAATATAAATGAGTAAGGTAAGAACACGTTTCGCACCATCACCAACAGGTCGTATGCATGTTGGTAATCTTCGTACAGCTCTTTATGCATATTTAGTAGCTAAGCACGAGGGAGGAGATTTTCTTCTTAGAATAGAAGACACTGACCAGGAGCGCCTTGTTGAAGGTGCTGTTGATATTATTTATAGAACACTTGCAGCAACAGGTCTTGTACATGATGAAGGTCCTGATAAGGATAAGGGCGTTGGCCCTTATGTTCAGTCTGAGCGTCAGGCCGCAGGCATTTATCTTGAGTATGCTAAGAAGCTTATTGAAAAGGGTGAGGCATATTACTGCTTCTGTGATGATAAGCGTCTTGAGGAGTGCAAGCAGGTAATTGGCGGTAAGGAAATCCACATCTATGATAAGCACTGCCTTAACCTTTCAAAGGAAGAAATAGAGGCTAATCTTGCAGCTGGTAAGCCTTATGTTATTCGTCAGAACAATCCACGTACAGGCACAACCACTTTCGTAGATGAGCTTTACGGTGAGATTACTGTTGATAATGCAGAGCTTGATGATATGATTCTTATCAAGTCTGATGGATATCCTACATATAACTTTGCTAACGTAGTAGATGACCATTTGATGGGAATTACACACGTAGTTCGTGGTAACGAGTACATTTCATCATCACCTAAGTACAATCGTCTTTACGAAGCATTTGGCTGGGAAGTGCCTAAGTACATCCACTGCCCACTTATTACTAACGAAGAGCATCAGAAGCTTTCTAAGCGTTCAGGTCACTCTTCTTATGAGGATTTAATTGAGCAGGGCTTTTTAACAGAGGCAGTTGTTAACTTTGTAGCCCTTCTTGGCTGGTCACCAGAGAATGATAACGAGATTTTCTCATTAGAGGAGCTTGTTAAGGAATTTGATTATCACCGTATTTCAAAGTCACCTGCAGTTTTTGATATCACAAAGCTTAAGTGGATGAACGGTGAGTACATGAAGGCTATGGACTTTGATAAGTTCTATGATATGGCTCTTCCTTATCTCAAGGAATATATCAAGGGAGATTACGACCTTAAGAAGATTGCAAAGATGGTTCAGACTAGAATTGAAATCTTCCCAGACATCAAAGACCATGTTGATTTCTTTGATGCAGTACCAGAGTATGACAGCTCAATGTATACTCACAAGAAAATGAAGACTAATGAGGAGTCTTCACTTGCAGTTCTTAAGGAACTACTTCCTGTTCTTGAGGCGCAGGATGATTACTCAAATGATGCTCTTTACGCACTTCTTTCAGGATTTGCAGCAGAGCATGGATATAAGAATGGATACGTGCTTTGGCCAGTTCGTACAGCTGTTTCAGGTAAACAGATGACACCTGGTGGTGCAACAGAGCTTATGGAGATTCTTGGTAAGGAAGAATCTATCAAACGTATCAAGGCAGCTATCGAAAAGCTATCTTAAACAGGTTGGGGAACCTGATATTTTGGTAAGTCGACTATTAGGAGTTTTATGGAACTAAATAATAGTCAGCAAAAAGCGGTAATGAAAAAGGAAGGACCATGCATGGTTTTGGCAGGTCCTGGCAGTGGTAAAACCTACACGCTAACCTGCAGAATAATCAAGCTTATTGAATCTGGTGTCCCGGCTAACGAGATTTTAGTTATTACATTTACAAAAGCAGCAGCAATTGAAATGAAGGAACGTTTCCAAAGGTTATCAGATGATGTATATCCTGTGACCTTTGGTACGTTCCATTCTTTGTTTTGGGGGATTTTACAAAAGGAATTAGGATATAAGTCTACGGATATTCTTATGGGAAAACAAAAAGAGCAGCTGATGTATACAGCATTTACATCCATAGATAACAGGTGTGAAGATAAAATGCTTTTAAATCTTTTTTCCATGGAACTGTCTACCTTTTATAATTCAGCTAAAAATATAGAGGAATATGAGCCTAAATATATTGAGAAGAAGGATTTAATTGAGTTCGCAAAGGCCTATGAGGCATTAAAAAATAAATATCATGTAATTGATTTTGATGATATGCTGCTTAAAACCTATAGGTTATTTAAATCTAAGCCTAATGTATTGTATAAATGGCAAAACAGGTTTTCATATTTCTTGATTGATGAAATGCAGGATATGAATGATGTACAGTTCGAACTTATTACTATGCTTGGGCAAAGGACTAAAAATATTTTTTGCGTAGGGGATGACGATCAATCTATTTATGGCTTTAGAGGTGCTAATCCTAAGGTGATGAATAAGTTTGTAAAGCGCTTTGAAGGAACTGAGACAATAGTGCTTGATTATAATTACAGAAACCCTAAAAACCTTGTAGATTGCGCTCATAAGCTAATATCAAAAAATACCCTCAGGTTTCAAAAGGATATAAAAAGCACTTCACCAGATGGAAAAATAAGCATCAATTGCTATGAGAATGAATTTATAGAGGCTAAGGAAGTTTTAAAAACTATAAATGGATTGCTACAGGATAACACTTCACTTAATGATATTGCAATTTTATACAGAAATCATTCTGATGCCAGGTTTATGGTAGATGCTCTGATTAATGAGAACATTCCTTTTTATTTAAAGGAGAAAATGCCTAACATATACAGTCATTTTGTTATCAGTGACATGGAAGCCTATTTTCAAATAGCCGCCTATAACTCCACCAAGGAAAGACTACTTAGAATTATTAATAGACCTAATAGATATTTACATAGAAGGGCTGTGGAGGAAGGATGTGATTTAAAGGGCATGCTTAGATTTTATCAAGACAATCAAAATGCCCACAGGCAGGTGGAGGCTTTAATTAATGATATTAATCTTATATCAAAAATGAGTCCTGTATCTGCAATTAACTATATTAAAAATATAATAGGCTATGGACAATATTTGAAAGAAGAAGCTGTTAATGCTGGGATGTTAGAGGCGGAATACATTGATGTTTTGGATTTCCTTACAGGAGTACTTAAAGAATGCAAAACCATAAAGCAGGCTATTGATAAGCTTAATATATTAAAGCTCAAGGTCGATTTTGAAAACAAGAATAATGAAAAGGATAAGAAAAATAAAATAGGACTTTATACCTTACATTCGAGTAAAGGCTTAGAATTTGAAAATGTATTTATCATTTCTGCAAATGAAGGGATTATACCAACAAATAAGGCTGATTCAAAGGAAGAGATAGAAGCAGAGAGAAGATTATTCTATGTTGGAATTACCAGGACAAAGAAAAATTTATATCTTAGCTATACAAATAAAAAGAATCGGGACAAATCCCGATTCCTTACTGAACTAGATTATTCCTCGATGCTTTCACCGTAAAGCTCGTCGAACTTAGCAGAAACAGCGGCGTATTCTTCATCTGATTCAATATTATCAAGTGAAGGTGCGCCTGTTTCGTCTTCAAAATAGCGATAGATATATACTTCGCCTTCCTCGTTTTCTTCACCATTTTCATCAAGAGGTAAAAGGACTATATAATCCTGATCATTCAAATCAAAGATTGTAAGAATCTCACATGTTACCTCGGAACCGTCATCTAGATTAAGTGTGACAACTACGTCATCATCTTCGTTGTCTACTGGGAAAACTTCATTTTCGTCCATATTTGCTTCCTTCCTAATAAATTATTTGTTTAAGCCATGTCCTTATGATATAATTCATCAGGAATATTGTCTAGTGAAAATATAAATTTTGATTGAAAATATGTGTATTATTACACTGTTGCGATGAAACGAGGCATACTTATGAAGGTAACTAGAGGGGATTTTAGAGATTTTGGTTCTAGAATCATAAAAAAGAATTCTATTAATATCACAGTATCTATTGCGCCTACTGCAAAGAAGGCGGCAATTCTTTTGTTTGACAAAGCTTCAAAGAAAAAGCTTAGTTGTATAGAATTAACACAGGAATATTCAATGGGTAGGGTTTATTCTGTTGAAATTTCAGATATTGATGTAGATAAAATTTGTTATTTAATAAAAGAAGATGAAAAGGCTTATATTGACCCTTACGCAACAGCTGTAATTGGTCGTGATACCTGGGCTGACGAAAAGGGAAGAAAGCCTTATGATTACAAGGTTTATTCAGGTATTTCTCATTTAGAGAAGCCTTGGAAGGATACAAATATTTATATCGAACCTACTGATATGGTTATTTATAAGCTTCATATCCGTGGATTTACAGCTGGCATGGGCATGAGCGCTTCTAGGGTAGGCTCGTACAAGGGTGTTTTATCAAAGCTTGCATATCTTAAGGAGCTTGGTATTACCAGCATTGAGTTTATGCCTCTTTATGATTTTGAAGAGCTGTTTTTAGAATCTAAGATGGTAATCTCTCCTAAGGGAAAGGTTTCAGAGACTACAGAGTATACAGGAAAACGCAATTACTGGGGTTTTGGAGAAGCTAATTATTTTGCCCCTAAGGCTTCGTATTTTGGAGGGGCTGATAAATGTGTGGATTCAATGCGCGATATGATATCTACTCTCCACAAGAATGGCTTTGAAGCCATTATGGAAATGGCTTTTAGTAAGGATACAACACATGAAATGATGTTAGAATGCCTTAAGTATTATGTTAAGTATTTCCACATTGATGGATTTCACATTGTTGGTTGCAATGCCCCTATAGAGCGTATTGCAGATGATCCATTCCTTTCTGATACTAAGATTTTCTATGAATATATCCCAGAGGAAATCCTATGTAAGGAAGCTGGCAGAAAGCACTTATTTATATATAATGATTCATTTATGAATGTTACCAGACAGATAGAAAATCACATGAATGGAAGCATGGTTCAGTTTGCCAATCACATGCGAAGACAAAATTCGGCCTATGGTTTTGTTAACTATATGGCTAATGTTAATGGCTTTTCTATGTGGGATTCCTTCTCTTATGGGGAAAAGCATAATTTTGATAATGGTGAAGAAAACAGAGATGGTACTAATACCAATTTCTCCTTTAATTATGGAATAGAAGGAAAAACAACTAATCGCATTATTAATGCTAATCGATTCAGAGAAATGCGTAATGCATTTACTGCACTTATGCTGGCACAAAGCGTACCGCTTTTTGTTGCTGCCGATGAGGCCGCTGCGACACATTTTGGAAATAACAATCCATATTGCCAGGATAATAAAACAGGCTATACTGTTTTTTCTAAAACAAAGAGTAAGGAAGAGCTTACAGGCTTTGTAAAAGAGCTGGTTAAGTTTAGGAAGAATCACAAGTGCTTAAGGGGTGAGACACCTTTTCTTATGAACGATTATAGACATTTAGGCTTGCCTGATATGTCATTTCACGGAACAGAGCCTTGGATGATGTCTATTGGAGAGGAACAGAAGGCTCTTGGTGTTTTATATAACGGAGCTTATGTGGATGAAAACGAAGAGGTTTTTGTATGCTATAACTATCACTATGATGATGTTAATATGGCACTTCCTCTATTGGCGCCTGGAAAGCGATGGCGTCTTTGCTTTAATACAGCTAAGTATGATGGTGATTTTTCACCAAAGCCAATCCATGATCAGCAATCAATAAATGTTCCAGGAAATTCCATTAGCGTTTTAGTTGGAATTAAGATGAAGAAGGGTGCTAATTAAATGAAAGCTTGGGAACATTTTAAAACAATTACACATCATAGACATCTTGTAATGAAAGGATGCTTTGCAGTAGGGCTATACAAACAAGGACTATTACATGATTTATCTAAATACAGCCCTGTGGAGTTTTTGGTTGGAGCTAAATACTATCAAGGTGATAAGAGTCCTAACAACGCTGAAAGAGAAGATAAGGGAGTATCACTTGCCTGGCTTCATCACAAAGGCAGAAATAAGCATCATTTTGAATATTGGATTGATTACGCTTTAGATGGAAAATCAGGAATGGCTGGTATGAAGATGCCGGTTAATTACGTAGTGGAAATGTACTGCGATAGAGTGGCAGCTTGTAAGAACTATCAAAAGGATGCTTACACCGATGCCAGTGCCCTTGAATACTATAATAGGGGTAAGGCCAAGTATCTTATGCATGAAGAGACAGCAAGGCTTTTAGAGGATATGCTTACACATCTGGCTAAAGAAGGAGAAGCAGCTACTAATGAGTATATTCGAAAGAATATACTTCATAATAAATAATGAATTTGGAGACTAGTATTATGGAAAAAGAAAGAAAAGTATTATATTCGGGTATGCAGGCTACTGGAAAGCTTACCCTTGGAAATTATATTGGAGCCCTTAAGAACTGGGTTAATCTTAATGAGGAGTATGATTGCTTCTTTGGCGTAATGGATTTACATTCACTTACAGTTAGACAGAACCCTACAGAGTTCAAGCAGAATGCAAGACGTATTTATACTCAGTATGTGGCAGCAGGCTTAGATCCTAAGAAGAACTGTATCTATTTTCAGTCACATGTACCAGCTCATGCTGAGCTTGGCTGGGTTTTAGATTGCTTTACATATATGGGCGAGCTTAACAGAATGACTCAGTTTAAGGATAAATCTGCTAAGCATGCAGATAATATTAATGCTGGTTTATTTACATATCCTGCATTAATGGCTGCTGATATTCTTTTGTATCAGACTGATTTAGTACCAATTGGAGCAGACCAAAAGCAGCATCTTGAAATCTGTAGAGATGTGGCAGATCGCTTTAATAATATTTATGGTGATGTATTTACAATTCCGGAGGGATACTTCCCTAAGGCTGGTGCAAGAATTATGTCCCTTGCAGAGCCTACAAAGAAAATGTCTAAATCAGATGAAAATGCTAATGCTACAATCTACCTTATTGATGATAGAGATACAATCATCCGCAAGTTTAAAAAGGCAGTAACTGATTCTGACGCAGAGGTTAGATATGATGTGGAGAATAAGCCAGGTGTATCTAATCTTATGGAAATCTATGGTGTTGTTACAAATAAGACTATGGATGAGGTTGCAAAGGAATTTGAAGGTAAGGGCTATGGCGATTTTAAGGTTGCTGTAGGTGAAGCTGTTGCAGATATGCTTGATCCATTCCACGCTAGATGCGCCGAGCTTGAAAGTGATAAAACATATATTAACGAATGCATTAAAGAAAATGCTGAGAAGGCATCTTATTTTGCGAATAAGACACTTAGAAAGGTTCATAAGAAGCTTGGTCTTACAGAAAGAATTCGTTAAGTTATAAAACAACTTGAACAAAAGACAGGAGTATGTTAATATAACTCCTGTCTTTTCTTATATATCTTATACTATTCCAAGGAGTTTAATTGTATAGTATTGTAAATACCGCTACCATTTATGGTATCGATTCAAAGCTGATATCTGTAGAAGCAGATATTTCTGAAGGTATGCCTATTTTTGAGATGGTGGGCTACCTATCCTCAGAGGTGAAGGAAGCAAAGGAGCGAGTGAGAGCTGCACTAAAAAATGCAGGTTATGCACTTCCTATAAAGCGAATCACCATTAATTTATCACCAGCTAGTATTAGAAAAACAGGAGCAGGCTTTGATTTGCCTATCGCAGTGGCCATTTTATCGGCAATAGGCATAATTGAATGCGAAAAGCTTCCATCTATATGCCTTTGTGGAGAAATTGGCTTAGATGGCAAAATACAGCCTATAAACGGTGTGCTATCAATGGCCATAGAAGCTAAAAAGAATAATTTTGAGATTTTGATTGTTCCAAAAGGAAATCTTTTAGAAGCAAGACTGGTTACAGGCATTAAAAGTATAGGTGTTGAAAATATAAGCGATGTGATTGAGCTTATGAATGAAGGCATCTTTGAAGAGAAGGAGCTTGAGACAGGATTTGATGTAAAACCATCCCAGGAGGAATATGATTTTGCCATGATTAATGGACAACAGGCTTTACGAAGAGCCTGTGAAGTTGCAATTTCAGGTATGCATAACATGCTTATGGTAGGCCCTCCTGGCGCTGGTAAATCTATGATTGCAAAATGTATTCCATCTATTTTGCCAAAGATGGATGATAAGGAGCAGCTGGAGCTTTCAAAGATATATTCAGTTTGTGGTATGTTTGATGAAAGAAAGGGCTTGATTCAAGCCAGACCGTTTAGGAGTCCTCATCATACAGTATCAGCCCAGGGGCTTGTTGGGGGCGGACATAATCCCCATCCCGGGGAAATCTCACTGGCTCATAGAGGTGTATTATTTTTGGATGAGCTAACAGAATTTAATAAAAGCACATTGGAAATACTTAGGCAGCCTTTAGAAGATAAGCAGGTGAATATTTCCAGGGCAGCAGGAAGCTTTACATTTCCGGCAGATTTTGTACTTGTTGCAGCAATGAATCCATGCTCTTGCGGATACTATCCGGATTTGAATAGATGTCATTGTACACGCTTGTCTATTCAAAGATATTTATCCAAAATATCACAGCCTCTTTTAGATAGAATAGATATTTGTGTTGAGGCGCCAACTCTTAATTTTGCTCAAATATCTATGAAGCAGAAAAATGAAAGCTCTTACGATATTAGAAAAAGAGTAATCGCCTGTCATGAAATTCAAAAAAAGAGATATGCAGATTATGATTTTAAATTTAACAGTCAAATTCCTAGTGGATTGATAGATAAGTTTTGCATTCTTACAGATGAGCAAATTCAATATATGGAAGCTATGTACGAAAAATATTCTCTTACCGCAAGAACCTATCACAAGGTATTAAGGGTGGCACGTACCATTGCCGATATGGATTTAAGTGAGAATATTTGTTTAGAGCATCTGCAGGAGGCTCTTTGCTATAGAGGCTTGGATAAGAGATACTGGGAGGAGGGGATTTAATGGAGAACATTCACTACCAGTATTGGTTTATGAAAAATGAAGATATCACCTATGGCAAAAAGCCAAAGCTGATAGAATATTTTTATGATTCGTATAATCTGTATAATGCCTCTAAAGCAGAGCTTATGGCCACTAAACTTTTAGATAAAAAGACAATAGATAAATTTTTAGAGGGCAGGAAAAAATTTGATTTAGAAAAGGAGTATTACGAATTTTATAACTCTCCATTTTCATTTATCACAGTGGAAAATGATAAATATCCTGAAAAACTAAGGAATATTTATGATTATCCCTATGGTCTGTTTTATATTGGCAAACTTCCTGATTTTAACAGAGCCGTATCTATTGTTGGTGCAAGAAGATGTAGTGCCTATGGGAAGAAGATGGCACTGGAGCTTGGAGAAAAGCTTGGGCTAAATGGCTTTACTGTAATCAGTGGAATGGCAAGAGGGATAGATGCATATTCCCATCGAGGTTGCCTTGATAGTGGTGGAAACACTGTGGCGGTTTTGGGAAGTGGATGTGATGTTGTTTATCCAAGTGATAATAGAAATATATATGAAGAAATAGTTGCATCCCAAGGAGCTGTAATTTCTGAATATCAAATGGGAGCAAGCCCATTAGCTTTAAATTTCCCAAGAAGAAACAGAATTGTTTCAGCTTTATCTGATATAGTGATAGTTGTTGAAGCAAGAGATAAATCAGGCTCACTGATAACTGCTGACTTTGCACTAGAGCATGGAAAGGATATTTATGTAACTCCTGGTAGAGTTGGAGATTCACTTAGCACTGGTACCAATAAGCTTATATCCCAGGGTGCTGGTGTAATATATAATATTGATGCATTTGTAAACGAGCTGCTAAATTATTACGGGCAGCCCAAAAGTGAGCTTAATAGAAAAAAAGAATCTTTAAATCTAACAGCTGAACAAAAGAAGGTGCTGTGCATGTTTGATGAATATCCTAAAAGCCTTGCTACAGCCTTAGAGGAAAGTAACATGGATTATTTAAAGCTTTTATCAACTGTGCTTTCATTGGAAAGACTAGGTGCGCTGTCTGAAGTCTTCAAAAATAATTACGTAAAAATGATATGATTTGTAGCTAGTTTTTATACTCTTTAATTAAATTGTTTCTTCAATATGGAAAATTATTCCTTGAAAATAAAAAAATAATGTTGTATAGTGAGAAACGATTTCTATTTTAAGATATAGGAGCAAATTTAAATGGCAAAAAATCTAGTTATTGTGGAGTCACCAGCAAAGGTGCATACCATAAAGAAATTTTTAGGTAGTAATTACGAGGTTATGGCTTCTCAAGGTCATGTCAGAGACATGCCAAAGAGTCAGCTTGGCTTTGACCCGGATAATGATTTTGAACCTAAATATATTACAATTCGTGGCAAGGGAGAGTTGCTTGCGGCACTTCGTAAGGAAGTAAAGAAGGCAGACAAGATATATCTCGCAACTGATCCCGACCGTGAGGGAGAAGCTATTTCATGGCATCTTACTCACGCCCTTAATTTACAAGATAAAAAGGTATATCGTATTACCTTTAACGAAATTACAAAAACAGCTGTTAAAAACGCAATCAAGAATCCTAGAGAAATTGACATGGATCTTGTTGATGCTCAGCAGGCTAGACGTATGCTTGATAGAATGGTAGGTTATAAGATTTCACCACTTCTTTGGGCGAAGGTTAAAAGAGGGTTATCTGCAGGACGTGTTCAATCTGTAGCACTTCGTATTATCTGCGACAGAGAAAAAGAGATTGAACAGTTTATTCCTCAGGAGTATTACACACTTGATGTTTTACTTAATGCAGAAGGCTTAAAAAAGCCAATCGTGGCTAAATATTACGGAGATACCACAGGTAAGAAGGATATCTCTGACAAGGCAAGCCTTGATAAAATAATGGAAGATTTGAAGAATGCAGATTTTAACATCGCTTCAATCAAAAAAGGTACCAGAGAAAAGAAGGCACCACTTCCATTTACTACATCTACAATGCAACAGGAAGCTTCAAAGGCTTTGAATTTTTCAATTCAAAAGACTATGAGCGTTGCACAGCAGCTTTACGAAGGTGTTAGTGTAAAAGGTCATGGTACAATCGGTCTTATTACTTATCTTCGTACAGATTCAACTAGAGTATCTGATGAGGCAAGGGCAGCAGCAGAGGAATTTATTACTGCAAACTACGGTGATAACTATTTATCTGCAGCTTCAGCTGCTTCTAAGAAAAATACAGGTAAGGTTCAAGATGCCCATGAGGCAATTAGACCAGCAAATATTGAGCTTATTCCATCGGAAATCAAGGATAGCTTAACAAGAGATCAGTTCAGACTATATCAGCTTGTTTGGAAGAGATTTGTTGCAAGCCAGATGGCAAATGCTGTTTATGATACAGTTTCACTTAATGTGCAGGCTAAGAATCATGTATTTACAGCTGCAGATTCATCTATCAAGTTTGATGGCTTTATGATGATATATGTTTCTGCCGATGATGAGGGAGAGTCTAAGACACATCCTCTTTCAAAATTAACAGAAGATACAAAGCTTGCCTTTGACAGCTTTGAGGAAAAGCAGCACTTTACACAGCCTTCACCTCATTTTACTGAGGCATCACTGGTAAAGACATTAGAGGAGCTTGGCATTGGTAGACCAAGTACTTATTCTCCAACAATTACAACACTTATCAAGCGTCATTACATCACAAAGGAAGCAAAGAATCTATTTGTGACAGAGCTTGGAGAGGTTGTTAACTCTATAATGGAGGCATCATTCCCTATTATTGTAGATGATAAATTTACAGCAAATTTAGAAATGCTTCTTGACGGAGTAGAGGAAGGTACGGTAGAGTGGAAGTCTGTTGTCAGAAATTTCTACCCTGATTTGGAAAAGGCTGTTCAGGTAGCAGAGGAAGAGCTTGCTAAGGTTGAGATTCATGATGAGGTAACAGATGTTATCTGCGAAGAGTGTGGTCGTAATATGGTTATCAAATTTGGACCTCATGGTAAGTTCTTGGCATGTCCAGGTTTCCCTGAGTGCCGTAATACTAAACCATTCTTGGAAAAGATTGGAGTACCTTGTCCTAAATGTGGCGGTGATGTTGTTATCAGAAAGTCACAAAAGGGAAGAAAGTTCTTTGGATGTGCAAATCATCCAGAGTGTGATTTCATTAGCTGGTCTAGACCAACTACAGAAAAGTGTCCTAAGTGTGGAACCTATATGGTGGAAAAGGGCAATAAACTAGTTTGCGCCAACGATGAATGCAGATTTGTTGAAAATCAGAATAAATAGTTATAATATTCTGAAATTAATTGTAATTTGTATCAATCGGTGCTATAATATACACAAATTTCACAAAACAGGGGATAGATGATTATGAATATTTGAGTATGTTTAGATTTAGGAGGAATTTAGTTTAAATGAGTGTACAGTTATTAGACAAGACAAGAAAGATTGGAAAGCTTCTTCACAATAATAACTCTTCAAAAGTAGTATTCAATGATATTTGTTCTGTTCTTACAGAAATCTTGGATTCTTCTGTGCTTGTTATTTCGAAGAAGGGTAAAGTACTTGGACTTTCACATCTTCCAAACACCACAGAAATAGGTGAGCTTATTGTGGATGAGGTTGGAGGATTTATCGACCCTCTTTTAAACGAAAGATTACTTTCAATCCTTTCTACAAAGGAGAATGTAAATCTTAAGACTCTTGGCTTTGAGAAATCTGATATTGATATGTATTCAGCAATCATTGCTCCAATTGATATTGCAGGAGAGAGACTTGGAACATTATTTGTTTACAGATTTGACAAGCAGTACGATATTGACGATATCATTCTTACAGAGTATGGTACAACAGTAGTTGGCCTTGAGATGATGCGTTCAGTTAATGAGGAGTCTGCTGAGGAAAATCGTAAGCTTCAGGTGGTTAAGAGTGCTATTTCAACACTTTCTTATTCAGAGCTTGAGGCAATCATTCACATCTTTGATGAATTAGATGGTAACGAAGGGGTGTTGGTTGCATCAAAAATTGCCGATAGAGTAGGTATAACAAGATCAGTTATCGTAAATGCTCTTCGCAAGTTCGAGTCGGCAGGTGTTATCGAATCTCGTTCTTCTGGTATGAAGGGTACATACATTAAGGTTTTAAATGATGTTGTATTTGATGAACTTAACGAGATTAAGAAAAATAAATAAATGGATTTGTGTAATAAAAGGACTTACTTGAAGTAGGTCCTTTTTTGTATTCTTTGGAATTTTGATGTTATTTTTCATAACTTATACACAAAATTATCATAATATATATATAGGTGTTTAATAAAAAATGCCTTTAATACAATTAGTTGTATATACAACAAGCAATTTATACTACATGATGTAAAAATACCTTGTGTTTTTTGGTAAATATTTCTATAATTATATTAATCTAGGAGGATTGCAAAATGATTACTTCAGACGCTTTTGGATTTATCAATGCACTTGATAATACAGCTGATGTGAGTTGGCAAAGACAGACTCTCATCTTAAATAACATGGCAAACGACGATACTCCTGGATATAAGAGACAGGATATAGAGTTTGAAAGTGTTCTCAGAAAGGAACTTCTAGATGTTCACGAGACCTCGTTAGAGAGAGCTGTTAATAAGCTTGATGATGATGGTCACAAGGTAGAAGGAATAGAATATACAGATTACGGACACTATTCATATAGATTAGATGGAAACAATGTTGATATGGATACCGAAAACGTAGAGCTTGCATCAGAGACCCTTAGGTATCAGGCACTAATGACTAGTACTACCAACGAATTTAACAGATTTAAGTCAGTTATTTCAAAGTAGTTAGGTTTTTAAGGAGGTAGACTATGGGATTATTTCAGCCTTTTGATATTGCAGCTACAGGAATGACTGCACAGCGTTTTCGTATGGATGTTATAGCAGAAAATATTGCTAATGTTAGCACTACTCGTACTGAAAATGGTGGTCCATACAGAAGAAAGATTGTTACTTTTCAGGAAAAGCAGCTTAAGGCGGGGGTGCCTTCGTTTAAGCATATTTTAAAGGACAGCACGGCTGCATATATGGGAAATGGTGTTAAGGTATCCAAGGTTTCTGAGGATACTGAAACGGATTTTATTATGGCTTACGACCCATCTCATCCGGATGCTGATGAGAATGGATACGTTAGATATCCTAATGTAAACACAGTTACTGAGATGACTAACCTTATTGATGCCAGCCGTTCTTATGAGGCTAATGTTACAGCTTTCCAGGCAATTAAGAGCATGGCTTCATCAGGAATACAGGTTGGCCAGTAAATACAATTAAGGAGGAATTCGTAAGGGCAATTTCTTGATTAGGGGAGGAGTTACATGGATATTGCAGCACTTAAGGAATTATATGGGACTACACCAGTTAAATCCACATCAGAAGTTAAGGTAGATGCGGATAAGGGTTTTCAGAGCATGTTGGATTCTGTTATGAATTTGGTGAATGATACCAATTCGCAGATTCAGGCAGCTCATAAGGAGGAGGTTGCTTTTGCACTTGGCGAGACTGACAATACACACGATTTGATGATTGCCGAGCAAAAAGCAAATATTGCATTACAGTACACAGTAGCAGTTCGCGATAGGGTTCTAGAGGCTTATCAGCAGATCATGCAAATGCAAATCTAATTAATGCACAAAAAGGGGAGATCATATGCCAGAACAGATTCAAGCTATCATTAACAGAATACTTGAATGGTGGAGGAAGTTTACAAAACGACAGCAGGTGTTGATTGTGTCAATTACTGCTGTTGTTCTTGTGTCTTTCATTATTTTAGCTGTTGTTATCACAAGACCGAATTACGTTGAATTAATAAAGTGTGAAGACGGCGCACAGGCAGCACAGGTAAAAGAATTGCTGGATTCTGAAGGCGTCAAATATCAAACCAGTGATGATGGCTTTACATTCTACGTAATGGATAAGAACTATGGACAGATGAATGTTGTTCTTGGTTCTAATGATATTCCAAGTTCAGGCTATTCAATTGATGATGTTTTTGACGGAAGCTTTTCTACCACGGAAGCTGACAAGCAGAAAAAATATAAAGAGCTTCTTGAAGAAAAATATGAAAAAACACTTGAACTTCAATCCATGATAGAAAAAGCAGAGGTTCTTTTAAATATTCCAGAACAGGATGGTACTTTGATTGCTAAAAAAGAACCATCTTGGGCTACAATTACTCTTACGTTATCGTCTGAAATGTCTCCTGAAACTGCCAGAGGAATTGCCAGATATGTGGCATGTACCTTAGGAAATGACAATACCGATAATATCGCCATTATGGATACAGAAGGCAATATGCTTTTCCCTGGCGACGAAGAAACAACATCATTATCAAGTGCTGCTGGCAATCAGGATGTTAGGCAGCAGGCTAGTAATGAAATAGCCGAGAGAGTACATAAGGTTTTAGATGGAACAAACCTATATGATGATATTTCTGTAGGTGTAAATCTATCTATGAATTTCGATGAAAACAGTTATGTTTATTATGATTATTCTGTAGATGAAGGTCGTACTGAAGGCTATCTTGATAGTGAATCGGGCTCAAGCTCTAATTCAGTAAATGGAGCAGGTGGAGTTCCAGGAACTGATACAAATGATGATGATACCACCTATGTTATGGAGGATGATAATCAAACAGAAACCTCTACAGAAGAGTTCTACAAGGATTATTTACCTGATGAGAAAATCACCACCCATAAGGATGAGATGGGAAAGCGTATATTAGATGATTCTTCTATTTCTGTTACATGTAAGACCTTTGCAATTTACAATCAGGATAAGATGGAAAGCGATGGCACACTAGAAGAGCTGGGACAGACCTTTGATGAATTCGTCAGAGCAAATTCTGATCCTGTTCAGCAGGAGGTTACAGATGATATTGTGGAAGTGGTTGCAAGAGCCACAGGTTTTCCAACCACAAGTGTTAAAGTTGTTGCTTATGAAATTCCTATGTTCCAGTATTCAGAAGGTTCAGGAATTTCCATAACAGATATACTTCAAATCGTTCTTGCGTTCCTTATCTTTGCAATGCTTGGCTTTGTTGTATTTAGAAGTCTTAGAACAGAGGAAGAGGAGCCTGTGGAGCAGGAGCTTACCATTGACGATTTGATTGCTTCCACTCAGGAAGAGGAGGAAGAAGAGCTTGAGGATATTGGCTATACTGAAAAATCTGAGGCACGTATCCTTATTGAAAAATTTGTTGACGAGAAACCGGAGGCTGTTGCGCAGCTTCTTAGAAATTGGCTAAATGAGGATTGGGGATAATAAGTTATGGCGAACGAGGATTTAAATGGCGTACAAAAGGCAGCTATACTTTTAATTGCCCTTGGCCCGGAGAAATCGGCTCAGATTTTTAAACATCTCAAGGAAGAGGAAATAGAGGAACTTACGCTTGAGATTGCAAATACCAGAAGCATTTCTCCAGCGCTAAAGGAAGAAGTTATTGAGGAGTTTTACCAGGTGTGTCTTGCCCAGCAGTACATTGCAGAAGGTGGTATTGGCTACGCCAAAGAGCTTTTGGAGAAGGCTCTTGGAGACGACAGGGCACAGGATGTTATTACAAAGCTTACAGCAAGCTTGCAGGTTAGACCTTTCGAATTTATCAGAAAGACCGAACCTTCACAGGTACTTAACTTTATACAGGACGAGCATCCACAGACTATCGCAATGATTTTGTCTTACCTGTCGGCGGGGCAGGCATCACTTATCATCGGCGCACTTCCTCCTGAAAAGCAGGCGGATGTTGCAAAGCGTATTGCTATGATGGATAGAACATCACCTGAGGTTATTAAGGAGGTTGAGCGAGTACTTGAAAGAAAGCTTTCTTCTCTTATCAATCAGGATTACACAATCGCTGGTGGCGTAGATGCTGTTGTTAATATTCTTAATACAGTTGACCGTGGTACAGAAAAACGTATCATGGAATCTCTGGAAATCGAAGAGCCAGAGCTTGCAGAGGAAATCAGAAAGAAGATGTTCGTATTCGAGGATATCTTGCTTCTTGATGATAGAGCTATTCAGCGTGTACTTCGTGATGTTGATAACTCAGACCTTGGCGTGGCACTTAAGGGAGCAAATGATGAGGTTCAGGCTGCTATATTTAAGAACCTTTCTTCTCGTCTTGCAGCAATGATTAAGGAAGACATGGAATTCATGGGTCCAGTACGTATGAAGGATGTTGAGGAAGCTCAACAGAAGATAGTTGGTATTATCAGAAAGCTGGAGGATTCCGCAGAAATTGTAATTTCAAGAGGTGGAGGAGACGAACTTGTTGTCTAGTAAAAATGTCATTTATGGCTTTACCGTTGCCCCAGATGCTGTTGATGAAGAAGGGGAGCGAGAATCGGCTGTTATTGATTCTAATGAGCTTGCAAGGCGTATCATATTAAAGCAGGAAGAGGAATATAAGGCTAAACTTTTAGAAGAGGAAAGGGAACGTCGTCTGGAGGCTATGAGGGAATCTGGAGAAGAGGTTCCTGATGGAATGGATGTAGATGAGTTCTTAGGCCTGGTTGATACTATTTCTCAGACTGAGGAAGAACCTATTGATATGTCTGAGCAGACTGAGGCTATATTAGAAGAAGCAAGACAAAATGCTGAGCAGATAATAGCAGATGCCAATGTCCAGGCAGAAGAGATTCTTTCAGCTGCTCAGTTAAATGCTGATGCTATGAAAAATCTTGCCCGTCAAGATGGTGAAAAGGAAGGTTATAACGAAGGCACCCAGCGTGCCGCTATGGAGCTTCAGGAGGCACAGCGTTCCATGCAATCTGAAGTTGATAAAATTCAAAACGATTATATGGAAAAGCAGCTTCAAATGGAAAGGGAGATTGTAGAAATGTGTCTCCCGGTATTTGAACATGTTTTTTCTGTAGAACTAGGCGGTAGAAAGGATGTTATATATCATCTTTTAGACCATTGTATTATGAAGATAGAGCGCACTGGCCAGATGCAAATCAAGGTTAGTGATGCAAATGCAGATTTTATAAAGAGTAAAAAGGACGAAATACAGGGGAAAGTAGGCGCAGAGGTTGGTCTTGATATAATAGCTGACCCTCTATTAAATGACAGTCAATGTATCATAGAAACTGATGGGGGTATTTTTGATTGCAGTATTGATACAGAGCTAGATAATCTTATTAGAGAGATTAGAGCCTTGAGTTAAGGAGAAGATAATTTGGATGCGAATTCTTTAATGCAGCTTGTTGAAAAGGATTATTTTAAATCTCTTGGCAAGGTGGTTAAGGTAGTTGGACTTACAATTGAATCAGTTGGACCTGAGGCTAAGCTACGTGATTTGTGCGAAATTATAGTAGAAGGGTCTGAGGAAAGAATTAAAGCAGAGGTTGTCGGATTTAAGGATAAACGTCTGCTTTTGATGCCTTATGAGAATGTGGAGGGCATTGGTGTTGGCTGCATGGTAGAAAACACTGGACATCCTCTTGGGGTGGCAGTGGGGAACGAACTGTTAGGACATCTTGTGGATGGGCTAGGTGTTCCGTCAGATGTAGATGACTTAACTGAATTTGAAGATCTGGTGGAGTATCCTGCGGAAGCAGACCCTCCTGATCCTATGTCCCGCGTAATTATTAAAGAGCCACTTTCACTGGGAGTTAAGGCTGTAGATGGTCTGATTACAGTAGGAAAGGGACAAAGAATTGGTATATTTGCAGGCTCTGGTGTTGGTAAATCTACCCTTATGGGTATGTTTGCAAGAAACACTAAGGCTGAAATAAATGTTATAGCACTTATTGGCGAGCGTGGACGAGAGGTTAGAGAGTTCGTAGAAAACGATTTAGGACCTGAGGGCATGGCTAGGTCTGTTGTAGTGTGTGCCACATCTGATAAGCCGGCTCTTATTAGAAAAAAGGCTGCGCTTACTGCTACAGCCATTGCTGAATATTTTAGAGACCAGGGTAAAGATGTTCTTTTGATGATGGATTCTCTTACCCGTTTTTCTATGGCACAACGTGAAATTGGCTTGGCATCAGGGGAGCCTCCTGTTACAAGAGGATATCCTCCATCTGTATATTCAGAAATGCCACGTCTTCTTGAACGAGCAGGAAATGCATCTGAAGGCTCTATAACAGGCCTTTATACAGTTCTTGTAGACGGTGATGATTTTAATGAACCTATTACTGATACAGCCCGTTCCATCTTAGATGGACATATAATGCTTAATCGTAAGCTTGCTCAAAAGAATCATTATCCTGCTATAGATGTGCTTCAATCAATTTCCAGAGTAATGTCTGCTGTGGCAACACCAGAGCATAAGGCAATAGCTGGAAAGCTTAAGAATGTACTTGCAACCTATCAGGAGGCAGAGGATCTTATTAATATTGGTGCATATAAAAATGGCTCAAATAAATCGATAGATTATGCTATTAAAAAGATAGATGCTGTAAATGAATTCCTTTTACAGCAAACACATGACAAGTTTGAATTTGATGATATCATCTCACAAATGACAGCTATTTTCGATGATTAAGGGGTTAGCTTATGGCAAAATTTGTTTATAGGATGCAAAACATCCTAGAGTTAAAACAGAAGATTGAAGAGCAGGAAAAAGCAAATTTTGGTATGGCTACCGCCAGGTTTAACGAAGAACAGCAAAAGCTTAGAGAACTTATGATTCGTCAGGCGGGTTATGAAAGACAGTTAAAGGAGCTTTCTATCGGAAATATTGATATCAAGGAAATAAAGACCTGTAAGAATGCAATTTCTTCTATGAAAGTGGCTCTTAGAGACCAGATGATAGAGCTGTCAAAGGCTCAAAAGGCTATGGAAAATGCTAGAAAAAAGCTTAACGATGTAATGATGGAAAGAAAAATGCATGAGAAATTACGAGAGCATGCCTTTGAGGAATTTATTGAGGAAATGGACTATGAAGAAAGCAAGATTACAGATGAACTAGTTAGCTATTCATATTTTAATTCAGAAAAAGAGGAAGGATAAGTTATGGCAGATGTAGCAGAGACACAAGAGACACAAGAAAGCAAAGAGGACAAGAAGGCAGCAAAAAAAGCTGAAAAGGAAGCGAAAAAAGAAGCAAAAAAAGCTGAAAAGGAAGCCAGAAAAGAAGCAAAGAAAAATGGAGAGGTATATCCTGGTGATGAGGAACGCCTAGGTGTAGTAGGAGGTCTTATCATGGGATTTGTTGTACTTCTTATTATTCTTATCTGGCTTGTTATTTTTGCCTTTTTAGTAAAAATGGATGTAGGCGGATTTGGCTCTACAGTGCTGTTTCCTGTGCTTAAGGACGTGCCTTATGTAAATCGTATTTTGCCAGGAATTGAAGAATATATTCCAGCTGAGGAAGAGGAAGAAATTCCTTACAAAACTGTGGAAGAGGCCATGGAAAGAATTAAGGAATTAGAGGTAGAGATAGAAGAGCTAAAAAAAGCTGGAACTGAAAACGGTGATTATATTAAGGAGCTTGAGGCTGCATCAGCGGAGCTTGCTGAATATAAGGCTAATGAAGCAGCCTTTGAACAGGAAAAAGAAAAATTTTATGAAGAGGTTGTTTTTTCGGATAAAGCACCCGATATAAATGAATATAAGAGCTATTATGAATCCATTGAACCTGATAATGCTGAAGCTATTTACAAGCAGGTGGTTTCTCAGCTCCAAAAGGACGCAGAAATCGAAGACTATGTAAAGGTTTATACCAGCATGAAGCCAAAAAATGCAGCTGCAATTTTTGATACCATGACAGATGATTTTGATCTGGTTTGCCAAATACTTGCAGGTATGGATGCAGCCACAAGAGCAGATATCATTTCAGCTATGAGTACTGAAAATGCAGCAATCATTACACAGATGATGGAGCCTTAATAACATCTTATATAGCAACTTGAAAACAGAATATGTTAGAAAGGAGGAATTGCATGACAAGTAGCAATGTTTCAAATCTACTGGTTCAGGTAAAAAGCATTAATGTAGAAATGCCTGCAGGTAAAGTGGATAAGACGAATAATTCCACTTTATTTGAAAGTACATTAAAAAACATTGCTGGATCAAATGTGCAAGGAACTGACTTATCTAAAGTTCTAGAATCAAAGGCTACACCTGCTGATAATACTGCAAGTGATGCCTCAAAAAAGCTTAGCGGAACGAAAAATAATAAGCTTGAAGATTCTGCTCCTGTAAAAGAAAACGAACCTCAGGAGACTGTAGATAAGGTCATGGAAGCGGTAGAAGAAATTAAGGAAGTCATAGCAGATGAGCTTGATGTATCTGAGGAAGATATTGAAAAAGCTATAGAAGAATTAGGACTTACATTAATGGATTTGTTTAATCCGCAAAAGCTTGCAGATGTAGTGGCCACTCTAAAAGGGGAAGAGGATTCTATTGCTTTAGTTATGAGTGATGAATTTAAGGCTATACTTGATTCAGTAAATGAAATTACTGACCAGTTGCTACAAGAAACAAAGATACCTTTAGAGGATTTCAAGGAAATAATTGCTTCCTTTGAAACAAAAGGTGAGAAAGAAATTGCTCCTTTAGTGCAGGAAAATTTAACCCAGGAAAATAAAGAAGTACCTGTTGAGACAACAGAAGAATTACAACCTTTGAAGAATGAAGAAAATAAAGTGCAGGTAATTTCAAATGATGTGGTTAAAGAGAATGTCAATAAGGAGTCAAAAGATGTAATTGCAACAGATGATAATTATTCAGATGTGGAAGCTTCTTTGGAAAAGCAAAATGCTACGGAAAATAAGAAAGAAAGCTTTAATGAAGGGCAATCTTCTGATGCAAAAACATTTAAGATGGAAATTAAGCCTGAGACAAAGCCAGAGATTAAAGGTGAAGGCATAGTATATGCTGAGCCTAAATTTGAACTTCAATTTTCAAGCGAAGAACAGATTGTTACACTTCCTACTGGACAGACTGTTAGAAGTGAAGAAATCATTAATCAGCTGGTTGAACAGGCAAGGGTTCTAACTAATGCAGAATCAACGACAATGGAAATGACTCTTAATCCAGAGGGGTTAGGTAAAATCTATCTGGAGGTTACGCAAAAGGGTAATGATATAGTAGCAAAAATTTTCACAGAAAATGATGCTGTAAAACAAGCTCTCGAAAGTCAAATGGCTAATCTTAAGCTTGAAATGAATCAGAACTCTACTAAGGTAACATCCATTGAAGTGTCAGTAGGAACCCATGAGTTTGAAAGAAATCTTGAGGAAGATGCCAGAAATCAGCAGCAGAGAAATGAACAGGAAGGAAGTTCCAGAAAACAGACTAGGGGAATCAATTTGAACAGCTTAGATGAGCTTTCAGGATTGATGTCTGAGGAGGATGCACTGATTGCTCAGATGATGATTGATAATGGCAATACTTTAGATTATCAGGCGTAAGGGAGGAGGAATTAAATGGCAGATGTAAAGCTTGACCTTATTGGTGGTGTAACTAATGGTCAGTATAAAAAGACTGCAGAGTCACAAGAGGCTACTAAAAGTAATACTACAACATCCACATCTAAAACTAAGGATGCAAAAAGTACTGAATATAATCAGGATATGTTTTTACAGCTGTTAGTAGCTGAAATGCAATACCAGGATCCACTACAGCCTACAGATAACAGCCAGTATGTTGCTCAGCTTGCTTCATTTACACAGATTGAAGCCATTCAAAGTGTACAATCTGGTATGGAAAATATCGAGGGCAACAGCTTAGTTGGAAACTATGTGACATTAAAGGTTAATGGTAAGGAAATTACAGGTATTGTTGATTTTGTGCAGAAGGATGACGAAAAAGGCTTAATGGTATCTGTGGATGGACAGATGTATGAAAAGTCAAAAATAACATCTGTTGTTGACGGAGATTATTACATGTCTAAATACGTTGTAAGCCTCTTTACCGATGAAGTTAATAAGCTTCCTAAGGTAGAGGAAGTTACAGTAAAAGATGGAGAGAAGATTGCAGGTGCAACTGCATATTACAACGCATTAAGTCAATATCCAAGATCTTATGATTTCTTGGAAGAGGATGTTGAGAAAAAGTATCTTGAAGTATTAGCTCAATTTGAAAAGCTAATGAAAGCGGTAGAAGAAGCCGATAAAAATAGTGAGGCTACTTCTGAAACCCCTGAAAAAGTATCGGATGCTTCATCTGAAAATACTGCTGAGGCTGAAAAGAATGCTGACATGAATATATCAACTGATAATACCCCAGAAGTAAATACAGAAGATGAAGAGGTTTTAGTGGAAGGAGCCACAGAGATTTAAAGCTTAGGAGGGTAACATGAGTAATATAAGTATTAATCCTAATTTCACCTCCATAGAGCAAGTTGCTGGAACTTATCTAAATCCAGCTGCTGAGTCTAGACCACTTGGCAACTTAAATGGCGCAAGCTTTGAAGATATTTTTAAGCAGAAGCTTGAAAGTGCTTCTGAATTAAAATTCTCTAAGCATGCAACCCAAAGGCTTGATGACAGAAATATCGTTCTATCTGAGGAGCAATCTCTTAGATTAGAGGAAGGTGTTCAAAAGGCACAGGCTAAGGGTATAACTGATTCTCTGGTTTTATTAGATACACTTGCATTCATAGTCAATGTACCTAACCAGACAGTTGTAACTGCTATGGATCAGACTGAATCAGAAGAAAACATTTTTACAAATATTGACGGTGCTGTTATAGTTTAGCTGGACCTTATGGAAGCTAATTGTCCCTGACTGACAGATGGGGCAAGCAGTCACCTCAAGTGCACTTTGCTTTGAGGAGGTCATTCATTATGATGAGATCACTTTTCTCTGGTGTGGCAGGTCTTAAGACACATCAGACAAAAATGGATGTTATTGGTAATAACATCTCTAACGTTAACACAGTTGCGTTCAAATCATCTTCAACAACGTTTTCTGATATTATGTATCAGACAACTTCACAGGCATCTGGTGCCACTGCAACCCGTGGTGGTGTAAATGCTAAGCAGATTGGTCTTGGTGTTACCAATGGAGCAACAAAAATATCTGTTACTTCATCAGGCGCTGCCCAGTCTACTGGTGATGCTCTTGATATCAGATTATCTGACACTAATACAACCAACTTTTTTGTAGTAAATAATGGCTCTGAGAATGTATTTACAAGAGCAGGTTCATTCTATATTGATGGTAACGGTAACCTTGCCATGACAACAACTGGTTACTTGGTTATGGGATGGCAGGTTGATGCCCAGAACCCATCTGTAATCAACAAGAACACTGTAACTCCACTTAGAGTAATGCAGGCTGCAAATCTTACATCTCCTCCTGAGGCTACAACAGAGGCTAGCTTCAGTGGTGTAATTGATAAATATGATTCACAGTTTAAATCTTCTAGTGGATACGCCCGCTCATTTACTTTGTACGATAACTTAGGATATTCATATACAGCTAAATTTGCTATTAAGCTGGAGGACGGGGAAACTGGCAAGTATTCAGTTAGTTTAACTGGTGTTTATGATACTAACAATAACAATATTCTGGCTGATTATCTAAGTGAATCAGCAGATAATACTTTAGATAAGATTTTTGGTGGAGATAATCCTACACCATTTACTAAGGTATACTCACTAAGTACTGGAGTTACTAGTGGCGGAAGCTCTGATTTAGTTACATACGATGGTGTTACATACCAGTATAATGCAAAAGAAAATAAATTTGTGGCGGCTGATAATTCAGGTAAAACACTAACATTGGCTCAGGTCTGTGGGCTTGATGATGATAGCGCAGTTATTGGAGTAGATGTTTCTGGAAGTACCATTACACTTACAATGGCTTCTTCAGAGCTTCAGTTTCATACCAAAGAAGGTAATTTGATTTATGCCGGAAGCGAAGGCAATACAAAAATAACATTACATACATCCCTTCTTGGACCAAATACAAGTAATACAGACCCATTAACAGGAGATAATATTAACAGAGCTTTATCTGATATATCTATCGATTTTGCCCAGCTTATGAACTATGATAACGGCGGTACATCAACTGCTGTTGCAAACCGTGGTGTTCCAGATGGAACTATTATGAGAGGTGAAGGTAAGAAGCTCGGTACAATGACTGGCCTTTCAGTATCAAATGATGGTAAGATTTATGGCTCATATTCAAATGGTAACACAGTTCTTTTAGGACAGATTGCAGCTGCTCAATTCGCTAACGCATCTGGTCTTGAAGAAATTGGTAACAACTGTTACAAGACAACACTTAACTCAGGAGAGTTTGATGGTATTGGGGTTGACATTTCAGCTGATGGTTCTTCTATGAACACAGGACAGCTTGAAATGGCTAACGTAGACCTTTCTGCGGAGTTCACCGACATGATTACCACTCAACGTGGTTTCCAGGCAAACTCACGTATTATCACCGTATCCGACACAATGCTTGAAGAACTTATCAACCTCAAACGATAATTTAGTTTAGGTTAAATCTCGCTAGGGCGTCTACACGCCCTAGCTATTTTTTATGTATAGTAAGCGGCTACTCAACCTAGGCAAGCGCGAGCAAGAGGGCCCCATTCAGCTAAGGAGGGACCCTTTAGGGAGGTTCCCTTGGCTGAAACGGGAGATGGCTTGCGGGAGCATGTAATTCTTGGAGGCCGCTTAGAATAATAGTGTAATGAAATTTTAAAAATTTTGTGAATATTCTATATTTAGTGGTTAGGACATGGAAAAAACACAATAATATGAGAGGATTTTATGTATAAAAGTAGACAATAAAGTTTAAATCTAGTAAAATATACACAAAAGTTAAAGCGCGTAATTCCATGCAATTTGGCTAGATTTTCTAAAAAATTACGGGGTGGTGAGAGTTTTGGATATAGCTACTTTAGCTGGTTTGGTACTGGGTGTTGTAATGGTTATCTTTGGAATCGTTTCATCCGGTGGTGTCGCAGCAATGGCAAACTTCATAGACGTTCCATCAGTTATTATCACAATTGGTGGTTCATTGTCTTCTTGTTTGGCGTGTAATAAGATGGCCGACTTCATTGGTGGACTAAAGGGTATTACTTTAGCTATTAATGAACCAAAGGTAGTAAGTCCAGCTGATAGTATTTCTCAAATCATTAATCTGGCCAATATTTCCAGAAAAGAGGGTATACTAGCCCTAGAAGAGGCAGCACATAGTATAGATGATGAATTCCTAAAAAAAGGAATTAACTTAGTAGTAGATGGTACAGAACCTGAACTTGTAAGAGCTATTCTCGAAACGGATCTTGATAATATGGAATCAAGACATAAAACAGTTATAAACTTCTGGTCTAAATGGGGTGAAATGGGACCAGCCTGGGGAATGATTGGTACCTTAGTAGGTCTGGTTAACATGTTAAAGAACCTTGAAGATGCATCTACAATTGGTCCTAACATGGCCGTTGCCTTACTTACAACACTTTATGGTTCTCTAATTGCCAACTGGCTTACAGGTCCTATAGGAACTAAGCTTGGTATTAACAGTGGATTGGAGACAATGTCTAAGAGTATTACAGTGGAGGGCTTGCTATCTATTCAAGCAGGTGAAAACCCACGAGTAATAGAAGAAAAACTTAAATCCTTCTTGCCACCTTCAGCTCGTGAAGCTATTGGCGGAGGCGATGGAGGAGGTGAAGGCTAATGGCAAAGAAGCCAAAGCAAGAGGAGGCTCCTGCTGGTTCTCCTGCCTGGATGGCCACCTTCTCAGACTTGATGAACCTATTACTTTGCTTCTTCGTATTGCTTTTTTCTATGAGTAGTACAGATACGGAGAAATTTCAGGAAGTAATAGCAAGTATTCAGTCTAGTTTTAGTATATTTTCATCGGGCGGCACCTCTATTGGTGAGGGACAGATGATTTCTTCGGGAATCAGTCAGCTTGAAATGTTTGATGATTATTTTAATAGTGTTCATGATGGTGATGATGAACAGTACGAAAAGGAGGGAGCGACCGATACCAAAAATGAAGGAGAGCAACAGGAAGATGGCTCTGCTTCAAATGAAGGTGAGGAAACCTCAAATGGTGTTTCTGTAGAAGAGGCGCAAGAAGCTTTAGAGGAAGCTGGTGCTACAGAAAGCGAGTCCATTGCAGAAGAAATTGAAAGCAAGCTTTCGGAATATGGTCTTCAGGATCAGGTGGAAGTTGATTTTAATGCAAATTACGTAATGATTACCATTAATGGTGCTTTGCTTTTTGATTCTGGTAAGGCAGTGCTTACAGAAGATGCTATACCTATAGTTGATAACTTATCCAAAATACTCTCACAGTATACAAATAATATTATTGAAATTGAGGGACATACAGATAATGTTCCAATGAAATCTGGTACTTACGAAAATAACGATGTACTTTCAATGTACAGAGCACTTTATGTTGCCGAAAGAATACGACAGGTTACTAACCTTAATCCTGCATATATTAAATCAGCGGGTAGAGGTGAATATGTTCCTATAGCGGACAATAGTACTGCAGAGGGGCGAGCAAGAAATAGACGTGTTGAAATCAAAATTTACAACTCATATTCATCTAATACAGATGAGTAAGAAAGGCAAATCATGAAGAGAAATTTGATTACAGTAGTTATACTTGCGCTGGTTGTTGTTAATCTGGCTCTTACAGCGGTTTTGACAATAACTATCATACCAGAGACCCAAAAGGCTAATGAGCTAATCACAAAGGTATGCTCGGCTATAGATTTGGATTTGGTGGCTGGAGATACCGCAGGTTCATTGGCAGTAAATGTATCCGATATGGTTGATTATGCTGTTAATACAGGCGAAAATCTTACTATAAACTTAGCCGATAGTGGTGATGGTGCTACTCATTACGCTGTACTTAGTGTTTCTTTATCACTTGATAGCACCAACGAGGATTACGCAACGATTGCTCCAGATGGTTCTTTAGCAACCTATGACAGTGTTATCAGAGATACCATAAACACGATAGTTAAGAATCATACTATTGAGGATATGAAAAATAAAGAGGATGAGGTAAAGGAAGAAATTCTTGAAGCTCTCCAGGGATTGTTTAAATCAGCATTTATTGTAAGAGTTAACTTCAGTAGTGCAACTTATCAATAAGCTGTTAGGCCCTAGCTATAGGAAACTTTTAATAGGGCAAAATACATTATTACTGGGACGAATGGTGGTGAGAAAACTTTGGGTGACGTTCTTTCACAAAACGAAATAGACAACCTGCTGAACGCCTTAACAAGCGGTGAATTAGATGCAGAAGAAATCAAAAATAATAAAGAAAAGCCTGTTAAGAATTATGATTTTGCAAGACCATCCAAGTTTTCTAAGGAGCATCTTCGTACAATGGAAATTATCTTCGAGCATTATGGAAGATTACTTTCCACCAATTTACCAATATTCCTTAGAAAGAATATACAGGTAGAGGTAATGAACTCCGAGGCTGTTACCTACATGGAGTTTTCAAATTCCCTTTCGAATCCTGTGCTTTTAGGTGTGGTTGATTTTTCTCCCTTAGAGGGAAATATAATCGTAGAAATGGCTTCTAATCTTGGCTTTGCCATGGTTGATAGAATGCTTGGGGGCGAAGGAGAACCCCTTGATAAAATAAGAGATTTCTCAGAAATTGAGCTGTTACTTATAGAAAGGGTTATGACTTCTTGTGTGGACTTGCTTAGAGAACCCTGGGAGAACGTACTTGATGTTCATCCTAGACTTGAAAGAATTGAGACGAACTCTCAGTTCGCACAGATTATATCACCGTCAGAGATGATTGCAATTGTAACTGTCAATATAAAAATCGGTGATGTAGAAGGCCTTATGAATATTTGTTTACCTTTTATTACTTTAGAGCCAGTTATGGACAAATTAAACACAAAGTTCTGGTATAGTAGTCAAAAGGAGAAAGCAGGTGAGAATTATTCAGAGGCTGTTGAAGCACTTATTACTCACGCTAAGATACCAGTTACCGCAGTACTGGGCAATAGTACAATTACGGTGGCTGATTTCTCCCAGCTTCAAGTTGGGGATATAGTTAGACTTGATACAAAGGTAGATCAAGAGCTAGATGTTTTCGTGGGCGACATAAAGAAGTTCCAAGCCCTTCCAGGAGCATCAGGTAAGGATTACGCAGTTAGAGTGACACAAATCATTAGGGAGGAGCAGTAGAATGGGAGACGGTGTATTATCACAGGATGAGATTAATGCACTACTTAGTGGGGGTATTCCAGATGCAGGCCCTTCGGAAAGCGGATCGTCAGGAGGCGGTGGAGAACTTTCCGAACAGCAAATAGATACAATTGGTGAGGTTGCCAATATAAGCATGGGAAGTGCAGCAACAACGCTTTTCTCCTTGGTAAACCAAAAGGTAGAAATATCAACACCGGTTGTTACTGAAACTAATTGGGAAGATTTAGCATCTAATTATGATAATTCCTGCGTTGTAGTTAGAATTGGTTACACTAAGGGTCTTGATGGTTCTAACATCCTTGTACTGAAAGAGGATGACGTAAAGGTTATCACAGACCTGATGATGGGTGGAGATGGCACCAATATAGATGGTGAGATATCAGACCTTCATCTATCGGCAATATCAGAGGCTATGAACCAGATGATGGGAGCAAGTGCAACATCCCTTTCATGTATGCTAAATAAAATGGTAGATATATCACCTCCTACAGCCACTCTTACAGATTTGGCTACTATAGATGCAGGTGAGATTGACGAATTCTTAAAGGAAAATTTCGTAAGAATAGCCTTTAAGATGGAAATTGGAACACTGGTAGACAGTGAAATGATGCAGCTGTATCCTATTTCACTTGCCAAGGAGATGTGTGATTCAGTACTCAATAATATGGAGTCTGATTCTAAGTCTACAGTGGATGACGGAATAGCAGAAGCACCAGCAGATGCTCCAGCACCACCACCGGCACCAGAGGCAGCAGCTCCACCACCACAGGCTGCGCCGCCACCACAGATCGATCCAAATATGATGGCAGGGCAGATGCCACAAGGTCAGCCTATGATGATGCCACAGTATATGTATCCACCTCAGCAGCAGGTAAATGTACAGCCTGCACAGTTTTCTCCTTTCGGTCCTGGCTTTGCAGCACAGTTCGCCCAGGAGAATATCGACTTAATCTTAGATGTGCCTTTGGAGGTTACAGTTGAGTTAGGTCGAACCAATAAAACAATCCAAGATATTTTGGATTTTGCACCAGGTACCATCATCGAGCTAAATAAAATAGCCGGTGAACCAATAGATGTACTTGTGAACGGCAAGTACGTGGCAAAAGGCGAAGTCGTAGTAATCGAGGAGTCTTTTGGTGTACGAATAACAGAAATCATCAAAGAATAAACAATATATTTAAGGAGATGAAGACATGGCAAAAAACATTTTAATCTGTGACGATGCTGCATTTATGAGAATGATGATTAAGGACATTCTCACCAAGAATGGCTACAATGTAGTCGGAGAGGCTGAAAACGGCAAGATTGCTGTTGATAAGTATGCTGAGCTTTCTCCAGATCTTGTACTTCTTGATATCACAATGCCTGAGATGGACGGTATTGGTGCCCTTAAGGCAATCAAGGAGAAGGATCCTAACGCATGCGTTATTATGTGCTCTGCTATGGGTCAGCAGGCTATGGTTATTGAAGCTATCCAGTCTGGTGCAAAAGACTTTATCGTAAAGCCATTCCAGGCTGAGCGTGTACTAGAAGCTGTAAAGAAGGTAATTGGATAATATGATACTTCTTTCTTCGGCGGGGGAAAGCTTCTTTCAATTGATTTTTGCCTTATTTGTATTTGTGGGGGTTCTTGCACTTACCGCTTTTGTCACAAAGTGGATTGCAGGATATCAAAAGACAGTGGGGGCAAATAAAAATCTAGAGATAATTGAGGCTATCAGACTATCAAATAATAAATTTGTACAAATTGTTAGAGCTGGTGAGGATAAATACTTCGTAGTTGCCACAGGTAAGGACGAGGTTACACTTTTAGGTGAATTATCCTCATCACAGCTCAAAGAGTTAGATGAGCCTGTTGAAAGTATTCAACCTGTTGATTTTAAAACAGTTTTAGAGAAGCTTTCCAAGAAACAAAAATAATTAGGCGGCGAGATTGTTATGAAAAAATTAAAGAAGGGGTATGTGATTTTTAGCCTGATTTTTTCACTGGCTGTTATTTCATATACACTTTTTACTTGGAGCATGGAAGCTTATGCAACTGAATATGGTACAGAATATGGGGCCAGTAACGAGGGCTATGGTGCAACTGAAAATGCACCTAATGCATCGGACGAGGTTGTCGGCAGCGGAAATAAGGGCTTTTCATTAACATTTGATGGTGAGGACGGCAATTTTACAGCTACGCTTAGAATGCTACTTGTTCTTACTATCATTACCTTAGCGCCTTCAATTCTGATAATGCTTACATCCTTTACCAGATGCGTCATTGTGCTTCACTTTGTTCGCGCTGCTATTGGAACTAATACAGCGCCTCCAAATCAGATATTGATAGGGTTGGCGTTGTTTTTAACATTATTCATTATGTCACCTGTTTTAACTCAGATTAAAACAGATGCAATTGACCCATTTGATGCAGGCGAAATTACCCAGGAGGAAGCAATAGATGCAGCCATTACTCCTGTTAGAGAGTTTATGTATCCACAAACTCAGGAAAAGGATTTGGCTTTGTTTTGTGATATTGCAGGTATCACCTATAGCTTAGATGAATTGGACGAGGTTCCATTTACAGTTCTTGTTCCATCCTTCATTTTATCAGAGCTTAGGGCAGCCTTTATTATCGGCTTTTTGATTTATGTTCCTTTTATTGTTATTGATATGGTAGTTGCATCGGTACTTATGTCTATGGGTATGATGATGCTTCCACCTACAACTATTTCATTACCATTCAAAATGCTACTTTTCATTTTAGTAGATGGATGGGATCTTGTAATTGGCGGGTTAGTGAAAACATTCTATTAATAATAGAAAATTTTAGGAGAGGATAGGTTATGACTGAAGGACAGGTATTAGATATCATTAGAAATAGTATCTACATTCTTTTGATTACATCGTTACCACTTTTGCTAGTTTCACTTGTGATAGGTCTTGTTATCAGTATTTTTCAGACAGTCACATCTATTCAGGAGCAAACCCTTACATTTATACCTAAGATTGTAGGGGTATTTGCGGCACTTATGTTTTTCGGTCCATGGATGCTCACAGTGCTTGTTAATTATATTACCGACCTTTGGGCAAACTTTTCCATATACCTGGGCTAGAATAGATGTTTAGTATTAATTTTACTTTAGAAAATTTTGAATATTACTTGTTACTCCTTACCCGCATATCCATGTTTGTAGTAGTGGCGCCATTTTTTAACACAAGAAATACACCGGCTAGACTTAAAATAGGCTTTTCTGCTTTAGTTGCTTTACTTTTGTATTTTGTTGTGGATTTTAGCGCTCTTAATTACTCTACGGTAGTTGGATATGCTTTTTTAGTTGTTAAGGAGGCTATTACAGGATTAATAATAGGCTTTGCCACATTCTGTTGCAATTTTATTATTCTGCTTTCTGGAAATATGATAGACATGAATATTGGTCTATCTATGGCACAGGAGTATGACCCATCTTTACAGACTGAAACTTCTGCAACAGGAACACTTTACAACAATTTCATTATGATTTTGTTGATTTTATCGGGAATGCATCGATTTATATTCAAGACATTTGTGGATGCATATACACTCATTCCTATTGGGGGAACCGTATTTAAATGGGATTCATTGCTAACAAGTACCATTACCTTTATCACTGACATTTTTATTATTGGATTTAGAATTGTTCTTCCAATATTTGCAGTAATTATGGTACTTAACGCCATACTTGGAATTATGGTTAAGGTGGCACCTCAGATTCACATGTTTTCAGTTGGTGCCCAGCTTAAAATAATTGTTGGATTTGCAGTGCTGTTTCTAACAGTATTTTTGTTACCAGACATTGCTACATTTATTTTTAAAGAAATGAAGAAGATGATGTCACTTTATTTGCAGGGGTTGTATTGATGTATGAAAAGAATTATTTGCTAATTCCATATAATCTGCAATTTTTTGCTCCTGACGGTGAAGGGGGCGAAAAAACAGAGGAACCTACCAGTAAAAAGCTTTCTGATGCCAGAAAAGAAGGCAAGGTTGCAAAAAGTAAAGAGATAGTAAATGGTGTATCTCTTTTGGGGTTCTTCTTTGCACTTAGGGTTTTCTTTGGATTTGCAGGTGTTCGAATAGGAGAAATCTTTAAATGGATATATGCAATTTTTCCAGATGTTGTTGGTATGAAAGATGGCCTTACCATACAAGCTTTTATTGGTATTTTTAGGTCACTTATACTTAAAACCTTAATTATTTTATTACCTTTTTTGGCAATTGGATTTGCAACTGATTTTGTTGGTAATCTAATACAGGTGGGATGGAAGCCTACCTTAAAGCCTTTAGAGCCAAAGCTTTCTAAGTTTAATCCAATTAGTGGTTTTAAGCGTATATTTTCAAAGCAATCTATTGTAAATCTGATTTTTGCTTTAGCAAAAATTATACTTGTGTTTTATATAGCATATACAAGCATAAAGGACCAGGCTAATACATTGTTTTTACTGTATGATATATCTTTTAATGCTGCACTTAGTCTTATATTTCAGATTATAGTTGATACTGGAATAAAAATAAGTATTGTTTATATTGTTCTTGGCTTTGCTGACTACGCATATCAGAGATGGAAATTCAAAGATGATATGAAGATGACTAAGCAAGAGGTTAAGGATGAATATAAAAACACAGAAGGAGATCCTCAGATTAAGGGTAAACAACGACAGAGGATGATGGAAAGCTCTCAGCGTAGAATGATGAAAAATGTTCCACAGGCCGATGTTGTTATTACAAACCCTACTCACATTGCGGTGGCTATTCTTTATGATAATACTAAGGACGAGGCACCGAGAGTGGTTGCAAAGGGTGAGGATTATCTTGCTAAAAAAATTAAAGATTTAGCTAAAGAAAGCGATGTTCCTATTGTTGAAAATAAGCCTCTTGCCAGAGCGCTTTACGCTACAGTAGAGATTGACGAAGCCATTCCACCAGAGCTATATCAGGCAGTGGCAGAAATCTTAGCGGTTGTTTACACCAATAGAAACAAAGAAGTTAGCTAATCTTAAGGAAGGGGGAGAAGAGTATGGATTTAACAGCTTCAGTTAAAAAATCTGATATTGGAATTGCAATATACTTACTTGCTGCAGTTACATTCTTTGTTATCCCTATTCCAAATTTTGTTCTTGATATAATGATTGCCTTTAATATATCTGTGGCTCTTATTATTCTTATGAATGTACTGTTTGTACAGGAAGTTTTGGACATGTCATTCTTCCCTACATTACTTTTGTTTACAACTATTTTTAGAATTTCATTAAACGTATCTTCTACAAGACTTATTCTTTCAACAGGTGATCCAGGAAATGTAGTTAGAACCTTCGGAAGCTTCGTTGGCGGAAATAATCTTGTTATAGGTGCAATTATCTTCTTAATTCTGATTATTATTCAGTTCATGGTAATCAATAAAGGTTCTGAACGTGTAGCTGAAGTATCAGCAAGATTTACACTGGATGCTATGCCAGGTAAACAGATGGCAATTGATGCTGACCTTAATACTGGAGCCATAGATGATGCTGAGGCTAAAAGGCGAAGAGATAAGATTCAAGAAGAATCAGCCTTCTTCGGAGCTATGGATGGTGCTACCAAGTACGTAAAGGGAGATGCTACAGCGGGCTTGATTATTACAGTAATAAACCTTGCTGGTGGTTCTGTAATGGGAATGATGAATCAGGGATTGCCATTTGCAGAGGCTATTCAGCAGTTTGGCATTCTTACAATTGGTGATGGCCTGGTATCACAGATTCCATCTCTTTTAATATCACTTTCAACAGGTATTCTTGTTACAAAGGGCTCTAAGGCAGCTGATTTCTCAGGAGTACTGGTAAGGCAGTTATTTGGTATTCCTAAGGTATTGTATATTGTTGGTGCTGCCATGGCTTTCCTTGGTATTGCAACACCTTTGAACTGGGTACTGTTTGTGGCATTTGGAGCAGCTTTCATTATCACAGGTTATTCAATGTCCAAGACTCTTGGAGAAGAGGAAATTGAACATGAGGTAGCAGCAGAAGAAACTGAAGCAGAAGAAATAAGAAAGCCGGAAAATGTTGTATCTCTTTTACAGGTTGATCCGATTGAGCTTGAATTTGGTTATGGCATTATACCACTAGCTGATGCAAATCAAGGAGGTGATTTGCTAGATAGAGTTGTTATGATTCGAAGGCAGATAGCACTAGAGCTTGGTACTGTAGTTCCTATCATCAGACTTCGTGATAACATTCAGCTTAATCCTAATCAATATATTATTAAGATTAAGGGAATTCAGGTTACAGAAGGCGAGATTCTATTCGACCATTATATGGCTATGAATCCAGGCTACGTGGAGGAGGAAATTACAGGTATTCCTACCTTTGAGCCATCCTTCCATTTGCCAGCATTATGGATAACGGAAAGCCAGAGAGAAAGAGCTGAATCTCTTGGCTATACTGTTGTAGATCCACCTTCAATTATTGCAACACATCTGACGGAGGTTATTAGAAGCCATATTGCAGAGCTTCTTACCAGACAGGATGTTCAAAATCTTATTGATAACCTTAAGGAAAGCAATCCTGTTATTGTTGATGAGCTTGTACCAAAGCTACTTGGTCTTGGAGATGTTCAAAAGGTATTACAGAACTTGCTTTCAGAAGGGGTTTCTATCAGAGACCTTCTTACAATATTTGAAGTACTTGCAGATCATGCTACAACAACCCATGATACAGATGTACTTACAGAATATGTAAGGCAGGGATTAAAGAGAGCTATATCAGGAAGGTATTTTGCTCCTAATGAGGTGACACAGGTAATTACAGTGGATCCTAAGGTTGAGCAGGATATAATGGCTTCTATTAAGCAGACAGAGCAAGGGGCATACTTAACACTTGATCCTGAGCGAATAAAAGCCATAATAGCATCATTAGAGGAGGAAATTAAGAAGATTGAGGAGATGGGAAAAACACCTATTGTTGTTACATCTCCAATAGTGAGAATGTATTTTAAGAGTCTTACACAGGATTATGTGAAGGACTTAATTGTTGTATCTTACAATGAAATTGATTCTAATGTAGAGCTTTCATCAGTAGGTATGGTAACGGGGTAGAGTAAATGACAATTAATAAGTACACAGGAAAAACTGAAGAAGAAGCAATGGAAAAGGTACGAAAGGAGCTTGGTGGCGCAGCCGTCATTATGAATGTGAAGGTTGTAAAGCCCAAGGGAATCGGCGGGTTATTCAAACATAGTACCTATGAAGTAACTGCAGCTGTTGAAGATGAGGGCTTGTCAGGTGGTGCCAAGGCATTTGCTGTGCCATCTGAAGCAAAGTCGGGCTCCTTTGAGGCCGTTGCAGACGATGCAATTATATTAAAGGATGCATTTTCTGCTGTTAATCAGGTATTAGAAAAGCAGACCCTTGCTGAGCCTGTAGTAGAAGATGCAAATATAGATACTGCTTCTGAGGTAAAATCAGCTATAGATGAATTACCGAAAGCTACAAATAATAAAGAAGATAATTTTGAACCTTTGGCTGATAACGCTAAGCATGCAAAGCTTTTTGAGCCTACATATTCTAAGCCTGCTTATGCTAAAGCTGTGGTAAATGAAAAACAGCCTGCAAAAGTAATAAATAAAACAGAAGATGACGATATTCAAATTAAGGAATTAGAAAATAATAAGCCATCTATTGATGGGGATAATCATGTATTTGTAAAGATGCTTTACAATGTGCTTCTTGAAAATGAGGTGCAGGAAAAATATATAAATCAGGTTCTAGAGGATATGGATAAGGTTTTACGTACCAGCCATTCTTTAGATAATCTTTTGTCTAATGTATATCAAAAGATGGTACTTAAGCTTGGAACACCTACAAGGATTGTTCCGGGGGAAAGAAGACCAAAGGTTGTGTTTTTCATTGGCCCTACTGGGGTTGGAAAGACTACAACTATAGCTAAAATCGCTTCCAAATTCAAGGTTGAGGAAGGTAAAAAGGTCGGTCTTATCACTGCTGACACCTACAGAATGGCAGCAGCTAACCAGCTGCAGACCTATGCAAATATCCTAGGTGTACCTCTTAATGTAATCTATTCTCCAGAGGAGCTTTTAGATACTGTTAAAAAGCAGGTAAGAGAAAACGATGATTTAGATGTTATTTTAGTTGATACCATAGGCTTTTCTCATAAGAATGAGGAGCAAAGGCAGGACACTAAAAAACTGATATCTGCTTTAGGAGATTATTATGACAGCGAAGTCTATCTGGTTTTGTCAGCAACTACAAAGCAGAAGGATTTAATAGATATTGCAGATTCTTATATGGAATTTGCTAAGTTTAATCTTATATTTACTAAGCTTGATGAAACTAAGTGCCTTGGAAATATTTTTAACATGAAGCTTTATACAAAGGCGCCTCTTTCATATATTACAGTTGGACAAAATGTGCCAGATGACATTGAGATTGTAAACGCCCAAAAGCTGGTAAAGCTATTATTGGGAGGAAACTAAATGGATCAAGCGCAAAACCTACGAAACGTCATCAAGGCTTCAAATATCAGAACCGTTGAAAAGACAAAGGTAATTACCATAACATCTGGCAAGGGTGGAGTTGGTAAATCCAATATGGCAGTTAATCTGGCAGTTTGGTTCACTCGACTTGATAAAAAGGTAATTATTTTGGACGGGGATTTTGGCCTTGCCAATGTAGAGGTAATGTTTGGTACTTTACCTAAATACAATCTTTCTGATGTGATTTTTAAGGGGATGAGCATCAGAGATATTATAACAACAGGACCTATGGGAATAGGTTTTATATCTGGGGGATCAGGCGTAGTTGGATTAAACAATCTAAATCGTGAACAAATTGCGTTTTTAGTCCACAATCTATCACTTTTAAACGACTTATGTGATATTCTTATAATAGATACAGGTGCGGGAGTTTCGGATCAGGTATTAGAGTTCGTTTTAGCTTCTCCTGAGGTGATTTTGGTATCAACACCAGAGCCAAGTTCCCTTACGGATTCTTATTCCCTTATGAAAGCAATGTACAAAAGTCCTAAGTATTCCAAAGACGGAACTAATGTACATTTAGTAGCTAATAAGGTTACAAGTGAGGCGGAGGGAAGAGCTGTATATGAAAAAATGAATTCTGTTGTACAAAAGTTTTTAGGTGGTAGCTTAGATTATTTAGGATATGTGGCCTATGACAGCCAGCTTGAAAAGGCTGTAAGAAATCAAAAGGTAGTATCTATGGAATATCCTACATCTAAGGCTACAAAGTGCTTTGAATCAGTGGCTTCAAAGTTACTTAAAAAGGATGAGAGTACGCACTTTAGATGGGGTGTATCACATATATTCAATGCATTACTTAAGGATAGGGCATAGCTTATGGAAATATTAGAACTAAGGCCTGGCACACCTATAGAGTTTTCTTTTGCCAGCACAAATTCTGACGTGGAAAGCAACATAGATGAGGATAGAAGTATTTATATCTCCAGTGTTTTTGGAGTTACCAAAAAAGAGGAGATTATATTTCATATTCCAACCAGAAAAGGACATACAGTAACAATTCCAATGAATGTTCCTTTTAATGCAGTTTTTAATACAAAACAGGGTATGTTTCAGCTTTCAGGAGAAATAACAAAAAGAGGACGCTTAGAAAATTTCCCTGTGTATGTGTTTGTTCCTGATAGCAAGCTGAAAAAGGTTCAAAGAAGAGATTATTTTAGATTCCAGTGCCTAATACCTGTAAAGGTTTTACCTATCCCTAAGGATGTGGCAATCTTGCCTAATATGGCCTTGGTTGAGGATGATTTGGAAAAATATGGAAACACCTACGGCCCGCCAGTAACAGGCAATATTTTGGACATTAGTGGCGGTGGAGCAAAATTCAGTGCCAAGACTGATATATTAACAGAAAGATATATGTATGTATCCTTTAAACTAAAATCAAAGGATATGGACGAGACAATAAATGTTATTGCAAGACGTGTAAAGACAGAGCACAAAGAAAATTTGGGTGTATATGAACATCGTATAGAATTCCTTTTTAAAGAACCGGAAGATAGAGAGACCATAATTAAGTACATTTTTGATGAGGACCGACGTTTAAGAAAAAAAGATCAGGGGTAGGGAATGTATAAGATTTTAGTTGTTGATGACTCTGCACTCATGAGAAGGATTATTTGTGATATTATCAACGCAGATAGTGATTTTCGTGTAATTGACGTCAGTGCAGACGGCGAAGACGCTTACAACAAAATAAAGAAGACTCCATACGATTTGGTTGTACTTGACATGGTGCTTCCTAAAATGACAGGACTTGAACTTCTTGAAAAGCTTAACAAGGAAAATCAAGATATTAATGCTGTCCTGATTAGTTCATCCTTAAAGGAAGATGCTGACAGTACAATGAAGGCAATGGAATATGGTGCACTTGATTTCGTAGTTAAGCCTATCCGTTCTAGTGGTGAAACTAGAGAAATCTTTGGAAAGCAGTTACTTGAAGCTCTCCACAACGTTACCAAATCAAGGGCTTTCAAACCAATCGTTCAAAGAGGTGGAACCTCTGATAACACTAGGTCTATCGAGGATTCCCACAGAAAGACAGCTGAAAGGATGGCAGGTGTAAGAACCAGACTTGCTGAGGCAAAGCAGGGTATTGGTAATGCGCATACTAATACTGAAAGCAACAAGGAATCAGTAGTATCAAGAATGTCTGGTACAGTATCTACTTCTACCCAAAGCTCAATTCAAAGCTCAGGTAGCAAGACTACAACACCTTCTGGCACAGGGGTTAGAACCAAAAAGTTTATTGCCCTTGCCTGCTCCACAGGAGGTCCACAGGCGCTTCATACATTTGTGCCTATGCTTCCTGCTAATCTGTCAGTACCTCTTGTTCTGGTACAACACATGCCAGAAGGCTTCACTGCATCACTTGCTGCTAGATTAAATCAGATATCCAGCATTAGCGTTAAAGAAGCCGAAGATGGAGAGTATTTTAAACCTGGAGTAGTGTATATTACACCAGGTGGTAAGCACATGAAAATCTGCGAAGACGCAAGTCATGCTGCTTATTGTCAGCTTGATGACAGCCCACCTGTAAATAGCTTGAAGCCTTGTGCTGATGTTATGTATCAGTCTTTGGCCAAATCAAGCTTTGATGAAATAATTTGTGTAGTACTTACAGGTATGGGGGCAGATGGTTCAGAAGGAATCAGGTATTTAAATCAATACAAAAAGACTTACGTTATTTCGCAAGAGGCATCTACATGTGTAGTTTATGGTATGCCTAAAGCGGTGGAACAAGGTGGGTTATCCGATGAGGTAGCGCCACTTAAATCAGTAGCTAATTCAATAGTAAAGAAACTTGGAGGTTAGTAGGATGGATGTAAGTCAATATTTGGATATCTTTATCGACGAGACAAGCGGTCATATTCAGAGCCTTTCCGACAACATTATGGAGCTTGAGAAAGAGCCTGAAAATAAGGATGTTGTAAATGAAATCTTCCGTGCAGCTCACTCTTTAAAGGGTATGGCTGGTACTATGGGATTCAAACGAATGCAGCATCTTACACACGATATGGAAAACGTTTTCCAGGAAGTTAGAAACGATAACGTCAAGGTTAATTCTAACCTTATTGATATTCTGTTTAAGTGTCTTGATGCTATCGAGGGCTACCTTGATACAGTTAAAGCTACTTCTAATGAGGGTGAGGAAGAAAACGAAGCATTGATTAAGCTTCTTAACGATTATCTTGCTCAGGCAGAAGGAGGCGAAGCTCCTGCTGATTCGGCACCTGCAGAGGCTGCATCTGGCTCTGATGGTGGATCAGGTGAAGCTGCAGCTGATGATGGAGCAGATGGTCCTCTTTACAAGAAGATGAAGCTTGAGCCGGATCTTGTGGAAAAGCTTAAGGGTGAGAAGCAGCTATATGGTTTTACAATTCATATTAACAAGGAATGCTTGCTTAAGGCAGCCAGAGCTTTCCTTGTATTTAAAGCTGTAGAGGACTTTGGTCAGATTATGGCCTTTGATCCAAGCTCATCTGATATTGAAGATGAGAAGTTCGAATTTGATTTTTCATTTATTCTTTCAACTGAATCAGAGCTAGATCCTATACTTGAAGCAGTTAAGGCTGTTTCAGAGATAGAATCAGTTGAGGCAGACAAGGTTACTCCTGAAATGTACGAGAAGAAAGAGGAGGAAGCAGCTCCAGAGCCAGCCCCTGCACCAGAGGCAGCAGCTCCTGCAGCTCCAGCCCCTGCGCCAGCAGCAAAGCCAGCAGCATCTACTGCAAAATCCGCTGGCGGAAAGAATCAGCCTGCTAATAAGCCTGTTACATCACGTACAATCCGTGTTGATATTGAAAAGCTTGATGCATTAATGAATCAGGTTTCCGAGCTTATTATTGCAAAGAACTCATTGGCATCACAGTCCAATAGCTCTGGTGAGATTGATGGACAGACCTTACATGAGAATATTGAATACCTTGAGCGTATTACCACAAATCTTCACGAATCAGTTATGAAGGTTCGAATGGTTCCTATTGAATCAGTAGTTGCAAAGTTCCCTCGAATGATTCGTGACCTTGACCGTAAGCTTAACAAGCCAATGGAACTTGTTATGACTGGTGAAGATACAGAGCTTGATAGAACTGTTGTAGATCAGCTTGGTGACCCACTTCAGCATTTGCTTAGAAACTCTGCTGACCATGGTATCGAATCTCCTGAAGACAGAAAAGCTGCAGGAAAGCCTGAAAAGGGTACTATTTTCCTTAACGCTTTCCAGGAAGGCAATAACGTTATCATCGAAGTTGGTGATGACGGTGCCGGTATTAATACAGACAAGGTTCGTGATAAGGCTGTGGAGAGAGGCCTTGTTACACCTGAAGAGGCAGAAAATCTTACACAGAAAGAAATAATCGACTTCCTGTTTATGCCATCCTTCTCAATGGCTAAGCAGATTACAGATATCTCTGGTCGAGGCGTTGGTCTTGATGTAGTTAAAAGTAATATTGAGGCACTTGGTGGTGACGTATCAGTTAAGTCTGTTATGGGCGAAGGTTCTACCTTTACAGTACGACTTCCACTTACACTTGCTATTATTCAGGCTCTCATGGTTGAGATTAGAGATGAAAAATATGCAATTGCCTTAGCTTCAATTATGAACATTGAAAATATTCCAGTATCTGATATCAAGTATGTTGAATCTAAAGAGGTTATCCATCTTAGAGGACAGGTTATTCCTCTTATTCACCTTGATAAGATTCTTGATTTCGAGCCAAAGGAAAGCGAAGAAGATACAATGACAGTTGTTATTTGTAAGAAGGGTGATACATTAGGCGGTATTATCGTAGATAATCTTATTGGACAGCTCGAAATCGTTATTAAGTCACTTGGTAAGCTTGACAATAACAAGCTCATTAGCGGTGCTACAATCCTTGGTGATGGCGAAATCGCTATGATTCTTGATGTCAATGCTGTTATTTAATAGGAGGTGAGACCATGTCAGATTTGGCTATGTATGATGTAGTTGAGAAAGAGAAAAAGCAATACATTGTAGTAAAGATTGGTGACGAACATTATGGTATCGACATTTCCTATATTGATAACATTGTTCGTATGAGTAAAATCACAAGAGTTCCAAAGGCTCCATCATATTACAGGGGTGTTATTAATCTTCGTGGTGAGGTAGTTCCTGTAATGAGCCTAAGGCGCAGAATGGATCTTGATGATGATGAATTTACAGATGCATCTCGTATTATAATCCTTAAGCTTGATAGCGGTGGATTAATGGGTGTTATTGTTGATGAGGTTAAAGAGGTTCTTTCATTATCAGAGGATGATATCGAAGCACCATCATCTACACTTAAGAGCAAAAACTCATTTATTAACGGTGTAGGAAAAAATGGGGACGAGTTAATTTCTATCTTTGAAATCAGCTCAATTATTGGAGAAAATGATGCTTCTTAATGGGAGGTTTTTATGCTCACACTTGATGAAGTTAATGAGAAATATTTTGATGTCCTCAAGGAAATAGGTAATATTGGCGCTGGCAACGCAACAACTGCCATCGCCAATATGCTTGGCCTTAGAATTGATATGAGCGTTCCAGAGGTAGCATTTTTACCTGTTGAGAAATTAGGTTCAGCAATTGGTTCAGAAGAAGAAATAATTGTTGGTATATTACTTGGAGTTGAAGAGGACATTGATGGCTCAATGATGTTTTTGATGGATATGGCCAGCGCCCATCATATTGTAAATAAGCTTATGATGCGCGATGATTCATACAACGAGCCATTTGATGAAATGGATTTATCTGCAATTAAAGAAGTAGGTAATATTATTGCAGGCTCTTACTTGTCCGCACTGTCTGGACTTACAAATCTTACAATTGTTCCATCGGTACCATTTGTTGCAGTAGATATGGCAGCTGCCATTTTATCCGTTCCTGCTGTACAGTTTGGTATTTTTGGTGACAATGCACTTATGATTAACACAGATTTTTCTGATGACTTAGGAATAAAGGGGCATTTTATTCTAATGCCAGAGGAAGACTCTTATGCAAAAATATTAACGGCACTTGGTGTACCAATATAAGGAGTGGTAATATGGGGCAGATGATTAAAGTCGATATGGCCGACCTGAAGATATGCAAAGCTCCAGATAACCTGACTACTATTGGTCTGGGGTCGTGTATCGGAATTGCTATTTATGATCCATCTACAAAAATTACAGGGCTTGCACATATAATGCTTCCTGACAGTACATCTATAAGGAACAATTCCAATATTGCTAAATTTGCAGATACTGGCATTCAAAAGCTTTATGATGACATGCTTAAAGCCGGGGCAAATAAAGCAAGACTTGTTGCAAAGATTGCTGGAGGGGCTAAGATGTTTGAAATGCCTGGAGCTAATGCAGCCGGAATCAATGTTGGAGAAAGGAATGCAGAGGCTTCTAGAGCAAAGCTAAAGCAACTGGGAGTAAAGCTTGTAGCTGAGGATTGTGGATTAAATTATGGTAGAACTGTAGAAATATACAGCGAAACTGGTCAATACTATATAAAAGCAGTTGGCAAAGAGCTAAAGATTATTTAAAATATATATTAGTAGTTGGAGGATGTAATGAAAACTAAGCCTATACCTATAATTATTACACTTGCTGCCGCTTTAATATCATGTGTAATTTCTATAGTAGAGCATGTAGATTTTTCTGTTTTTGTCAGCCGATTACTTGTGGTGGTTCTTGTGTTTCTTACGATGGGAACTATCATAAAAATGATTTTGGATTATTCCTTTAGAACATTAGAACCAACTGTTTCAATTGATGAACAGATGGATGCAATTATGCCTGATGAACCTGGTGAGGAAATGCCACAGGAGGATGTTGCAACCACAGAAGAAAATCCGAGTGAATCTGAGGAAGGTTAAAATAATAAGATTACTCGTATTGAAGGGGGCATAAATGAAAGCAGGTGACAGAGAAAAGCTCTGGGATAAGTATAAGGTTAATCCATCCCAGGAGCTTAGAGAGCAATTAATACTTGAATATGCGCCACTTGTGAAAATTGTTGCAGGTCGTCTTTGCATGTATTTAGGTAATACAGTAGAGTACGAGGATTTATGCAGCTATGGCATCTTTGGCCTTATTGATGCGATTGACAAGTTTGATTTGGCAAAGGATGTCAAATTTGAAACCTATGCAAGTCTTCGCATTAGAGGTTCTATTTTAGACCAGATCCGTAAAATGGATTGGATTCCTAGAACCATCAGACAGCGCCAAAGGATGATTGATGACGCTATAAAAACAATCGAGGCTAGAACAGGGCATAGTGCATCAGATGAGGAAATAGCTGCAGAGCTTAATATTTCTTCTGATGAATTTTTAAAATGGCAATCTCAGCTTAATGTTACTAATGTAGTATCATTAAATGAGTTTGTGGAGTCTGGCAACGAGCCTGTTATGGAGGCTGAACATAATTCACATTTTATTCAGCCAGAGGATAACATGTCAAAGCAGGAGCTTTCAGAAAAGCTAAAGGAGGCTTTAGATAAGTTAACAGAAAAGGAAAAACAGGTTATTCTTCTTTATTATTATGAAGAATTAACCTTAAAGGAGATTAGTGCAGCTTTGGAGGTTTCAGAATCCAGAGTATCACAGCTCCACACCAAGGCGCTTCAGAAGATGCGAGGAATACTTGGTGAATATATGGGAATTCTAACAAACAAATAATGGTTCTTTAATTGTATGGTATTCCAAATAGGGAGGGAATGTTATGTCAATTAGTCCAATTAATTTCAATGGAATGATTCAAAACACCAACGAAATTAGTCACACTAAAGCTAATGAAGACCAAAAGCCATTACTTCAACAGGCAGCTTTAACCGATACCGTTGAAAAGCAACAGGAACAGCTTTCACATCAAGTGAATGACACCAAAAGCTCCAAACGTACGGAGGATAGCTACGATAGGGAAGGTAATGGCAAGGGTTACGAAGGTAACAAAAAACGCAAACCTCCTAAAGTAAAAGAAGGACAGAATTTAGAAGGGGACGGCACAGTAACAGAAAAGCCAAAGCCTTCATTTGACATGAGAGTTTAAAAGGGGGACTAAAATGACTGTACTAGAAATTGTACTCCTAATCATTGGGTTAGCCTTTTGCATTGGGAGTTTTTTTGTGTCTGAAAAGTTATCATCAAAGGACAGGGAAAATCTTCAAAAGCTTACAAAGGACCAGATTCAGGAAATAATCAAGGATAAAATGGCTGATGCTAATGTAGAGCTTGAGGACAAGCTATCTGCTACAATAGATGAGGCTATGGAGGAAATTGATAGAAAGACGGATAAAGAAACTACAGACAAAATCATGGAGATATCTGAGTATTCAGATACTGTACTTGAATCTGTAGACAAGTCTCACAAAGAAGTTACATTTATGTATTCCATGCTTAATGAAAAGCAACAGGATACCTTAGATATGACAAAAAAACTTTCAGAGCTAGAGGATACTTTAGTAGCCCTTGATGCGTCTATTGCTAAAAAGCTTGATTTACTTAGAGATAGAGAAATAGAAATCGAAGAAAAGAAAAAAGAGCTTGATAAGGCAAGAGAAGAGGCAGATAAGCCATTTGTTTCACTTACTGAAAGCATGGAAAAGCCAGCTTCCTTTACAGAGGCGTTAGCAGAAAAGTTTGCAGATGAAAGTCCAAATGTAAAACAAAATGGTAACATGGAAATTCTTACTCTTCATGATGAGGGATTATCCGAGGTGGAAATCGCCAAAAAGCTTGGAAGAGGCTTGGGAGAAGTTAAATTTGTACTTGGTCTTTATCAGGAGGGGAGATAATGAGACTGAAATATTATCTTAGAGGAATTGGAATAGGCATTATTTTTTCTACGCTACTTTTAACAATATGCTTGTATTTTGGCAAGGATAGTCTGGCAAAGGAGACAATTTCAGATGCTGAAATAATAAAAAGAGCTACAGAGCTTGGAATGGTTATGACTGATGAAGGTCTTGAAGAAAATATAGGAGAGGATATTCCTAAGGATTCATCCTTAGAATCTAAAGATGAATCTCTTACTGAATCTAATGAAAACATTATAGAAAAAACGGTTGATGAAGCTACTAACGAGTCATCAAAAGATTCTACTGAAATAGATAATAATATTTCCGTAGAGGAAAGCATTTCTATAGAAGAACAATCCACAGATGAAGTAACCAAAGAGGTTACATATGTGCCCTTTACAGTAAAAGGCGGGGAATCATCTGAAATGGTTTCTAAGAATCTAAAAAAAGCAGGTTTAATTGATTCTGTTGATGATTTTAATAAATATCTTAATAAGCTAAAAGTGGATCATCTGATTCAGGCCGGCACTTTTTATGTGCAAGATAATAGTTCATACGATGATTTAGTGGCTCTGCTTGTAAATAAGGATTCTAGAACCACTACGCCACCTAAACAGGACTAAAATCTTGCTCATTGCAGTGAAAACAAAAATCTAAAGCTTGCAACAGCTTGAAATCTATGGTAAATTATAGAGGCTGTTGAAAATACACGCGTGAGGACTGACATTGGTTCCCAACCTATCGTAGGCAGGGTTTTTGTCAGGAGGAATCATGCGGAAGAACAAACCAGGAGGTATTAAAATGAGTGTTATTTCAATGAAGCAGTTACTTGAGGCAGGTGTTCATTTTGGACATCAGACACGTAGATGGAACCCTAAGATGGCTCCTTACATCTACACAGAGCGTAATGGTATCCACATTATCGACCTTCAGAAGTCTGTAGGTATGGTAGACGATGCTTACGATGTTATTTTCGATATCGCACAGCAGGGTGGTACTATCCTTTTTGTTGGTACAAAGAAGCAGGCTCAGGACGCTATCGCATCAGAGGCAGAGCGTTGCGGTATGTTCTATGTAAACGAGAGATGGCTCGGTGGTATGCTTACAAACTTTAAGACAGTTCAGACAAGAATTGCACGTCTTAAGGAAATCGAGAAGATGGAAGCAGACGGAACATTCGATCTTCTTCCTAAGAAGGAAGTTACAGGTCTTAAGAAGGAGCAGGAGAAGCTTACTAAGGTTCTCGGCGGTATCAAGGATATGAACAGAATCCCTGATGCAATCTTCGTTATCGATCCTAAGAAGGAGCACATCTGTATCCAGGAAGCACACGCACTTGGTATTCCACTTGTAGGTGTTTGCGATACTAACTGTGATCCTGATGAGCTTGATTATGTAATCCCAGGTAACGATGATGCTATCCGTGCAGTTAAGCTTATCGTTGCAAAGATGGCAGATGCTGTTATCGAGGCAAAGCAGGGCGAAATGAATGAGGTAGCTGAGGAATCAGCAGAAGCAGTAGAGGAGGCATAAGAATATGGCAGCTATTACAGCAGCAATGGTAAAGGACCTTCGCGAGCAGTCTGGCGCAGGTATGATGGATTGTAAGAAGGCACTCGCTGAGTGCGATGGTGATATGGATGCAGCTTTCGAGCTCCTTCGTAAGAATGGTGCAGCTAAGGCTGAAAAGAAGGCATCTCGTATCGCAGCAGAGGGTATCTGCAAGGTTGTAGTTGAAGGCAATACAGCAGTTGTTCTTGAGGTTAACTCAGAGACTGATTTCGTTGCTAAGAACGAAAAGTTCCAGACTTATGTAGAGAAGGTTGCTAACCAGATTCTTAAGTCTGATGTTAAGACAATTGATGAGTTATTAGCTCAGCCATGGGCAGAGGATTCATCAAAGACAGTTAACGATGTTCATGTAGAGATGGTTGCTACAATCGGCGAGAAGCTTTCTCTTCGTCGTTTTGAGAAGGTTACAGCTGATGGTTTCGTAGTATCATACACACATGGTGGCGGACGTATCGGCGTTATCGTTAACATGGCTGGCGCTGAGAGCGATGCAGCTAAGGAAGCAGCTACAAACATTGCTATGCAGATTGCAGCTCTTAATCCTAAGTATGTATCTCGTGATGAGGTTTCAGCAGAGTATATCGCTCACGAGAAGGAAATCCTTCTTGCTCAGATTATGAACGATCCTAAGGAGTCACAGAAGCCTGAGAAGGTTATCAATGGCATGATTGAAGGTCGTGTATCTAAGGAGCTTAAGGAAATCTGCTTACTTGATCAGGTATACGTTAAGGCAGAGGACGGAAAGCAGACTGTTGCTAAGTACTTAGAGCAGGTATCTAAGGAGACAGGTTCTGAGCTTACAGTTAAGAATTTTGTTCGTTTTGAGACTGGTGAAGGTCTTGAGAAGAAGAATGAAGACTTCGCAGCAGAGGTTGCAGCTCAGATGAACGCTTAATAGCTTTATCTGATGATTTGCCAATAAGTATTTTCATAAAGAGTCCACATTTTGTGGACTCTTTATTTTTTTACCTTTATATTGTATTTGCGTTGTGCTAAAATGATAAATGAAATTTTATAAGGGGAGGAAGTGCTTTGGATAATATAAATGAGGAGCTAGAAAGACAACGCGCTAAGCGGAAACGCGTTGCACGCATGAAGAAATTTATTGTCACTACAGTTCTTGCGTTTATGCTTCTTACAATCACAGTCATGAGCATTTTATGCTACCAGGTTATATCTTTAAAGAGAGAGTTAAGAGAGCTTTCCAAACAGGTGTATGTGGCTACTGATGTGGAAGATTCTAGCGAAATGGTTGATGACAGCATATTAGATGATGTTTATAAGGTAGACGACATTGATAATATTGCTGAAGAAGGTGATATACCTAAGGTATATCTAACATTTGATGACGGCCCTAGTTCTAATACAGAAAATATTCTTAATATCTTAGATGATTATAATGTAAAGGCTACATTCTTTGTCTGTGGTAAGGATTTAGAGCTATACGGCGATGATTACAAACGAATAGTAGATGATGGTCATACTATAGGTATGCATTCATATAGTCATAATTTTGGTGATATTTATTCTTCAGGGGATGCATTTGCGGCTGATTACACCAAGATTCATGATTTGATTCTTGATACTACCGGTGTTGATACAAAATACTATAGATTCCCTGGTGGAAGTAGTAATAGAGTTACCAGCACAAGTATGTCCACATTCATAAATTATCTTAATGAGCAAAATGCTGTTTATTTTGATTGGAACGTAGCATCAGGTGATGCGACATCCCAAGCATTTACATCTGAACAGCTTATTGATAATGTGATGAAGGATGTGGTAAAATACAAGACGTCTGTAGTATTGTTGCATGATGCGTCTAATAAGAATGCAACAGTCGAAGCTTTACCTGGTTTAATTGAAGCTCTACAAGAAGAAGGAGCTATGATTTTACCAATAACAGATGAAACAACAATTATACAGCATGTTAATGTTGTACAATAAATAAAAGTGGAGGATTTGTAATGGGCTTTTTTAAGGATTTCAAAGAGGATTTCAATGATGCTTTAGATGAAATGACATGCGCAGAAGAGACACCAAACGAAGAGGTTATGGTTAATACTCTTGATGGGGATATTGATGTTGAATCTGAGCTTAACAAGCTTGATGGACTTCTAGAACAGGTAACCAAAAAGGTTGAGACACCTGTTGCTGCTAAGCCAGAGGCTGTTGCATCAGTTGAGCCACAAGAGGAGAAAAAATCATTCTTCGACACAAAAAAAGAAACTAAAATGGAGGCACCAAGAACAATGGATGTTATGGGAAATGTTGCTGAGAATAAGACTCAGGCTTCAGATGAGAATGCAGTTATTACTGCAGGTATGAAGATTACAGGTAATGTTGAATCAATCGGTTCAATTGAAGTTCAGGGAGAAATCATTGGTGATGTTACATGTAATGGTAAGTTAGTTATTACAGGTAAGGTAAATGGTAATTCACAGTCTTCTGAATTCTTTGCAGATGCTGCTAAGATTGAAGGAGAGGTTGTTACATCAGGCACAGCTAAGGTTGGTGTTGGTTCTGTAATCATTGGTAATATCACAGCTACATCTGCTGTTATCGCTGGTGCTGTTAAGGGTGATATTGATGTTAACGGACCTGTTGTTGTTGATACATCTGCTGTAGTTATGGGTAATATTAAATCTCGTTCAGTACAGATTAACAATGGTGCTGTTATCGAAGGTTTCTGCTCACAGAGCTATGCTGACGTTGATGTTAACAGCGTATTCAATATTTAATTATTACAGAGGAAATTTGGCAAATGAAAAGAGTATTATTAAAGCTTAGCGGAGAAGCATTATCAGGTAACAAGGGGTTTGGATTTGACGAAGCTACATGTGTAATGGTAGCTAAGCAGGTTAAGAAGCTTGTAGATGATGGCGTACAGGTTGGCGTTGTTATTGGTGGTGGAAACTTCTGGAGAGGTCGTTCATCAGAGAAAATCGACAGAACTAAGGCTGACCAGATTGGAATGCTTGCTACAGTTATGAATTGTGTTTATGTTTCTGAAATTTTCAGAACAGAAGGCATGAAGACATCTGTTCTTACTCCTTTTGAGTGTGGCAATGTTTCAAAGCTTTATTCAAAGGATAGAGCTAACAAGTATTTCGATAGAAATATGGTTGTATTCTTTGCAGGTGGTACAGGACATCCTTACTTCTCAACAGATACTGCTACAGTACTTCGTGCAGTTGAAATTGAAGCAGATGTTATTTTACTGGCTAAGTCAATTGATGGCGTTTATGATAGTGACCCAGCAAAGAATCCAGATGCTAAGCGTTATGATGAAATCAGCATCCAGGATGTTATTGATCAGAAGCTTCAGGTTGTTGATATGACAGCTTCAATCATTGCAATGGAGCAAAAGATGCCTATGTATGTATTCTCTCTTAATGAAGAGGATTCAATTGTTAAGGCTATCACAGGAAAATTTAATGGAACAGTTGTTACTGTTTAAGGAGGATTAATGGATAATATACTTTCAACTTATGAAGAGAAGATGACAAAAAGCTACAATAATCTTGAAAGCGAATTTACAACAATCCGCGCTGGTAGAGCTAATCCACATATCTTAGACAAGATTACTGTTGATTATTATGGAGCACCAACTCCACTTCAGCAGGTTGCTAATATTTCAGTTCCAGAACCAAGACTTATTCAGATTCAGCCTTGGGAGCCTTCACTTGTGAAGGAAATTGAAAAAGCAATCAATATGTCAGATATTGGTATCAATCCTACTAACGATGGTAAGCTTATCCGTCTTGTTTTTCCTGAGCTTACAGAAGAGCGTCGTAAAGAGATTGCTAAGGATGTTAAGAAGCATGGTGAAGATGCTAAGGTTGCAATCAGAAATATCCGTAGAGATGCTATTGACGCATTAAAGAAACATTCTAAAGATGAAGGTGTTTCAGAGGATGAAATCAAGGATCTTGAGGATAAGTGCCAAAAGATGACAGATAAGTTCATCGCTGAGGTAGATAAGGCTGTTGAGGCTAAGACAAAAGAGATTATGACTGTTTAATTTTTAGTAGTCTATTAAGGGGCACATTTATTGTGCCCTTTTCAATTATTTATTTAGATTTTGGAGGTGCTATGAACGTACCAGAGCATATAGCTATTATTTTGGATGGCAATGGCCGTTGGGCAAAGTCTAAGGGCATGCCACGTACTTATGGTCACACAGTAGGTGCAAAGAATGTTGAAACAATATGTAGAGCTGCCCATGATTTAGGGGTTAAATACGTTACTATGTACGCTTTCTCTACAGAAAACTGGTCTAGACCTGCTGATGAGGTTAAGGCTTTGATGAAGCTTCTTGGAGAATATATCAAGACATGTATGAAAACAGCCAAGAAGGATAATCTTAGAGTTAGATTTATCGGTGATTTATCAAAGCTTGATGATAAGCTTAAAAATAGTATTGCTGAACTTACTGAATATTCATCTCAGTTCACAGGTTTGACACTTACTATTGCTATAAATTACGGTAGTAGAGATGAAATGACCAGGGCAATCAGACAAATTTCTACTGATGTTAAGGATGGCAAGCTAGAGGCTAGTGATATTGATGAAAAGCTGTTTTCTTCATATCTTGATACAAGGGATATTCCGGACCCTGATTTTATGATTAGAACATCTGGAGAGCAAAGACTGTCTAATTATCTATTATGGCAGTTAGCTTATGCAGAGTTTTATTTTACACCTGTACCTTGGCCTGAGTTTACTCCTGATGAGCTTAAGAAGGCTGTAGAAGAATACGATAAAAGAAATCGTCGTTTTGGCGGTATATAGGAAGGAAAATTTATGTTTATTACTAGATTGACAAGTGGAATTATTCTTGTGGCATTAGCACTTATATTTATATGTACTGGTGGGGATGTTCTGCTGGCAGCAATGCTTATATTATCACTTATTGGCATGTTTGAAATCTACAGGATTTTTAAGATTGAAAAGAGCCTTCCAGGAATACTTGGTTATTTATCATGTATTACATATTATATGGATTTAAGATTTAAATTTTGCCAGGATGTTATGGTGATTTTCTTGGCATTTTTAATAATTCTTTTGGCAGTATTTGTATTTGGATATCCTAAATATCATACACATCAAGTTATGGCTGCGTTTTTTGGTGTTTTCTATGTAGGGGTTATGCTTTCGTTTTTATACCAGACACGTATGCTTGAAGGCGGACAATATATTGTTTGGCTTATATTCCTTTGCTCTTGGGGCTGCGATACTTGCGCATATTGCGTCGGTGTACTATTTGGCAAACACAAAATGTCACCACTTCTTTCTCCTAAGAAATCAGTGGAGGGGGCAATTGGTGGCGTGGCAGGAACCATGTTATTAACTGCTATTTATTGCGTTGCCATATCGGCAGCATTTAAGATTGATAACATTGTTATTTTGCCACTTGTTATTATCTCTGGTATAGGAGCTCTTATTTCCATGATTGGAGATTTAGCTGCCTCAGCTATCAAACGTAATTTTGATATAAAGGACTATGGAAAGCTTATTCCTGGTCACGGTGGTGTGTTAGACAGATTTGATAGTATGATTATTACAGCGCCTATCATCTTTTTCTTAGCATACTATTTCTATATTTAATTAATTAGAGGTGGACGTTATGTCACAGAAGTTAGCTATTTTAGGTTCGACCGGGTCTATAGGAACACAGACCCTTGATATAGTTTCTCAGAATCCAGATGACTTACAGGTTGTTGCAATGTCATGTGGAAAAAATATTGATTTATTTGAAAAGCAGATTAGAAAATATCGTCCTAGTCTTGTTTCTATTGGTACTGAAGAATTGGCGGCAGATTTAAAGACAAGACTTTCAGATATTGAGATAAAGATTGTCTATGGCATGGATGGTCTTATAGATGTAGCCATTTATGATAAAGCAGATACAGTGGTTACTGCTGTTGTAGGAATGATTGGTGTAAAGCCTACAATCGCTGCTATAAATGCAGGCAAAACTATAGCCCTTGCTAACAAGGAAACTCTTGTTACAGCTGGGCATATTATTATGCCACTTGCAAAGGAAAAGGGAGTATCAATTCTTCCTGTAGATAGTGAACATAGTGCAATTTTTCAGTCACTTAATGGTGAAAGACACAATAAGATTTCTAAGATTTTACTTACAGCATCAGGTGGACCTTTCAGAGGTCGCACTTTAGAAGAGCTTGAAAATGTTAGATTAGAAGATGCCTTAAAGCATCCTAACTGGTCTATGGGAGCTAAGATTACTATTGATTCAGCTACCATGATTAATAAAGGCCTAGAGGTTATGGAGGCTAAGTGGCTATTTGGCGTCAATCTTAATCAGGTGGAGGTGGTTGTTCATCCACAGAGTATATTGCATTCAGCAGTAGAGTTTATGGATGGGGCAGTAATCGGCCAGATGGGTACACCTGATATGAGACTACCTATACTTTACGCACTGTTTTATCCTAACAGAAAGACTTTGTATGCTGAGCCTTTGGATTTGTTTAAGGTGGGAACACTTACATTTGAAAAGCCTGATATGGAAACATTTTACGGACTTTCACTTGCTTATGACGCTATGGATGCAGGTGGAAATGTTCCTACAGTATTCAATGCTGCAAATGAGAGGGCAGTTGCCAAGTTTTTGAATAATAAGATTAAGTTTTTAGAGATTCCTGAAATTGTATCTGATGCAATGATGAATGTAGATTTTATTGACAATCCTTCTATTGAACAGGTATTAGAAACAGAACAGATGACTTACGATTATATTGAGAGCAGGTGGTAGTTTATGAAAATAATTCTTGCCATACTTATATTTAGCTTTATTATTATTTTTCATGAGTTAGGGCATTTTTTATTTGCAAAAAAGTGTAATGTTAAGGTTAATGAATTTACATTAGGCCTTGGACCTACAATTCTTTCCTGGGGCAAGGGGGAGACAAAATATTGTCTGAAGCTTTTGCCTTTTGGCGGTTCTTGTGTTATGGAAGGTGAGGATGAGGAAAGCGATAGCGATAGAGCCTTTAGCAAGAAATCCTTATGGGAAAGATTTCAGATTGTTTTCGCAGGACCTTTCTTTAATTTTATCCTTGCATACATACTTTCAGTTGTTTATATTGCTTGCATTGGTGTTAATGATACTACTATTACAGATGTAATGGAAAATATGCCAGCAGCTGAGGCAGGTATGAAGGCTGGAGATAAGATTATTAGCATTGATGGCTATAATGTTCATTTTTATAATGAAGTTAGCATTTATACATTTTTGAATGCTGATGAGGATGACTACACAGTAGTATATTTAAGAGAAGGACAAAAGCACACTACAACTATTACACCGGTATATTCAAAAGAAGCTGGAAAAAAGATGCTAGGTGTTACCAAAACAAATGATTATCAAAAGGTATCGCCCCTTAAGGTCCTTGAGTATTCTGTGTACGAGATTAAATATCAGATATATATAACATTATCCAGCTTGAAGCTACTATTTACAGGTCAAGTATCCATGAATGAGGTTTCTGGCCCTGTAGGTGTAGTATCTACTATATCAAATGTATATGATGAATCAGTTACAAGCGGAATATTTTATGTATTTATAAATCTTACTTCCATTGCAATACTGCTTACTGCAAATCTTGGTGTTATGAACCTACTTCCTTTCCCAGCACTGGATGGAGGAAGAATCTTACTTTTCATCATCGAAGGAATCAGAGGTAAAAAGATGAGACCAGAAATAGAAAACGGAATTAATCTGGTTGGCTTTGGTTTACTTATGGTTCTTATGGTAGTGGTAATGTACAATGATATTTTAAAATTAATGTAGAGGTTTTATTATGAAAACTACAGAGGTTAAAATTGGAAATAGAGTGATTGGTGGGGACAATCCTATCCTTATCCAATCTATGACAAATACAAAGACACAGGATGTTGATGCAACTGTTGCTCAGATTAAAGAGCTTGAAAAAGCAGGCTGCGATATTATCAGATGCGCTGTTCCAGATATAGATGCTGCTAAGGCTATTGCAAAGATAAAAGAACAAATCAACATCCCTCTTGTTGCAGATATTCATTTTGACTATAGACTTGCTATTGCAGCTATTGAAAATGGTGCTGACAAAATCAGAATTAATCCAGGTAACATTGGAAGCGAAGAAAGAATTAAGGCTGTTGTTGATGCAGCAAAGGCTAAGAATATTCCAATTAGAGTTGGTGTTAACTCAGGCTCTTTAGAGAAGAATCTTGTAGAAAAGTACGGTGGCGTTACAGCAGAAGGTCTTGTTGAATCAGCTCTTGATAAGGTAGCAATTATCGAAAGATTAGGCTATGACAATCTTGTAATCAGTATCAAATCCTCTGATGTTATGATGTGCGTTAAGGCTCATGAGCTTATTGCAGATAAGACTACCCATCCTCTTCATGTAGGCATTACAGAAGCCGGCACTCTTAAGGCTGGCAACATCAAGAGTGCATGTGGTCTTTCTATGATTTTATCCCAGGGCATTGGCGATACCATTCGTGTATCTCTTACAGGCGACCCTATCGAAGAAATTAAATCCGCTAAGCTTATCCTTCGTACACTTGGCCTTAGAAAAGGTGGAATAGAGGTAGTATCCTGTCCTACCTGCGGCCGTACCCAAATAGATTTAATTGGCCTTGCCAATAAGGTAGAAAATCTCGTAGAAGAATTTTCAGATTTGGACATTAAAGTAGCTGTCATGGGTTGCGTAGTAAATGGCCCAGGTGAAGCCAAAGAAGCCGACCTCGGCGTAGCCGGCGGCATCGGCGAAGGCCTCCTCATCAAACACGGTGAAGTCATCCGCAAAATGCCCGAGTCCGAACTTCTAGGCGCCCTCCGCCAAGAACTTATCGCCTGGCCTCGCCCACAATCGTAAATAATTATTTTTTATGCTCTGTAGTTTTTTCTAAAAACTACAAGCTTTTTAGTGAGGGGGTAGCTGTCAAACTAATTATTACTGAAGGAGCCAATCTCGCGACGAGGTAATAATTAGTTTGATAGCGTAACCCCCGGACTAACCCCCCTGGAGATATGTTATGGATCAAATGAGTTTTTATGATGTGTTTCCTAATATGGATGCAGAGAACGACCTTGAGGCAGCCCTTAGTGATGCTACAGTTACTAAGGTTAGTACAGGTCGTAATAAAGATGATATAAGGATTTATGTTACCTTTAATACTCTGATTCCTAAGCGTCGTATCTGGCACTTGGAAAAGTCCATTAAGAAACAGTTTTTCCCTAATAATGGTGTGACAATCAGAATTTTAGAAGATTTTGATTTGTCTAGTCAGTATACACCATCTAATCTTATAAGTTCATATAATGATAGTATTTTAGAGGAGCTAGAGGATAGAAGTGCTCTTCTTTTTAACATATATAAAAAAGCCGATGTAGATGTTACAGACGAGGGACATCTAAAGGTTACAATAGAAGATACAGTTATTGGTAGAGAAAAGGAGCACGAGCTTTTTGACGTGCTTCATTCTATTATTTGTAGACGTTGTCATCAGGATATTGTAATTGATTTTGATTACAAAGAGCCTGTTAAGAGTAAGTATCTTGAAAATGCAATCAAGGAAATGGAAAACAAGATTGCAGCAATCAATTCTAGAACAAATGCTATAGAGGAAAAGGAAGAGGAGAAAAAGGCTAAAGAATCTGCTGATGAAAAAGATGCACCAGAGGAGCCAGAGAAAAAGATTATCAAGCCTCTTACTAAATCAGATGACCCGGATGTTATCTATGGTAATGAGATACTTGAGAATGCCACTCCTCTTGAGGATATTAATGGAGAGCAGCTAGGTCCTATTGTAATTAGAGGACAGCTTACAGCTTTAGAATTTAGAGAAACTAAAAAGGGCGGATATTTTGGTACTGGTGCCATTACAGATTTTACAGATTCTATCTCTGTTAAATTCTTCTTTAGTGATGCTGACCAGGGTCGATTGCTTGAAAGCGCTCTTAGTGTAGGCGGCTTTTATAAGATTGCCGGTAAGCTTGATGAGGATATATATTCCAAGGAGCTTACTGTAGGACGTATTAATTCTATTCAAAAGATACGTGATTTTAGAGTAGTAAGACAAGACACAGCTGTAGAAAAACGTGTGGAGCTTCACTGCCATACTAAGATGTCAGATTTTGATGGCGTATCAGAGATTACCACAATTATCAATCGTGCTATGGCGTGGGGGCATAAGGCTCTTGCGATTACAGACCATGGTGTTGTTCAGGCTTTCTGTGATGCAGATCACATGAAGGGCTTAGGAGATTTTAAGGTAATTTATGGTTGTGAGATTTATCTTGTAGATGATACCAAACAGATTGTCACTAACGATAGAGGACAGTCTCTTAGAGGAGAGTTTGTCGTATTTGATATTGAAACAACAGGCTTTAACCCTCGTACCTGTAAGATTATAGAAATCGGTGCGGTAAAGATTGTTGACGGACAGGTAGTAGATAGATTTTCAGAGTTTGTTAATCCCGAGGTTCCTATTCCATACAAAATAACAGAGCTTACATCAATTAAGGATGAAATGGTAGAGGACGCTCCTACAATTGATGTAATTTTGCCTAGGTTTATGGAATTTTGCAAGGGGACTGTACTTGTTGCTCATAATGCAGGCTTTGATACTAGCTTTATTAGACATAACTGTAAGCTACTTGGATTAGAGTACGATTTTACCCATGTGGATACAGTTGAGATGGCAAGATATTTGCATCCAAATATGGCAAGGTTTAACCTAGATGCTGTATGTAAAGCAGAGAATCTTGTAAACGAGCATCACCATAGAGCTGTAGATGATGCCGAAGTTACATCTAAGATATTTGAAAAATTTATTGTCAAGCTTGAGGCTGAAAATATTTTTACACTTACAGAGTTAAATGCTCACAGTAAGCCTGGGGCAGAACAGATTAAAAAGATGCGAAGCAATCACTGTATCGTCCTTGCTAAGAATGATTTGGGCCGTATTAATCTTTATAGATTGGTTTCTGAATCTCATCTTTATTATTTCAGCAGACATCCTAGGGTTCCTAAGAGCTTGCTTGAAGAATGTAGAGAAGGTCTTATTATAGGCTCTGCCTGCGAGGCTGGTGAGCTTTATGATGCTATTGTTGATGGTAGAGATGAATCAGAGATTATGCGAATAGCTAATTTCTACGATTATCTCGAAATTCAGCCTGTAGGCAACAACGAATTTATGATTCGCTCTGAAAAGAGCAAATACGAAAATATTAATTCCGTTAAGGATTTACAGGAAATCAATAAGCAGATTGTTGCTTTGGGAGAGGAATTAAATAAACCTGTAGTAGCCACCTGTGATGTGCATTTTCTCGATCCTGAGGATGAAGTTTATAGACGAATCATTATGGCTAATAAAGGCTTTGATGATGCTGATCAGCAGGCACCTCTTTATTTACATACAACAGATGAGATGCTAGAGGAATTTGCATATCTTGGTCTTGCAAAGGCACATGAGGTTGTTGTAGAAAACACTAACAGGATTGCAGATATGTGTGAGCGCATCCACCCGGTTCGTCCTGATAAATGTCCTCCTGTAATTGAACATTCGGAAGAGGATTTAAGACGTATATGTGAGACAAGAGCCCATGAGGTATATGGACCTGAGCTTCCTGAAATAGTATCAGCAAGATTAGAGCGAGAGCTTAATTCAATCATTGGTAATGGATACTCCGTTATGTACATCATTGCCCAGAAGCTTGTTTGGAAATCAAACGAAGATGGTTATCTGGTAGGTTCCCGTGGTTCCGTAGGTTCTTCCTTTGCAGCGACAATGGCTGGTATCACAGAGGTTAACCCGCTTCCTCCACATTATAGATGTCCTAATTGCTTCTATGTTGATTTTGATGGCCCAGAGGTACAGGAAATAGTTAACCAGGGACTATCAGGTGTAGATATGCCGGATAAAATCTGTCCTAAATGTGGCAAGCCTCTTGCTAAGGATGGGTTTGATATTCCATTCGAAACCTTCCTTGGATTCAAGGGTGATAAGGAGCCTGATATCGATTTGAACTTCTCAAACGAATATCAGTCAAAGGCT
>NZ_JAFUSK010000017.1 GCF_017471675.1 Pseudobutyrivibrio sp.
GAAGCCGGTAGGAAAACATCCAAAAACTGCTTTTAATTCTACTTGGCGAATGTAATATGAATGCAATTAATACTAATATTACCACCCCTGCTATTTTGAAAAACTACAATGTGTCTGCGAGATACATACAGTGTCTTCGAATAGTCAAAGCCGTGAAAGGACACGTGACGTATGCTCGTTTGTGGCATTAAGAAAATCTGCAATTCTTCTCCAATGCTTCATAGGCGGCAGCTGCAGACAGATGTATCAAGCGGGCTATTTGGGGTGTATTTACAACAAGCTCTTCTGGAGTGGACAGGCACTATCTAGTATATACGGCTAGTCCGCTACACGCTTTATGCCCTCCTTCAAGCGATTTAGCCCGTCCATTAGTGTCGCGCGGGTGCAGGCTACGTTCATGCGTAGGAAGTAGCGGCCGGCTTCGCCGTATTCGATGCCTTCAGTGATGTAGAGACCTGTGGTCTCACGGATGGATGCTGCCACCTCTTCGCTTGATTTGCCAAGAGAGCTAATATCTATCCATAGCAGATATGTGGCCTCACCGTGGACAATGCTAATACCAGGAATTTCTTTTTCAATGAAATCCTCGGCAATTTTGCGGTTGGTAAATACATATTCGCGCATTTCATCCAGCCACTGGCCGCCCTTGTTAAAGGCTGCCTCAGTAACTACCTGTGCAAAAGAATTTGGCTCTGCCACCTCGTCTGTGTTAAGACCACGCCATACCTTGTGACGAAGGAATGGGTTAGCCACAACCACAGCTGAGGTCTGCAAGCCTGCGATGTTAAAGCACTTAGTAGGTGCGATGCAGGTAATGCTCACATCCTTGCAAGTGTCAGATACAGATGCAAATGGTACATAAGACTTGCCAGGGATGGTGATATCACAATGGATTTCATCGGAGATTACGGTAACACCATATTTCTTAGCAAGCTCACCTACCTTGGCAAGCTCATCCCTGTTCCAAATGCGTCCAACAGGATTGTGAGGATTGCAAAGAATCATAAGGCTAGCCTGTGGGTCAGCCATCTTCTTTTCCAGGTCTGCAAGGTCCATCTCGTAATTGCCATCCTTGTAGATAAGAGGACTTTCCAATGGGCGACAGCCGTTATTCACAATACTGTTGAAAAAGATATTATAAACAGGTGTCTGAATGATTACCTTTTCGTTAGGTGTGGTAAGCTTGCGGACAATAGATGAAATAGATGGAATGACACCTGTTGAAAAGATGAGCCATTCCCTTTCTATCTCAAAGCCATGCCTGTTCTTCCACCAATTCTGATATGCCTGATACCATTCATCTGTTAAATCAGAATAGCCAAAGACACCGTGAGAAAGCCTATCTGCTATGGCTTCCCTAATCTCTGGTGCAGTCTGAAAATCCATATCTGCTACCCACATAGGAAGCTCATTTTCCTTAACATCCCACTTTAATGAATCGGTGCCTCGCCTGTTTATCGGTGTGTCAAAATCATATTTTCCCATTAACGATTTCTTCTCCATTCTACGATTTCTTCTGTCTTGCCAATGACATTACATACAATCTTGGTTTTAGCAGGGTCAACCATGTCCTTTTCTACAATAAGCTCTTCAATCTCCTGTGCTGTGATTGTTCCACTTTCAGGATTGAATACGCTGTCCACCTTATTGGTAATTTCTGCATCGATATTCTTAGCATACTCAAATGCAAGTGTTGTATTAATAAGCTTGCAGTTTTTCATTGTAAGATTATCAATGTAGCAAAGCCCCTGAAGGCTTTCTATTGTACAGTTTACAAATGTAAGATTCTTAGCGTTCCAGCCTAAGTATTCCCCACAAATGTATGAATCATATACAGTAACATTTTCTGTGTTCCAGAATGCATCCTTTGAAAGAAGCACTGAATTACGAATAGTGATATTGCTAGCTCCGTCAAATGAATAATTGCCATCCAGACGAAGATTATCAATCTCAATACCATCTGTATTCATGGCAAAATAATGTCCCTTAGCGGTGACATTTTTAAGCTTGATGTTCTTACACATCCAGAAGGTTTCCTCTGCGTTGGTAAGATTAACATTTTCAAGTGTTACACCGTCGCATCTGCGGAAATTCTTAGGTGCAGTGATTAATGAATCGTAAACCTTGATATTGTTTGTGTACCACACGCCTGAACGAGCCATCTCGAACCAGTTGCAGTTTCTAACTGTTACATTGTTTGAGTACCACATTGGATATTTCCATTTAAACTGAGAATCGTAAACCTCTATATTCTTGCTTTCCTTTAAAGGAGATTCTCCTTCGTCAAAGATTGAATCATAGATTTTAGCGCCATCCTCTGCAAAAAGCGCTCTCTCCCCTTTAAAAAATTGCTGTCTATATTCTTTCATATATACCTCCGAACCATACTTCCTATATTAAACAATAAGATTGTATCACCTAAAGCTGACTTTAGGTCAAACCATCAATCAATTTATATTTATACTATAACATTAAAATTCAATTTTGTAAAATTAAATAGTACGCTTCGAAGTATAGCATCGATGAAATATCATTCCAAGGTTCACGATACTATCGATTAGCAGTACCACACCAAGGAAAACCATGTACCATGCCAATGTGTCCTTTGGGGCAATCAGTATAAAGCCCGCTAGAATGATAAGAAAAACTATCTCAAACACAAGCTTCACCTTCTCAGGACGGCGTTCCTTTTTGTCTGTCTCGTTGCACAGATTCCTAAATGTAATGGCATTGCGATAGGCCCATGCCAAAAAGGAAACACCTATAACCACACTACCGATTAAAAAAAGGGCGTCCTCTTTTACCAAAAGCATTGCATATACGCCAAGCATCACAAGGCAAATATACACTCTGGCAGATTCCTCCTGCAGATTCCATTTGGCCTTTATCAAATGCCTGATAGTAACGATTATCTCAAACACTATCACGGCAAGAAGCGCAAGACTTATACCTGCCTGCAAAATATATTCTGGAATTATAAACAAAATGATGCTGGTAAAAAGCATACACACATAAGGCAACCATTCCTTAGCCTGAATTTTTTGCTTAATTTTATTTGCCTTTTCACTGTCAGGAGCCTTATCTAATGCTGCTGTAACAGGCAGCTTCATAAATGTTCTGACAGTATTTTTATCCAGGGATAATAGCTCTATAAGAATTTTTTCTATAGCAAATGGTCCCTTTTGAACAACCTGAGTGGTAGTTTTAATTCCTGCTTTGTCTATGGAATTAAACAGATTATTTACAAAGCTGATTCGCTTTTCGTCGTTGCAGCTTTCTATCCACTGATCCAGCACCTGATTTATAAACACACTGCCAGGATGATTGCTGTCTGAAAGAAGCGGCAAGCCATGGTCCACACCCCATGTAAATAAATCATGCTGCATTACCCCTTCTTCTGTACTCTTTACAATCTTAAGGGGGATTTCAGTCTCCTCGAATAGCTTACCAAAGATAGAATACTCTGGAATGAAGCGAAGTGCCTTGTCCTTTATCTTAGATACGCAGGTCTTATCGCACACCTCAGGGCAAAGGCCCGGGCCATCGTTCATATATACAAAGCTTACATTGTCCTGTAGCTCGTCCTCTAAATGGGTGGCTGCATATAGTGCCAGGTTTGCTCCCTTGCTGTGGCCTGCCACTATCAGCTTATGGTTGCCATCTATAGCATCCTTTAGATAAGCCAGTGCCTTCTTTTGTGCTTCAGTTTCAGTGAAGCTTATCATGAAATCCTCTTTCCAGCCTGCCATAGTGTCATCCGTGCCACGATAAGAAATAAATCTAAGCTCATCTGTTAAATCAAAGGTCATAGCGGCAAACTGAGCAGATAAGGCTTCATCCAATACATCCACGTGACGACTTAAATAGATATCTCCAAAGCGCTTGGATTCTGCAGCAAGGTCCACAATAAATTCCTTACCGTAAAATGTTCCCTGAATGCCAGATTTGGATTTCACCTCAGCTACTACATCCCTGAATTTTCGAGGGCTTGTGATCTTAATATCAGTCAAAATCAGATAAGTAAGCTTACAAAGTATGAAATTGTCCACCTCCGTCAGTGGTTTTTCATCGAATGAAAACTCCCCGTACCATCTAAGGTAATCTGAAATATTATCCATTTTTCACCCCACAAAAAAAGTAATAGTCACTACTTAAAATAGTAACTATTACTTTAACCGAATACAATAAACTAAATATTAATTTTTTGAAAAATCTAATTCTTAAAAGAATGAATTGGTGCAGGAATACGTCCCTCTCTATTGATAAAGTCTGCGCAAGAGAATTTATTAACAGGCATGATTGGTGCATAGCCAAATAATCCACCAAATTCAACAGTATCACCAACACCCTTGCCAATAACAGGGATAAGACGTGCTGCTGTTGTCTTCTGATTAACCATACCAAGTGCCATTTCATCAGCAATCATACCTGAGATTGTTGTAGCAGGTGTGTCACCTGGGATTGCAATCATATCAAGACCTACTGAACATACACATGTCATAGCCTCAAGCTTTTCAAGAGTGATTGCGCCAGCCTCTACAGAATTAATCATACCCTGATCCTCTGATACAGGAATGAATGCACCTGAAAGACCGCCAACATAAGAGCTTGCCATTACACCGCCCTTCTTAACCTGGTCGTTAAGCATTGCAAGTGCTGCTGTTGTTCCTGGTGCACCAGCATATTCAAGGCCGATTTCACAAAGAATATCAGCTACTGAATCTCCGATTGCAGGTGTTGGAGCAAGAGATAAATCAATAATACCAAAAGGAATGCCTAAGCGCTTTGATGCTTCCTGGGCTACCAGCTGACCTACACGGGTAACCTTGAACGCTGTCTTTTTGATTGTCTCACAAAGAACCTCGAAGCTCTCGCCGCGAACCTGCTCTAATGCCTTCTTAACAACGCCAGGGCCTGATACACCTACGTTGATGATTGCATCTGCCTCTGTAACACCGTGGAAGGCACCAGCCATAAATGGGTTGTCATCTGGAGCGTTGCAGAATACTACAAGCTTCATGCAATCTACAGAATCTCTATCCTTAGAGCGGTCTGCCACCTGAAGAAGAATATCTCCCATAAGGCGAACTGCGTCCATATTAATACCTGTTTTTGTGGAAGCTAAATTAACGGAACTACAAACTCTTGATGTTTCGCAAAGAGCCTGTGGAATAGAACGGATAAGCATCTCATCTGCTGTTGTCATACCCTTTGAGACAAGTGCTGAATATCCACCAATAAGATTTGCACCGACTGCCTCAGCAGCCTTATCTAATGTGTGAGCAATACCAACAAAATCCTCTGGAGTCTTGCAAGCTGCACCACCAACTAAAGCAATAGGAGTAACAGAGATTCGTCTGTTAACAATTGGGATACCGTAGTCTCTTTCGATTTCCTTTGCTACCTTATCCAAATCCTTTGCAACTGTTGTAATACGATGATATATCTTTTCATTTAAAAGCTTTAAATCTGCATCTATGCATTCTAGTAAGCTGATGCCGATGGTGATTGTGCGGACATCAAGTGTCTGCTCCTCTACCATTTTATTTGTTTCGATGACTTCTTTTATGTTTACCATGATTATTCTCCTAGTTGTTTAACGGGAAGGCCGCACCCATCCAGGATTTCCTTCGGAAAAAAGGGTGCGCCGTGATAAGTGATTTCTCTTCGCTTTGCTCGATTAATCACTTATAATCTATGCATCTTCTCGAAAATCTCTTCCTTCTGAGCCTTTACCTGAACACCTATTTCATCACCAAGCTTTTCAAGGTCTGTCTGAAGATCACCAAAGCTTTTTGATGCTGCATTAATATCTACAATCATCATCATGTTAAAGTAGCCCTTAACAATTGTCTGTGTAATATCTAAAACATTGACACCGCTATCTGCCAGATATGTACAGATACGAGCAATTATGCCCACTGTGTCCTTACCTACAACTGTAATAATAACCTTATTCTCCATTGTTTCTCCTTCCATACTACAAGTGTAATCCGCCTGTTAATAGGCAGCTTAGTGTTTCATGCTCCCGCAAGCCATCTCCCATTTCAGTCAAGGGAACCTCCCTAAAGGGTTCCTCCTTAACTGAATGGGGCCCTCTTGCTCGCGCTTGCCTAGGTTGTGTAGCCTATTAACATGCTCATTGACAAACCTTACATAACCACTCGTTCGGATACGTCGCTGCGTGAAGCTACGGTGATGTTGAAGTCGGCGCCAGTGTATGGAGTGCTATTATCCATAGTTACCTCTAGGCGAACGGTTTCGTAGGCCAAATCAGGGTAATTGTTCTCATGGCTAAGATGTCCCAAAAAGACATGCTTTACATTATCGTGAAGCACCTGGCTAAGAAGCTTACCACTGGCTTCATTTGATAAATGACCGAAATCTCCAAGGATTCTCTGCTTAAGAGGATATGGGTATGCCCCTACCTCCAGCATGTGAATATCATGATTTGCTTCAAGAAGCATAGCATCAAGACCAGTTAGGTTTTCAATTATATTGTTGTCATAATACCCTAAGTCAGTGCAGACTGCAACCTTTGATTTATTATTTTCTATACGATATGCAACTGGATCAGCAGCATCATGACTGATATGAAATGGGTGAATTGTAAGAGTACCCAGATTAAAGTCCTCATCAGGCTTTATAACATGAAAGAGGCTATCATCGATAGCCCCTAAGCTTTTCATTGAACGAATAGCACGAATTGTGCCAGCAGTAGCATAAATGGGAATATGATATTTGCGGGAAATAACTCCTAAGCCTGACACGTGATCTGAATGCTCATGTGTCACAAGAAGTCCATTCATATCGGCTGTTGTATAATCATATTTGTTCATACCAGCCTCTATGCGCTTTCCTGAAATACCTGCATCTATCATTACATGTGTGTGATCATCTCCCACACAGATGCAATTTCCACTACTACCACTTGCAATACTAAAAAAATCCATTATATCTTATATCTTTCTATTTTAAATCTTTTATCTATTTCCTTTTTACGGGAAGGCAGGTTAGCTCCAATAACATTCAACCTCATCATTAGCGTGAAGCTCATCGGCGTAGCCGCATTTTTCGCCATTGATTCTGATAACAAGAGGTCTTCCATTGCCTGCATTTGGATCAAAATCAATAAGATTGTAAATATCTACAAAGATGTAATCCTTCTTGCCTGAAAGCACCATGTTCTTGCCGTTAATCTTAACTGGAAGATCAACAGTTTCGATTTTAATCTTTGTTCTAGCATCCTTAACAGGTGCATCCTCCATAGGTGGCGCCTGATAATCCTCTGGCAGACCTTCCTCATCATCTACTATGTAATCCCCGGCGTAAGCCACAGGTGATGTTGTAGTCCAATCAATAACGAAGTTCTCGTATACCAAAGAATCATAACCTGATGGACGATTATTTACAAGAATTTCATATCTGTCATCTATAGTAACATCCATGAATTCTGCCAACTGACCAACTGTATAGAATGGGCGTGTTTCGATAACATCCCCTTCCTTAATCGTGTATGTAGGTGGCTCCATAGAACCATTAACTTCTACAAACTTAGGGCATTTAACCCTGTGTCCACATACTGTAAAGTACAGATAATCTGTGGTGAACTCTGCCAAATCAGCAATAGTTCCTGAGCCCCCCTCGCCTACAGTAGATGGTACCAGTGTAACATCTGCGTTAAACTCAAGAGGTGTGTTAATGCCAACAGTTCTGCCATTCATTGTAACTACAGCAGATTCTCCTTCGGTACCACGAATCATTCTAGAAACTCCGTTAACTGTAAAGTTAACCTCACGGCCACGTCTTGGGAACAGCTGGTCTGCTGAAAAGCCTGCCTGCATAGCAGCATCAACAATAGTAAGCTGACCATTATCGTATAATTTCATCATCTCACCATTAAAGTGAATCATGATGAAGTTGTTCTTTGTCTCGTAATAATTGAGGCATATTCCAATTGGTGTAACAAGCAAGGAATCCTTCTTAACATCCTCTTCCTCAAAGATGATGTTCTTCATTACCTCTTCACCACGAAGAGCTACACGCTCAGACACAATCTTTAAATCCTTGGCAAGAGCCTCAGTAAAGCCATGCACCTTACCACCACCGCCTACTACAAAGGCAGCTGATACAGATTTGCCGCCGTTAAGCTCCTGTATCTTAGTAGCTACTTCTTTGGCAATTTTCTCCATTACAGGATCTGTAAGCTTCCATACATCCTCAGATTTGATAGTATGGCTGATGCCCATAATATCTTCGTAGGTGATTTCGCCACCCTCTGTGGAAGCACGCTTGATGGTCTCTGCTGTGGCAAAATCCACAAGGAATTCGTGTACCAAAACCTCTGTAAGCTCATCCCCTGCCATAGGAATCATGCCGTATGCAATGATACTGCCATCCCTGGTGACACAGATATCGGATGTGCCGGCACCTACATCAATAAGTGCAATATTAAGCATTCTAAAATTCTGTGGAATAGCTACATTGATAGCTGCAATAGGCTCCAATGTAAGATTAGCAACTGATAAGCCTGCCTTATCAACTGCAGAATAAAGACCATCTACAACATCCTCAGGAAGGAAGGTTACGATAATATCCTCCCCGATAATATCAGCCTTATGGTCCTCTAGTGATGTGAATACATCACCATTCAAATAATATTTAACGGTAGAATAGCCTACGCAGAAGAATTTGTATTTCTTATCTTCGTCACCCTTAAGCTCCTTGCCTGCCTGCTCGATGCCCATCATATCAAGAGTATGCAAATCCTCACCGGAAACAACTGTCTCCTCAGGATATTCCATCTCTACATGGGTGGTAACTGTACGAAGCACACGACCAGCGGCAGCGATACATACTTCTGTAAGATTAAGACCAGTCTTAGCCTCAAGCTCCTTTTTAACCTCATCGCAGGTAGCGCCTACCCTGCCTATATCGTGAATCTGTCCATCAAGCATGGCACGGGTGTCATGTTCCTTAAGATCCTGGGCGATGACATGAAAATCATCTCCCTCTAAATAACCCACGGTACCAATAACATTTCTGGTACCAATATCAAGCCCAAATACAATATCCTTCGTCTCCATAAACTACACTCCTCGGAATTTATTCTTCTGATAATATAGCCTTAAGCTGTGACAAGGTGTTCTCCTTATCCCCACTATTATCAATAATCCTGTCAGTATGCTCCCTAAAGGAAACATCGCTGCGCTGAGACATGATAGTATTTTTGATTCTTTCCATACTATATCCACGGGATTCCATCAGGCGCTTAGCCCTTACTTCCTCAGTGGCATATATGTACCACATCTCATCAACAAGTTTACCATATCCACATTCTATGAGCAATGCAGCTTCAAAGAAAAAATACTCTATATTGTGCTTTTTTCGTTCAATCTCTACTTGATTTAGTACTTCCTTCTCTACTGCGGGATGCACTATGGCATTAACCGACTGCCGCAGACTATCATCAGCAAACATAAGCTTTGCCATAAGAGGACGATTAATCTGCCCGCTATCCCCTACAATGCTCTCAGGCCATGGAAGGCTAACCACTGCCTCAAAGCACTGATTTCCTGCCTGCATCAGGGTGGCTGCCACCTCATCTGCAAGCAACACTTTGCAATTAAAATTTTCCTTTAGTAAAGAGAGCACCGTGCTTTTGCCAGCGCCGATGCCCCCTGTAATTCCTATAAACTTCATGTATTACTCTAAAATTCTCCTTCAACGGCCTGCTCTGTTGCAGTAATACCATCATCCATTCTGGTTCTCTTTAAATAATCATAAGCACCGCCAAGTGCAAGTGTCATATATGGTGTAACAAAGAAAATATCTAAAATACCAAATGTAAATACAGCAAGAATTGCCCAGCCAATGAAGCTTAATTCAAGTACAAATATGCTCCACTTGAAGCCTGATGTCATCTTCTTTGACATTGCAAAGCATTCCTTGATAGAAAGGTCTGGTCTGTCAATAAGAAGGTAAGGCATCATTGAATACTGATAGCCCTTGATGATACCTGGGATAATAAAGAGTAAAGCCCAAAGGAATGTATAGATAGTTACTAAAAGCATACCACCTAATACTCTACCAAAATTACCGTCTTTGAAAGCTACAAACAAATCACCGATTTCTGGTGAGTCGCCTCTGTATACTCTATATGCAAAACGTGCGATACCAACTTCAAATATAATTGAAAGTAATACACCTACAATATACAAAACTGAAGTAAGTACAGATGTTTCAGGAACATAATAAACCTCTCCTGCCATGGTAGCTGAAATTTGAGCCATTGAATTAGGAATTGTAGCGCAACCTGCAACTAATCCGCTAAGTATAGAACCTAAAAACAGAATACCAATTACTGCCCAATAGTTTGCCTTAAGTGCTGCTCTTGCGTTTGCTTTGATTTCTTTTCTTGGAAACATAACTCTTTCTCCTTTTCTTAATTTGAATTTACGGGAAAACTCAGCCATTATAGATTGCCTTCGGCAATGGGGCTGAGTTGTGGCAGACAGGCTCTTCCCATAAATGGGCCCCTCCTATCTGCATTTAGTGTGCCTCAGCCCAATTCTTTCCAGCATTCATATCTATCTCCAGCTTTACTGAAAGGGCTGCAGCGTTCTCCATTTCTTCACGTATAAGCTCTTCTACCTGAGTGCGTTCTGACTCTAAGGTTTCAACCAAAAGCTCATCGTGAACCTGTAACAACAGCTTAGATTTAAGATGTTCACTAAGCAATCTATCATGCACCTTAACCATGGCAATCTTGATGATATCAGCAGCTGTTCCCTGAATAGGTGAATTCATAGCTACTCTCTCGCCAAACTGTCTGGTCATAAAATTAGAAGATGAAAGCTCTGGAATAGGACGACGTCTGCCATACATGGTAGTTACATAGCCTTTTTCCTTGCCTTCGGCCTTCAATCCTTCTAGGAATGCATGCATCTTAGGATAGGCCAGGAAGTAATTATCAATATATTCCTGAGCTTCTCCCCTGCTTACATCTATATCTTTTGCAAGTCCGAAAGCACTAATACCATAGACAATGCCGAAATTAACCGCCTTTGCCCTGCGGCGCTGCAAATCTGTAACCTCATCAAAAGGTGTGTTAAACACAAGTGATGCTGTAGAACGATGTATGTCCTGTCCTGCTTTAAATGCATTAATCAGATTGTCGTCACCAGACATATGTGCCAACACCCTAAGCTCAATCTGAGAATAATCTGCATCTAAAAATACATATCCGTCCTTTGGATGGAATACCTTTCTAATCTCTCGACCAAGCTCCATTCTAATTGGAATGTTCTGAAGATTAGGCTCTGTAGAGCTAATTCGTCCTGTTGCAGTAACTGTCTGCATGAAGGTAGAACGAACTCTTCCATCTGCATCTACGCAATTTGCAAGACCATCAGCATAAGTACTTTTCAGCTTTGCAAGCTGTCTATATTCTAATATATCACATATAATAGGATTTGTGGAAGAAAGTTCTTCTAAAACGTCCGCAGCTGTGGAAAAACCAGTCTTTGTCTTCTTTCCGCCCTGAATTCCAAGCTTTTCGAAAAGAATAACACCAAGCTGCTTAGGTGAATTAATGTTAAACTCTTCCCCAGCTTCCTTATAAATGCTTTGTTCAAGCTCAGCAATACGTACTGAAAGCTTATCACCATACTCCTTAAGGGAAGCTGCATCCATTGCAATACCTGCAATTTCCATATCAAAAAGTGTATAAACCAAAGGAAGCTCTATATCCTCATAAATAGCAAGCATTCCCTCTTCCTTTATCTCAGAAATCACCTTTTCAAAGGCTGCGTAAGCCACATAAGCATTGTAGCAGGCATAAGTGGTTACAGCATCGATTAGGCTATCGTCCTCTAAGGCCGCCTCTAGCTTTTTCTTGCCAAACAAATCCGCTGCAGCTGGTATGATGATGGAAAGTATTTCGCTTGCCACATCATCTGCTGTGTAGGCGTTCTTGGTAGGATTAAGCAGATATGCCGCAACAGCCACATCACAGGCTGATGGGAAGATTACCGCCTTACCACCATTTTCATCTACTGATTGCTTTTCATCCTGGCTAAGAATATTGTAAACTACGTGCATAGCATTCTTTAAATCCCAGAAGCAAAGCTTAACACCTGCTGCACTTACTTCCATAAGCTTGTGTGCCACATAATCTGGTGTAATAAAGCCAGCGATTTCCACATAGATTGTAGAATCACCTACAGATAAGGCTACACCCTTAATATTTTTATTAGCATCTGACATGATGCTTGCACCGATAAAATCTTTTCCACTCTTCTTTAAATCTGCAAAGAAGTTTTCCACATCTGAAAGGTCAGATATCCTCTTAAATGTATCTGATGTGGTATCCTGCACCTTGGCAGTGGTGGTACTCTCAAATCTAGGTAATAGCTTTTTAAGCTCATATCTCTTACAGAGAAGATAAGCCTCTTCTGTAAAGATATTTCCAAGCTTGGTACAGCCTTCTTCAAGCTCGATAGGTGCCTGCAAGCTAATAGTAGCAAGCTCCTTAGAAAGCACTGCCTGATCCCACTGCTCAATAAACTTTTCAACAACCTTGGATTTCTTCATCTCATCCACATGCTCATGACATGCTTCGATAGAACCATATTCGGCAATCCACTTAAAGGCAGTCTTTTCGCCTATTTTTTCAACACCCGGAATATTATCAGATGAATCACCCATTAGGGCTTTAACATCAATATACTGCTTTGGTGTTACGCCGAAAGCCTCTTCAAAATCCTTGGCATAGTAATTGATAACCTCTTTAGTCTTTACAAGAGATATCTTTACCTTTTCTGTGGCAAGCTGTAGTAAATCCCTATCTCCGGAAACGATAGTAACATCAAAGCCCTTTTCCTCGCCTATACGAGAAAGAGTGCCGAGGATATCATCAGCCTCCCAGCCTTCCATTGTAACAACAGGCACGCCCATAGCTTTAAGCATTTCCTGGATACGTGGAATCTGCTCCTTTAGTTCTGGAAGCATAGGCTTACGTGTGCCCTTGTATGCATCAAACATCTTGTGACGGAATGTAGGTGCATGTACATCGAATGCAACAGCAAAGTTATCTGGCTGTTCTTCATCGATGAATTTGAACATCATATTTAGGAAACCAAAAATGGCGCCGGTGTGCTCTCCGGCGCTATTTGTAAGGTCTGGGACTCCGTAGAATGCCCTGTTTGCGATACTATGTCCATCCATTAAAAGTAATTTCATAACATTAATCCTTCAAATATTTTACTCCGTCGGTTACGCCTACAAGCAATAGGTAACTTAGCTCAACTAAAAATGTTTCGCTAAAGTTACCTATTAGCTTGATGTCTACCGACTCATCGAATTCTATGCTTGTTACGTGAACAAGCTTGTGTTTAGATTGCACGAGTTTCGTTAGCGAGCCATGCGTTTTCCTCGTCGGTGAGGTATGGCTTAAGGGTTTCGCGAACCATTGCGTGGTAGTCGTTAAGTGTCTTCTTTTCGTATTCTGTAAGCATCTCTGGAATAACTGCATCCAATTCGTATGGGCAGTATGTGATTGCCTCGAAGTGACGGAACTCACCGTATTCTGTAGTCTCACCTGGTACGCAAAGAAGCTCGTTTTCGATACGGATACCGAAGCCGTCCTCAATGTAAAGACCTGGCTCGTCTGTAGTAATCATACCTGGCTTAATCTCTGCTGATGGCTGTCCGTCAACTGTTCTCCAGCGGAAGTTATTAGGTCCTTCATGTACGTTAAGGATGTGGCCAACACCGTGACCTGTACCACATCTGTAATCAAGTCCCATATCCCATACTGGACCACGTGATAATATATCAAGGTTAGCGCCAGTAGCTCCCTTAGGGAAATTGGCAGCCATAAGTCTTAGGTGGCAACGAAGAACTACTGTATAATACTCCTTCATCTGCTCAGTAAGCTCGCCAAGTGCGATAGTTCTAGTGATATCTGTAGTACCTTCAAGGTAGTGGGCTCCTGAATCAACAAGCAAGAATCCCTCTGGTTTAAGGGTTGCTTCAGAACCTGGCTTAGCACTGTAATGCATCATTGCAGCGTTTGGTCCGTAAGCAGAAATAGTGCCAAATGAAAGGTCCACATAGTTTTCCTGCTCCTTACGTCTAGCCTCGTAATAATCAGAAACAGTGATTTCTGTCATCGGAACCTTACCAATGTTTTCCTTAACGTATTTGATAGCCTTTGTGCAGGCAACACCGTCCTTAACATGGGCGATGCGAGTATTCTTAATCTCTGTCTCATTCTTGATAGAGCGCATAAGCTCTGATGGATTCTTGCCATCGATAATCTTAGCTGAGCCCTTTAATGCCTTAACAAGATTGTAGTTAACAATGCTCTCATCAAGAAGCACTCTTCTATCTGCCAAATCAGCGCTTTGCATGTAATGATATACCATATCGTAAGGATAAAGTTTAACACCCTTTTCATTAAGATAGCTCATAGCCTCTGCTGGCCAGTTGGTTGTATCTGTAAATAAAATAACACTATCATCTGTAATAAGAAGGAATGAAAGGAATACTGGTACGTTATCGATATCATTTCCTCTAAGATTCATAATGTAAGCAATATCATAAAGGCAAGTAATAAGATGCGCATCTGCCTTCTTCTTTTTCATTTCTTCTCTGATACGAGAAATCTTTGACTCCATGGTCTCGCCAGAATATTCATCAGCAAGGACCCATGTAGTAGCCTTTGGAAGTGATGGTCTGTCCTCCCAAATAATATCTACCAAATCCTCTGTGGTGAAAAGCTCGCCACCCTTGTCCTGGGCAATATCAAAATATCTGGCAGCCTTTTTAGCAGAAACACATCTGCCATCAAATCCCAGGCAACCGCCAGCTGGGAAGTTCTTTTCAATAAATTCATCTACCTCTGGAACATTAGGCTCACCCATGCGCTCAAGGATTACCTCTGAATCTGCAATCTGCTTAGCAGCCTGAACGAAATATCTTCCATCTGCCCAAAGATGTGCTTCTGTAAGTGTGATAACGGCTGTACCAGCTGAACCGGTAAAGCCTGTAATAAAGCTACGCTCCTTAAAATGCTCTCCTACATATTCAGATGAATGAAAATCATCTGTTGGAATAAGGTAAAGATCAATTCCTCTTTCCTTCATTAAGTCTCTTAATTTTGCAATTTTCTCATTTGTTGTCATTATCTTCTTTTCTCCGTATTACTTTTAGTTTGTTTTGTATTATCTTTGAGCATGTCAAAGAAATACTGTCCCTGCTCGGACAAATCATCATACTGTAAATCAGCTGTCTTATCACAATCTGAAGCTATAAGGGCAGAGCCTTCCGCTTTGTTTGAAAGATTCCAGATGCAGCTGGAAAGCTGGTATTCATCAATTACTTCCTGCCACTTAGCGGCTTCCTTAGAGTCTACTGCTCCATCTCCATCGGCTGATACAAATCCGTATTCAGAAATAAATACTGGTAAGCCCTCTTCCAAGGCATTAGTAAGTGCATTTCTAGCACTAGACTTGTGTGAGCCAGCGTAGAAATGATATGTGTACATGATGTTATCAAAATCAAGTGGGTCACCCATAACCGAATCAAGGTCGCTAGACCACTTAGGTGTACCAACAAGGATAAGTGCATCCTTATTGACATTTCTAATTACAGGAATCACCTCATTAGCGTATGCCTTGATATCTTCCCAGGTAGTGTCACCATTTGGCTCGTTGCAAATCTCGTAGATAACATTTTCGTTATCTTCGTATTTACGAACCATCTCACCAAAGAACTGGATAGCATCGGCCTTGTACTCATTAGGATTGCTATCGTTAAGTATGTGCCAATCTATAATGACGTACATATCGTTATCAGTGGCAGCCTTCACAGCCTCATCAATGTTTTCCTTAAGGGTATCCTTAATATCCTGACCACCTACGCAGTAACCATTGTAATCACTGGTGTACATAGCAAGCCTGATAACATTGATTCCCCAGTTATCCCTAAGGGATTTGATAGAATCTGCTGTGACATATTCAGGGAACCAGCTGAGGCCATGGGAACTGACGCCTGTAAGCTGGACTGCTTTACCAGTGTTATCAACAAGAGCGCCATCTTCCACGTGAAGCGCACCATAGTAATCTAAGGTAACACCTGTAGAATCGCCGTCTGCTAAAGCAGCAGGCTCCTTTACTGGCTCCTGTTCCTTTTCTTCCTTTGGCTCTTCCTTTGCTACTTCTTTATCCTGCTCAGTGCTCTTAGGCTCCTTCACTGTAACCTTAAGCTCCTTTTGCTCCTTGGCAGGCTCCTTTACCTCTTCCTTCTTGGCTTCAGTCTCAACTAACTGCCAAGGGAAGGTAACATCACCCTTCATATAGCTAATACCAAAAACACCACCAACAATAACTATCGCAAGAACAATTACAAGTATAACTGTTAAAAACTTCTGCCTCTTACTAACCATTTTCATAACCCTCCAAATTAATCAAATGTAATTGTAGCCTCTCCATTATGAGAATACTGAATATAGTCGTAAAGACGTGAGCTGCTTAATAAATCAAGAGCTTCCAAATCAAAATCATAATCTGCAAAATCTACCTCTTCGATAAATTTATCTAATTCTTCATTGCTAAGTGAATTAACATATTCCTTTATTTCTACAATTGTCTTTCCTGTTAAATCGTACATATAAAACCTCTTTTCTTTAAAACATTTAATTAAGTCCTTATGGGTCATATTTTACTACATTCTATAGGTTTAAAAAAGATGATTTTATTGTGAATACTATTGATATAAATAGTTATATTTGCTAACGTATTAGTGTAGGGATGAATCAACAAGCTTTTTAGCTAGTTAGGATAATGTATTATGAAAAAGAAACCAAAATTATCTAAGAATGTATGTAAAGATGTGGTATTATGCCGCACTACTAATAAGCATGTATCTAATCGCACTTCAGATTTGCTTTTAGAGCAATCTGTGGCTTTTTCTAAATCCTTCAAGCCAATTCCATTTTTCCTTAGAAGAAAATACAATGGTGCGAAGCAGTTTTATGTTATTTCCATCAGCAGAATTCAATATTCAAAGGCCAGGCACGCCCTCACTCTCTTAGGCGAGCGTGATTTAAGTAGACTGTGGTTAAATGTTATATAACATCAAAGATAATGTACAAAGAAGTTCGAAAATGGTACACTAAGCGTAGCATTTTGAACTTCTTTTTTTAATGGAGGTGTTATAGTGAAAATCGGTTTTATTGGAACAGGTAACATGGGATCTGCTATGATGGGTGGAATTATTTCCGCTGGCATGGTGGACGCTTCAGATGTAATGGCTAGCGATATTTTCCAAGCTGCGCTCGATAAGGTCAGCGAAGAATTTGGAGTTAAAACCAGCACTAACAACAGAGATGTTGTTGAATTTGCAGATATTGTTTTTCTTGCGGTTAAGCCACAATATCTTCCTCATGCCATTGATGGTATTAAGGATATGGATTACGGCAACAAGCTTGTAGTAAGCATTGCTGCCGGCCAGTCACTTGATAAGCTTTCAGAGCTTTTTGGCAAAGAGCTTAAGCTTATTAGGGTTATGCCAAACACTCCTGCCCTTGTTGGTGAAGCCATGAGTGCTCTTAGCCCTAACAAGCTGGTTTCCGATGAAGAAGCTAAGGATGTTCTTAAGCTTTTCGAATCCTTTGGAAAGGCTGAGATTGTACCAGAGAGATTACAGGATGCTGTAGTTGGAATCAGCGGCTCTTCACCTGCCTATGTATTTATGTTTATAGAAGCATTAGCAGATGGCGCCGTAGCAGAAGGCATGCCGCGCGCACAAGCCTACAAATTCGCAGCACAGGCTGTGCTTGGCTCTGCCAAGATGGTACTAGAAACCGGAGAACACCCTGGGGTACTTAAGGATCAGGTTTGCTCACCAGGTGGTACTACTATTGAGGCTGTTGCAACACTTGAAGCACTTGGCTTTAGAAATGCAGTTATTGAAGCTGAGAGAGTTTGTATTGATAAATCTAGAGAGTTGTAAAAAATAACTGATGAGGGAAATTTGTAGATACCCCCCTCATCAGTCACCTTCGGTGACAGCTTCCCCCTTGAGAAGGGGGAAGCCTTTTTTACATTGTTACATATACTGGAAGACCATTCTGATACTCAAGCTCTGGCTCGCCAAGAACTAGAGGCTTTAAGTATTCTATCATTTCTTCTGTAACCCAATTGTGTGATGAATTAATCCACTCCTTAGGAACTTCCTTGGCCTCATTGGCAATATCATGAATCTTAGCATAATCGTATTCTACTGTGTATGGCTCATTGCTTGTGCGCTTAAGTATTACCATAGCACCAGTAACACCATCTTCTGCAAACTTAACACCATTCTTGCCAAGCTCTACAGATTCTAAGATATCTGTAAGAGAACTGATGTGAGCTGCTGCACGCTGCAGTACATTTACCTCAATAGAGCGGCACTTGCAGCCAAGTCTATCCTTAACAAGATATTCAAGAGTCTTGCCTGCCCCGGAAAGCTGAGCATGTCCAAAGTTATCAAGTGTGCCTGTAGATGCAGAGATGTACTCTCCTGCTGCATCTCTGATTCCTTCTGAAACAGCAACTACGATATTAGTCTTTTCCTTAAGAAGGCGAGATAAATCATTAACAAAAATCTCTGTATTAAAAGGCACCTCTGGTAAGTAGATTAAATCAGGGCCTGCACAATATTCATTTCTTGCAAGGGAAGTAGCTGCTGTAAGCCAGCCTGCATCACGTCCCATTACCTCTATGATAGTTACGCTAGGAGAATTGTAAATCTTAGCATCATACACTACTTCCATTGTGGTAGTGGCAATGTATTTAGCAGCTGAACCAAAACCAGGTGTATGGTCAGTTACACAAAGATCATTATCAATTGTTTTAGGAACTCCAATAAATCTGATATGTGAATCGATTTGCTTTGCATAAGCAGAAAGCTTATCAACGGTATCCATAGAATCGTTTCCGCCGATGTAGAAAAATGCATCGATATTGTATCTATCGAACTGCTCAAAGAGATGCTTGTAGATAGGGTCATTTGATTCTACACTAGGTAGCTTGAAACGACATGAACCTAAAAACATAGCAGGTGTTGTCTTAAGTTGTTTGATAAAATTTGGTTCTGAATTAGCGATTTTGCCAAGGTCGATGACATTATCATCTTTGATACCGAGAATTCCATTTAAGGAACCGTAGATATTATCGTATTTTGAAGCAAGTGCTCCCTCGATGACTCCAGCAAGGCTGGCATTAATTGCAACAGTAGGACCACCTGACTGTGCCACAATAGCGTTACCCATGATATATCCTCCCATCATTTGCTACTAAGAGCTTACTAATGGTTATTTTACCACAAGTAGATGGGAGGATGAATAGGTAACCTAATTATTTTTATGCCTCTTCATATATACCCATTTCTTTAAGCATATCTGGGATATCAAGTACTCCAGCATTCACACGAAGTACTAAATCGCAATACTGATCTGTAACAGCAACAGAATTACCCATGCATATATTTACCTGCTCATACAAAGCATCTTTTGAAAGACCTATAGGTAGAGGAGTTGTCATCTTATAAGCCAGTATTTGCTTATCCTTGTCTATGCAAAATGCACCACATTGTATATAGAAATTGATAGTGGACATAGCTTCATATAATTTAGAAATATTTTGCTCCACAATAGTGTCAGCTATAATAATAGCTGATGAAAAATACTGAACCTTTTCCTCTTCGGAATAAACAGGCAAAAATGCATATTCGCCAAGAGCTCCCTCCTCAGTTTCATAGCCTAGCTCATCAAAAAGAACTCTTAATATCTCAGCATCTTCCTCTTTTTCTTTCTTGTTAAGATGTACTGCAAAAAACTCTGCTGTCATCTCATCCTTAATCTGTTTTAGTATTTCATGTCTGATTTTTTCCAACTCTTTAATATTCATTATTTATCCTCCTTTTATTTGCCAGCAAATTTTCTTGCAATAACAGCTTCGTCTGGAATTTTTTTATTGGCATCATACGGCAATCCTAAAGCCTTTACCAATTGTATATAACCGTTCTTTTCTTCGTCATTTTCAGCCCCACCAGAACCAGCATCACCAAATAGCTTAGCATATACATATTGACCAAATTTCTTACAGATCTGATCTGCTGCTGAATTAGTGTCAGCGTAGCCTGCCACTGCAGCCATTTTTAGCCTAAGATTTTCATTATATTTTTCCTGATTATAAATTTTACGTGATCTATCTCCCATTAGTTTCTGTGATGTCTCAGATACTTTTTTCATATCCATAAAATCATCGAACAATTCCTTCTTTATCCCTCGTAAACGTTTTGCCTCAGCTACCGATATAGCTAAACTAGCTGCAAATAAAATAATTGCAGCACCAACCTGCCCACCTCCTGGTACAAAGCTAGTCATTAGTGTCAAACCGTTTATCACTGTATTAGCCATTGCCACATCTAGCTTTAGCTCGCTAATCTTCTTAGCAAGCTTTACCATACTTTCATCGTATTTTTGTTCTCTCTTAAGCTTTTTAAGCTGAGCCTCTTCATCAGCGGTTCTATCTTTCTTAGTTTCTAAATTATTAATTGTACCTTGCTTATTTTGTTTCTTATTTTTTAAGGCTTCCTCTGCATTGGTGGCATTACGCATATCTAGTGCCCCTGTTACTACCTTATATGCATTGATTCCAAGTGCAATTCCGGCAGTAGCTGTTCCTGCGGTTTTAAGAATCCCAGAGGCTTGAACGTGTTCAAACCCAGTCACTATATCTTTTGCCATTACATATAGTTTTAAACCGCTAATAACACCGCCTTCAGCACTATTCGTAATACTCACAATGGAAGAAATCACATCTCCCATATGCATATTATCAGCATTCTTCACGAGATTCATAATACTTCCAATAGTAGTAATAGCTGTACTGACTACTGTAAGTGAATCTCCTACACCACCGGAAGCATATTTATAAGTCTTTAGACTAGTTTCACTAAGCCCCCAACTTAAACCATAGCTGTTGATTGCTTTAGAACTATATTTGTTTGCATCCTTAGTATACTTTATTGCAGTCTTACTATAATCATGAAATTTTTTCCAACTAGTTGACCCACCCTGCTTTGCATTAGATGATTTTAGACTAGCATTATATTCATCACTATTATCTTGGATATTTTTTAGTTGATCATCTGCATTAAAAAGTTCTTTTCTTACCAATACGCAACGTTTTCCAGCGGCGTCTAGCTTATTTTGAAGCTCCTGCTTCTTATTTTTATCTTTGTTATTCAGCTTTTGTTCTAAGCATTCCTTATAGGTTATGTTTGCAAGCATAAACTCGGCTAGTAGATTTTTGCGATCTTCAACTAATACTTGTACTCTTTCTTCTTCTGTTGTTACTGCTGATTCGCCATTTTCTTCAGCAGTTTCCTGTGCTTCGCGCCTTTGCTTTGCTTTTTCTACATCTTCTTCTATTGTAGAAGTGGTTGCCAATAATTCTTTATAATCACGAGAAATCTGCATTACTTCTGACAATTTATACATGTTTATATAGTCACCATTAACACGTCGCGTAAGTTTTAGAAAGATTGCCTTCATCTTTTTTTCTAGCAAGTCTACATTTGGCTTATAATTTATTTGTGAAGCAAATACATCATACATCTGAGGACTTTTTCTCTGGCCAGTCTCTATCAAATAATACATGAATAGTCTTTCTCTTTTAGACATTGACATTAGTTTGCTTATAATCTCTTCATGATGATTTTTCGTCCCTACAAGTCTTCCAAAAATACCTTTATTATCGAAATTCTTAAGGAACCATCTATCACATTCATAGATTCCTTTTATCTGTTCCTCTTTCAATGTTGCGTCCATCTGCTCATCAGAAAGACCTATTTCCTTATCTCTTTCATTTTCTAAGGCTTCTTTTTCTTTAAGATAATCCATAACAGGATCACTAAGTTTCTTTTTTATATCTTCATCCTTTTCCAAGCGTTTAAGCATGTCATCCTTCATCTTATAATCATCATAGATTTGGATGATTTTCATTATTGAAGCCTTTCCCTTGCCATTTGAATACTGAGCTCGATACAATTTAATATCATTTTCAAATGGTTTAAAGAGATTTCTCTTCTTTTGAATACGTTGCCTTTCTCCACCTTCTTCTTCCCCAAAGGTCGCCGCCCACTTTTCATAAATATCTGCTAGTTCTATAAGTCTACTATCTACGCCCTTGGTTGCCTTATATTTTCGTTTCAATTCCTCTACATTTGGTTCAGGGGGCATATTCTTAGGTTTTCCCATACTTATATTAACATTTGCAAGAAAAGCTTCAGATACCAGCATAAATTCCTTCGCAACTTGCTTGCGTTTATTCTTCTCCCCATAGTGCTTGCCTCGGTGAGTATCATAGTAAGCATTTGCACATTCAGAAAGGCGCACTATTGCTTCTATAATATCTGAGGTGTCAACATCCTTAGCGGTTCCGATTTTTTTAGCTCTTTTTTGGAGATCAAAGGTAAGCTTTAACGTTTTTATATTGTCAATAGCATCATACAGCTGATTAGCTGCTGCCTCATGATCACCTTTTTCAGAACGTAAAAGTTCCACCTCTTTCATATTTATGTTTTTAAGTACTGTAAGCATAACATTAAATTGCTTCAGTACTGTAGCATCAACATTTTTCTTATTATAATCAAGAGCTGGCTCTTCTTTTTTCTCCACCACATTTTCCTGATTTAACAAATGTTGCTTATTTAACTCTTTATTATCTTCTCTTTGTATATTTTTTTCTGCATTAGTGCTTAGCGATGTCCACTTCACATCTTTATAATGTTCTTGCATATCCCCACTCCTTTACAATCTAAAACAAAAATCATAAATACCACAATATTGAAAGAATATGTAGATTAATAATAAAATATAAATGTTATTTTTTTATGAACATTAAGATAAGAAAAAAAGGGGCTGTTAAAAAACTCCCCTAAAAAAGGACTGGATTCAGTGACTATCCTCGGATAGCCCCTGAATCCTCTTTTATTTTGTTTTTGGATTTTCTTTTGCCCCTATAATTATAAAAAATAGAGTCACTAAGCAAAGC
>NZ_JAFUSK010000018.1 GCF_017471675.1 Pseudobutyrivibrio sp.
CAGGAGAGTGTACAGGAATACGCTGGTGAAGAAGTTCTTAATGCAATCAGATTTATTGAAGAACACACTGGTGAAAAGTACGATTGGGATTATCTGTTCAGCAACATGGCCCGCTTTAACGAAGAAACAAAGGAGTTTCTAGAGTGGCTTGAAATTAACAAGACACCATATCCACAGCTTCTTGGCGCAACACTTGGTTTCTATCGTTACGGTGTTTACATGGCAGCAGGAGGCCGCAGCCAGATATTCTTAGACACAGATAAAAAGATTACAGTCCTTGCCACAAAGGCATATCAGAACAAGGAAATGGCCTGCAAGGAATATCGCCATCGTGCCATCCTATGGGGCGTGCAGGCTGCCTACTATACAGCCTTCCCTAACTGGCTTATGAATTGCTGGGGAATCCTACCTATTAACGATATGCTTTGCTGCGTTTCAACAGAAATGGTCAGCACCACTGACAAGCACCAGGCACTTCTTGACCTAGGTCATTTATACGAAAATATGATTATGCGTAATCGCTCTAATGGTGGCTACGAAACTGGTGTTGAAGACCTGTTCAGAATCTGCGAGCAGATGAATGTGGATATGGTTATCATGTATGTTCACATCGGCTGCAAAGCCATGTCAGGCTACCACGGCCTCTTTGAAGAAGAAGCCAGAAAGCGTGGCATCCACTGGATTTGGGTGAACCACAATCTGATGGTACCACTTGATGGCACCAGAAGAGACATGCGCACCGAAGTCAACCGCTACATGCGCACCATCCTTAAGGAAGAGCCTGTAGACGCCAGCTTAGAGGAGTTTGACGATTCATTGAGTTGGTAAAAGTAGACAAAGATAATATTCTTATTGTATTATATAATTGCTGCGAAATTCATACTTGTTCATTTCTATAACGATTTCAAAAGGGTTTTACTTGTCTTTTTCCTTTCAGAAATCCTTATTCATGGTATAATTTAAGGAGAAATAGAAATGACGAAAGTAAATAGAGAGTACAAAGATAGATTATTTAGATTACTATTTGGTACTGAAGAAATGAAGGAAAATATTCTTCAGCTTTATAATGCATTGAATGATAGTAGTTATTCAGACGCAAGTGCAGTTAGCTTAACTACTATTGAGGACGTTATATATATAAGCATGAAGAATGACATCTCTTTTTTGTTTGACAGTTATCTATCTGTATGGGAACAGCAAAGTACCTTCAATCCTAATATGCCTGTTAGAGGCTTAATGTATTTTGGTAAGTTATATGATCAGTATATTAAGACAAATGGGATAAACATTTATTCCAGTACCTTAAAGAAAATACCGACGCCAAGATACATAGTTTTTTATAATGGGGCAACAGATAGACCAGCAGTTGAAAAAATCAGACTTTCTGATGCTTTTATCAATGAGGATAAAAGTGGCGATTTTGAGTGGACCGCTATAGGGTATAACCTTAATAAAGGTAAGAATGATGGGCTATTAGAAAAATGCCAGCCTTTACGAGATTATATGGAGCTAATCAACAGAATCAGGACCTTTTCACTTGATTATGAAATTGAAAAAGCAGTAAATTTGGCGGTTGATTCATGCATCGAAGATGGAATTCTCAAAGAGTTTTTGGAGAAGCATAAAGCGGAGGTATGTGGTATGGTTATAACTGAATTTGATGAAAAAGCTTTTGCTGATGATATGCGAATGGAAGCAAAGGTGGAGGATATTCAAAATCTCATGAAAAACTTATCGCTTACAGCTGAGAAAGCTATGGAAGCATTAGGAATTCCTGAAGGTGAATTTGATAAGTTCAAAGCAATGCTGTAAAAAGTCAGACAAATTATTAACAAAATATAAAATAATTATAAATTATTAGCACTCGCGCTTGACGAGTGCTAATTTTAGGTATATAACATAATCAACAAGAGGGGAACAAAAGAAATCCTCACTTGGAACTAATTCACAATCCACTAGACCGAGAGCCTAGCGTCAATAAAAGGAGGTAAGTATTATGTTAATGCCTAGTATTTTATCAAATGATTTTATGGATGATTTCTTCTCAGTACCACGTGTAACAGGTTTTGGTGGTTCCAGATTCGATCGTGATTTTTCACGAATGATGACAACAGATGTAAAAGAAACTGATAATGGTTATCAGCTTGATATGAACCTTCCAGGATTTGCTAAAGAAGATATCAAAGCAGAGCTTAAGGATGGATATCTTACGATCAATGCTGAGTCAAACAGCAGCAATGATGAGCAGGATGATGATGGCAACTTCATCAGACGTGAACGCTACACAGGTTCATGTTCAAGAAGCTTCTATGTAGGCGATGGAGTAACACAGGATGATATCCACGCAGCCTTCAAGGATGGCGTTCTTACCCTTACAGTTCCTAAGAAGGAAGCAATCCCTGAAAAGGAAGAAACAAAATATATAGCTATTGAAGGATAGTCATTTTGATTAGCTGGCCCCTCCCATTATTAGTGGGAGGGGCTTATTTTATTGGCACACAGATACATTTTGTGTTACCCTTATTATAACAAAGGGAAAGAGGGGCTTTGTTTTGCCAAAATCAAAATACACTGAAATATATAAGGATTTAAAACTTAGGATAGAATCAGAGGAGTATGAATATCAAAGTATTCTCCCTCCAGAAAGCGCACTGGTTGTTACCTATGATTGCTCCAGAAACACTGTTAGAAGAGCATTAGCACAGCTAGCTGAAATTGGATATGTACAGGCAATCAATGGTGTTGGAGTACGAGTGGTTTATCAGCCTATCGACAAGGCCAGCTTTGTAATAGGAGGCATTGAGACCTTTAAGGAATCCGCCAGCAGAAATAAGCTAAACAGCAACACAGAAGTAATAATGTTTGCTGAAATTACAGCTGATGAAAGGATTCAAAGCAGAACAGGCTTTAAGAAAGGCACAGAGCTTTATTACATACAAAGGCTTAGAAAGCTGGATGGCAAGCCTTGCATCTTAGATATAAATATGTTTGATAAATCTATTGTGCCTGGCATCACAGAAGAAATTGCAAACAAATCAATATACGAATATATAGAAAATGAGCTTCACATGGAGATAGCCATGAGTAAACGAAAGATGACTGTTGAACGTGTTACAGAAGTTGATATGAAGTGCTTAAATCCCGGCGATTACAATTGCCTGGCAGTTGTAACAAGCCAGACTTTTAATGGCATGGGGTTGATGTTTGAGTATACTCAGTCACGTCATCTCCCAGAATATTTCTGCTTTATGGACACTGCTACACGAGCTGAATTACATGATTAATCTAAAAGGGGCTGTTAAAAAACTCCCCTAAAAAAGGACTGGATTCAGTGACTATCCTCGGATAGCCCCTGAATCCTCTTTTATTTTGTTTTTGGATTTTCTTTTGCCCCTATAATTATAAAAAATAGAGTCACTAAGCAAAGC
>NZ_JAFUSK010000019.1 GCF_017471675.1 Pseudobutyrivibrio sp.
GGCAGGTACCATCCAGCATGTTGATTTAGCTATAAAAGGCAAAGAAAATGAATTGTTGACAGTAGAAGAACAAATGGAACAGGTCCTGGATAACATAAAATCTAATCAGAGCCGAAGCAGGAGAAATAATAATAATGCTCAAAGAGAGGCAAAAGCAAGAGCTCAGAAGGCTGCAAAAAGGAAAGCGGATTTAAAGAAGCATTATGAAAAACAAGAGGAATATCGAAAAATGGTGAAGGAATGGCACGAGAGCAAACCTAATCAAAATTTACTTAACTAGGATTAACTTTGGTACTGTTTTGGTACCAAAAATTCAAGCCCTTCGAGGATTTTCTTCGGAGGGCTTTTCTTATAATCAAGGATTAGCTATTATATTAGAGAAAGGAGAGGGCTTATTATGAATGAAAATATTATAAAACGAAACCAACTGCTGGCACAGAAGGTTATTAAGGGACTTGAGTCAAGAAACATGAAGGGCTATTATGCTGCCGATAAGGAAGAGGCATTACAGATTGCCCTCGAGCTCATCCCTGAAAAATCATCAATCAGTATGGGTGGGGCTATGTCTGCCCATGAAATCGGGTTGGTAGATGCTTTAAAAAGTGGTAACTATAATTTTATTGATAGAGATGCAACAGAAGATAAAAGGGCAGCAATGCTTGCCGCTTATGATGCGGACTATTTCCTGACAAGTGCAAATGCTATGACTGAAGATGGTGTAATGGTAAACATCGATGGTAATTCAAACCGTGTATCGGCAATAGCTCAGGGCCCAAAGCATGTTCTAGTTATTGTCGGAATGAATAAAATCTGCGATGATGTGGATGGAGCTATGAAGCGAGCAAGAAATGTGGCAGCACCAATTAATGCTCAGCGCTTTGATTTAAATACACCTTGCGCAAAAACAGGTTCATGCATGAATTGTAAGTCCCCTGACACTATTTGCTGTCAGTTTTTAATAACACGCTATTCTCGCCATACTGATAGAATTCATGTAATTTTGGTTAATGATAATTTGGGATTTTAGATAATTCTATATAAATGATATAAGTACATATATCACATACAAGGCCTTCGAGGATTTCTTCGGAGGTCTTTCTTAAATTGACAATAAATAGTACGTGTGGTATATTCCAGAGGTCAAACCAGAAGATTTTGATGACTCTGTATTCAATGAATATGAGAAGGCTAATTTACAAATATTATCTGGATTGGATAACATTTAAATAATTGCGTAGGGGGAAATATGATAACAATATTTAATAGAAAAAAGCTGTTAGAAGACACATCTCCATTAGAGCTGGCAAGAGTAACTGAGGAATTGAAAAAGAATAAAATAAAATACGAAGTAATCACAAAACGCAACCAGTCTAGCATGGGTATGGCATTGCATACTTCAATGGTATCCAGTGCTGCCAATGGTGGATTTTCTTCACATGAAGCATTAGAAAATATGGTGTATATATACAAAGTTTATGTTAATAAGAAAGATTACGAGAAGGCGAAGTCTATTATATAGGCATCTTTAAGACTAAAATATTCATATAAGGACTTTCTCGCATATTTGTTTGAGAGGAAGGAGAGTAGATTCTTGGGTAGAAAAAATACTATCATTATCATAATAGCATTTGCTATATTAGCCTGTTTGATTGGAATACTTATTTATTCAAAAACTAAAATAAAGTTTTATGATGATTCATACAAAAGAGAATATACATATTCAGGTGTATTTAAAACCTTTGCTACCGAATATAATGGAGGAAACTATATATTTGAAAGTACTATATTAGATAAAAAAGAAGCCACATCCCTAGTAAAAGCTTTTGATGAATCTCGTAAGCAGATTATTAAATCATCTAATAAAGTAACGCAAGAAAAAATAAATGTATATGTAGTGCATGATAACAGATTAGTGGGACCAGTCATAGAAAATGATGCATTATTTCTTCCTCAAAAGTATTTAGATGAATACGACTACAGATACTGGCTTGTTCAATTGATGCTTTCAAAAGGGCATTGTAGAGCTACATTCGATGAATATAAGACTATTTTCAATCTGAAAGACATAGATTACCCAAGACAATTTTCAACTGAGGGGTTAAGCAAGGAACAGCTGAAAATTCTAGATGAAACTGAGCTATTTGTTGATGGTAATAATAATTATATATTCAAAGGTGATGGGACAAAATTTATTATAAATAGAAGCAAGTTAGATGATGATACTTGTGGAAAGATGATGGATTTAATCCAAGCTGAAGCTACTACAAAGAAGAATTTGAAGAAACTATTAGAAGAAGTAAGTATAGAAAAATCAATGTATGGAGGAGATGTTGACGACATTACCTATCACATCGAAAATAAAGGAGGAAGAAGCTACGCAAGCACAAATGATGCTGGAAAAATAGAAATCACATTAAATGATTTGACTGTTCGTACTCTTGAACATGAATTGATGCATGGCTTTTTTGCTGAGTATTCAGATCCTAATAAGTATTGGATTGAAGAGGGATTTTGCGAGTATGTTGGTTATATACTATACCCAGAAGAGCAGATGGTAGAGTACATAAAGCAATTTGCAGTTGATGATTCATACGACCAGGGAGATTTTAAACATTATTTACAGTCAAAAAAATATGATGATAATGGTATCGTAAAATTATATTATGATTACGTTGTAAATCGATTGTATCAAAGGAAAGATGTTTCCGATTATCCAAAGCTAAAAGAAAAGCTGTCAATCAACTTTGGAGCTAATGAACAATCAAATTATTATGGCATAGATTTATCATACACAGAAGCCATGAGCTTTACAGCTTATCTACTAGATTTGAAAGACCTTGAAGGACTATTTGATTTTATATATTCTGATAAGTCTTATGAAGAATTTTTCGGAAAGTCCTATGTTGAATTGGAAAATAGCTGGAAGCAGAGCGTAAGTGAGTAGATAAAAAGATCAAGTATACTTGTAGATGAGGAGAATATATCATGAAGCTTAGAAACATTCTTATAGTTGTAAAAGATATAGAAAAATCAAAGCAGTTTTATCACGATCTTTTCGGTTTGGATATGCTGCTAGACAACGACGGTAACATGATATTAACAGAGGGGCTTGTTTTACAGGATGAGGCTATTTGGAGAAAGTTTCTTGATAGAGATATCATTCACGAGAACAATGCTACTGAACTGTATTTTGAAGAGCGAAATATAGAAGAATTTGTAGAAAAGCTTGAGAGACTTTATCCGGATATTAAGTATGTAAATAGATTGATGACTCATTCCTGGGGGCAAAAGGTTGTACGTTTTTACGATTTAGATGGTAATTTAATTGAAGTTGGGACACCTATGAGCTAGAATACTTTTATGGATTCAATAGATTATTAAAGGTGAAGCAATGAAAAAGACTATGATTAGAAAGTTAATATACGTTATCACATGTCTTTTTTTGTTGTGCAATTTTTTCTGTTTAAGTAATGGTGAGCAGAGTGCATCAAACGCATTTAGCTATGATGATAGACCTTCAATCACTATCAATGTGCCTAATGGGGCGCAGATGGAGATTAAGAATGAAAAAAGCGCCAGCACTGATGTCACCTATGCCGCGACAAAAACAAGCCAGATAAAAACAATCTCTAATGTAAGATTCATCTTGCTGGCATTCTTTTTATTAATAGCAGGATGTTTGTATTCTCTTAGAAATTCTAATATATCAATATCTGAATTGATGTATTCTAGAACTTTCATTATCAAATTTATCCACGATAAGGATGGGCCAAAGCGCCGCTAAATTCAATTACTATATTTCAGCTTATGCAAAATCTGCATAGGTTTATTTTGCGTGGAAAGGATTTTATAAAATGATTGAAAATATATTAATTGGAGTTTTTGCTGTAATTATCTTAGGAGGCGCAGTTGCAGCCTGGTGGATTGAAAATGGTCCAGAGAAAAAGGATAAGAATGAGGGGGATAAGTAAATATTAGATGAATTTTACCTACATAAAGTAATATTTGAAAAAAAGGAGGTATGTACAGATTGTTATTCAACATATTAATTTTGATACTTGGATTTATCGCACTTGTTAAGGGTGCAGATTGGTTTGTACTGGGAAGCTCGGATGTTGCAAAAAATCTAAAAGTGCCTTCTCTTATCATCGGACTTACAATAGTGGCCTTTGGAACCAGTGCACCTGAGCTTGCAGTAAGCTTGACAGCAGCTATAGAAGGCGCAAATGAAATATCAGTTAGTAATGTGGTAGGTTCCAATATATTTAATATATTAATTGTTTTGGGAGTATGTTCCACAATTAAACCACTGACTGTAGATAAAAAGATACTAAAGCGAGATATGCCAATATCTTTAGTAATCACAGTATTTACCTTATTTGCATGCATCAATTACGCTGTCCTTGGTAAAATAGATTTTCAAGGCTTTGATGTAAATGAAAATGTGGGCATGGTACATAGATGGATAGGCATAGTGCTTTTACTTGGATTTTCGGCTTACATATATTTGCTTGTAAGAGCTGGAAAAAATGGCAATGCTGACGATGAAAACACAGATAGCCTGCCTATGATAAAATGTATCGGACTTATAATAATAGGATTAGCACTGATTATTGCCGGAGGAAAATTTGTAGTAGAAAGTGCTAAAGAATTGGCAAGAATGGCAGGAATGACTGAGACACTAATAGGTGTGACCATAGTAGCCGCTGGTACTTCACTGCCGGAATTAGTTACATCTATTGTTGCAGCCAGAAAAGGAGAAACAGGTCTTGCCATAGGAAATGTGGTTGGCTCAAACATCTTTAACCTGCTATTTATCCTAGGCATATCAGGAACAATTAGCCCAATGGCTGTGAACCTTGCAACCATAACTGATTTTGTAATATTTATATTGTGCAGCATCCTAACATACATATTCTCAAGAACATCTGAAAAAATCGTTAGATGGGAAGGGTTAACAATGGTGATGCTTTACATAGCTTACGTAGGATATGCAATATTAAGGCACTAACAGGATATTTCTTAACTTACTGAATTTATGTTAAAATCGATTTAGGTAAGCGTGTTGATAAATGAGGAAAAGAATATGCATATAGAAAAACTGAAATGCTACATAGATTTATATGAATGTCGAAATTTCACGGAAACTGCAAAGAAGAATTTTATTTCTCAGGCTGCCTTGAGTCAGTTTATAAGCTCCCTGGAGAAGCAGTTTGGGCTACAGTTTTTTGATAGAAATGTTACGCCCATTCAGCCAACATCGGCGGGGACCACATTCTATGAGGAAAGCAAAATCCTTTATCAGCAGTATCTTATAGCAGTAGAGAGGATGGCTCGTGAAAAAGAGGATTCCATGCCACCTCTAAGAATTGCATATTCTTCTCCTGTAGATATACAGACCTTAATTACAATCATCCCAACCTTTAAGGAGAAATATCCTGATGTGGAGCTGCAGCTTAACAAGATTAATCTAGGTGAGGCGGCAGATTACATTAATAAGAGCTTATGTGATGTTGTAGTTTCTTTTTCTACAGAATTTATCGAAGAGGAAAACATCAAATACAAAATATTAAAAGAAGGCGAGTATTTAGCGATTGTTGGAAAAGGCCATGATTTATTTGATAAAGATGCAATTGCGATCAAGGAGCTTTACCAATATCCGCTTATAATGCTTAGCAAAGAAGTAATTGGTAGCATGTACGATAAAATGATAGAGAGAGCTAGAAGTGAGGGGTGCGAGCCGATTATAGAAAAGACTGTAGATAACGTGGAAACAGAGATGTTTTCTATAATTACAGAAGGCTTCATTGGGTTTTGCCCAGAAAGCCAAAGCCTAGCAGAATATGGAGATGACATCAGGCTAATAGAGCTGGAAGATAGCCCTCATAGATATATCGTGGCTGCTGGCTATTCAAAAACGAATACTAACAGGACACTGAAGGAATTCTTGAAGTTTATTTCTTAATAGCAACCAATGGCGGACACACTAGTTAGGATAAGTTTTTGTTATAACCTATTGTTTTTTTGAATTGGACGTTTGATAAAAATTTAACTATCATGGATATAGTTAAAAGATTAACAATTGGTTTAATCAAAAAGGAGGAAAACATGGGAAAATTATTATTAACAGGTGTTGACGGAAATTTAGGTTCAGAGGCAGCAAGAGTTCTCTTAACTCTTGCAAACAAGGAAGATCTTATTTTTGTGGGTTATAGTAAAGAGGCTCTTGATAAGTTTGCTGCACAGGGTGTTGAGACACGCCAGGCTAACTTCAACGAATACGAAGGTTTGGAGGAAGCTTTCGCAGGAGCAGAAAGATTAGCACTTATCTCTATGCCATTCGTAGGTGCAAAGAGACAGAACGCTCAGAAGAATGTTGTTGATGCAGCAAAGGCTGCAGGCGTTAAGCAGATTATTTACACATCACTTGTAAACGCTGGTGATGAGACAAACCCTTCAGTAGAGAAGAAGGACCACATCTATACAGAGAACTATATCAAGGAAGTTGGACTTGATCATATCTTCCTTCGCAATTCACAGTATGCAGAAGCTATGATTACAAACTACTTCACATACGTAAAGGGTGATGGAGTTTTAAAGAACAGCCAGGGCGATGGTAAGATGGCTTACATCTCTAGAAAGGATTGCGCTAAGGCAGTTGCTTACGCTCTTTACAGAGGTGCTGAATACGACCACGCAACACTTGATATTAACGGACCAGAGCTTATGACAATTACAGAGTTTATCGAGATTGGAAACAAGGCTACTGGAAACCATGTTACATACAAGGAGCTCACAGACGAGGAGAACTACCAGGTATTTGATGCTATGGGTGTTCCAAGAACAACTGATGGTGTATTCAAGAAGGGTTCTGAGGCACCATTCTCATCAGATGGTATGGTTACATTTGCTCAGGCTATCCGAGAGGGTAAGATGGATACATTCACAGATGATTTCAAGAAGCTTACAGGTTCTGACCCAATGACAGTTCAGTACATGTTTGAACACAGCGATGACTTCCAGATTGGTGAACGTCACTCTAAGGATGCATAAATTTATATTTAAACTATTTACAAGCTCTTCGAGGATTCCCTCGAAGGGCTTTTTTTTATAGTGAAGATTAGATATGATATAAAGAAATAAGCGTTTCTCATTTTGTGTCCTGTCCCTAAAAGCACAATAATGATAGACTCCAAAGAAAAAAGGGAGAGAAAAAATGGACCAAATAAAGATTGGAAAGTTCCTTAGGGAGCTAAGAAATGAAAAGGGAATAACTCAGGAAAAGCTTGGTGAGATTTTAGGAGTAGCAGGAAGAACTGTTTCTAGATGGGAGACTGGATTTAATCTTCCAGATATATCGCTGCTTGTAATGCTTGCGGATTTTTATGATGTTGATGTCAGAGAGATAATAGATGGTGAGCGTAAAAAAGAGCTTTCAGATAATGAAAAGACAGTGACAGAAGCAATGGCAGATTACGCTAATAATGAAAAAAGCAAAACGCTTAGCATTGTCCGCTTGGTAGGAATAATAGGTACGATTTTAATGCTGATAGAGTTTATCATGCAGTGCAAAACCTATGAAGTAACAGTTTTTAATACTGTTTCACTTGTAGTATCATTGGCTGCTTTCTTGTCGATGTTTCATTTGACTCTTTATGTAAACGGCCTGTTAGAGCAAATAGTTAAAAATAAAACTGTCACAAACACAATTAAGATAGGGGCGCTGATTATTGTTTTTATATTTATCCGATATGCAGTTATGATCTTTCTGATGCTTATATATATTGTCATCAGCATATTTGATGAAGCATACAAGCCAGTTAGTGGAATAGAAAATTATGATAAAACAGAGCTTGTCAGTGAAAATCATAGTGATTTGGATTCATATTTCAAGGTATTTCCAGATGATACAGCTAACATGGTAGAAGCAACTTATGTTTCAAAGCTTCCTTCCAATTTAGTTGGGACTACTGGGTATACAATTTTGGAGGCGACATATTCTAAAGATGATTATGATGAGGAGCTTGCGCGTCTTTCAAATATATCTCTTACTATAGAAAATGGTCGTGTAGATAGCGATGAAAAGATAACTCAGGATATCATGTATGATGAAAGTATGTACGCATATCCTGCTTATATTGCAGTAGATGGTAATTGTGGGACCTACGAATATGCACTTTTGGATGAAAGTGAGTGCAAGATTATTTATGTACTTGTTAAATACATTTCTGAAACAGATATAGAAGAAATAAATGCAATGGGGAATTATCTTAAAGCGGATACATCGGAATACGAAGAATCAGGTATTGAGACTTGGAAAAAGTTTTCAATTTATTCATATCAATTTCCGGGTGCTAAGGAATTGAGTGAATATGAAGAATAGTTTTGTAGGTAGTTAATTGGCTTAAACAAAGGGGGAACTATGGGATTTAGAATTGAGCATGATTCAATGGGAGAAATCAAAGTCGCAGATGAGCATTTGTGGGGAGCGCAGACACAGCGTTCCCTAGAAAATTTTGCCATAGGAACGGAAACTATTCCGACGGAAGTGATTAATGCTTTTGCAGCGCTAAAATCGGCAGCAGCGAAAGCTAACGAGAAACTGGGAAAGCTTGATGATGAGAGAGCCAGCGCAATAGCAAAAGCTTGTGAAGCTATTCTACAAGGCAAATACAATGATGAATTTCCGCTAAAGGTGTGGCAAACCGGCTCTGGCACACAGTCCAACATGAATGTGAATGAGGTGATTGCTCATATCGTAAAAGCCAATCAGCCTGAAATTACAATTCATCCTAACGACCATGTGAACATGTCGCAGTCTTCTAATGATACATTTCCTACGGCTATGAATATGGCAGCGGTAATAATGATTCAAGAGAAGCTGATACCAGCGATAGATGAGTTAATCAAGACCATGAAGCGCCTTGAGGATGAGAACTATGATGTTATTAAAATCGGCCGCACCCATCTGCAGGATGCAGTGCCACTTAGATTCAGCCAGGAAATATCAGGCTGGCGTGGAATGCTAGAGGAATCAAGGACACAGATTATCGAAGCATCAAACCATCTACGCAAAATCGCCATAGGCGGAACAGCTGTAGGAACTGGACTTAACTGTCCAAAAGGATTTGATAAGATGTGCTGCGAAGAAATAACAAGGCTTACAAACCAAACCTTTGAGCCAAGCACTAACAAATTCCACGCCCTCACATCAAAGGATGGATATGTGTACACCAGTGGTGCTCTGAAAGGGCTGGCTGCAAATCTTATGAAGATTGCAAACGATATTAGATGGCTTGCAAATGGTCCACGTTGTGGCTTAGGGGAAATCACTATTCCAGAAAATGAGCCGGGAAGTTCTATCATGCCAGGCAAGGTTAATCCTACGCAGTGCGAGGCTATTACCATGATAGCAATTCAGATTATGGGAAATGACACCACAATAGGTATCGGCGCATCCCAGGGAAATTTTGAGCTGAATGTATTCATGCCAGTACTTGCCTACAACATGATTCAGTCAATCAGACTGCTTGCAGATGGCATCAATTCCTTCAACAAAAACTGTGTATCGGGCATTAAGGCAAAAAGGGAAAAGATGGAGAGCAACTTGAATAATTCACTCATGCTTGTCACTTGCCTGAGCCCAGTTATCGGTTATGAAAATGCAGCAGCATGTGCCCACAAGGCATACGTGGAGGGCAAGACATTAAAAGAGGCAGTTCTTGAGCTGGGATTTTTGTCTGAGAAGGAGTATGATGAGACAGTAAGACCAGAGAAGATGATTTAGAATGTTGGCGAGCAGATTTACGAAAGTAAATCTCGCAGTCAACTAAAGAATAGTAAAGAATAATTAACATATATTAGGAGAATAATCATGGCAGATGTATCAAAGGAATCAATGAAACTTCATTATGATTTAAAGGGAAAGCTAGAGATTAAATCAAGAGCCAAGGTAGATAGCTCAGAAGCCTTAGCCCTTGCATATACACCAGGTGTTGCAGAGGCCTGCAAGGAGATTCAAAAGGACCCTGAAAAGGGCTGGGAGCTGACACGTCGCTGGAACACAGTAGCTGTTGTTACTGATGGAACAGCTATACTGGGACTTGGCGATATTGGCCCAGAGGCAGGAATGCCTGTAATGGAAGGCAAATGCGTCCTCTTCAAAGAGTTTGGAGATGTTGATGCAATCCCACTTTGCATTCGTTCTAAAGATGTGGATACTATCGTAAATACGATATCACTTTTGGCAGGTTCTTTTGGTGGAATTAACTTAGAGGATATTGCAGCGCCACGTTGCTTTGAAATAGAAAAGAGGCTAAAGGAAAAGTGCGATATCCTTGTATTTCATGATGATCAGCATGGTACAGCTGTTGTAGTTGCGGCAGCCTTAATTAACGCACTTAAGGTAACCGGCAAGAAGATGGGACAGGTTAAGATAGTCATCAACGGCGCAGGTGCAGCAGGCTGTGCCATCGGAAAGCTTCTTGTCACAATGGGCTTTGGAAATGTTGTGCTTTGCGACATCAATGGAATCATCTGTGAGGGTGATGAAGGATTGAACCCAGGACAGGAAGAAATGTCTCACATCACAAATAACAATCGTGAGCACGGAAATTTAGCAGATGCTATGAAGGGCGCAGATGTATTTATTGGTGTATCCAGAGCTGGCCTTGTTTCTAAGGAAATGGTTGCCAGCATGAATAACGGAATCGTTTTTGCTATGGCAAACCCAGTGCCTGAGATTATGCCAGAGGACAGCAAGGCTGCAGGTGCAGCAGTAGTAGGCTCAGGTCGTTCCGATTTTCCAAATCAGATTAATAATGTGCTGGTATTCCCTGGAATCTTCCGCGGAGCATTAGATGTTAGAGCAACAGATATTAATGATGCCATGAAGGAGGCTGCGGCTTATGCTATTGCAGGTCTTGTTTCTGACGATGAGCTTAGCCCTGAGTACGTTATTCCAAAGGCGTTCGACCCTAGGGTAAAGGATGCGGTAGCAAACGCTACAGCCGAAGCTGCAAGACGCACAGGAGTAGCAAGAATATAAACTATCTGTACAGCTTTCGATAATCCCTTGGTGAATAACCTGTTATTTCATGGAAGGCCTTGTTGAAAGCTGTGGTTGATTGAAAGCCTGCAAGAAATGCGCAGTCAGTTATAGATATAGATTTGTCCATAAGAAGCTTTGCAGCAGCCTGCACTCTGATGTTTGATAGATATGCAGGAAAGGACATATTCATGTATCTTTTAAAAAGCTTAGACAGATAAAAGGTGCTTAAGCCCACATGGTCAGCAACATCCTTTTGGCTGATATCATCGGCGGAATTTTCGATGATATAGGTGCAGGCAGCCTGAATATAGTTCCAGCCTGCGTCAGGGGCACTTTCATCATTTAAGTTGTAATTAATATTGGCAAGAACATGCTCGCTTATCTTAATAAGAATATTGTAGATACATAGCTTACATCTGGTTTCGGCAAGGGAATCAGAGGAGCTATGTATTTTTTTAATTTCAAATATAGAATCTGAAATATAGCTGGTAAGCTCAGGATAATCCTTAGCAGAGATATGCTTGCAGTTGTGCAAAAACCTGGAAAGGGATACCAAATCCAGATTGTTTTCTATAATAACAGCTGAAAACTGTATAAACATTGCCCCATTTTTGAGCATAGAAACAGTCTCATGGATTTGTTGAGGCCATGCCAATAGCACATCTCCTTTTTCTAATTCAAAAACTTCATCGTTAATTTTGTAGACGCACCCATCCTTAAGAGCCACAGTAAACTCAGCAGCATTGTGCCAATGGGCATGATAAGTGCCTGGGGCAGTGACATCTGTAACATTAACAGAGGATACTGTATCAAATTTGATAAATTCTTTTCCAAAGCTTTCCATAGATTTATGATAACAAAAAATGGGCAAAACACAACAAATATGAAATTCTATTTATAAAAAACAGGGCGTAAAATGACAATTGCTTAGAAATAAAAGTTAGAGGTGTGGATATGAGCGCAAAGACAAATGCAAAAAGTGGACAAAGAGATTTTACAAAGGGCAGTCCAGTGAAGCTGATATTGGCTTTCTACTGGCCACTACTGCTTACAAGTATGCTGCAGCAGGTCTATAATTTCGTAGACACCTTAATAGTAGGTAAGGGCCTTGGTGATAATGCCCTTGCAGCAGTTGGTAATATGGGCTCATTATTCTTTTTGATAGTAGGATTTTCATTTGGATTAGCTAATGGATTCGCCGTGCTTGTAGCCCAAAGCTACGGGGCAAAGAATATCGAGCAGCTTCGTCATCGCCTTGCAGCTACAATAGTTTTAGGCTTTATCCTGGCACTTAGTCTGTCTGTTATCAGTGTAGTATTTCTGCCAACATTGCTTGAATTTATGCAGACAGACACACTTATCATGGGCGATAGTTTGACATACGGTTATATATTATTTGGTGGTTTATCAGTAGGTATCTGTTACAATATCGCGGGCTCAATCCTGAGAGCATTCGGAGATAGCCAGACACCACTCAGGGCAATCATCGTATCTTCAATTGTTAATTTGGCTTTGGATAGCCTATTTATCCTTGTACTTAAAACAGGTGTTGAGGGAGCAGCCATTGCAACACTCATTGCCCAGGTGATTTCGGTGTTAATTTGCATTAATCGTCTTAGGGCAATACCAGAAATCAAAATGCAAAGAGAGCATTTTAAAAATACAATGGGTGTATATTTAGAACTACTGAAGAATGGCCTTCCAATGGCATTTATGAATTCTATCACCGCAGTAGGATGCATGGTTGTTCAAGGCTTTGTTAATAGCTATGGTGTGGTTTACACAGCAGCTTATGCAGCATGTGGCAAATACAATAATCTGTTTATGAATCCAGCTGCCACAGCAGGAAGCGCAATGACATCCTACACCAGCCAAAACTACGGCGCAGGTGAATACGGAAGAATCAAGGAAGGCCTTAAGGTGTGCATGGGAATATCTGTTGTATCCTATATCCTTCTAGGCTCACTTATGGTGTTCTTTCCTGCACAGCTGGGCGGATTCCTGCTGTCAGGAAAGGACCAGATAGATTTGGTGTGCCAGTACCTACCTAGATGCGGCGTGATGATTATAGCTGTAGATGTACTTTTTGTAGTAAGAGCTACTGTACAAGGTATGGGAAAGCCTATGCTTCCAATGATTTCTGGTATTTTGGAAATGGTTTTACGAACCTTTACTGTATCGTTCTTCATAGGAAGGATTGGCTTCCCTGCCACAGCCTACGCTGAAATAAGCGCTTGGGTTGGAGCGTTGATTGTAAATGTGGTAGCACTTTATTTAGCGTTATATCCTTTGTTATATGGGAAAAGGAAAATTGTGATTACTAGATGCTAGAGAATTGTTTTGCTCTGTATGCACCAGAGAATTGTGGCGTTAAAACATCTGCAACTAGTAAGCTTGCAATAGTATCAGATGGAAAATTACTTCCTAGGATAATTTATTAGAACTAGGTAGTAGTGTTTTTGAAAGAATTTACTATCTATGGGAGATTCCATGTTGTAGATAGTAGTGATTCCAGAGTAAACTACTACCTAGGGATTATTATCAGCTATAGATAGTAATGAGCCAGTATGAGATTACTATCTGTAGTTTATTTGATGCTGTAGATAGTAATTAGCCTAAAAAAGTATACTACCTAAGGCTTATTTTTGTTGTAAGATAGTAGTTAATTGATTTTTCACTACTACCTATGATGAAATTATAATTGTAGATAGTAAAGTATGACTTCTTGTGGGCTACTTAAGGAAAAAGCCCACAAGAACTTGGCTTCGCCAAGCAATATTTTCTTTCAGAAAATATTGGTCTATGTCCGGTTCTTGTTTTTCTGATGAAAAACAAAAACCTATCCCAACTGCATTGTCAGTCTAAGTGATATTCACACTGAAATGGAATAGATTAGTTAGGCAGGAGGAGGAATGAAAGCATACTATCATTTACCAGGCTTGTTTGAGTTTTACGAATTTTATAAGATGCTGTTACCGCTATTTAGGAATCATCGTGAGTATTTTTACGACTGGTGCGAGATTGGCTCCATCTACGGTGCACCGGCAGATTGTCTGTGGGGCGGAGGCCGTGTAGGCTTTGGCGATGAGCAGGCTACTGATGTAATAAGGCTGATGAAGGAATATGATATTTCGGCCAGACTTACCTTTAGCAATTCATTAATCAGAGAAGAACATTTGACAGATAAAAAATGTAATCGATTGTGTGAGTTGTTTGAAAAGACAGGAGGGGGCAAAAATGGAGTGATAATCCATTCTGATCTTCTCTTAGATTATATTAAGAAAAATTATCCCGAGTTCTATTTTGTATCTTCTACTACAAAGGTGCTTACAGATTTTGATGATTTAAAGGCAGAGCTTGATAGGGATGATTTTGAATATGTTGTACCGGATTTTCGACTGAACAAAAAGCTAGAGCAATTGAATGAACTGCCCCAGTCAAAAAAGGATAAGGTGGAATTCTTATGTAACGAGTGCTGCTCATTTGGTTGCACTGACAGAAAAGAATGCTATGAGAATGTTAGCAGAAAGAGCCTTGGAGAAGATTGTAAGGATCACATCTGCACATCCCCACAGGCATCTAGAGGCTATCGATTTTCAGATGCCATGAATAATCCAGGGTTTATCAGTGTGGATGACATACAAAACATCTATATGCCTGCAGGATTTTCTAATTTCAAAATAGAGGGCAGAAGCTTGGGAAGTGCAATAGTACTGGAATTTATCCTATATTATATGGTAAAGTCAGAGTATCAGCTTAGAGTTAGAGAAGAAATCTACTTAGATAGTTCATTAGATTTATTCTAATTATAATTCCAAGAGACTAAAGGCCTAGTGCGTTATTGCATTAGGTCTTTTTTAGTACTTATTGTTCACTTTGAGTTTGTTCACTTTGATTTATTAGTCTTTGATTTATTAGTTTGCTTACCTCATAGAGTTGAGATTTTGAGAAACGAAAATAAATTATCGTTTTACGATAAATTATTGTTGTAAAACATAAATAAAAGTGTTATAACAATATCAGATATATAAAGAATGATTTTGGAGGCTGAAATGAACAATAAATTAAATCTATTTGTAAATGGGATATTAGATATTTGTTTTTTAATAGGAGTTGCACTGGAATTGGCTACACCATTTGGTCTTAAATATGCAGTTAATATTGTGATTAAGTTCTTAGGTGAGACCACGGAATATGCCAGAATATTGGATCATTATGCATACGCAGTTGTTTCAATAATGCTTGTGGGTGGTTCAGCACTTCTTATTTTGTATGAGCTTAGAAAAATGATGAAGACAGTTATAAATGATGACTGCTTTGTTCAAGCAAATGTTACAAGTCTTGTACGCATGTCCATATATGCTTTTGTTATTACAGGGCTTAAGCTTTTAAGATGCTTTGTATATTTTACCCCAGCAGCATTGATAGTTGCAGGAGTATTCTTTTTCGCAGGGCTATTTAGTAAGGTGCTGTCATTAGTATTTGATAGAGCCGTTCAGTATAAATTGGAAAACGATTTAACCATATAGAAAGCTCAGGTGAAAATATGATTGTAATAAATTTGGATGTAATGATGGCAAAAAGAAAGGTGGGCTTGGCGGAGCTGGCAGGCAAGGTAGGAATCACAAATGCTAATCTTTCAATTCTAAAAAACAATAAGGCAAAGGCTGTAAGGCTTGAAACCTTAGATGCAATCTGCAAGGCACTTCAGTGTCAGCCAGGAGATATATTAGAATATGTAGATAATACGGAGGAAGAATAGTTATGGACAATGCAGTTAAAGAGAACATAGTTAATGAGAATGTAGCTGTTGAAAGTACAATGACTGCAAACAGGTTAACAGAGGCACAGATTGATGCAATAGTAAAAGGTAAATCTGTAGAAGAAGTGCAGATGGCAAAGGGAGATGGGAAAGCCTTCGCAAAATATGGTTTATTATCTTTGATTTTTACTATCGTATATACGATATGTTTATACAGAAATAGGATGAGCATTACTTATCCAATATTCATGGCTATCGCTATGGGGTTGATTGCACTAGTTAGAAAGAGTGATAATCTGCCATTTATCAGGGATAGAAATGGCAAGCTTGGTATGAATCTGTTTTACGTGGTATCACTTATGCTACTTGCTATTTCCAAGTGTATGTTCACAAGCCATAGTCTTCAGAACCTTAGTGGCCTTGCCATTTTCTTGCTTTTCATGTCGTTTATCATGCAGCTTTATGTGGATACAACTGGCTGGGATATAGCAGGGTGGATTGGAGGAATCTTTTTTACAATAGTTCGCCCAATAGAATATCTTCCATGGCCTTTTAAGGATTTTGCCGCATGGGTTAAGGATAAAGGCAGCGAAACAAGCAAAGAAAAGAAAAGCGCATTTATGGCTGTGGGACTTGGTATAGTTATTGCTATTCCACTGCTTGCAGTAGTAATAAGCTTGCTTATTTCAGCAGATGCAGTGTTTAGCCGCGTCCTTGAAAGAGCATTCAGTGAGATTCATCTTCCTGATAATATTTGGGATATTGTTGGTGTTGCTTTCACTCTGTTCTATGGATTTGTATGTGCATATATAATTCCTAATTCCTTGAGCAAGAAGAAGCTTAGCGTCAGTCCAGCAAAGCAAGGAAACAACAATCCACTTATTGCAATTACATTTACAACCTTACTTGGAATAGTTTATCTGTTCTTCTGTCTGATTCAGGTACTTTTCCTGTTTACAGACAGCATGAAGCTTCCAACTGGCTACACATACGCCGAGTACGCACACGAAGGTTTCTATCAGCTACTTGCAGTATGTTTGATAAATGTGGCACTTGTGCTGGTTTGCTCTAGATTGTTTACAAAAAACACAGTGCTTACAATCATCCTAACAGTGATTGGTGCTTGCACATACATAATGATTGCATCATCTGCTTTGAGAATGGTTCTCTACATCGGCGTGTACCAGCTCACATTCCTAAGATTGTTTGTGCTTTGGTTTCTGTGTGTACTTAGCCTCTGGCTTGCATTTTTGATTGTATCTTTGTACAAATCAAATTTCCCAGTATTCAAGGCAGCCATGGTTACAATTACAGTTGCCTACCTTGTTTTTGCATTTGCCAACCCGGATTACCAGATTGCTAAATATGATTTAGCCCATACGGATTCTAGCGTCAGTGAATATGAATCTGTTGCAGAATATATAACAGACCACCTGTCTCCAGACGCAGCTCCAGCCTTAACAGGCGACAAAAAGCTTCTTAAGGATTTAGAAAATGAAGTGCGATACACCTATCCAAAGGAACACTATGAAGGAATAAGAAAGTTCAACATTTCTTATGCCCGCGCCAAGGCAATGTTTGAGGAAAACTAGGTATGGAAGATAATTCAAGTAAAAACCTATTGTGGTGGAAAAAAGCTTTTAAAATCTTTTTATTAGGCTTATTGGGGCTAGCTTGGATATCAACAATTTATGTTAGGAGACATATTTTTGCAGTATTTGAATCCTATGAAGCTGGTAGAATCAGGCTTCGCCCATTTTATGAAAGTTGCCTTTTCAATTATGTGTATATAGTATGGCTGCTAATTGCAATTGTTATAATCAGAGCATTTTATAAAGCTGTCGCCGATAAGACAAGAACATTTATAATTTTTTTTGCAGTGTGTACATTTTTAATCGTAGGCGGCTTTTGGTTCCTTGAGGGATTTGGAATAGATGTATCTCAAGACAAAGAAATAGTTGAAGTGGCAACAATAGATAATTCTGGGACTACAAATTATTCTGCAATCTATGCTAATGGAAAATTGGAACAAACAGAATCATTTACAGCAGATAAGGTAAAGATTTATGATGCTACAAATGATTTTGAGAATAAAATAGTTGGAAATAGGATAGTTGTTACCCTTAAGTCAACTTATTTAATTGATGAGGATGGAAATGAATCTCATGCGGGTGATGATTTAAAACAATTTATGCAATCTCTTGCTAATTTATCACATAATTCATTATGGAATGTGCAGATAATTGAAGATGGCGATAGGTATTTGGCATTTGTAAAGCTTAATGTAAACTGGTGGACACCATGTATACTATATAAATATGATGCTGAGAATAATAAAGCGGTAAAGCTTTATGAATGGGATGATGAAGATTTACAGGGCATCAAGCTTGTAGATATAGATAATTAGCGAATAGGGCAGTGCAAAAGGAGCATCTATGTCGGCCCCTCTAGAGAGTTGTAGATTAGCTAAGCTTTTGCATAGACTTTGGTAAATATAAAAATATTTGTTTTCCATATTTGTTCATATCCTCTCTGAGTAAATCACTACAAACTTCATCGTAGTTAAAAATGTCTATTCTGCGTAGGGTGGGGATTTCATCAATTTCTTCAATGAATGAATTGAAGTCTTCACATCCACGTATAATGAAGTCAATATCGCTTCGTTCAGAAGCATTTCCATATGCAAATGAGCCAAATAAATCCAATCGCCTTACATCATACTTTCGAGTGATAGTTGTGACTCTATCAATTATTTCTGATATTGGCATAGTTTTGTGTTGAATCATTACAAATCCCTCCACAAGCATTATAGCAAGAATTTAGATAAGCGTAAGCTGTCTCGTATTTTTTTATTTACACATTTTCAACATACAAATTTTATACACTATAGTATGTAACTGCAGAATGGGGGGCATGAATGTTATAAAGCTGTTGTTGCTGTTCATCGCTGTTTTTATACAGTCTTCAGCTGAAGAAATGGTTTGCAGAGGATTCATATTTCAGCGATTAAGAAGAGGATATCGACATCCGGCAGTTGCGATTATCTTAAATTCGCTACTTTTTACGTCTATGCATCTATTTAATCAGGGAGCTAGTGTTATTTCGATGACAGCGGTATTGGTGGCAGGTCTATTATTCTCACTAATGGTTTATTACATGGATAGTATTTGGTGTGCGATGGCTGCACATACAGCATGGAATTTCACTCAAAATCTGATACTAGGACTACCAAACAGTGGGATGGTTTCTCCGGTCTCAGTTTTTAAATTGGATGCTGCAACTGCTAAAAGCAGCTTTGCATATAGCGTTGAATTTGGCCTAGAGGGATCAATCACGGGGATAACAGTTATGATTATTACGGGAATAGTTATTATTGTCTTATATCACAAAAAGGAGATACCAAATGGAAAAAAGTATTAGAAGTCATTCAGTTTGTGAAAAAAAGCCATTATTAGCAATTGTGATGGCAATGATTATCCCAGCAGTTATTGTAGGAGCAGGTGCACTTATAGGTGGATTGATTTCAAGTGAAGCTGGAAATATAGGTACTTGCATCGCTGCAGTAATAATGATGTTTATTTTTAAAGCATGGTTTTCTCCAAATTTTAAAGGCTTTGTAAAGCCGGAAAACTCTGCAAAGAATATATGTATATTAATGATTCCTTTTATTCTTTTGATTCTATATACGTTAGCTGAACCATTGTATTTGAAGAGGCCTTTTTATTTCAATCCTACTTTTTCTGCGTTAACCATGGGCCTATCAGCTGGATTTGGAGAAGAGTCAATGTTTAGATTATTCTCTATAGCAATCGTTATGAGATATGTTAAAAAGGAAAAAAGAATCCTTTCAGTGATTTTACTAGCTGTATTCTTTGGCTTTATGCATATGGGAAATATTCAACAAGGCGCAGATATGGTCATGACTGTTGTGCAGGCATTTTCTTCAGTATTTTTAGCATTAATGTTTAGCGCATTATACTTAAAAACAGGTAGTGTGATATTACCAATATTTGCACATGCTTTTTATGATTATATTTGTTTTACCACAGATCCTTCGCTTTCTTCAGAAGGAATAATTGTACAGCAATACACTCCAATAGCAATGGTGCTGGCTATTGTATCGTCTGTAATGGTTGGTACAGTATCATTTTACATGGCTATTAATAATGATTTATCCATTGCCAATAAGATATGGGATAAAAAATGGAACACTAAGCAAATGGAAGAGTAAGCGATAAGGAATATTTATGGATTCTACATTATATAATCCTAAGAACCAAGGAATACAGATTCAGCTCAGGTATTATCGAGATAGCCTGGCCATAAGCGGCGGTATGGTAATTGTTATGTCTATATGGGATATCATCAAACTTTTTATTGGATTTTTCCTAGGGGAAGACACAATAGAGGAGCTTGTTGAAGCAGTCATAAATGATAGCGGTAGCCCAGTTATCGGCGATGAATATGAGAGTGTAGTGAGAATTGTGCTGTGGGTAACAATATTGCTAATACTTTTATTATTCAGTGCTGTTATTTTTTTGTACCATCTTTACATTGGTTTAAATGCTTATAGAGTGGGCAGGCAGACGGCAAAAAAACGCAAACGGCTTTATATTTTGCTTACCTTTCTGAGCACAATATTTGCAGGATTATTAATAATGTCGAATATTTTAATCCTCATTAATGCAACGGATGCTAGTGGCAATGTTGATTTTGCCTTTTTAATAATGGAGGTTACCGCTTTTATTAACTACATTTTCATTTTGTATTCAGTATATAAAATCAGAATACTTGAAAAAGCAGAGGGGGGAATGGCATGACGATATGGCAGAAAGTAAAAAACGTGCTGTTGGCTGTTTCCATGATTGCAATAGGCGTAGCCATGATATTCTACGGGGAAAAAGCGTACTTTGTTATAATCGCTCTGTTTTCAATTGCATTAGAGATTATGGGACTTAGGAAGCTTATTTTCTATTTTAGTATGGCTCGTCACATGGTAGGGGGACGGAATATCCTGTTTCGTGGAATCCTGTTCTTTGATTTTGGAATATTTACTGGTTCTCTTGTGTGGGTACCAAAGGGATATATTCTGGTTTATTTGGCAGGAACACTTGCATTTTCAGGTGTAGTAAATATTATTGGTGCAAGTGAAGCAAAACGAATTGAAAGCTCATGGAAGTTTAAGACCTTTCAGGGAATTGTTAAGATTTTATTCGCTATTATCTGCTTGATTTTCATGCGTAGTGAAGTGAGAGTAGTAGACATTTGTGCAATAGGCTTTATTTTATCGGCGGTCATGAGTATAGCTAATACATTCCGCCGTCAGCAGGTTATTACCATCGATTAAACAGGAGAAAAAGATGCAGGAAGATTTTCATTATTATGCAACCTACTGTGCTGCATTATTGGCAGGATATGAACATAGTGATTGTCTTGAGATTTGTTATGCCGCCCAGCTAGTGGACCACTGTTCTGTGACTTGGTTGAAAAAATCTGGTGGTCCTTCCAGTGCGGCTACCACTCAGTTGCAGGCAGAGCTTTTGCAAGCTAGGACTGACCCAATTGGTATTTGCGATATAACTAGAATCTGGGCGGCTTTTCATTTTTTGCCTAGGGATTTGTATGCAAATGTGGATAAGGGGTGGAAGAGCTACAGAGATAAATATCGCCTAATATGTGGTCCCAATGGAGAACTGCTAGTAGATACAGTGAAGCTTGCAAAGGGCCAGGGAACAGAAGCAGCAGGTATCGCTATGCATGTGCTTGCAGATACTTGGGCACACACATATTTTGCGGGGACACCTTCCCTTGTAATTAACAATACAAATTGGTATTTTTATGAATTGTTTCCTGTTGATGGCGCAGAACCTGAGCGAAAACAGATTGTCTTTTCTCATAATCCATCTGCATCGGAGGATGTGGATAAGCCGGTATATGTTGGCAGTGTTTATCAGTCAAATGAGCATTCTATCATGAACCTTGGACATGGCCGTGCAGGCCATCTTCCAGATTACAGTTACATCAGATATGTTTATCTGCCTGCATGGGGAGATTATAAGGAGATTATTAAAGATAATCCCCATGATTATGAATATGCCTTTGCGCAGATGGTTTATGCTCTCAGTTATCTCAAGGGAGATATAGATGTGTTTGAAAAAGATACCTATGAATTTGATAAAATCCAACCACATCTTGAAAAAATCCGGCGGATAATTTCAAAAAGACAGGTTGATGCATCTGAAGATTGGAAGACTTTTGGGGAAAGCCTATCAGGGGAAGAGATTCCGGATTTTGATATGGATAAGTATATTTCACAATATGTGCATAGCCAGGATAAATCAGATACATATCTTGGAAGATTTTTTAATGGGGCGCTATCACAGAAAAAGATGGTTGCTGAAAAAATAAAGGAATCAGGAAATAAGTTGGCGGGAATGTGAGTAAATTTGAGGAGGTATAAGAATGATCACTATTATTCAACAAGTAATTGCAGGGTTAATTACTACGGGAATTTTGGGAGTTCTCTATATGAGAATGATAAAAAGGGAAAAAAGTGGGCAAATTGGTATGCCTCAAGCGTTGTTACCAATCATTCTTGGCATTGTATCTGAAGTAGTTGGGTCAAGATTAGTTGTTTATATGATGATTGGAGTGTTGCATAGTGGTGCTACAAAATTTAATGAATTGCCAGTAGTTGCAAGACAGTTTCTGTCACCATTTTTATTTGCAGCGTTTCCAGAAGAGCTCTTTAAGTTAATAATGATAATCATAACTTTGTGCGTATTTAGAAAAAAAGTAAAGAATGTTTATGAATACATATTGATAGGCGCAGCGGTAGGTATAGGTTTTTCTATAGCAGAAGATTATAGTTATGCATCTGAATTAGCAAGTATTTTCATTAGATTACCAATGCTTCCAGGTCACATGGCAATGGATATGTTAATGGGCGAATTCTTAGGTATAGCTATGTACAACAAGAAAAATAATGCTGGACCTGTAGCGATATTTAATATATTGGCATTTGCTGTTCCGGTTATTTTGCATACATTATATGATGCTGGCTCAACTGCTAATTACATGGTATTTGAAGGAGCAGCAAACGGAAATAATGTGATGCTTACAATTGGTAGTGTGTATGCATTGGTTGTAATAGTCGGATTTATTGTTTTTTCATTCCGTATGATAATCAGATTTAAAAAGAATGGTGATAAATTTGACAATATGATGATTAACAAAGTGGAACAATAGGATTGCTAATAGTAGGAGACTATTTATGGGCAGAGTCTTTATTAATTCTTAGGAGAAAGTATATGTTAAAGCGATATATTGATTTTCTGAAGAGGTCACCAATTATTACTGCGGCTATCTGTATTATTTATGTGGTTATTTGTTTTAAATCCATTAAAACAGACACAAATTTCCAGTTTTTTATTGTAAGAACTATGCTTTGTGGTGCAGTGTGCTTCTTCTTATACCATATATCCGGAGATAAGGCTCTTACTAATTGTGATAACTCCACAGGCTATGTGCTTAAGTATAGCCTGGGATTCCTTATTTTATCTGCATTATTTGGAAGCATTTTAATTATTGCGCATATAGAGGAAAAGACAGCATTTGTAGCCAATCCTTTAAAGGAGATAATCATAGTATTTCTCATGTACATGTCGGTTGGTTTATTTGAAGAACTGGCTTTCAGAGCAGTTATAAATGATGCTATTATTTATAAATTTCGAAATTGGAAATATGTTTTTGTGCTCAGCGCAGTTGTGTCTTCCGTGGTCTTTGGCGCTGTGCATATTATTGGTTTTGATATGTCGTCACCAACAGCTTGGGGCCAGGCCATCGGCAAAACAACTGAAGCAGGTCTGTTTGGATTTGCACTTCTTATACTGTATTGGAAGACCAGAAATATTTGGGCCTGTGGTATTGCTCACGGCTTAAATGATTTCCTTATTGATTTTCAATCTGGATTATTTGTGTATGAGGAAGCATCCCACGGTTACATTAATGAAGGCGAAACAGCTATAAGATCAATTATCATGTATTGCATTCTAGCTGTAATATATATAGTTTTTCTTTTTATTATTTGGAAAAAAGTGGGTAAGACAATTGATTTCAATAAGATAAGAGAAGAATGGTAATATATTGTGCTTATAAGCAAAGTAAATGAGCAGTGTTAATTATCCTAAAATAAAAATAGAACTTAAGTTGTAAAGCGAGACCTCTGTGACAATTGTGTGACAAAGCGTGTGATATTCTTTTTTCATCGAAAATGAACAATTGATTGGATTTAGATGAGGAGGAATAATCGTGAAGGAAAACCGTTTCACTAATACTTTGACACCATTTAAAACAATATTTACAAATATAGCAAATAGAATCACTGAGGAAAAAGCACTTAGAATGGTGTTGGATAGCCTTGGCTATACAGAAGGTGAAATCCAATATTCTAGTGTAAGTAAAACATCGGTGGCTAAAGTGTATGATGTGAAGGTTATAGCCGACAGAGAAGTTTTTTACTATACAACTGATATGGCAAAAGGCTTGTGTTCCCTCAAAAACATTGCCTTTACATGGCCTTATTGATATTATAACTGATTGTGAAAAAAGACCTCTTTAAATTGTTTAAAGAGGTTTTTTGTTGTTCTATTTACAAAAGTCATACTTTTCAAAGCCCATTCAAGCTCCATATACTCCCAGGAGTCTTCTTATCACCCACTAATTGTCTACATATTTATAATAATGTATAATAAACCCTGACTAACCATTCATAAAAAAGGGAGAATACAATGCTAAACAAACCAACGAGATTACCAAACATGCATAAGTACAAGAAACTACTAATAATCCCAATAATAGTCGCAGCAATACTAATCCTATGGTTCCTAATATACCAACTGGTATTCAATCCTTATAGAGGAACAACGGATAAACATGTGGAGCCGCTGCCATTAGATGCTACACTTACAGAAAAGCAGGTGCTCAAAGACATGGATTATACTATTAAGACTATCCGTAGCCATCATCCAGCCTGGCTTGAGAAAGATAATGCAAAAGTACAGGCTGTGGAAGAGGCCTATAAGAATGAACGCCAGAAGCTGCAGGAGGATGGCACTGATAGCTACACAACACTGGATGAATGGTACATTTTGTCAGGGATTATTAATAAGCTACATGATGGCCATACAGGGGTGCTGTATAAATCAGATAGCAATTGTTACATAGATGATGTGACCCAGGTAGAGAAGTACGGAGTTCCAGTAGAGATAAATGGCAACCCGTCAGACCAGCTGTTAAAGGATTTTATGGGATTGTTTTCCTACGAGGGTGATGAGTATGCTAGAGGGATTTTTATAGATATTATCCAAAATGAAGCGTATCTTAAGCTGCTGGGAGTAGATACAACAGATGGGGTTACATTTACCTTTGCTACCGAGGAAGGCAACAAGGATTATCACTACAGTATGGTGCCCTATGAGCAAGTCAAGGGAATCTCACAGGAAAGAGATGAACAATGGGTAGATTACGAAATTGATAAAGACAACAGCTTAGCCATATTCACTCTAAAAGAGTGTAATTATGATGACTATTATATAAGTACGGTAAACCAGTTTTTTAAAGAGGTGAAAGAAAACAAGATAGAAAACATTATTGTGGACTTACGAAATAACGGTGGTGGACATTCTTATGTGGCAGATGAATTTTTAAGCCATCTTGATATTGACGGATATAACACCTGGGCATGTGCTATTAGATATGGAATCTATTTAAAGAAGTATGATGCAAGCTATAACCCAGTGGACAAAAGGCCAGATGCATTCAGTGGCAATCTGTATGTGCTGACAGATGTTAATACCTACAGCGCTGCTATGGATTTTGCAATGTATGTGGCAGACAATGACCTGGGAACTATAGTGGGAGAAGCTTCGGGAAATATGCCTGACAGTTATGGCGATGTGCTTACATTTGTAACTCCAAATTCAAGCCTTAATCTTAGAGTTTCTTTTAAGAGATGGTATAGAATAGATGAGACAAAATCAGGTCAGCCTATTGAACCAGATGTGCCATGCGACCCAAGGGATGCCCTAACAGTTACTAAGGATATGATTTGTAACTAGCTGATAGATTGTATATAATATGACCGCAACATTAATAAAAGACAACATGGAGGAATACAATGGAAAAGAATAATTCAAAGAAGATAATAATAGGTGGAGTGATTTTAGCTGTATTAATTGCAGCATTTGCAATTTGCTATAATGTGTTTGTGGCAAAGCCAACAGCAGGAAGCAAGAGTGTAGTTATTGAAGTGGTAGATAGCACAGGCACTACTACATCTTACGATGTTGATACAGATGCTGAGTATTTAAAGGATGCCATGGATGAGCTTGCCGAAAGTGATGATAGCTTCTCTTACAGCGGAACAGACGGTGATTATGGTATCATGGTAGAGGTTGTTAACGGTGAGCAGGCAATCTATGCAGAGGATAATGCTTACTGGGCACTTTATGTAAATGGCGAATATGGTCAGTACAGTGCTAACCAGCAGCCTGTAACAGATGGTGACACATACACATGGACTTATGAGAAGGCAAACTAGTTAGATGCAAAAAAGAATTACTACAAAGGATATAGCAGTCATTGGGTTGATGGTAGCTATAATCGAGGCCTGCAAGGTGGCACTTAGCTTTGCGCCTAATATTGAGCTGACAACCTTTTGGCTGATTATGTTTACAAGGCAGTTTGGCAGGAAGGTAGCAGTGATTGTGCCGGTGCTGATTCTTGTAGAGGGCATGATGTACGGCGTAAACACCTGGTGGGTGATGTATCTTTACATCTGGCCGCTGCTAGTGCTTTTAGCATATCTTTTCAGAAAGGTAGATTCAGCGCTGTTTTGGGCAATCTTTGCAGGAATATTCGGGCTATGCTTTGGGCTACTGTGTTCCATTACATATTTTTTCATAGGTATGAGAGATGGTGGCATCATAGGCGGATTTAACACAGCCTTCCCATGGTGGATTTCCGGAATCATGTGGGATATGGTTCACTGTGGAGGCAATTTTGCGTTGATGCTGGTTCTTTATTACCCTATAGGTAACGTGATGAAGAGAAATTGTAAAGGATGATAGATTGATATGAAGAACAATGATAAAACAAATGTAATGCGTGTCCTTGACGCAAAAAAGATTTCATACGAGAGCCATTCATACGAGCCTGATGCAACTATGACTGGTGAAGAGATTGCAGGAGTGCTTGGGGAACCGGCAGAGAAGGTTTTCAAGACACTTGTTACCCAGGGAAAGACTGGAGCCTACTATGTATTTGTAGTGCCAGTGGTAGAGGAGCTTGATCTTAAGAAGGCTGCAAAGGCCGCTGGTGAAAAATCCATTGCCATGATTAAGCAGAAGGATTTGCTTGGACTTACAGGCTATGTTCATGGTGGTTGCTCGCCAATAGGAATGAAGAAGCAGTTTCCAACATTTATTCATGAGACAGCAACAGGCTATGATAAAGTGTTTGTAAGCGCTGGCAAGGTGGGCTTTCAGATAGAGTTATCCCCTGCAGATTTAATAAAAGTAGCAAATATTAAACCAGCTGATTTAGTGTGACACAAGTGTGCTACTAGTGTGCCTGTAGTGTGACATACCATCCTTTATACTGTACTCAACAGTTAAACAAATACAGTTCATAGGAGGTATGAAAAAATGGCAGTTGTAGTTGTAGCAGCAATCGTATTATATGGAATCGAATTTATCAGCTTAATACAGTTAAGAAGAGAAGCTAAGGAATTACAGAATGAAGATTTAGCATACCTCGAGGATGCTTTTAGATATACTTATATTGAAGAGGATTTCGAGCAGGTTGAGGCAGAATTCCTTAAGCTTAAGGATGATTTAAAATATGCAATCTAAATCAATTGCAAATAGAATAATAGAAATGTAAAATCTTATGGAGCAGGTTATCTGCTCCATTTTTAACCTGTAACAGCAAAATAATTACCTCTTATCCCAAAATCTTGCGCACTGTAGAAAGTTATGTAGAATATAATCATAGGAGGCGCCAATAGTTATGAAGATAAATATTGACGTAGATGATTCTTTACAGCAGGATGAAATTACTATCCACTGCCGGGAGTTAACAGATGAGATACTAGAGCTGCAGCGTCTGTTAAGTAAGCGGCAAGCGGGGCCACAAAGGATTTCAGCATACATAGATGATACAGAGTATTACGTGGATGTGAAATCAATTGTTTTCTTAGAAAGCGATGGTAATTACATAGCCATTCATACTGCTAAATCAATCTACAGGATTAGACAAAAACTATATGAGCTTGAAGAAATACTCCCAAGAGATTTTATTAGGGTATCCAAATCCACTATCGTAAATACGGATTTGATATCTTCCATCAAAAAGAACATTACGGGAGCTAGTGAGATTTCCTTTAGGAATTGCACTAAGCAGGCTTATGCATCAAGGAACTATATTAAAGCGTTGATAGAGATCATGGATGAAAAGAGGTTGAAAAAATGAAGGATTATAAGATTAAATCAATATTAAGAGGTTTGGCTATTATTGCATTTGGGGTATGTTGTTTGATTGGAAACAGCGATAGATTCGCCGATATGCCACTTGCTAGAATAGCTGTAAGCTTGTTATTATTGGTGGTTTTAGTAGAAACAATCATCGAGAGAAATATTATTAGCATATTTTTCGTATTAGGCTGTGGCGCCTGTGTTTACCAAAATGAACTTGGTCTTAAGGATGTTAATTTTCTATTAATTATAGGCTCATTCTTATTGATTGGAATTGGTTTAAATCTAATAATTGGCAAGAAGCCAAAGATTACCGTAATCAATAATGGTCACAAGGCTTCAGTGGAAGGCGTTGGTAATGCAGAATACTGGGAAGAAGACGGCAATTTTAGTGTAGACAACAACTTAGGACAACGTACTCAGTATGTTAAGATACAGAACCTGAAAAAGGGCGACATCGACAATGCCTTGGGTTCTCTCACTGTATATCTTTCAGGCAGTACTGTAGATGCATCTGGTGCACAGCTTGATATAGATAATGGTATGGGAAGCCTTTCAGTATATTTTCCAAAGGAGTTTAGAGTCCGTTTTAACTGTGACAACGGAATGGGCAAAATCAATATGCATGGTGAATGCAACCAGGATGAGACCCAGCCACTTGTGATAGCTAATGTAGATAACGGAATGGGACAGATAGATTTTTATTTTGAGTAATATGACAGAATTAGAGTTTTTAGATAGATATACCAAACAATTAAATGAGCAACAATTAGAAGCAGTACAGACAGTAGCAGGGCCTGTGCTGCTTCTTGCTGTGCCGGGAAGTGGTAAAACCACAGTGCTGGTAAACAGGCTAGGCTACATGATTTACTGCAAGGGCATTGCCCCTGAAAACATCCTTACCCTTACATACACAGTGGCAGCCACCAAGGATATGGCAGCCAGGTTTACACACATCTTTGGGGAGGAGCTTTCAGGCAGACTGGAATTTAGAACCATCAATGGAATCTGCGCCAAGATAATCGCCTACTACGGTAGGATGATTGGCAAGACTTCCTTCGAATTGTGTAGCGACGATAAATATACAGGACAGCTTCTTACAAACATCTACCTGAATGTAGAAAAGGATTATCCAACAGAAAGCGATATCAAAGGGCTTCGCACTCTGATTACCTATTGCAAAAACATGTATCTTACACCTGACGAGATTAAAAAGATTGGGAAGGATAATGATATAGATTTATATCGTATATACGAATTGTATAATGCCAAGCTAAAAGAGCAAAGCATGATGGATTATGATGACCAGATGATATATGCCTACAAAATCCTTAAGGGTTCCCAGGTTACACTAAAGCATTTTCAGGAAATTTACAGATATATTTGCGTAGATGAAGCCCAGGATACATCGAAGATTCAGCATATGATAATCTCCTTGCTTGCAGGGGCAAAGGGTAATCTTTTCATGGTAGGCGATGAGGACCAAAGTATTTACGGCTTTAGAGCAGCCTACCCAGATGCCCTTCTAAATTTTGAGAAGGAGCATACAGGAGCAAAGGTGTTGGTGATGGACAAAAACTATCGCTCCAATGCAAGGATAGTAGAGGCTGCAGATATTTTTATCCAGCACAATAAGGAGCGTCATGCAAAGCATATCTGTGCCACCAAATCAGCTGAAAGCGAGATTAATTTCGTATCAATAGCAAGGGAGAATCAGTACAGCTATCTTATGAAGGTGGCTGAAAATCCGGCTACAAGGACAGCGGTGTTATATAGAGATAACGAAAGCGTACTTCCACTGGTGGATTTGTTAGAGCGAAACAATGTCCCTTACAACATTAAAAGCGCTGACCTGACCTTTTTCAGCAATCGCGTGGTATTAGATATAGTAAATATGTTGAGATTTGCCTTCGTTCCAATGGATGCTGAACTTTTTATGAAGATATATTTCAAATTTCAGGCTTATATCAAAAAGACAGATGCAATCGAAATGTGTGAGCTGGCGGAAGCAAATCACAGCGGAATATTGGATGCAGCAGAGCTTGTGGATATGAACCCGCACGTGCTGGGAAACTGCCGCTCATTAAGAACTCATTTCAAAAACATGGCAAATGAGAATCCATACAAAGCCATTAATCGAATTGAAAACTTTATGGGGTACGGCGATTACCTTGGGGCCAACAACATCGATACCAACAAAATCTTCATATTAAAGCAGCTTGCAAAGCAGGAAAAGGATATTCCATCCTTCCTTAATCGCCTGTCCGTATTAAGACAGCTGCTTATGGAAAAGAAGAATGACCCAGGCACTAAATTCATCCTATCTACCATCCATTCCAGCAAGGGATTGGAGTACGATTCAGTAATGCTTATAGATGTATTAAACGGCGTGTTCCCTAACAAGGTTTTACGTCAGCACACCAAGGCAACTCCTCAGGAGAAGAAGGATTACGAGGAGGAGCGCAGAATCTTTTACGTAGGAATGACCAGAGCCAAGGAACATCTGACAATATTTAAATACAAGGACAGACCATCAGCCTTTTTAAAGGAGCTGTCAAATAAACAAGCTATTCTAGAAGAAATGCTAGAAAGCAAGCCGGCCAATACCTACTCGGCCACCCAGGCTACCTCTTATCTACAAAGAATGATGAGAAATTCACAGAAATAATACTCATAATATGTTATTATGATGTTAACTGGCAATGTATTGTAGAAGGAGGATTATTATGGCAGAAAACAAGTATGCAGGAACCAAGACAGAAAAGAATCTTTGGGAGGCTTTCGCCGGCGAGTCAATGGCAAGAAATAAGTACACTTATTTCGCCTCTGTAGCTAAGAAAGCAGGCTATGAGCAGATTGCAGCCTTATTCCTTAAGACAGCTGACAATGAAAAAGAGCATGCTAAGCTATGGTTCAAGGCTTTAGGAGAAGTTGGCGATACTCCTGCTAATCTTTTGCATGCAGCAGAAGGCGAGAATGCAGAGTGGACTGATATGTATGATAGAATGGCTAAGGAAGCAGAGGAAGAAGGCTTTCCAGAATTAGCAGCACAGTTTAGAGGTGTTGCAGCCATCGAAAAGGCTCATGAAGAAAGATACCGTAAGCTTTTGCAGAATGTGGAAGCCATGGAAGTATTCAAAAAGAGTGGTGTAACAATGTGGGAGTGCCGCAACTGTGGTCATATAGTAGTGGGAGTAGAAGCTCCAGCAGTATGCCCGGTTTGTAAACATCCTCAGTCTTACTTTGAGGTAAGAGAAGAAAATTATTAATACAAGAATTAACAAAGAGCTAAGGCCTATACAGGTCTTAGCTCTATTACGTTATCGCCATATTCAATATTGTTTCTATTGAGGAAGTCTACAAATCCAGGTAGGCTTTCAGGCTGCATTACATCCTTTGGAGCGTGGGCGTCACAGCCGATTACAAATTTTGCACCCATCTTTGAAGCCAGGCTAAAGAATCTGTCGCAAGGATAGTTTCTGCCTGTGGCAAAGCCTAACATATTTACTTCCAGAGGAATGTTCATATCGATGGCGGTCTGGATTACAGGGCGCATGTGCATCTGGAATACATTATCGTCACCTACATAGTTAATTAAATCCGGGTGAGCCAGATATGAGAAGTAGCCTGTCTGCATGCCTTCTATGGTAAGGGCAGCGTAATCGATGAGATGCTGCTCCTCATCTGTCATGGCACCTGAGTAAAAGCCTGTTATTTCATCTGGGGCGAAATGCTGTCCCTGAATGATGTAATCAAGTGGGAACTGGCGCAGATGCTTAAGAAGCTTGTCGAAATATTTGTGAGTATATTCTACCTCGTATCCAATCAAAATCTGAATATCATCCTTATATTCGTCCCTAAGCTTTACCAATGTGGAAGTGTAGTTTTCAACTTCAGACATTTTCATACGAATGTGAGATTCATAATCATCAGGATATGGCTGAGGCACATGGTCTGAAACTCCGTAGATTTTAAAGCCTGCGGTGATTGCTGCTTCTATATACTCTCGTTCTGTGCCGCTGGCGTGATTGCACCTAACTGTGTGTGAATGGTAATTAGCTAACATTATGAAATCCTCCAAATATCCTAAATAATAGCACAATAATGAAAAGTTTGCATTTGCTCAGAGAAAAGTGGATAAAAAAAGACAGCAGACAGAAAAAATATTTAATGTTCAGAATATTTTATTTTCGATTTAACTTTTAGAGAAAAATGTAGTATAATAGCCTTCGTCACTGTACGGTGTAAAAGTTTACAGTGCTAAAGTCTAGTAGGCAAAGCCTATAAATTAGACGACCGATACGAAAAATAGAGGGAGGAAGTATAAAATGGATTCTAAACGTATCAAATGGTCCACACTTGCCTTTATGGCATTTTCTACCGTTTGGGGCTTTGGTAATGTCTTAAATGGTTTTATTTACTTTAACGGTATCCAGAGTATTTTCAGCTGGATTCTCATGTTTGCACTTTACTTTGTTCCATACGCACTTATGGTAGGTGAGCTTGGTTCAGCATTCAAGACATCAGGTGGTGGTGTCAGCTCATGGATTTTTGGAACAACAGGAGCAAAGGCAGCTTATTATGCAGGATGGACATACTGGGCATGCCACATCACTTATATCGCTTCTAAGTCATCAGGTGGCTTAAAGGCTCTTAGCTGGGCAGTATTCAGAAATGGTGAAACATACGATAGCTTCCCAACACTTGCAGTTCAGCTTGTAACATTTATCATTTTACTTGTATTCTGCTATGTTGCTTCACGTGGTCTTAACCCACTTAAGAAGCTTGCAACTATCGCTGGTACATCTATGTTTGTAATGTCTATTCTTTACATCCTTATGATGTTTGCAGCACCTGCAATCAATCCACATGCAGATTATGTGTCAATGGAATTTACAAGACAGACACTTATTCCATCATTCAATGTTAAGTACTTTACATCACTTTCAATCCTTGTATTCGCAGTAGGTGGATGTGAGAAGATTTCTCCATACGTTAACAAGGTAGAGAACCCTTCAAAGGGATTCCCTAAGGCAATGATTTCACTTGCAGTTATGGTTATGGTTTGTGCTATCCTTGGTACAATCGCTATGGGTATGATGTTTGATCCAGCTGATGTTAATGCAAACTTTGATGCTTACAATTCAAATGGTTCATACTGGGCATTCCAGAAGCTTGGTGAGTACTATCATGTTGGTAACGCTATCATGATTATCTATGCACTTTGCAATGCAATCGGTCAGCTTTCAACACTTGTTATTTCAATCGATGCACCACTTCGTATGCTTCTTGATAACGAGGATGCTAGAGAGTTCATCCCTTCTAAGCTTCTTAAGAAGAACGATGCAGGCGCTTATGTAAATGGTATCAAGATGGTAGCAGTTCTTTCAGGTGCAATCATCCTTATCCAGTCATTCGTTCCTGGTGCAGCAGTAGTTCTTAAGCAGCTTACAAAGCTTAACTCAGTATGTATGCCACTTCGTTACCTTTGGGTATTCTTCGCATACATCATGCTTCGTAAGGCTGGTGAGAAGTTCAATCCTGAGTACAAGTTCGTTAAGAATCAGGCTGTAGCAATCTTCGCAGGTTGCTGGTGCTTCTTCGTAACAGCAGCTAGCTGCTTACTTGGTATGTATGTAGAGGGCGATTTATTCAACACATTCCTCAACATCCTTACACCAATCGTACTTGCAGCACTTGGCGTAATCTTACCTATGATTGCTAAGAGAGAGAAGTCTGGTAAGTAAACAATATTAATATTGTGAGATAATAATTAAACCTCTAGTAGCTAACAAGCTATTATAATTCTTAAGCGTAGCTTTCCATGCGAAGCGTAGAATTCATAATGCTTGTTAGTGTAACTAGAGGTTTTTTGTTAACTACTAAACAGAACCATGCTGCTTTCTATATTCACTTGGTGACATATCCTTATATCTTTTAAAGGCCTTGGAAAATGTAAATGCATCGCAGTATCCAACCATAATAGCAATATTATTGATGGATTCAGATGTATTACATAACAATTCCGAGGCTTTTTTTATTCTGTAGGTGGCAAGATATAGCTGCGGGGTGTATCCCGTGGCGTGCTTGAAAACACGTGTAAGGTAACTGCGGTTCAGCCCGCAGGCTCTTGCAATATCTTCTACATTAATAGGCTCTGAATATTTCAGCTGAATATATCTAATTGCACTTTTAACATAATTAAGTCTTGGGTCAATCTCTACTTCAGGTTGTTTATTAACGGATTTAGTGTTTAAGCAATTGAAGAATTCATAAACCTTACTATAGCAGTAACATTCCTTGTCAGAGTTATCATAAATATCAGAAATGAATACTTCAATCTCACTGGCATCCCCATCTGGGGTAAACACAGGATTTTCTGCGGTAATACCTGCGCTGGCAAAAAGCTCGGTGCTTCTAGGACCATCCACATGAATCCAAGCATATGACCATGGGTCATCTTTATCGGCTTCGTAATAAGCGGTACATTTGGCAGGAATCAGAAATCCCTGGTTAGCATGGATATCATATCTTTTCCCATCTAGAATCAAATAACCTTTTCCAGACATAACATAATGAAAGATAGTGCGTGTTCTGATGATTGGGCCATAGCTATAGGAAGGCTCACATTTGTACCAACCTACCTCAAATAAATAGAAATCATTAGAACTGGTCATATCGACGAATCGAACTTTATCTACCCCGTTTACATTCATAACATTCTCCTACAATGTCACAAAGTGACATGAATATATAAAATTACGACATCAACATAAAAAGGTGATGTCAATATAATGATTATAGCAAAAATGAAAGAAGCGAGGAGACAAAATGGGCATAAAATTTAATGAAAAGGAAAAACAGTTTCATCTATTTAATTCAAAGATAAGCTATGTAATCGGAATATGCTTAGATGGTGAGATTGGACAACTTTATTTTGGAAAAAGAATAAATGAAAATCAGGTAGTTCTTGATTATCAATCAGCTGGCCTTAGACCACTTTGCTGCAATGTTAAGGAAGAAGAAAACTACACTAAGGAGTTGGCTCTGCTAGAATATCCAGCCTTTGGCAATGGGGATTTTAGAGACCCTGCATACGAGGTGTTACAGGAAAATGGTTCCAGAGTTACAAATCTTGTTTACGACAATTATCGTATATACGATAGCAAAGAGGGAATACCAGGCCTGCCAGCTACATATACAAATATAGATGATGAGGCGCAGACTCTTGAAATTATAGCAAAGGATGAAGTGGCAGGAATTGAAGCTACATTGTACTACACCATTTTCCGGGATTATCCTGTTATCTGCCGACACACCAGAATCAAGAATATTGGCTCTAAAGAGTTCAAGCTTGAAAGAGCTCTAAGTTGCAACTTGGATATTCCAGATATTGATTATGAGTGGATGCATTTTGAGGGAGCATGGGGCAGGGAGCGAAGTCCAATCACAAGAGACATTTCCCATGGAATAACAGAGATAGAAAGCATGAGAGGTCATTCTAGTGCTAACTATAATCCTTTCATAACACTTAAGAAGAAAAACACAGATGAGTTTAAGGGAGAGGCAATGGGATTTAGCCTTGTGTACAGCGGCAATTTTGTGGCAAGGGCTCAGGCTGATACCTTTGGAAAAATCAGATTTAGTATGGGAATCAATCCTAAGTGGTTTAGCTGGCCATTGGCTCCACAGGAGTGCTTTGATACACCAGAAGTAATTATCACATACACAAAGGATGGATTAAATGATTTAAGCCAGAATCTTCACAAGCTGATGAACAATAATCTGGTTAGAAGCTGTTATAAGAACAAGCCAAGACCAATCCTTCTTAACAATTGGGAAGCAACTGAGATGGATTTTACTGAGGAGAAAATTCTTAACATTGCAAGAAAGGGCAAGGAGGCTGGAGTAGAACTTTTCGTCCTTGATGATGGCTGGTTCGGTGCCAGAAATGATGACCACGCAGGACTTGGAGACTGGGTAGTAAATACGGATAAGCTGCCAGAGGGAATCACAGGATTGTCTAAGAAGATTAATGATATGGGTCTAAAGTTTGGTCTTTGGATTGAGCCAGAAATGACAAATGAGGATTCTGATATGTACAGGGCACATCCGGATTGGGTACTGGCTGCTCCAAATAGAAAGAGAACCTTAGGCCGTCACCAGATGGTGCTGGATTATTCAAAGCCAGAGGTAGTGGACAATCTTTACGATCAGCTATATAAGGTCATATCTACAGCAAGTATCGATTATATCAAATGGGATATGAACCGCTCTATTACAGAATGCTTTAGCCAAAATCATGATGCTAAGGAGCAGGGAACAATCTATCACAAATACATCTTAGGAGTATACAGCCTTTACGAAAGATTAAAGGAAGCATTCCCTAATATTCTGTTTGAATCATGTGCAAGTGGTGGCGCTAGATTTGATGCAGGTATGCTTTACTATGCACCTCAGGCATGGACATCAGATGATACAGATGGATACGAGCGTGTAAAGATTCAGTATGGCACAAGCTTTGGCTATCCAATTGCATCTATGGGTTCTCACGTATCTGCATCACCTAACCTACAGACAGGCAGAAGTATGAAGATTAATGACAGAGCCAACATCGCTTACTTTGGAACCTTTGGTTACGAATTAGATTTGAACGAAATCAGTGATGAAGATTTTGAAGAAGTAAAGAAGCAGATTGAGTTTATGAAGGAGAACCGTGAGCTTTTCCAGTATGGAACAGTATACAGATTGCAGTCTCCATTTGACCATAACATCGCATCATGGATGGTTGTATCTGATGATAAGAAAAAGGCAATCCTTACCACATATAAGAAGGAAAATGTGCCTAATATGGGTATCGAAAAGGTGAAGCTTGCAGGCCTTAATCCTGATTACCAGTATACAATCAATGGCAAAGCTCAGATGTATGGTGACTATTTAATGGAAGCTGGAATTTCCATGAGTGAGAAGAACAAATTCTGGTTTGAAAGCGATGGAGATCATTCTTCAAGAATATATGTGTTAGAAGCATAAGTCACAAATTGACATCTTTAGGAAAAAGAAATCCATACAAACACATCCTAAAGGACGTTAAGATGAAATTATCTTCAGAGAGGCTAATAAAAATAGAGGGAGGTTTTAGCATGAAGGCAAAGAAATTAACAAGCTTATTACTGAGTTCAGTAATGGCACTTTCGATGGTAGCTTGCGGCGGTGCTGCAGATAGCACATCGACAGAGGAGACAGCGGATTCTACTGCTACAGAAACAGAGGCAATGAAGGGAAGCGTTGAAGGAGAGCTTACTGTTTCAATCTGGGACGAAAACCAGAGAAAGGGATTACAGGAAATCATTGATGAGTGGTCAGCTCAGTCTGGGGTAAAAGCTACTATCCAGGTAGTTGGCTGGGATGATTATTGGACACTTCTAGAGGCAGGTGCTTCTGGTGGAGAATTACCTGATGTATTCTGGATGCATTCAAATCAGGCACAGAAATACATGGAAAACGATATGCTCATGGATTTAACAGATAAGATTGCAGGTAGCGATAAGATTGACATGGGCAACTACTATGAAGGTATCGTAAATCTGTACCAGTCAAACGGTAAGCAGTACGCAGTTCCAAAGGATATTGATACAATCGCACTTTGGTACAACAAGACAATCTTTGATGAGATGGGTGTTGCTTATCCAGACGACACATGGACATGGGATGATTTTGTAGATGCAGCAGCAAAGCTTACAAATGATGATCATTGGGGATATGCAATTGCTCCATCTAACAACCAGGATTCATTCTACAATGCAGTATATTCTATGGGCGGAGAAATCATCAGCGATGATAAGAAGTCATCAGGCTATGACAATCCAAACACAGTTAAGGCAATCAAGATGTTTGTAGATATGGTTCAGGATGGCTCTTGTCCAGATCTTAACACAATCTCTGAATCAGGTGCAGATGTACTCTTCGAGTCAGGCAAGGTTGCTATGGTAACTCAGGGCTCATGGATGGTAGCAGCATTCAAGGATAACGAATACACAGCAGCAAACTGTGATGTTGCAGTTCTTCCTAAGGATGCAAAGACAGGCAAGAGAGTATCTATCTACAATGGTTTAGGTTGGGCTGCTTCAGCAAGCACAAAGAATCCAGATGCTGCATGGTCACTTATCGAATGGCTTGGTAGCAAGGAGATGCAGGAAAAGCAGGCAGAGCTTGGCGTTACAATGTCAGCTTATGAAGGCTGCTCAGACCTTTGGGTAAACTGCACAGACGTATTTGATCTTAACGGTCACATGAAGATGCTTGATGCAGATTTAGTATTCAGACCATATTCTAAGTACACAACAGTTTGGGAGGATATGCAGACAGAGAAGCTTAAGGAAGCCTGGACAGGTGACAAGGATGTTGAAACTGTTTGCAAAGAAATCTGCGACAGCATGAATCAGACTCTCAGCGAGGAGTAACTTTTTTCTTCTTCTTCATATCAAATATAGGTTCATCCTGTAGGTAACAAGCTGTGATATTTCTTGGGCGAAAAATCACTTGAGCCTAAGAATATCATGCTTGTGACCGTAACAGGATGATTATTTTTCTACAGCAGGAGACATAATGTTATGGGAAACAAAAAGAAAATAACAAATCGCCAGAAAAGTGAATTCATCTGGGGATGGCTTTTTATACTGCCAACTATGGTAGGTCTAATCGTTCTTAACATCATTCCGATTTTTCAAACAATATATCAGAGCTTTTTCAAAACAGGAGATTTTGGAAAAGGAAATATCTTTGTAGGCGGAGCCAACTATGCAAAGGTTTTTGCAGACACAGAGGTTTGGCAGGCATTGTGGAACACTCTTAAATACGCAGTAGTAGAGGTTCCAATTTCTATAATCATATCACTTGTATTAGCAGTATTTTTAAATGGAAAAATAAAGTGTAAGATTACATTCAGAACTATCTTTTTCCTTCCTATGGTAGCAGCACCAGCAGCTATCGCAATGGTTTGGAGATGGCTATATAATTCTGAGTTTGGCCTTTTGAATCATATATTACCAGGCAAGACAAACTGGATTTCAAATCCTAAAATCGCAATCTATTCAATTGCAATCATCGGTATCTGGTCAATCATCGGTTACAACATGGTTCTGTTTTTAGCAGGACTTCAGGAGGTACCAAGGGATTACTACGAGGCGGCAGCAATTGACGGGGCAACAGGTGTACAGCAGTTTTTCAGCCTTACAATTCCTCTTATATCACCAACCATCTTTTTCGTGCTGGTTACAAGAGTAATTGCAGCAATGCAGGTATTCGATGTTATCTACATGGTTATTGACAACAACAATCCAGCCCTGATGAAGACTCAGTCACTGGTTTGCTTGTTCTACAAATATTCATTCACACAGAGCAATAAGGGCTATGGCGCCACAGTAGTTGTGGTACTTCTTGTAGTAATAATGTTCTTTACAGTACTACAGATGATAGGCCAAAAGAAGTGGGTTCATTATAACTAAAAGGGGTGAATGAAATGAGAAATAAAAACAAAGTAATCATATATATAGTTCTTGTAATAATGTCGTTTATTATGCTGGTTCCATTTGCATGGATGGTGCTTACAGCATTTAAGACTGTGGGTGAATCAACTCAGATGGACCCATTCGTAATCTTCCCATCACATTGGAGGGTAGACAACTTTGTTAAGGTAGTCCACAACGTCAATTTTGGAAGATTGTACTTTAACACAATTGCAATGATAGCCTTGCGCGTGCTTTGCGCTGTTCTTACATCTACAATCGCAGGCTATGCATTTGCAAGACTTCAGTTCAAAGGCAGAGATTTGATGTTTGCGTTGGTATTGTTTCAGATGATGATACCATCACAGATTTTCATTATTCCACAGTATGTAATGGTAAGTAAGCTGGGCTGGACCAATTCGCTACTGGGCCTTCTGTTCCCTGGTATGGTATCAGCTTTTGGAACATTCTTGCTTAGACAGGCTTACTTGGGATTACCTAAGGAGCTGGAGGAGGCTGCCAGATTAGACGGCTGCAACATCGGCCAGACATTCTTATTTATCATGGCGCCTCTTACAAAATCATCAATGGTTGCCCTGGGAATTTTCACAGCGGTATTTGCATATAAGGATTTGATGTGGCCAATGATTGTATGCCCTGATACAAACAAGACCACACTGGCAAGCGCACTATCAAAGATGCAGGGACAGTTCTCATCCAACTACCCTGAGCTAATGGCAGCAGCTCTCATCGCCTGCCTGCCAATGATAGTAATCTATGTGATTTTCCAGAAGCAATTCATAGAAGGTATAGCCACATCTGGAGGAAAATTATAAAAGATTATTTAGGAGAATAATAATTGAGGAGGTTGTGATGAAAAACAAGTGGGTTAAAAGGACTCTTGCTCTTGCGCTTGCGACGCAGGTAGTGGCAACAGGGGTGCCAGTACAAGCAGCGGCTGTGGATGATGTGAAGGAAGCCAAAGAGCAGACAATTGAGGGTGAAGAAGTAGCGAAGGGGGCTACTGGAGAAGAAGTTAAAGAGGCACCAGAAGAAAAGTCAGAAGAAAAAACCGAGGAAAAATCTGAGGAAAAGACTGAGGAGGCATCTAAAAAAGAAGAAAAGAAGGATGAGTCTAAAGTAGACGAGTCAAAGGAAGCTAAAGAAGACACCGAAGAATCTGATGAAGATTTAGATGAGGAATCTGAAGATGAAGATTCTGAGGAAGATGAAGATAAAGAGGACAAAGACAAAAAGAAAAAGAAGAAGCTAAAAGAGGAGAAAGACGAAACCCCAAGTCCAGTATACTCATACAATTTTGAAGATGAGGATTCAGTAAAGGACAAGCTTCGTGATGATGCAAAGATTGTAAAGGATGAGCAAAAGGACAGCAGTGTTTTATATCTTCCTGGAAAAGGCTCGATGGATTTGCCAGAGGATTTATTTGCAAAGATTGCTGAAAGTGAAAATGGGGAATTCACCATGTCCCTTTGGGTAAATCCAACATCTGATGCGCAGAACTATTCTAAGCTATTTGACGCAAGCAACGCTCCAATCGGCGCAACCAATTCAGGTGCAAACTGGTGGAATGATCCTGATTTTGCATTTGCAGCAGGTGGCGGCGCTTACGATATGACATTATATGTAGGCAAGCCAAACGAAAGCACAGATGTAAAGACAAAGGTTAAATTTGATAAGCAGCTTACAAGAGATGCTTGGCAGTATCTTACAGTTACATTTAAAGAGGATGAATACAAGGTTTATTTAAACGGTAAGAGCTTAGGTTTCACAGATGGCGCTGATAACACTAAAAAGGTGGTGGATGTGCTACCAAAGCTACTTGATTCAGAATATCTTAAGACTTTAAAATACGCATCTCTTGGTAAATCATATTACACATCAGATAATGATTTTAAGGGCTACATGGATGATGTAGAGTTTTATGATGTGGCATTAACAGAAGACCAAGTTAAGGAATTGTACAGCTCATTCCCAGAAATGAAAAAGCCTGTATCACGTGGCACACTTGATATCGATATGAGTGCAAAGACAGGCCCTGTAAAGCACGGTGCAACAGGATATCTTTATGGAGTAGGCGAGGATAACGTTCCTAGCGTAAATCTCCAGACTGCTATCAAGCCATACATGTGCGAGCAGAAGCCAGCAGAGGGCTTACAGCATCCAAACGGTGATGTGCTTATCATGGCAGACACCTTCTTAGAGGCAGGTGGTGATTCCATCCAGATCGCATGCCCAGATATCTATGCAAACTGGCCATACGAATATGAAGGAATGGATGAATATTGCGAAAAGCTTCAGACTATGGTTAAGCAGACAAAGGAAGTTGGCCTTAGCGATGTGGCAGTATACGTACTTTTCAACGAGCCAGAAGGAAACTGGTTCAATGAAATCTGGAGCAATGATATGTCAAAATTTGACGCAGCTTGGCTCAAGGCTTATAAGGCTGTAAAGGAAATCGACAAGGATGCCAAGGTGGCAGGTCCAAACTTCTGCTGTTATCAGGCTAGACAGCTAGAAACCTACATGCAGTTCTGCGCTGAGAATGATTGCATACCTTATCAGATTTCATGGCATGTACTTAACAACGATTTGTACAATAACTTCCATAATAATGTAGTTCACTATAGAGACCTTGAAAAGAAATACTGGCTTGAACCAGGGCTTATCACAGAGCCAAGAGAAATTGTTATCAACGAGTATGCAGATTTCACACATCTTGGAGTACCAGGTGCTCTTGCAAGATGGATTGGTCTTTTCGAGGATGAAAAGGTTACAGCTTGTCTTGCATACTGGCACATCTCTAACAACCTTAGCGATTTAGCAGCAGACAACAACGAGCCAAATGGTGCATGGTGGTTGTACAAATGGTATGGTGAGCTTTCAGGTGAGACAGTAAACATCGATGTATCTGGCCTTCCACAGACACAGTTCTATGGGGTTGCATCAGTAGACAGCAACAAGAAATCTTCAAACGTAATCTTCGGTGGCGCAGAGAATGCTGTATTGAATCTTAACAATATCGATAAGAGCATTTTCGGTGACAAGATTGAAGTTAAATTTGAATGTACTGATTGGACAGGTATTAACGGTGCAGCAGTAGCTCCTACATATATGAAGAAGGAAGTGTTTGAAGTAGGTGAGGACGGAAGCTGCCAGATTAAGATGGACGAATTAGTTGCGGCAGCAGCTTACAATCTTACAATCACACCAGCTGATGCTGATGCCGAAGTTGGTGTTGTAGAAAACGGACCTTGGAAGAAGACCTACGAAGGCGAGGAAGCAGAGCTTACAGGCGGCGCAAGAGAAGCTGGAAAGAATCAAAGCTTTGCATGCTCAGGCATTGGTCAGGCACAGGGACTTGATAGCGAAAGCGCAAAGGCTACATTTAAGGTAGATGTTCCAGAGGATGGCTATTATAGATTTGACATGGTTTATGGTGCTGGTACAGGCAACAACACCTACAACACAGCAGCAAATGACCCAAAGAATGCTATTCAGAAGCTATTTGTAGATGGTGAGTACAAGACAGATATGTATCTTCAGAATACTCTTACCTTCTACATGTCAGGCTTGCACACAGAATATGTATATCTTACAAAGGGCGCACATGATATTTCTGTAAGCGGTACAGATAGCGAAGGCAAAGCATCAATCGACTGCGTATATCTTACATTTATTGGTGATGAAAACGCACTTTACAATGACAAGAATGTAAAGACTTACGAAGCAGAGCTTAGCGATTACAACATCCTTGGCAGCCAGACAGCAACAACAGTACGTACAGCAAATGATGTAAATGGCTATACAGGTGCAGGCTATGCAGTAGGACTTGATACATCAGTGAAGGATGGTGGTGGAATCCGCTTTATCACATTTGCAAAGGAAAACGGAACCTACAAGCTTTCAGTTAAATACAATGGAAGCGACGCTGCAGAAATCGGCGTATATGTAAACAACTCTAACAAGACATTAGATAGAAAGGTTGATACTCTTAAGGCTGGAGCAACTGGTAGCGAATGGAATACAGTTACTACAGATGTATTCCTTGAGAGAGGTATTAACATCATCGACCTTGATTCAACTAGTGCAGCACTTGCTGTAGATAACCTTACAATCGAAAAGGTTGATAACAAAAATATTACAGCTATTGAAGCTGAGGATTGCAAGCTTATTGGTGATGTAACAGTAGCAGAAAATCCAGCAGCTTCAGGAGGAAAATTCGTAAATGAAATCCTTGCATCAAAGGATGGCAAGAACGCACTTGAGATTGAGTACAATGCTCCAAGTGCTGGCAAGTATGAGCTTGTTGTATATCAGTCAAACAAAGAGCTATTCGGAAGCCACGCTTACAATGCTCAGATGATTGATAGATTCATCACATTAGATGTAAATGGTAAGGATGAAAAGACAGTATACTTTAGAAATACATATAGTGTGGATTCATTTAGAAGTCAGTGTGTAGCTCTTGACCTAAAGGCTGGCAAGAACGTAATCAAGATTTACAACAATGATTATCGTCATCACAAGAATGGTGTAAATGGTGTAAACACTTGTGTTAACTACACACCAAATCTGGATAAGTTTGAGTTTGTTCAGGTATCTAAGACAGCAGAGCCTGAGGAACCTAAGCCTGAGAATCCACAGCCATCTAAGCCAAGCAACCCATCACAGCCAAGCCAGCCATCTGGCGGAAATGGTGGAAGCAGCTCTTCATCTAATGGAAGCAGTCAGGCAAGCAGTGGCACAAAGACAATCGACGAAGCCAGCGTTCCAGCAGCAGGCCCAGCAGTATCAGGTTCTACATCAGCTCAAGCAGGCAAGAATAATGCCACAGCTTCTGTAGCTCCTAAGA